>NZ_JBXWMW010000005.1:0-211275 GCF_059610045.1 Ruegeria sp. YTSA168
GCCGGACACACGACTGCATCTGACAGACGCTCGTATCAGCTCAAAAAATGTCTTGCTATGCAGGAGCCATCCACACAGGCCGTTCGCTGCGAGTGCAAAATCAAAGGCTGCCTGAACTTGCGAAATGCGGACAACTTTGCCATTTCCCGCAAATGCATCAATGACCGCTTTCACACACATATATATCGAAAACAGTTCTCGGATTGTAGGGATGCCAACGGCGGTTCAACTTGTTTCTATCGGCCGCTCACCGTGCAATCCAGTGTCAACTTGTATATGTCTCATACTAGCGCTCGGGGGCTACGCATCCCGAATGGCTTTTCGGTTTCCGGGTCACGGGAGTAACCCGGAGCACCTTGGGTTCAACACCCAGCCCCATTGCAGTGTGGTCTGAAAGTGCTATAGCGCCACGAAACACTTAGTCGTTCTGACTTAGACTTGAGCGACTGTGTGATGCTTGAAATGGTACTGATCGTGGTAGCCTCCGTCTCCCAAATGTCGTCCATATCGAGCATTTGCGTGATGTCCATGTTCTCCTGTTGCTCATATTCGTTTATCGTGTCCATTTTCTCGTCAATAACGTCTTGGTTGAGCTCTGCTCCGACAGATTGAGGCGCCGTCGATCCAAGTGACGAAAGGTCTGTCGTCGGAGTCATGAAATTGCCAGTCACAGTGCCGGGGGTCGCCATCGTGTGGCCAAATGTATTTGCGCTGTGAGATGACGTTACGTGCATTTGATGGGCTGCGGTTCCGGAATGGTGCGCTGACAGGGAATTATGGCCTGGCCCTGCCATGGCGGCGCCGGCTGACAGAGCAATGACCAGTGCTGGAGTGGCAATAAGTTTTGTGATGGTGTTGAAGCGTTGCATTTCTTGATCTCCTTGTGTGTTTGTTACATCTCCAATCTAGGGTCGCGTCGGCTTTGGGTATTGCGCGTGGCGCTCAGCTTTTTGATATTTTCGGTCAAGTCGCGCCGATACTGCTTGGCTTGGCTCTCGCACCTTGTTTATTCTTAACTTCAATAGAAAAAGGCCCAACTCGATAGGGCTCTTCAGCCTCTGGAATAAGGTCAGCATGACTGCAAACAATGTGAGCTCCGACAGCCAATCCTGGAATGTACCGGGTTTTGGCGTCCATCACATCGCCAAGCTGCTGGAGCACCGTGGTTCAGATATCGTGGCGCTTCTGCGATCAGCCAACCTGCCGGTCGATATTCATGAAACGCCACCAAATTTTGTTGATGTCCGGAATGAGATGAGGCTCTTGGAGTTGGCTATCCAAGAAACCGATGATCCTTTGTTTGCGATTTCAGCTGGACAAACATTCAACCCGAGAAAAACAACCCTGATCAGCTATGTCGTTCTGAACTCTCCAACGGTTGGAGAAGCCATTGAAAAGGCTGTCGACTACGCCCGCCTGGCACGGGGGTTTGCCAAGCTTTCCTTCTATGAGGAACGCGATGGCATGTTTTTGGAAGTAGATTCCATATCCCAGCTGGTGCGCGCCGATGGCGCACATAATGAGTTTCGAATTTCCGCTTTTCTGACCAGTCTTCAACTTGCCGCTGAAACGCCCTTACCCGTCATTGAGATACGTCTTCCGCATGAGTTGAATGAAGAAACGCAAACGCAAATCTCTGATGCTTTGTCAGTCAACGTCAAACAGAGTCAACGGGTTCCAGGCATCCTGTTTGACAAGGCCATTGTGGATATTCCGATCAGAGACGCCGACCCGGCATTGCTTTTGCACCTTGAAACACATGTGCAAACTCTGATGAAGGATCTCGCGCCGGTCATCGGTGAAACAAGCTCTTTGGTCCAAGGCGAAATAAGCTCGCGACTGTCTTTTAGTGCCCCCACGCAAGACGACATTGCGAAGACGCTGGGGATGAGCATCAGTACACTTGGACGCAAACTTGCCAAGGAAGGTACAACCTACAAACAGCTACTGGTGGACATTCGAAAACGGCTGGCAGAACAGTATCTTGATGATCCCAAACTCAGTCTTTCCGAGATCGCTTTTGCGCTTGGATACTCTGATCAGGCTGCGTTCACCAATGCCTACAAAAGCTGGACGGGCCACTCTCCGGGAAGTGTTCGAGCTTGTTAGGGCGCCCCTAGGTCTACAAAGCCGCCCAAACTGTAAACTTGGTGACTCCCCTAGCCGATTTCCGGCCAATGTCTCTGCACACGTCTCATAGACACGTTGGACTTTGTAGAAGTCTCAGGGGATCCGTATCTAGTTGATTGATGCCAGCAAAACAAATCACAGCGCATTAAATGCGTCGGTGAAACCTGACAGAGACACCGGCACTTCAAGCGTTTGACCATCCTCTAAGGTATAAAGCGAGACCTGCACCGTGTTGCTTTGCTTCATTTGATCCACAATGCCCGCCCCAAGGGTGATGGGAACAACGCACCCGAAATTCTGACAGGTTCGCATTGGCAAATTCCACCGGGGGCCACCATCAATGGACAGTGAAATACCTTTGGTAATGTCCAATCCAAATGGCACGATCACAATACCCGACGCCGCGCCTTCGGCGTTTCTACGCAGTTCTATACGTAGCAAAAGGCCGGACTGGTTTTGCAAATTCAGGCTTTGGCTCATGGCACATTGCCGTTGATCAGCCTCTTCGGTGCAGTTCACTGTCCAGCTTTGATATTGCGTGGATGTTGTTTCCGTCGTCTGAGCCGAGGCCAAGCCCGACACGGCGACAAGGGCGGCCCCGCTCCACGCCAGAACCCTAGATATGTTGATCATTCAGAACCGAACCTGCAAACCGAGTGTGGCTTCCAGCTCGTAGCTGTCTCCAAGATCATCAAGACCCGTCAGGTAGTTCAGCGAACCAGAAAGCTCGTAACGTTCGTTCAGGATCATACGCGCGCCAAGGCCCAGTTCAATACCTGTGTCGTCGATCTCCTCGTTAAACTCCATCCCACCGGCCGAAATCCGGGTGGTCGGGTCAAACTCGTGATAGAGGTTCACAATGCCAAAATAGCTGCCAGAACCGCGACTGTTGGCAAACCATTTGTTTGCGGACAGACCCAGCCGCGCCAGAACGCTGTCGGCATCGTCAAAAACAACGTTGTTACCCGAACTGTCGGTGAAGTCATCCACGTCCAGCGAGGCATAGGTCAGTTGCGCCTGAGGGATCAGTACCAAGCCCGGCTTCACCTCGTAAGGGCGACCAACCTCAACCGAAACCGCGTATTGGTCCGAGTCGATATCGTTCTGCTCCAGCCCGGTGGCAGGATCGCTCGCATCGCTGGAGTTGTTGTTGTACTGCAGCTGTGTGTCGACATAAAAGCCGCGCGCGTCCAACCATGTTGCGCTGACGGTCAGACCCAGCGATGTCGTGTCGATTTCACTGCTGCCCTGATCGGTCCGCACAGTGCTTGAGGCATCGTCATAGCTGATCGCCACCCCCCCATAGAGCGCCCCATTGGCGAATTCGGACAGCAGCGTATCTGCTCCGACTGCAATCGTATAGGTATCCGTCCGCACCGTGTTGATCCCTGCGTCTGACCGAACCGGTGCGATTTCGCTACGCCGACCGGTGAGTTCCAGCCAGACCGGGGTATCGGGGTAGGACAACACATCGCCATCAGTGCCAAAATCACGAACCCGCCGTCTTGTTGCGTCCCCTGACGGCGCAACAGGAGTTCTTGCGGCAGTGCGCGCCTGGAAACTGCGGACACGGTTCACCGATTGCAGAACCGACGGCAAAACCTCGAATGATGCGATGCTAGATCCAACGAGGATCGGGTTACCCGAGGCGTCCAGGCTGGACAGTGCAAAATTTCCGCTGCTGGTTTCAACCAGCCGATAGCCAAACGGGCCCGCAACCACGATTTGTTCGCCGCTGGCTGTCTGAGACGTTCCGTTCAGTGTGAAGCTTCCATTTGATGCTCCGCCAACCTGAATGATCTCAATCCCGTTGATGGTTTGTGCCCCGGCACCACCGATATTGTTGACTGACACAAAGGTTGTGCCCGAGGTGTCGCCTGCGATCTGAAGCATATCCGTGGCCGACCCGTCACCGCCAAGTTCGACATCCAGCAGGATGGTTCCACCCGTGCCAACAAAGTCACCGCTGACAGTGATGATATCGCCCACCGCTCCGTTCTGTGCCGAGACCATACCGCCATTGGTGATGTTCCCGGTCAGACTGGTCGCTCCGGTATTCAGGCGCAAACTGCTGCCTGACTGGATTGTAAGCCCGGTTCCGGCGCCGCCATCCCCGGCGATCAGGTTGTTGTCGGTCAGTGTGATCGTCGAGTTATTGGTAATCTCGATCACTTCGAAGTTGGTCACGTTTGCCCCAGCCAATGCGCCGCTGCTACCAAAGCGCAGGGTGTCGACAAAGCCGTCCCCACTGGAGGAGTCATCGCCACCGTCAAACAGGGTTACGCCACTGAAATCTCCACCGGTGAAGTCCAACGTGTCACTGCCATCGCCCAAGGTTATGGCTCCGGTGAGCGCCGCGCCCGCGTTTACGGTCACTGTGGCGTCAGACTGGTCATTGGTGATCGCATTACCGGATGTGGCACTGACGGTGCTGCCAGAATTCAGCGAGATATTGACGGCTGTGCCAGCACCGGCCTGCGTCGCAATGCCCGCGCCTGTCCCGCCGGTAACAGTACCTGACGTGGTGATCGCAATCGAGCCCGAGCCCGTGTTTTGCGCAAATATGCCAGTGCGTCCGCCACTGACGTCAACTGCGGTAATCGTTAGATCAGTCCCCGCGTTTCTTCCATTGATCCCGTCTTGAGTGTTACCTGAAGCCGTTCCTGTGGACGTGATCGTCAAAGCGCCAGTGCCATTATTACGCGCAGTGATGCCGAAACTTCCGCCGTTTGTATCAACGGTAGAAATTGTCATATCAGTCGCCGTTCCAGCGTTATTCGCGTACACCCCGGTACCGTTTGTCCCGGTCACAACACCTGTGACCGTGATTGTCATCGCGCCCGTTCCCGTATTGCGCGAGTAAATCCCCAAATTCGATCCCGTGATGATCGAGCTGTTGGCATCTGTAAACGAAATGCTATCGGTCGAGCGCAAATTGAGCCCATTCCCGCTAGAGACCGTGTGCCCAAACCCGGGCTGCGTTGTGATTGTCAGAGGGGATGCGCCGGAGTTCAGCGTAATGGTTGCGTCACCTCCGGATGCCGGACCCGCGCAGGAATAGGTTCCCCCACCCGACGGCGTGCAACTACCACCATATGCAACGCGGCCATAAGAGCCGACGACGGCAAGCGCCATCGATGAGGTCAGAAGAAGATTAGATTTGCGAAGCGGAGCCAACAGGCTTTGATTTTTGGGCACGGGCTACAATTTCTTTTAACTGGTTACGCCCTAATCCTAGCCAGTGTGTCCCGCTTTTCCAAGGATCAAGTTAACCAAGTGTTAACACGCGTCACCATTCTACTGCAGCGCTCAATCTGAGATTGTTCTACACACCAGCTCATGCACCAGGAAATCCATCGTTTTTTTACCGTTGCCGCAAACCACTTGCACCTATCTGTGCAGCAGAAAAAGCGATGTACAGCGCCTGACACATCATGGCACACCATCAATCTGGAAACAATTTTATCTATATTCTGATTTTGTACTGCTAATTTGGATCGTATCAAGCGAGCCCGTGAAATATCGGGGGGGCTATATCGCTGGGTGCTGCAGGCAGCCATTCAATGAAAATCCCGGCTTGGGAACAACCGCTTTGCTTGATCCCGCGGATGCATTGCCCGCGCGGGATAGCGGGACTGTTTGAGCGTATCATCCGTGCGGGCAGCTTCGGTGCTCAGCGCTTCTGGTTGTGGATGCCCCAGTTCGGAAAGCTTATGTGACAAATCCTGAATGTCCTGCGCAATCAAGTGCACGACGATCCCTTCGCGTTGCAGATACCCTGTCACCCGCAACAAGCGCCCTCCCATCACAATACGACGGAACCGGTCATAGACCTTGGGCCAGACCACCACGTTGCTGACCCCGGTCTCATCCTCCAACGTCAGGAAAATAACGCCCGAGGCCGTGCCAGGCCGCTGGCGGGTGATGACCAGGCCACACACGTTGTACCGCCCCAGCGGTACCTGTTGCAAAGAGGCATGTGTGACCAATCCCGGCAATGCGGGGCGCAGAAGTTCCATAGGATGCGCCCGCAGGGTCAGACGGGTTGAGACATAATCCTCGACCACCTCTTCCCCCAGTTGCATGACCGGCAGATTGACCTGCGGTTCGTGAACCATTTCCCCGTCAATTGGATCGTTGAACAACGGCAGAGGTTTCGGGCTTTGAATCGCCTTGACCTGCCAGAGCGCATCGCGCCGGGTCAGACCCATATCCGAAAAGGCATCCGCCTCGGCCAACCGCGTCAACACATCTGGACGAAGCCCGGCACGCAGCCAAAGCGCCTCGGGGTCCGGGTAGCCATTGCCCCGCGCGGCCACGACCCAGCCTGCATCTTCCTCCCTGAACCCCTTGATCTGACGGAACCCCAGCCGCAGGGCCAGCGCGCCATCGGGGCGGCGTTCCAGAATATTGTCCCATTCCGAATGATTGACGCAGATGGGCCGCACCTCGACCCCATGCTCACGCGCGTCGCGCACGATCTGGGCAGGGGCATAAAACCCCATGGGCTGAGAATTCAACAACGCACAGGCAAAGATCGCCGGGTGATGACATTTCAGCCAGGCCGAAACATAGGCCAGCATGGCAAAGGCGGCCGCGTGACTTTCGGGAAACCCATAATCGGCAAAGCCTTCGATCTGAGAGAAACAGCGCTCGGCCACCTCAATGTCATAGCCTTTATTCAGCATCCCCTTGATGAATTTGTCCCGGAATGTGCCGATCGTGCCCATCCGCCGAAACGACGCCAGAGAACGGCGCAAATGGTCGGCCTCTTCCGCTGTGAAGCCTGCCCCGACCACCGCGATTTGCATCGCCTGTTCCTGAAACAGGGGCACCCCTAACGTGCGTGCTGTCACCTGTTCCAGTTCTGGACCAAAAGGTTCCGGTTTCTCTTTCCCGTTGCGCCGCCGGATATAGGGTTGCACCATATCCCCTTGAATGGGTCCGGGGCGGACAATGGCAACTTCAATCACCAGATCATAAAACTCGCGCGGTCGCATCCGAGGCAGAAAGTTCATTTGCGCCCGGCTTTCGACCTGAAAAACGCCGACCGCATCCGCGCGGCAGAGCATGTCATAGGTGGCCGTGTCGCCCTGCGGCACCTTGGCGATGCTCAGATCCTCACCCTCATGCGCTTGCAAAAGATCAAAAGATTTACGCAAACAGCTGAGCATACCCAGCCCCAGAACATCGACCTTCAGTATGTTGAGCGCATCAATGTCATCCTTGTCCCAACAGATGACGGTGCGATCCTCCATCGCGGCATTCTCAATCGGGCACAGCTCATCCAGACGCCCCTTGGTGATCACGAAACCGCCGACATGCTGGGAAAGATGACGCGGAAAACCAATGATCTCACCTATCAGGCGGAGGGTTTGCATCAGGCGACGGTCGTCAGGGTCCAGCCCCAACTCTCGCACACGGTCCAGGTCAACGCCGCCATTGGTCATGCCCCAGATCTGACCGGATAGCCCTGCGGTCACATCCTGCGACAACCCCATCACCTTGCCGACCTCGCGGATCGCCGCGCGGGTGCGGAAATGGATGACGGTGGCGCATAGGCCAGCACGGTGGCGGCCGTATTTTTCATAGACCCATTGGATCACTTCTTCGCGCCGCTCATGTTCGAAATCGACGTCAATATCCGGCGGCTCACCTCGGTATTTTGACACAAACCGTTCAAAAACCATGGCAATCTGACCCGGAGGGACATCTGTAATCTCCAAGAGGTAACACAGCACCGAATTGGCTGCCGACCCGCGCCCCTGACAAAGAATGCCTTGTGAGCGGGCAAACTGCACAATGTCATGTACGGTCAGGAAATATGCTGGGAACCGGAGGTCCGCGACCACCGCCAGTTCCTTGTGCATCAACTCGACCACCCTATCGGGCGGCCCGTCAGGATAGCGGCGTTTTAACCCTTCACGCGCCAACCGTTCCAACCGGGTTTGAGGTGGCTCGTCCGTTGCGATCTCATCCGGGTACTCATAGGACAATTCGCTCAGGTCAAAGCTGCAGCGGCTTGCAATCTCCAATGTGCGGTGCAGCGCGGCAGGATGATCCCGAAAGACACGCGCCATATCGGTGCCTGCCTTCAGCCGCCGTTCCCCATTGCGCAAGGCGCGCGTTCCTATCTGATCAATCGTAATATGTTCGCGCATACAGGTCAGCACATCGGCCAATTGTCTGCGGCTGGCCCGGTGCATCACCACATCCCCCACCGCCACCATCGGCGCGCAGGTTCTTTGCGCCAGCCGGGCGCATTCGGCCAGATAGGCCTGATCGCTACCATCATAGCGTGGCACCGCACCCAGAAAGACATGATTGGGAAAATGCCGCCGCATGGTCTGTATATCCGCTGCGGCCTTCTGCAAGCTGCTCTGAGGCAGCGCAATCAGCATCATGCCCTTGCACGCTGCCAGCAGATCATGCGTATACAGCTCGCAGTTCCCTTTGTCCGCGCGTCGCTTGCCCAAGGTCAGCAATCGGCTGAGCCGCTTGTAAGCTGCCAGATCACAGGGCAGCACCACCCAGTCCAATGAACTGTCGCGTAGCACCAGCCGACAGCCGGCAATCAGCTTAGGCAATGTTGGGCAATCTGGCCGGGCAAGGGCTTGCCTGTGGCCAACCTCCTGCCGTGACGATGAATCCACACATTGCTCAGACTGAATCTGCAACGGCTGTCCTGTCTGCCGCTTCAACTCTTTCAGTGCCGACCACGCGCGTACAACACCAGCCAGCGAGTTGTGATCCGTTACAGCAATCGCGGACAGCCCCAGTTCAGCCGCGCGCAGCACCAGTTCTTCGGGATGTGACGCCCCGGTCAGAAAAGTGAAATTCGTGGTGACGCATAGTTCGGCATACCCGGCGCCCTGCGCATGGGCCTCCAGCATATCACGGCGAAAGGCTTCTACCGGACGGTGGGTGCGGTTCACTTCGATCATGCGAACTCTCCCTGCACAAACCAACCTGGATTCTGCGGTGTGTAAAACAGCCAGAGCCTGCGCCCCTGCAGGGTTTCCACCCGCCAGTAATCGCGTAGGCCAGAGCGCCAATTTTCGTCGGCCAACCACCATTCAGGGGCAATGCGCTCTGGTCCAGTCGCGCGGCTTGCTGTCAACGACATGCGCCGCCAGCGGAAACGCCTGGGCGGCTGTGGACCCGTTGCTGCAATCGGCTCGGGCGGGAACAGGCAAAGAGGGCGCGGATGCTGGCTGCTCCACCCCCTTGAGGCTTCACAATAGGCGGCTGATGCAATGATGAAGCTACGTTCGGGGATGTGGCTGTCAGCCGGTAAAAACCGCTGAATATTCTCCAACCCAACCCGCGTGCCCAGCCGGGTGATCAGGTCCTCCAGCTGACCCTGCCCCCACCCCGCAGCATGGCTGAGCTGTTGCACGGGCAGATCTTCGACCTCCACAGCCTCCAACCTCAGTTGGTCGATGCCAAACCCCGCATCGATTTCCCCCAGCCCGCGCTCGAACAGCGGTAGGATACGATGAGGATCACGCAAGGGCCGGGCCAGACGCAGTTCAACCTGCTGATGCTCCTGATCCACCCGGCGCAATGTCATGCACAGCCTGCGCGCGCCCATCTCTTGCGCCTTTAGCTTGGCGCATAGCTGTACCAACAGCCGTTCAGCCCCCGCCATAACATCAGCCAGCAACCCGATCGGCTCTGGCAGGGTCATGCGCACGGCATAATGGGGCGGATCGGCCAGCGGGGTAATTTCTTCCGGTTGAGCCCCTAAGGCCTGATCCAGCCGGAGCAGTACCCCGGCCCCAAAGCGCCGCGCCAGTGGTGCACGCGGGGCTGCGGCCAACGCGCCGATTGTACGCAATCCCATGCGTTGCAGATCAAGAGTTATCTTATCCTCCAGCCGCAAAGCTGCCACCGGCAATAAGGTCAAAGCCCGCAGCATATCGCCGACAGGTGCCTGCCCCTCACCGTAGTGAGCCAGCGCCCAGGCCGCACCGCGCGTGTCGCCGACCCCGATCTGCACCGACAGCCCTGCCCGTGCAAGCCGCCCGCGCATATCAGCCAGCATCGCTGCCTCACCGCCAAACAGATGCGCCGACCCGGTGATATCCAGCACCAGCCCATCGCAACCTTCCAGCCCCACCCAAGGGCAATATCGCGTCGCCCATCGGCGCAGGATATGTAGAAAGCGCAAGTCTGATTGAGGATCAGCCATACCGCTTTGCAGGGTCGGACAAAAAGCCCGCGCATCCGCATACGCCATACCCTGATGCAGCCCTTGCTCTGCCGCCGCGACATTCATGCAGTAAATGCGATTGGCATTCCGCTGCTTGAGGGTCAGAACAAAAGGTCCGTCCATCGGGCACTGGCGCAAAACCCGGTCAGTCGCCAACCGGGGAAACCACAATGAAATGATGCGGCGTTGCATCTCGTCGAACATGTCAGGCACCAAATGTTCTATATTTGTTCTTTTTAAATTTCCCTTTTTCCGGAGTCGAGTCTTTACGCTCAACGTGCAGACAAGCCCTGTACGTTTGATCGTTAAGCGAACAGTTCGGTGGACTGTTTTTAGATCGAACGGGCTGTTGGAATTTGGTTGCGGGGATCGCCTCACTGAATGACGAGCACCATCGTGAGTAAGCTTCTGAGCTTGTCAGAGCTCTTGTGGATCGCATTGTGCTGTCCCCTGACGAGCGGGTTGGTCAGCCACAGATCGATCTAGTTGGCGATTTGGCAGGAATTCTATTGATAGCCTCAAAACGCAGCAGGTCCTCGCTGAACGAGGACTTGTCTGACTTCCACCCAGATGGGTTCGAGGCGTTGGTTGCGGGAGAGGGTTTGAACCTCTGGCCTTCAGGTTATGGGTCTGACGAGTTGAAGACGTTAGGCAATTGATCGGGGGGATCAATTGAGGTCTGAACGGGGTGTTATGATGTTTTTCCGACACTGGTTGCGGGAGGGCGCAACCACCGTTGCCGAACGCAATTGAAATGTCAGGTATAGGCAATGAAACCGACATACACAAAATACTACTAAACTTCTGTTGAGCGGACGAAGCGCCAATTCGCTGCACTTGCGCCAAAGACTGCTTCAGTTGTGCTTGCTGACGTCTACAGCAACGTTGTCTAGACACCAAATTGGTGCCGATACTCTGAGGCGGAAATTCCAGAGATACGCTGGAAAATCTTGCTGAAGGCAGAAGGGTCCTTGTACCCTACCTCCCACGCTACCTGATCCAAGGGACGGGTCGTCAGTTCCAGAATACCTCGGGCTTTGGCAACACGAGCCTGTTGGATGTACTCTGTGGGGTTGAGCGACGTCGCTTTGGCAAAACGGCGCATGAAGGTACGTTTTCCTAGGTGTGCAAGATCGGAGAGATCGTCGAGGTTTAGGGATGCAGTTAGTTCAGCGTGGATATGGTGTTGGACCCGCAAGATCGCCTCGTCTCCATGGTCAAAATCCGGGATAAACTCAGTGAAGGGAAGCTGTGTGGCCCGCGGCGGCTGAATGACAAGAAACCGTGCCGTTGAGAGCATCGTGCTCCGTCCAAAGAGGCGTTCGACAAGGGTCAAGCCAAGATCGGTCCAGGCAAGGATACCGCCGGCTGATATGACATCACCGTCGTCCAGCACCAAATTCCGGTCGGCGACCTCAATTTCCTGGTAGCTTTCTGCAAGGTGTTTAGCGAAAGCCCAATGCGTTGTCACACGTCTTCCTTTCAGCAACCCGCTTTCGGCCAGAACGAAGGCTCCAGCACAGATCGAGCAAACGCGACTGCCCTCTTTGTGTTGTGAGCGAAGCCACTCAGCCTCTTGTGGCATGGGCCGCATTTTATCCGGCATGACAATGCTGGGCGGCGCGATCACATAATCCAAGTGATGTGCCCGGCTCGGATGAGTATCCCAGTCGCACATGGGCTCTCCGTCGTCCTCGGCGCGCCAATGCGTGACCCGAACCTGTCGCGGATCGTCGCTATCTGCCCATTCGCCCGCAATCCGGAACAGATCGGTCAGGCCGTAAATCGCGGACAATTGGCAGTCGGGGTAAATCAACAGGCCAATCTCGCAAATCCAGTCTCTTTTCATGCCTGTCACTTTTGAACCTGTTTTTGTCATTTGTGACAATCGTAGATAACCCTCCAAATTGCAACATTGGCGTCATCGAACAAGCAACGAGGAGCCAATGACCATGACCCAAAACGAACTCACCAGACGCGCCGTTTTGCAGGCGGGTGCAGCCACCGCGTTGCTCGCCGCAATGCCTGCCGCGCTTGCGGCTCAAACTCTTACTCAGCAAGAAGGAGACATAATCATGTCCACTATAGAAACACGCGACGGTACCAAGATTTTCTACAAAGACTGGGGGCCACGTGATGCGCAGCCCATCGTCTTCCACCACGGCTGGCCGCTGAGCGGCGATGACTGGGACAACCAGATGTTGTTCTTCCTTGCCAACGGTTACCGCGTGATCGCACACGACCGGCGTGGGCACGGAAGGTCTGATCAGACGGACCTTGGCCATGATATGGCGACCTATTCAAATGACGTTGTCGATCTTGCGGCAGCGCTTGATCTGCAAAACGCTATCCATATTGGCCACTCGACAGGCGGCGGTGAAGTCGCGGCTTACGTGGCCAAAGCGGAGCCGGGCCGTGTCGCCAAGGCGGCACTTCTGGGGGCCATCCCACCCCTGATGCTGCAGACCGACGCCAACCCGGACGGTGTTCCGATTGAGGTATTTGACGGGTTGCGAGCAGGACTGGCTGCCAACCGCGCGCAGTTCTTCCTCGACGTTCCGTCAGGTCCTTTCTATGGCTTCAACCGTGACGGTGCCGAAGTCAGCCAAGGTCTGATCAACAACTGGTGGCGTCAGGGCATGATGGGCAGCGCATCCGCACATTACCAGTGTATCGCTGTTTTCTCCGAAACAGACCAGACCGAGGACCTGAAAGCGATGAATGTACCGACATTGGTGCTTCATGGCGACGATGACCAAGTGGTGCCAATCGCGAACTCCGCTGAGAAGGCGGTCAAGCTTCTGCCGAATGGAACTCTGAAGGTTTACGAGGGCCTGTCGCACGGCTTTTTCGCCACGCACCCTGATCTGGTGAACCCCGATCTACTCAGCTTTGTTCAAAGCTAAGCTGATCGAAACGGATCACTTAAGGGAGGGCAATGCTGCCCTCCCAATCTGAATTGGAGAACAAGATGTCTAATAGAACCTGGTGCGATAAACATCCGCACGTCTGTGCACGCTTTCAGAAGCAACAAGAACGGGAATGGCTCCATACTCATATCGTTGCGTTTAAGGCACCGGACATCGTTGTCGCTTTAGCAATCGCGGGAATGTTTATACTGGCAATGCTTTGAAAAGTCGGCGACGGCTTTGAAGGAAATTTAGGCGGCATAGGATTGGACACAGCACTTTGCCCCAAGCTCCTCTTTATTGCGAAAGCCGACGTTCAGGATCGTCGCAGCATCGGTCAAAGTGGGCTCACAGTCAGATTTCGCCGCGTGCCGGACGATTGGCCACTACTCGAAATGGGCATTAATCAGTGGAACGCTCACAAGGAAAACACCCGTTTTGCGATTGAGGGCGATGCGGTGGGGCGTTCCGTCCTCTACGCTCCAGGTAACCCAATACGAAAACTTATGCCAGCCTTGCCATTCCGGATAAATTATCCTGAGTTGCATGGTCCGTTTCTGAGGTAATCAAGGATGATTTGGAAGGATTTAGACAATCAAAGAAAAGGGTCTTAGGTACTTTTTCATCATTTGACGAAATACCCTGACGCCAGACCAAATTGCAATCGGTCCCGTGACAACTAACGCCGTGTAGAAAGAGTGTGCATGATCCCAGGAGGTTTGGCTCGCGGATGCCACGATACCAGCTGCCCCGACGAGTGCAAGAATCAACCCCACGAAACAGACCAATCGCGCTCTATTGAGCTTCAGGCGGTCACTTAGCTCTAGTTCTCTATTTGTGATTTCACGTTTAGGATAAATGTTATTCACGCCCATACTGCCCATTTAAAGTGTATCGAAGTATTTCTTAGCCAGTCCAACAGGTTCCTCACCGGACTGCGCTGCTTGTTCAGCAACAAAACCAATGATCTTGGACAGCTTTTCGACTGCAAGATTGGATTCACGCAATTGGTGCTCAGCGAGAACTGCCAAAGAACAGCTTTCAGCCAATCCAGGATCATCACTTTTGTTTGGATTCCCTCGGCCAGTCAAAAGCCAAACGAGACTCACACCAAATCGGTCGCAAATCTCAACAGCCGCCGCAGCTGGCAAGTCACGCTTCTCTTGTTCGTAATACTTGTAAGTCCGGTCAGACACGTCGATCGCTGCAGCCATCACTGGCTGAGTCAAATCATAGTTTTTGCGAACTTCACGAAGCCTAGGGCCAATCCCGGACAAAGCTGTTGACAAGAGTGCACCTATGGTTACTTTTGATGCACATAAGTGCACTTATGGTGCTATTCGTCACCATTGGTTCACTATTGCAGTACTCTACTTCAAAAAACAACTGAAAGGTGATTTGTGACTAAAACACTGGAAACACCCAAAGAACTGGCAGACCGCATAGGATTGCCGGTGAACAACATCCGCTATCTGATCCGCGAAGAAATGCTGGAACATATTTTTACTGCCCCGGGCAAGCGAAACCCGAAGATCCCGGAAGGAGCTTGGGAGAAATACCTCAGGCAGTTCACAATAAAGGCAGACTCCAGAAGCGCCGGCTCGGTCACGTTAACTGGCTGTAAAGGAAGAGACCTTGGCGACAACTAGTCTAAACATCAATGTAGTTGAAAAACGCATGATGAACGCAAGTGAAGCGGCGCATTATTGTGGTTTGCCACTTAAACACTTCAAGTCACTCTGTCCCGTGAATCCGGTTCTCATCCCACCAAAATACAGACAGTATGACAGGTGCGACTTAGACAAATGGCTTGATCACTTAAAGATCGATACTGAGCAAAGTTCGCAAAATCAAATATTGGACCGCCTTTGATGACGCTTGTACGAGTAAAAGGCTTCAAAATCTTCCACGATAGGCATGGTCGGATTAGGTGCTACCATCGTAGCGCCGGCCAAAAAGTAGACTTAGAAAAGTCACCTATCGGATCGGCCGAGTTTTTTTCAGAATGTGCCCAAATTTTAGCGGCGTCGGAAGCGCTCAAGCAGCAGCAGCCGAAGCCTGGAACATTGGGAGGACTTATTTCGGTATATTTTGCAGAGGATCACTTTCTAGAGAGGTCAAAAGCCACCAAACGTGAATATCGAATGTGCGCTGATGTGTTGCAACCTATATTAGACACGCCTGTGTCATCCATTGACACACCTTTGCTTGCTGCCATCCATGACAAACTGGCCAAGAAGTATAGCTGGGACAAAGCAAATCGTGTTCGCAACTTTCTCATTCAAGTTTTTAAGTTTTGCATTCCCAAAGGGTTAATTTCCAAGAACTTCGCTGAGGGAGTCATAAAGAAGCCGCGCCCGAAGGACACTCCTGAAGCCTACAGGACATGGAATTTCGAGGAGGTGCAAACAGTACTCGAAGCGGCTACCCCTCAGTTACGAGCGGCGTTGGCAATGATTTTCTGCACAGGGCAAGATCCTTCAGACGCATTGGAATTTCGGAAAGATCAGGTAATCGACGGAGTAATCTGGAAAGGCCGAAACAAAACCAATGTTGGTGCCGCGGTTCCAATCAGCACCGTATTAGAAGCCGAACTGGCCAAAGCACCAGCGCACGACGCAGAAACACTTCTTGCCAGCACGAAAGGGACATCGTGGACCTACGACGGCTTTGCCAGTGGATGGCAGAGGCTTCGCAGGAAGCTTGAAAGGGCTAACGTGATCGCTCCAGGACTAACCCCAAAAGGTCTTCGCCACACGATGGCAACTTGGCTCAGAGAGGCCGGGCAGGACGAACGTGAGATTTCCGATCTGCTGGCACAGGATTCAAAAGTCATGGGCCTACACTATTCTAAGAACGCCGCACTGGCTCGCAAGAACCGAAAGACGATGCAGGTATGGGAAGAAGAATATGAGCGACGCGCTCAGAAAGCGAAACTGTCAAACCCACAAGAAAAACTGTCAAACCCAGGCAAGGATAACCAGCCGCATGACTAGAAAACTAATATTTTTCATATGTTTAAATGGTGCCCGGGGGCGGAATCGAACCACCGACACGAGGATTTTCAATCCACTGCTCTACCCCTGAGCTACCCGGGCACGGGAACGGCGCTTGCCGTTGGGTGGAGGCGTTCTATGACTTGCGTCAGGGACTGTCCAGAGGCTTTTTTACATTTTTTCAGTGTGGTCGCTGCCCGATCTCGTCTTGGCCCGGATCGTCCATATCAACATCCTCTTCCCGTTGCGATGGCACGGCATAGGAGCCGTTCAGCCATTTGGCAAGATCGATATCTGCACAGCGCTTTGAACAGAATGGGCGAAACTTGACGACCGTGTCTTCCCCGCAGATTGGACAGCTCATTTCAGAACCTCTTTCAAGGGGATACGCCCACGTTTGCGTTGCAACTCGAAATGGCCCAACGGCGTCCAGCCAGCCAGTGTTGTTTCCACCGGGTCATGCCGGAAAGCGGTGCGCAGGACTTGTTCAAAACCCCGACGATCTTTTTTGGGCATTGGGGCAAGGTCCAGCGTTATCTGTCCACCCAGACCCCGTACTCGCAATGCGCGGGCCAACTGTTTGGCGCAGGCAAAGTTTGCCTTCGTGCCAGCCGCCAGCGATGTGTCCGCACCCGTATTGACGTCTACCGCGACCAAAGCCCGCGTCGGTTCGATAAAAAGGTAACCTCCGCCTGCTAACGGCTCCTGAATGCCCCGCGCGAGGTCGAGCGCATCGAGAACGCCGTGGGTTTCAAAGCCTCCGGGTTCGGTGAAAACGTCCGCCGGGTCGGTCCAATCCCGCCAAGCCAGCACATGGGGGCTGTCCCCTTCGCTGAGAGTTTCGGGGGCAGTGCCCGGATCATCCAGAATCTGCTCAGCCTGCGCCAGCATCGCGTTAATGTCCTCAACGATCTCCTCTGCCTGCGCCCCAGCACAACAGGAACGTAGGATCAGGCCGTAAGGGCTGTCACCCATTTCCCCATGGGCGATTTCCAGCAGCCGGTCCCGCTCGTCTTCATCGCGAATGCTGCGCGAGATGTTCAAGCCCGGCGCATCCGGTGTGACAATCGCATATCGGCTTTTGAACAAAACCCGATCGGTAACCGGAAGCGCCTTGCCTTCTTCCGCATATCCCGTGACCTGAGCCAGCAGCAAAGCGCCCGGGGCCAGCCCTTTTGCCTGTCGTAGAAAAGCAGGGCCATCGGGGGTCGTCAGGAACATACCACCCTGCCCTTTGACAGGGCGATCCGCTCTGGCCCGGTAGATCGTACCGGGTGGTGGGACATCCCCTGCGATCAGAAAGTCATCCAGCTTACCATCCACCATCAAGGCCGCAGCTTCGCGGCCTTCGATATGGTCCAGAACAATCGTGCGACCCTTCATGGCGTTCCTCGATAAAGCGGATATCCGATAGCTTGCAACATGCCCGACGTCTCTGCCAGAGGCAGGCCGACGATGCCGGTGAACGAGCCGGAAATCCACGGGATGAATGCACCTGCAGGCCCCTGAATGGCATACGCGCCAGCTTTGCCTTGCCAATCGCCGGTCTCAAGATAGGCGTTGACCTCGACATCTGACAGTCGTTTCAGGCAAACCTGCGAAACCACGTCGCGCTGCAGAATGCGATCCCCGCGCCGTACTGCAACTGACGTGACCACACGGTGGCGTCGACCGGACAGGGCATATAAAAACGCCGCCGCCTCGCCGGCGTCCTCGGGCTTGCCCAAGATGCGGCGGCCCAAAGCAACGGTGGTATCCGCGCACAGCACGATATCATCATCGCCCGCCTCAACAGCGTTGACCTTTTCCCGAGCGATGCGATTGCAATAGGGAACGGGCAACTCCCCCTTATGCGGCGCTTCATCGATATCCGGGGGCCGGACAGCATCGGGCTGCACGCCAAGCTGCGCCAGCAGGTCCAGCCGCCTTGGGCTGCCCGATCCAAGAATAAACGCCATTGGGGAGGGCGTTACTTGAAGCGATAGTTGATCCGACCCTTGGTCAGATCATAAGGGGTCATCTCGACCTGCACCTTGTCGCCAGCCAGAACACGGATGCGGTTCTTGCGCATCTTGCCTGCCGTATGTGCGATGATCTCATGGCCGTTTTCCAGCTCGACCCGAAACGTCGCATTAGGCAGGAGTTCCTTCACGACACCGGGAAATTCGAGCGTATCTTCCTTGGCCATGTTGTCTCCATCGTTAGGTTGCACTCGCAGAATCTGCGAGGATGTGCGCCTAAATGAGCCTATTTCGGCCTTATTTCAAGGCCAGAATCACTAAAGCGTTGAGATTGTGACCGTTTCGACTCGGGGGTTTTGCTCGTCCCAATGCGCGCGATTTAGGACATGCCCATCGTCGCGGACGTTGGCAATAGCGGTTAGATCAATGTCGGCGTAGGTCCAGCCGGGCTGGTTCAGAGTACCCTCGGCCAGTACGCCGGTCTGCGGAAACCCCTTGTCGGGCGGGCCGAAGATGCCGCCTGTGCCGGTATTCATATCCACTGCTTCGGACCAGTCATTGCTGCCAACCAACGAGGACATCACTGTCACGCATTGGTTTTCCAATGCACGCGACATTGCCCCGATGCGAACCCGCCAATAGCCTGAAAGCGCCTCGGTGCAGGACGGGACTAGTAAAATATCCGCTTCATTCAGGGCGCGGCCGAGCAAAGGAAACTCACTGTCATAGCAGATCAGTATGCCGATCTTGCCTAGCGCGGTATCGAATAGTTTGAGCGGTCCACCAGGGGCGATGTCCCAGTCTTCGCGCTCAAAGCGGGTCATGATTTGTTTGTCCTGATGATCCTGCCGACCGTTTGGCGCATAAAGAAGCGCGCGGTTCACGGGGCGACCTGCACCACTCAAAACCGGGGCTGACGCGCCCAGGATGTATGTATCATAAGCCTGAGAGAGACGTTGATGCAGGGCCTGCACGTCTTGCATCCGGTCCGAGACCGCGAGAATTGACCGTTCGAGGTCACCGGCCACATCCGCGCCATCCAAGGTAGACAGCTCCATCGCGCCATATTCTGGAAAAACCAGAAGTTCTGCGCCCTGCCCTGCGGCCTCCGATATCCAGCGGTCCAGCTTATCCTCGTATTGCGCCCAGCTATCGAGCCATTCAAGGTTATAGGCGGCGGTCGCGACTTTCATTTCAAATTTCCCCGAATTAGTTTGGCAGAACCCTAAATGAGGAGGTTGCTTACTGTACAGATCATCTGTTTTTGCCCGCTGTGCGGCATCTGCAAAAGCTTTCAATCGGAAAAGCCCGGGCTTTCCGGACACGCGACGCATTTCACCCGGCTGCCGTCGCATACCAAGTTGACGTAGTCAGCTTGCGTGACAAGTGTTCCTGAGCAGGTTCAGCCAAGGAAGTCCGCAAAATGAATGCAAAACAAGAGCTTACAGATGTTCTCGTCATTGGTGGCGGAACCGCTGGCTTTGGGGCAGCCGTCGCTGCAGGGCGTCAAGGGCTGCGGGTTACCCTCTTGGAAGCCACCACCAAGATCGGTGGCGTCATGGCATTTTGTCCCGGCATGCCTTGGGGTGGCGGTTATCCGATGGATCAAATCATCGGCGGCCTGATCGAAGAATTGACCTGTCGCCTTGTGGAAATGGACCCACCGGCCGCCGAAAAACGCGCATGTACCTTGGAAAACTTCGGCCCTGAAATTGTGTATGACCACGACCTGGCGACCCTCACCATGTTTGAGATGCTTGAAGAGGCGGGTGTACAAATCAGGCTGGGTGCCATTGCCATTAAACCCAATATGGAAGGTGACAGAATAAGGGCGAAGACCTTGCGCGAGCGACCAAGTTCAATGATGGGATCGTTGCCTGTGACAACCCGATTGATGACGTGATGCGCGCCGAAGGGGATATGACGCATGATGCCGCGATCATGGCTGGCGAATACTACACGATCCCGTTCCGGTCTTTGATCCCCGCAAAGATCAGCAACCTGATGTTTGCCGGAAGAATTCTGTCTGCAGATCCATCAGCCTTTGCCTCGGTACGCGGCATGCCCCAGTGCATTGCCATGGGGCAGGCAACGGGGACTGCCGCAGCGATTGCGGTGCGCGATGGGATCGCCGTTCAGGAGGTCCCCAACGATCTCCTTACAAAGTCGCTCACCGAACAGGGTATCAACCGGCTGGCCCACAGCGCCTAGGTGCCGGTTTTTTCTGGTTCGCAAACTTTGGCCCGGGTTTTCCGGGTGGCTCTTTGCCGGATCAACAGAAGGGTTAAAAATCCCGCATCCAGAACTGCAGCGGCTTCAGCGTTTCGCTCTCTTGCCCGATATCCTTCCAAGAAAACTGCGCGATGACGCCCGGAACAGGTACGTATCCTCGTGCATACCAGAAAGCATCCAGCGGTCGATAATGCACCGGTTGCATGGGGTGATCTGCCGGGCGTTGAACCCCACAAAAGGCGGATTTGGTGAAAGCCAGGCCA
This sequence comes from Ruegeria sp. YTSA168, assembly GCF_059610045.1. Classification (NCBI taxonomy): domain Bacteria; kingdom Pseudomonadati; phylum Pseudomonadota; class Alphaproteobacteria; order Rhodobacterales; family Roseobacteraceae; genus Ruegeria; species Ruegeria sp. YTSA168. The sequence goes on from NZ_JBXWMW010000005.1 coordinate 20,707, forward strand.
CGGGCGTGGGCTTCGCGCAAGTCAAAGAACTTATGGCCGACGCCCTGCCCGCGATAGTCCGCGAGAAGCACAGATTCCGCGCAATAAAAGATCTGCGACAGGTCCAGCCCCGTCCCCTCGAAGGCCGCCGCAAAATCGCCGGCGTGGTCCTCAAGTGGCGCACCGGTCGAAGCCCCGATCAGACGATCACCATCAAACGCGCCAACTACGATAGCCTTGGCGCTATCGCGGTATGACTGCAGATACGACCGCTCGTACTCCAAATCGCCGTCATACAGATAAGGCCATGCCCGAAATACCTCGATCCGCAGACACGCCACATCGTCCAAAGCAGCCTCCAGCGCTGCTCCGGTCAGGGCGCGAACCGCAGTGACCTTAGCCATTCGAAACCTGTTTGGTCCAATCTGCGAGGTTATAGAACGTGGTCACTCGGGTAATTTTCCCGTCTTTCAGATCAAAGAACGACCCAGCGGGCAGGCGGTAGGTCTGACCATGAGCATCCGGCAACCCCTCGTCAGTTTCCAGATAAGTGCCATTGACGATGAACTCCGCCGCCGCTCGGGTGCCGCCTTCAGCCTCGAACACCACGATGTCGGTCAGGTTTTCCTTGTAGCAGCGATTCATATGGGCGCAGAACGCAGCAAACTTTTCTTTGCCCACACGGATTTGGCCTTCGTTCACGTGATGGGCCACATCATCGGACAGGCAAGTCAGCATGCCATCGACATCACCGGCGTTGAAGGCATCGAAATAGGTTTTGACGGTCTGGTTCATGGGTCACTCCGTAGGTTCGCCCCAGCGGTCCTTCAGATGTTTGATGATCTGGTCGCGGGTCTGTCGGTAGTGGTGTAGCTTGGTTTCGCGCGTCTCACCCATCCCGGTAGGGTCCATTATTGGCCAATAATCGACATCCAGATGAAAAACACGCGTTAGTTCCAGTGCTTTGCGCTGGCTTGCGGGCGACAGCGCGACAATCAGATCAAATGAACTGAGGTCATCACCCCACTCCTGCATCTCATCAAACGACCGCGAGCGATGGCGCGATAGCTCAACGTCGATCTCATGGCAGACCGAGATACAGAATCCGTCGATTTCCAGATCATTGTAGACCCCAGCGGATTGCACGTATGTGCCGGTGCCATAGAACTTCTTCATGATGCCTTCGGCCATCGGAGACCGAACCGAGTTGTGGTCGCAACAGAACAGGACCGACTGCGGCAGAGGCTTCACGCGTTACCCCCCGAAATGCAGCACGCAGATCAGCGTGAACAGGCGGCGGGCGGTATCGGTGTCCACATCGGCCTTACCCTCAAGCCGTTCCTGCAAAACGCGGCTGCCTTCGTTGTGGATACCTCGGCGCGCCATGTCGATCGTTTCGATCTGGCTGGGTGGCAAGGTCTTCACCGCGTTGAAATAGCTTTCGCAGATCTGGAAGTAGTCTTTGACCACCTGTCGAAAGGGCCCAAGCGACAAGTGGAACTCGGCTGCTTTCTCGCTGCTTTCAGTGGCGATATCAAAAACCAGCCGCTTGTCGCGGATCGACAATTGCAGATGGTAAGGCCCATCCGGAACTGTACGGTCGTCGCGCGCGGGCAACGCAAAGCTGTTGTCTTCCAGCAGATCGTAGATGGCAACCTTGCGCTCCTGCTCGATCTCTGGGGTCGGCGGGGGCAGGTTACGGTCATCCAGTTCGATATGCGAAATACGGGTCATCTTTACGGTCACAATCCTTGTCGTCTGCCCAGACCTATAACAAGCCTTATCGTTCGGCAACGCATCGAAGCTATGCTTTCAATGCGCCTTTGCGTCACCTCATCCATTCATTCGGTTCAGACGCGCGCTGACAGACAGCCCATGCGCCTCAAGGCTTTCCGATTGGGCAAGCTGTTCAGCCGCCGGGCCGATGGCGCGCAAGGCTGCGGGCGTCATCTGGCTGAGCGTGGTGCGTTTGAGAAAGTCCATCACGCTCAGGCCCGACGAGAACCGCGCTGAGCGTGCTGTGGGCAGAACATGGTTGGGCCCACCAACATAGTCGCCAATGGCTTCGGGCGTGTATTGCCCCAGAAAAATTGCGCCGGCATGGATGGTCTTTTCACTCAATGCCGCTGGGTCTGTCACGCAAAGCTCAAGGTGTTCCGGCGCAATGCGGTTTGACAGGGCCGCAGCCTCATTCAAATCGCGTACGGTAATAACAGCCCCAAAATCCCGCCAACTGGCCCCCGCGATCTCACGCCGCTGCAAGGTTTCCAGTCGTTTTTTAACCGCCTGAGCGACGGCCTGACCAAAGGCGGCATCATCCGTGATCAGGATCGACTGAGCGCTTTCGTCATGTTCCGCCTGGCTGAGCAGATCGAGGGCGATCCAGTCCGGATCGTTGTCCTTATCTGCGATCACCAAAATCTCTGAAGGTCCCGCAATCATATCGATGCCAACCTTGCCGAACACGCGCCGTTTGGCCGCTGCAACAAAGGCGTTGCCTGGGCCCGTGATCTTATCCACCGCTGCTATGGTCTGTGTCCCGTAGGCCAGCGCGGCGATGGCCTGGGCCCCACCGATCCGGTAGATTTCATCGACACCGGACAATTGCGCAGCCAGCAGGACAAGCGGATTGACCTGCCCATCTGGCGTGGGCACCGTGATCGCCAACCGCTCCACACCGGCCACCTTGGCCGGAATCGCGTTCATCAGCACGGATGACGGGTAAGATGCCAACCCACCGGGTACATATAGCCCGGCCGCGGAAACCGCGGACCAACGCCAACCCAGCGTTGCACCGCTTTCATCCGTCCAGCTTTGATCCGCCGGCATCTGCCTTTCGTGATAGGTCCGAATACGCGCAGCAGCCAGTTCCAATGCAGTTCGATCTACGGCAGAAACCTGTTCTACCGCATTCTCGATCTCAGCCGTGCTGAACGCCATCGTATCTGGGGTCAGGTTCAACCGGTCGAACTTGGCCGTCAGTTCAATGACCGCTGCATCACCACGCGCCCGCACATCATTGATGATTTCGGCCACTACAGCGTCCACATCGGGGCTGTCTTCGCGTTTGGCCGACAGCAGAGTTTGAAAGGCGGCTTCAAACTCGGGCGATGTGGTATCGAGGAATACGGGCATGATCTGGCACTCCGAAACGTTCCAAGCGGACATATCGTCGGGGCCAGCAGGTCTCAACCCTTCTTGGCGGGGTGCAACGATTTGCGCATGGGGAATTGGGTCATCCCACGCCATTCTTCGGGCTCGCCAGCCTGCGCCCAGCCATATCGCAGATAAAACGCGCGGGCGGTATGCGTGGCCTCCAAGGATGCCTGAACACACCCTTGATCTTCCAGTTCCTGCTCCAACCGCGCGAGCAAAGCGCGCCCAATGCCGCGCCGGATGTAATCCGGATCGACATAAAGAAGAGAAATCTTCGTCCCGATCCGAACACCACCAACAGCCGCGATCTGCCCAGCCAGTTCCGCCACCCAAAGCTCGGACCCGGATTGTATCCAGCCCCGAATGCTCTGCGGGTCTTTGTTGGCCGTCCAGAGCGACAGAAGCTGCGGGTCTTTTCCGTGGTCCGCATCGCACAGGTGAGTAATTGATCGGATCAACACCCGGCTCATCCGGAACACGTCGAACACGGTCGCACGGCGCAGCACCAGTTTTTGGGCGGGGTTCGTGAAGGCCTGCGATATGCCGCGTTTATTCTGGATGGTGCGGAGCCTGACCAGAGGGCGCCTGATAAGGACGCGTTACGTCTTTGAGCGTGGCGTCAACCGCCTCAACTTTCAGCCGGATTGCGCCATCCCCCGCCAATGTCAGCAGGATCAGCCCGGACCCATCCTCTCCGGGCTCAAAATCAACGGACAGCAGCGACAAAATCATATCTTTGTCATTGCGATCGATGCCCTGGCTGGAAACGGACAGCACTGAATCAAAAACAAGTACAGACTGAACACGCTCGAACGGGCGGTCGCGGCGGGTGGCTGCGTCCTTATCTTCCCAGCGGAATCGGTTCAGCAAAAGCCCGAAACGCCGTTGCGACGGCTGCCATGTTATTTCGGTCACCGGGAACACGGCGTCTTGCGACAGGGTTGAGATGACCTGCAGATCATCCGCATCCTCGGCCCCCAGGTTCAGCGGGGCCTCGCGCCCGTCTTCGAAACTTGCGTCAGTCATTCGCCCTTGATCCGTTCGATTTTGGCACCCACACCTTCCAGCTTGCGCACCACATGTTCATAGCCACGATCCAGATGGTAGACACGGCTTACCGTGGTCTCACCCTCGGCGGCAAGCCCTGCCAGGATCAGCGAAACCGATGCGCGCAGGTCTGTCGCCATAACGGGCGCGCCCTTCAAACGCTCAACGCCCGTCACGGTCGCCGTTCCACCATGCACTTCAATCTGAGCCCCCATGCGGACCAGTTCGGGCGCATGCATAAAGCGGTTCTCGAAGATACGTTCTTCCAGCACCGAGGTTCCGTCGGCAGTGCACATCAGCGCCATCATCTGTGCCTGAAGGTCCGTCGGGAAGCCCGGGAAGGGTTCGGTAACCACATCCACGGCCGTTACGCGCCCGTTCTTACGCGCAACTTTCAGACCCTTATCTGTTTCTTCAACGCTTACACCCGCCGCGTCCAGTTTGGCCGCGAATGATTCGACCAGCGACATACGCCCGCCCAGCAATTCAACCTCGCCACCACAGATGGCCGGGGCCAGCATATATGTACCCAGTTCGATCCGGTCAGTCACAACCTGATGGGTCGCACCGTGCAACCGATCTACGCCCTGAATTTCGATGGTCGACGTCCCCTCACCCGCAATCTGCGCGCCCATTTTGCGCAGGCATTCGACCAGATCGACAATCTCGGGCTCGCGCGCTGCGTTCTTCAGAACAGTGGTGCCTTTGGCCAGTGTTGCCGCCATGACGATGTTCTCGGTCGCCCCGACCGAGGCAAAGCGCATCTCATGCACCGCGCCTTTCAGCCCGCCCGGGGCCTTGGCGTGTAAATAGCCGTCTTTCAGCTCAATCTCAGCGCCCAGCGCCTCAAGCCCTTCGATATGCAGATCCATAGGGCGCGCACCAATCGCGCATCCGCCCGGCAGGGACACAACCGCTTGTCCAAACCGCGCCAAAAGCGGGCCCAGCACCAGATTGGACGCGCGCATCTTGCGCACGATGTCATAGTCGGCTGTCTGGCTGGTCAGGCTGTGGCTCGACATCGCGATCACCTGCCCGTCCTGCAACGAAGACACCTCGGCCCCCAGTGATTGCAGAAGGGCGGTCATGGTCTTTATATCGCTCAGCCGCGGCGCATTGGTCAGCGTCAGCGGTTCTTCGCTGAGAAGCGTGGCCGGCATCAGCGTCAGACACGCATTTTTCGCCCCCGCGATCGGGATTTGCCCATTCAGCGGGCCGTTGCCCGTTACCAGAATCGAATCCATCTGCTCTTATCCCTCGTCTTTGTCGGCTTTGTTTCCGGAAGCGGCCCGCGCCTTAGCCTGCGCCTTACGCCGCGCCATGTTTGCCTTTAGCGCAGCCTTCAGGCGTTCTTCACGCGCATTCCCGGATTTGCCGTGATTTTTTTGTGCATTTTTCTCTGCCATGGTCTTTCTCTACAGGAGGCGAAAAAAACCGTCCAGATACCCTTGCGCCGCGTTTCGTTTGAGTCTAATCACCCGCCCACGATGCTGCTGTAGCTCAGAGGTAGAGCACTCCCTTGGTAAGGGAGAGGTCGAGAGTTCAATTCTCTCCAGCAGCACCATCCCGCTGCACGGTAATTCAAAAGTATCGAATGGGGTGTCCAAATACCCATTTCTAACGCCGAAACACCGCGCCCCCGATCCCAAAGCACACAACATCTCCGGCTACCGTAATAAGTCGAAAAACAGCAGCGGCGATTAACGCCGACCCAGGCGTCGTTACGCTGGTTAGGAAGGCTACGAACGCGGCCTCGCGAGGACCCAGACCGCCTGGCGCGCCAGGTGTTGCATAGCCGATCAGCCAAGAAACAACGCCTGCGAACATCGCAAAACCTATTGGCACATGGTCGATCGTGCTCAGGATCCAGGCGGCAATGCCGCTAAGACCCAGAAGGAAGACAATCGCCAAAGACATGATAGTCAGCAAAGCAGGGAGGGTGAGCTCCTGTTTGATGGCGAGAAAGCCGCAAGTCAAGGCCAGCACAACAATGGCTGACATCACCAGAACAAGCCAAACAGGGTTGATGGAATCGAAAGGCAGGATGCCAGATGGCACGAACCAAACGCCAACCGCCAGGATCGTCAAAGCAGCAACGGGCAGGCAAATCAGTTCAACCAACGTCGCCATGGCCAGCTGTTTGTCGCTCAACGCCCCACCGCGCAGTAAGACGGCGCGCCCCAAAAGGTGGACAACATTGCCGGGAACGTAGCGCGCGATTTGAGACAGGGTGAACGACCGATAAGTCCGGCGGCGCGGCTCGGAGCCGAACAGTTGTACGATGCGGTGCCACATCTCTGCCAGCATCAACAGCAAGGCTGAATAGATAGCAACCATCGCCATGCAGCGCATAAAGAACCCCTCGGGTGCATCGAAGCTCGTCAGCGCCTCCCAATTGCGCGCAACTTCCCGGCTGATGAAAATGACGGACAGCGCCAAGATCAGCAGGCCAAGCCCTCGCGCCAGCCTTCGGCGCAGCACCTCGTTCTTAAGCAGATGCGTGATCGGCATCCGCCTAGCCCGCCGGTTTGGCGCGCAGGATCGAGGTCTGATCCGGGTAAGGCAGGGTTGGAACCAACCCGCGCAGCCTCGTTTCTGACAACTCGCACTCATCGATCAATTTGCGGTAGCGCGCACGATGTGAATTGTCGAACACGATGATCCCATCCGGTGCCAGCTTGGGGATTGCATGTTTCAGGCAAGCCGGGCGGGCGCGGCCATCCACGACGATCAGATCAAATAGGCCATCTTCCTCATCTATTGCGTTGGCATAGGCAGTGAAATTTGCCTGGGGGCCACTGGCCTTTTCTGAGAAATACACGGCATCGGCGGGTACATCACTGCTTGCCTCAACCAGCTTGACCTGGGTTGAACACAAACCTCCGATCGTCGGCAGTTTGGCAGTGACGGCCTTGTGCCAAGGCACGTCATGTTCGACGCTGGTCACAGAGGCGGCTCGGCGTGCCAGCCAGACGGTACTGGCACCAGAACCGTATTCGAAAACGCGTACGGGGCGCGAAGACAAGAACGCATCCACTTGCTCGATTGCGTCATAAGTCCACCATGGCACGTCAAGGCCGACCATCGCGTCGATGTCGTAGATAGCGAACAGGCTGGACATCCAATGCCAGCCACGCCCTTTGTCGCGACGCCGCTCCAGAAATCCTGCGAGTCCCGTTGCTCGGGCCAGCGCAGCCAAGATGCGCAACAGGCTGACATAGATGGATTTGATCAGACGCATCCCAAACTTATCCCTTCAACTCGGTCGGTGCCCGACAGATCATGGGCATCTGATCAAACGGCAACCCTGCGCGTTCAGCCAAACCGGTGCAGTAGCTGTCGCTCCAGGGTGCGAAGAAGCTGCCCTCAGCCTCCCGAAACATAGCCGTGTATTGAAACGCGGCCATGGCTGTGGCTGTCGTTCCAATCAGCGCCCCTGCGGTGACCAGTCGCTTAAAGCGACCCGACCGTTGATCATTCGAAAAACCCGCCAAAACGCGGGATATCCCCAGAAAGCTCAGGAATGCAATCAGTGGCCACAGATCAAAGCGGTATCGCAGCGTGATTGTCCCATAAGACAGCGTCACCAAAGCCCCAATCAACAATCCGGCCGCCAGCACCAGATGCTCTGCGCGCCTGACCTGCGTCAAACCGATGGCTGCGAACCCGACCCAAATCAACCAAAGCCACAAAAGCCCGTAACGTGGCCCTTCGACCCTGATATAACCCAGACGATCTTCGGTCGCCCGTTTGAATAGGTTGTACATCGACATCGACGGCCGGTGCGTCAGTTCCAGAGCAGGCAGGTCAAGCACATACAATCCTGTATTTGGCGGAATACGCTGAACATTAAATCGGCCATGTTCGGTAAAGGCCCGTGCACGCGGGGAATCTTGAGGCTCTATCCCCCAGAAGACCGTGCCATATTGAGTTTCGCTTGCCTCGAACGAGCCATGGACCTCAGCGGCCCCGCCGAACCTGAGCGTGTTCAAACCCAGATAGAGCAGCCCCCCTGCCCCCAGGATTGCACCTGCGAGCAACGCGGGTAGCAGCATTTTCACACCGTGTTTAATCACGCACCAACCGCATAGGGCGGTTAGTGCCAGATACAGTCCGATCGCCAGATTTGGGCGGGCATGTACCGTGATAGCGGCACACAAAGCCAATACCGAAAACGCCAGCAGGGGATGCAGTTTGTCTTGACCAAAGCGCACCCAAACCGCAACAAAGGCACCCGCCGCGCCATATGCCAGCGCGATAGGTTCGTGATAGAGTGATTGATTGACGACAAGTAGGGTCGCAGGCCCGCAAACCCACAAAGCCGCTGCAAAAAAGACTGCCCAACCTTGCGCGCCCCTTTGCATCTGTGTCGCGGTTTGAGCAATCAGGTCTTTCAGTGCTAACTGATAGCCTAGGGTTCCAAGTACGGTCCAAAACCAGATCGCAAACCCTGTCATCGAAGCCGTTTCAAACGGCCAAACCCAGCCCAGCAAAAAGCGCAGCAGTAAGGGTCCTGTACCATGATAGAGATAGCCTTCAGCGTCGGGTGTATAGTGCCCTTCGAACCGCAGAAGCCGGGGCGGTAAATCGAAATGCCCGTTCAGGATGGCGTGATAGTAACCATCGTAGATTGCGCCCCCAAAAAACGGATCAGGGTAAAGGCCCGGCGCAAGCCAGCACAAAACCGCAAGGTAGGCTGATCCGATAAGGGCAACAGCCGCAAACGGTCTGCTCGCCCAAAATGCCACAAATCCCGATTGCGAAGCGTTATGCACGATCTGCATGCTCCGCCCTTTGTTCCAACTCGCGAACCCGGCGCAAGGTCGCCTCAAGCAAGCGCCGGTTGGTAGCAATCGTTTCCGACAGGATTGCGATGATGATCGTAAAATAACCCATCACCACAAACGCACCGCCCAGGACAAGCGACTGAACTTTACCGTCGCCATCCCCCATCAGATAGAAAAAGACGAACCGCGCGATCGGAATGATCCCGATCAGCAGCAGCACCAGCCCGATTGTGGCAAAGGCCTTGAGCGGGCGGTACATGACATAGCTGCGCAAGATGGTCCCCATCTGGCGCGAAATGAAGGACCGCATGGATTTGAACAGACGCGAAGGTCGTTCGACCTGATTGACCTCGACCGGCACCGTCACAACGCTCAGGCCAGTTTGTCCGGCATGGATAAGTGTTTCGGTTGTATAGCTGAACTTTGTCATGACGTTGATATGCAACGCCGCATCACGCGAATAAGCGCGAAACCCTGAAACGGCATCGTTGACCTCAAGCCCCGCAAAGCCCGAAACAACGCGGCTGCCAACCCGTTGCAATATTCGCTTAACGGGCGAGAACGATTGGTTTTGGCCAGGCTTCCGATCTCCAACGACCACGTCAGCCTTCCCGGCCAGAATGGGTGCAATCAGATCGGGGATGGATGCGCCGGAATATTGGTTGTCACCATCTGTGTTAACGATGATGTCCGCCCCCTGAGCCAAGGCATTGTCGATCCCGATCTGAAACGAACGGGCAAGCCCTTTGTTGCCGCGGTTACGCACGACATGCTCAACTCCAAGTTCTTTTGCAATCTCGCTGGTGCGATCCGTTGATCCGTCATCAATCACCTGGAGCTCGACCTTGCCCACACCGGGGATGTCGCGCGGGATGTCGCGAATAACGGCAGGTAAGGTTTCTTCTTCGTTCAGACACGGGATCTGAACCACAAGCTTAGGAAGCGCCTTTAGCGTCATTTGTTCACTCTACCTGCCCGACACGACATTCTGCGATCGCTTGGCGAGTGTTGTCTATTTTCTCTGAGTTGTCACCATCAGCCCGAGAAGCCGGAACCCAACTGCGACCTGATTGCACTGCTCATGACACAAAGACCCTAGCCAAGTCTGCGCAGTACAGGCTACGTTAACAAAGAGGGCAACAAATTAATCATTGTGTCACAATCACGCCCAAAACTGTCATGATATTGTAATAGTTCTGCCAGTTTCGCTGTGTAGTTCAGCCTTATCCGATCGATCAGTTTACTAGTCAGATTTTAACGAGGGGGTTCATGGTCGGCCAAGGGGGTGGGCATATTGCGTCCCCATTTTTGCGACCATTATGCTCACCCCACCGCATCGCGGTGACGACTAATCCAATTTGTTTCTCTGAGAATGCGGTGTCACACCAAAGCTTGACCTGTACACGCGCGAGAAATGGCCCGGATTTTCAAATCCGCAGGCAAACGCGACCTCGGTGATCGAGGCTTCGGTCTGCAATAGCAGCTTCTGTGCACGCTCCAGTCGCATCTCCATCAAATACTTCTTGGGGGAGCTATTCAGGTATTTGCCGAACAAACGCTCCAGCTGACGAGTTGAGATTCCCAGCCTCTCCGCAATCTCAGACGGCGACACTGGCGTTTCGATACTGTCGCGCATGATCTCGATAGACTTGGCTAAATGGGCGTTGCGCATGCCATTGCGCGATTGCAGCGAAACGCGTTGCTTCGCGGTCGCATTGCGCACCGCATTGTAAACCATCTGATCTGCCACCGCGACGGCCAGTTCGGCACCATGGTCACGTTCGATCAGATGCAGCAGCAGATCAGCGGTCGCGGTCCCCCCCGAAGCGGTGATATGCTTCTCATCCGCAACAAAAACACTGCGCACCAAATTGACCTCGGGAAAGGCCTCCATAAACGCATCGTGATATTCCCAGTGAATCGCGGCTTGCATCCCGTCCAGAAACCCCGCCTTGGCCAACACCCAAGCGCCCGAACACAAAGCGCCAATGGGTGTGCCCTGCGCACGTTCGCGCCTAAGTGTTGCCAGCAAAGACCGCGTGACGTGATTGCGCATGTGAATACCTGACAAAACAAACAGTTGGTCAGTTTTGGGTAGGTCTTCCAGACCGCCATGAACCAACGTGACCAGCCCATTTGAACAGACCGCGCGCTCGCCGTCTTCGGAAATCATAGACCAATCATACAGCTGCTCTTCACTGACCCAATTCGCGATGCGCAGCGGCTCCACCGCGCATGAAAACGCGAGGTGGGAAAACTCCTCGACCAAAATAAAGGTAATATGCCGCGTCTGGCGCATTGGGGCTTCCACTCGAAAGGCCGATTCCGGCCGGATTTGTCACCGATGGTTCATGCTGCATTATTTTTTACTGTATACAAGTTGTATTTTTTACGCATACACATCTGAGGTGTGAAGTCCCTGATTCGAATACTTCTAAGTCACGGAGGTCAGATGAAAGACGATCCCAAATCTCGCAAAACCGAGTTGATGGAGCATTTGAAAGTCTCGATCCTGACATTGCGCCTACAGCCCGGCACGGACCTGGATGAGGCGCTTCTGTCCGATGAATTTGGCCTGTCCAGAACCCCTTTGCGCGAAGTATTCAGGCAATTGGGGGGCGAAGGCTATCTAGAGCTGCGCACCAATCGCAGCGCGCGGGTGTCCGAGATGTCCTATACCACCTTGCGCGACTTCTTTCTGGCCGCCCCCATGATTTATGGCGCGGTGTTGCGATTGGCGGCCAGCAATGCAACGCCTGCCCAAATCGAAGACCTGAAAACGGCACAGCTGGCCTTCAAATCAGCCCTACGCACTGGTTCGGCAGCGGATCGCGCACTCGCCAACAATCGTTTTCATGAATTGACCGGAGAGATGTCGGGGAACGTCTACCTGCTGCCGTCCTTCAACAGGCTGTTGATTGATCACGCCCGGATCGGGATGACGTTCTATAGGCCACAAACCGCAAAAATGTCCGAAAACCTATCGGAAGCCAGCACCCAGCATGACGCCATCATCGCCGCCATCGAGGCAGGCGATGAGGCGGCTGCTGCGCAGCTGGCCGACGAGCACTGGAACCTATCCCGCGATCAGATCGAACTGTTCGTGATGCCAGACGCATTGGATGTGCCATTGGGCCTGTCCCCGCTTTCGAAACCCGCATGAGGACCGAATGAACCCGATTTTCAAGTTTGAGGGGATTTATACCCCGGTGGTCACACCCTATCACGACGATGGCAATGTAAATTGGGACGCGCTGACGCAAGTGATCGAATACCTGATCGAACATGGCGTACATGGCCTGATCTCAGGCGGTTCGACTGGCGAAAACTATGCGCAAACCGTTGAGGAACGGCTGGAGCTTGCGCGGTTTACGCATGACCGACTGAAAGGTCGTGTGCCGCTGGTCGTTGGGACCGGTGCGATGCTGACGCCGGACTCAATAGCTTTGGCGACGGGTGCGCGCGAAATCGGCGCTGATGCTATTTTGTTGGCCAGCCCTCCCTACTCGGTGCCCACAGATCGTGAAAATGCGCTCAATGCTCTGGCCATCGACAAGGCCGCTGACTTGCCGGTGATGCTGTACAACTATCCCCATCGGACCGGCACGATGATGGGCGAAGAGTTTCTGGACCGCGTTGGGCGCAGTCGGAATTTTTGCGGCATCAAAGAAAGCTCAGGCGATATCAACCGGGTGCATCTGCTGGCGCGGGATTATCCGCATATCCAGCTGGGCTGCGGCATGGATGATCAGGCACTGGAGTTCTTCGCCTGGGGCGCACCCTTCTGGGTCTGCGGCGGGTCTAACTTTCTGCCTACGGAACATGTTGCGCTGTATCAAGCCTGTGTAATCGAAGGCAACTTTGCCAAGGGCCGCCGGATCATGTCGGCCATGATGCCGTTGATGCGGGTGCTGGAACAAGGTGGCAAGTTCATCCAAACTATCAAACACGGCGTCACCATGAACGGGATCGACGCAGGCAGAATGCGGCCTCCGCTGAAGGGCCTGAACAAAGACGACAAACGCGCGCTGGAACAGGTGACGCGGGTATTGAAAAAGAAAATCGCAGATATTGTGGCGGAGGGTTAAGGCATGGAACTGCTGACACTGGACGAATACAAATCCATCGCTGCAGGTCTGACCCTGCCCACCGGAGCCTTCATTGATGGTGCGTTTCGGCCCTCAATCTCGGGCAATATGTTTGAGACGGCAAACCCGGCAACCGGCGACAAGCTGACCGATATCGCCGCCTGCGGTGCGGCGGATGTGGACTTTGCCGTCGAAAAGGCGCGTGAGGCATTTGATGATGGGCGCTGGTCGAAGCTACACCCGTCCGACCGCAAGGATGTGCTGATCCGGCTCTGCAAACTGATGACCCGCCATGCGCGGGAACTGGCGGTGCTGGAAAGCATCGACAGCGGCAAGACCATCTTTGACTGCGAAACCGTGGACGTGCCCGAGACAATCCATTGCCTGAAATGGCATGCCGAGGCGATTGACAAGATCTACGATCAGGTCTCGCCAGCCAGCGACGATCACATCGCAATGGTGGTGCGGGAACCGATTGGCGTTGTGGGGCTGGTGCTGCCTTGGAACTTCCCCTTGCTGATGCTGGCGTGGAAGATCGGACCCGCTTTGGCGGCAGGCTGTTCGGTAGTGGTGAAACCAGCAACTGAAACAACGCTGACGGCCCTGCGACTGGCCGAACTGGCGATGGAAGCGGGTCTTCCGCGCGGCGTTCTGAACATCGTTCCAGGAGGTGGCGCAGAGGTCGGAGAACCCATCGGGCGGCACATGGATATCGACATGGTCTCCTTCACCGGCTCGACCGTGACGGGCAAACGGTTCCTGACCTATTCGGCCGAAAGCAACGCCAAAGAGGTGGTGCTTGAGATGGGTGGCAAGAACCCCGCGATCGTGATGGACGACGCCGAAAACCTCGACCGCGTGGCGGCCCATGTGGTGAACGGCGCGTTCTGGAACATGGGCGAAAACTGCTCGGCCTCGTCCCGTCTGATCGTGCACAAGGACGTGAAAGCGGAACTGCTGGAACGCATCGCGCATCATGCCAAACAGTGGAATACTGGCGACCCGCTGGACCCGGAAACCCGCATGGGGGCGTTGGTCAGCGAAGGGCACTACACCAAGGTTTGCGGGTATCTGGATCAGGCCGAGAATGTGGCGATCGGTGGCAAGGCTGCAGATGGCTTTGTCGAGGCCACAGTGGTCGAGGTTGCCGGAAACGATGCCACCCTGGCGCGCGAAGAAATCTTTGGTCCCATCCTGTCCGTGATCGAAGTGTCCGGCTTTGACGAAGCCATCAAGATCGCCAACGACACCGACTATGGCCTTTGCGCCTCTATCTTCACGGCCAACGCCAAACGCGCCATTCGCGGCGCACGAGCAATCCGTGCGGGTACGGTTACCGTGAACAGTTTTGGCGAAGGTGACATCTCGACCCCGTTTGGCGGTTACAAACAGTCGGGCTTTGGTGGGCGTGACAACTCGGTCCATGCGCATGATCAGTACACCCAACTAAAGACCATCTGGATTGATCTGGCGGATGATGCGGACGAGGCCGTGGATTGACTCGGTTCCAGGCCAAACGACTCCCTCGGCAAACAGGCCCAGCAGGATGGAACGCTATTCTGCCCGCTCGGACAGCTTTGCCAGCGCTCAGCGAGGGCCTGAGCGCCGATGTCACCATTGTTGGTGGCGGCTTCGCGGGTCTCAGCGCTGCACGGCGCCTGCATCAGATCGACCCGTCACTCAGGATTGTCCTGCTTGAGGCTGGCCTGTTTGCCGAAGGCTCCGCTGGGCGCAATTCGGGGTTCATGATCGACCTGCCGCATGATCTGGCTTCGGATAACTATGCCGGCGATGCGCTGGAATCGGATCGCGCGGCCATTGCGCTGAACCGCAAAGCCATCGCCTTTGCGACCCATGTCGCCACTGAATGCGATCTGCCGCAGGAAGCCTTTGATCCATGTGGCAAGTTCAATGCAGCCGCAACACCCGCCGGTGACGCCCATAACCTGGAGTTCGCCGCGCACCTAAAAAAGCTGGGCGAGCCGCATACGCTGTATGACCGCCATCAGATCAGCGAGATCACCGGCAGCCCTCATTACACCTCAGCGCTCTATGCACCTGGAACCGTGATGATCCAGCCCGCAGCTTATGTGCGCGCTTTGGGCGAGCGGATGTCGGAACAGGTGCGGATGTTCGAACGCACTCCGGTCACTGCGTTCGAGAAGCAAGGCAACGGGTGGCTTGTTCAGACGCCCAAGGCAAAAGTCGCCACCGGCAGCATCATTCTGGCGAATAATGGCCATCTCGAAAGCTTCGGATTCTACGCGCGGCGCCTGATGCATATCTGTCTTTATGCATCGCTGACCGAACCTATGACACCTGAACAGATCAAATCGCTTGGCGGGCAGTTGCGCTGGTCTGTGACCCCTGCCAATCCCATGGGTACATCAGTCAGGCGCATCTCTGGTAGCTCTGGCGACCGTATTCTGATCCGCACCTGCTCCAGCTTTCATCCCGACCTTGAAACATCTGAGGCGCGGCTACTCAAGGCTGGCCAGGTGCATGATCGCAAGTTCCGCGAACGGTTCCCGCACCTGCCCGATCTGCAGATGGAGCATCGTTGGGCCGGGATGTTGTGCCTCAGCCGGAACGGATCCGCTGCGTTTGGAGAGATTGAAAGCGGCATCTATTCGGCCTGCTGTCAGAACGGGCTGGGCATCGCACGCGGGACGTTGCAGGGCATGGGCGTGGCGGAACTCATTCTTCAGGGCCAATCCGAAATCGCCGATCATTTCACCGCACAGCCCATGCCCACACGCCTACCGCCAGAACCCTTTGCGTCTATTGGCGCAAACAGCTACCTGAAGTGGAAAGAGTGGCGCTCTGGCAAAGAGTAACCCGTCAAGGCAGGCTCAGCTTGGCCATACGCCCCCCGTCCACTGTGTATACCTGCCCGGTAACAAAAGACGCATCGTCTGACGCCAGAAACGCAACCAAGGCCGCAACCTCTTCGGGCTGGCCTGTGCGACCGACCGGATGAATACCGCCTATGTTGCTACGAAACGCATTCGGCTCAGGCATCGAGTCAATATAGTCCAGATTCAGATCGGTATCGATCCAACCCGGCGCTATTGCGTTGCATCGAATGCCGTCGGCCCCGTGATCGACGGCCACCGCGCGGGTCAAACCATGCAACCCTGCCTTTGATGCACAATAGGCGGCATGGCCCGGGTTGCTGCCCAGCCCCTCAATCGATCCGATATTCACAATCGAGCCTTGTGTTTTGCGCAGATGCGGCAGCGCGGCTTTGATCAACATGAAAGGTGCCGTCAGATTGACAGTCAGCGTGCGCTGCCAGTCATGCAAGCTCATCTCTTCAACCGACGCCTCTTGCATCATGCCTGCATTATTGACCAGAACGTCCAGACGCCCGGCCTTGGCGATGACCGCGTCAATCACGCGCTGCGGCGTATCAGGATCGATAAAATCCGCGGTGATCCCTTCGAAATCAGCATCCGTTCCGCGTTGCGCCGTAAAAACGTGCGCGCCTTCTTGTTGCAGCCGTATCGCGACAGCGCGACCAATCCCGCTGCGACCGCCTGTAACCAACGCAGTTTTACCTTCAAATCGCATCATGTAACAGGCTTGCCTCCGTTCACTTCGACCAACGTGCCGCACACATAACGTGACGCATCCGAGACAAGGAACATTACGACATCGGCAATGTCTTCGGGCTCGGCAATCCGACCCAGTGGTACGGTTTGCCCCAGTTCGGTGACCGCTGTAACCGGATCAAACCCGCGTTTTTCAAAACCCGAACGCAACATGGGCGTATTCACCTCATTCGGACAAACCGCATTGATGCGAATGCCCTGATGCGCGTGATCCATCCCCATGCATTGGGTCAGGGAGGCGATCGCCGCCTTGGTCATGCAATAGACCGCGTGGTTGGGGCCCGGGCGCAAACCCCAGCAAGAGGCCGTGTTGACGATAGCTCCGCCCCCTGCTTTGGCCAGGATCGGGATCGCGGCGCGGCAGATGCGAAACGGGGCCTCGACATTCACGCCCAGCGACAAAGACCAATCATTGTCTGACGTCTCGGTCACCGAGCCGCGCGTGATGACACCGGCATTGTTTATGACGATGTCCAAACCACCTAAGGCCGAGGCGGCGGCATTTGGCAGATCGTCCACATAGTCAGGGGCCAAAAGATCCCCCGGCAGATGTGCCTCGGCATCGATCCCATCCACGTTGCGATCTGCCACGGCAACACGTGCGCCCGCGCCGCGCAAACGCTGCACCAAGGCCGTGCCGATCCCACCTGCCGCACCGGTTACAAGGGCCGATTTTCCACTTAGTTCCATATTTTCATCCAATGCATCGGGCCGAGTTCAACCTTTGGCCTTTCCGGTCTTTGACAGTGTCTGCAAGCCTCAGATCTACCTCCAGGACCTGATCGAAAAAAGGCCCGCCAATATGCGGCGGGCCAGGTCGGGGAGTTTACTTAATAACTCTGATTCAGCTCATCCGCTGCCGGGATCTCTCGCTCGCGCCGTGCGATGTAATCCAACAACTCTTCATTCTTGGCGATATCGAGTGTTGGTTCCTGATACTCGGCCAGCAACTTGCGCGCGTGATTCAAGGCACGTTCGGTAACCTCAACCTCGCCTTCGGCCACCCATTGTTCGATCGAGTTGTTGTCAAACATCTCAGGCATGAAGAAAGCCGTCTGGAAATTGTCCTGCGTGTGCGGATGACCCAGATAATGTCCCCCTGGACCAACATCGGGAACCGCAGCCAATGCTTCGTCGAAATCGCCCCATTTTGGCCCTTCCGCCATGCGATAAGCCATCGCACATTGTTCCGCATCGACAATGAATTTGGCGACTGAGCAGTGCATCCCGGCCTCGTTCCACCCTGCACTGTGCCAGATGTAGTTGGCCCCGGCATGCATAACCGCCCCTAGCGTCGTGGCCGATTCATAGCCAGCCTGCGCATCAAAGGTCTTGGCCCCGCCCAGCGTGTTCGAGGTGCGCCAAGGTACCGCGTAATATCGCGCCATCTGGCCGATCATGAAGTTCATCAGGCTAATCTCTGGCGTGCCCGCCATCGGCGCGCCGGATTTCATCGAAACCGTCGACAGGTAATGACCATAGATCGCGGGAGCCCCTTTGCGGATCACCTGCGTATAGGCCAGCGCGCTCAGTGCTTCGGCATTCAACTGCGCGACGGTGGCGGGAACGGAAGCTGGCGTGTTGGCCCCACCCAACACGAACGGAGAGCATAGTACGGGCTGATTGCGGCGGCAGAACGCACGCATCGCCCCCAGCATGGTTTCATCCCAAACCAATGGTGAGTTGCCGTTACAATTGCCGGTGGTGACAGGGTGATCCTCAAGGAAGTCCTCACCAAACAGGATCGCGCACATCTCCATGACATCCTCCGCGTTCTTGGGGCTGGTCGTCATGCCCATGAACGTCTTGTCCGAGTGTTTCATCGACGAATAGGTGATGCGCAGATGCCGCTGGCTGATCGGATGATCATAAGGCTCTACGATGTGATGGGCCGACGAATGCAGTGCGGGCATCATGTGGCTGAGTTTGTGAAACATCGCCAGATCGTCCAGCATGGGGTTTCTGCGCACATCGTCCAGATCGCGCAGGAAAGGTGCGCCGGTCATCGGCACAAAGATTGAATGCTTCCCCCCCAACCGCACGTTCTTTTTCGGATCGCGCGCGTGATATGTGAAGTCCGATGGGATCGTCGTGATCAATTCGCGCACCAGGCCGCGATCCAGATAGACCAACTCACCCTCGACCTTGGCCCCTGCCCGCTTCCAGTCCTCCAACGCTATTGGGTCGCGGAACTGCACGCCGACGTTTTCGAGGATGTCCATCGAAGCATTGTCGATGCGTTCAACCTGGCTTCCGTCCATCACCTCGCACAGCGGGATGCCACGGGTCAGACCCGGCAGCATCTCAAAATTTGGAGCGGTACGCATGGCGCGGCGGGCCGAACGTCCACCCGCGCGTGTTGTTGTACGCATGTTCACGGGGCAATCCTCCTTCTTCCTGCTTACTTTGGCGGGCTCGACCGGGGATTACCTCTCTGATTGCGATATGTGATTGCAGGAAGCGACACGAAGAACGCCGCCCAAAGGGGCGGCGCTCTGGTTTTGCATATCAGGCTTTAAGCTTATTCAGCGGCCTGCGCGCTTGCGGCTTCACGTTTGTCGCGTTGTCCGTCACGGAACAGCGCCTTCGCCAGCGAGATGCACATCAGCCCCATCACCATGGTGAATGGAAGTGCACCGATGATCATTGCATTACGCAAAGCATCCATCGGATTGTTGTCGCCTGCGGCCAGGATCAGCGCACCGATTACGGCCGTCAGGATAACACCCCAGATGATACGATGCTTGATCCCGGTTTCCTGGCTGCCACCCGACATGATGGTGTTCATCACCAGAATGCCCGAGTCCGCCGAGGTTACCAGGAACGTCATGATCAGGATCACGCACATGACGTTCAGCATGGATAGCAGCCCACCATCGATCATGTAAGACAGCGTCACGAACAGCTTGTTGGTGTTCGATGCGCCGATGATCGCGCCTTCCGCTGCACCTGCCAGTTCCAGATCAATCGCTGTGCCGCCCAGAACAGTCATCCATGCAAAGCACACCAGCGCCGGTGCGAAGACACAACCCAAGATGAACTCACGCACCGAACGGCCCTTGGAGATACGCGCCAGGAACAGGCCCACGAAGGGCGAGAACGCAATCCACCAGGCCCAGTAGAACGTGGTCCAACCCGATTGCCAGCCGAACTGACGGCCCTGTTCACCAGCGGCATAGACGGCAGACAGAGTGTCGGCATCCAGCTCGGCGGCTGCACCTGTCAGACCATCCTTGAAACCATCAAAGCTGCCCCAGGCATTGGTCGCACCAGCCATCAGATCACCTGCCAACGGTTTCGCCGCTTCCGGCAGACCAGCGGCAAAGGCATCCGCGGACATCGGACTATAGGCGCCAAAGCTAAGTGACAGGAAGTGAATGATGTAGTCCACCATCGCTGTGCCATAGGTTGTCATCGCAAAGACGAATGAACCAAACACTACGAATGTCCCCAGCAGGATGATCGACAGAACCAGATTGAGGTTCGACAGGTACTTAACCCCGCGCCCGACACCAGACACAGCTGAGATGATCGACAGGCTCATGATAACCAGCAGACCCGATATCAGACCAACTTTGCTGGGCGCTGGAACATCTCCGCTCAGGTCCATAATCCACTGCATACCCGTGATGGCGTACAAACCATCGATGAACTGGCTGACCCCGAAACCAATGGTCACCGAGACGCCCAGGATGGTTGCCACGACGCCCAGAACGTCAACGACATGCCCCAGAAAGCCGTTCATCAAACGACCAAACAAAGGGGTCAGTGCGGCGCGGATCGTCAACGGCATGTTGCGCGTATAGGCGTAGTATGCCAGCGACAGACCCGTCACCACGTAAATGGCCCAGGCATGGAAACCATAATGAAGGTAGGTAAAGCGATAAGCCGACTGCAGCGCTTCGGGGCTGTTACCCTCGACCGCGCCCGAGACAACAACTGGGTTCGATCCCCACAGGCCCAGCGGTTCAGCCGTGGCAAAAACCATCAGCCCGACACCCAAACCGGCCCCAAACATCATCGAGAACCAGGAGAAATTTGAGAACTCGGGCTTCTCACCCGGCGTACCCATGACCCGCTTACCGGTTGAAGGGATAATGGCGACGATCGCCAGAAAGAAGAAGAACAGACCAACAATAATCACATAAAAACTATTGAAGCTTTCCAGCAAGCGACCGTTCCAGCTGCCCAAAGTGCTGTTGGCATTCGCAGGCCAAACCAGCGCCCACAGCACAAGGGCCACCATGATGCCCTTACTGATCAGCGCAATCGGTACGCTGTAATTTTCATAGAAACCGGCATCTGCCGTTTCTATCTCAAGATCCGTGAATGGTTCAGGTACCGACATATCTCTCCTCCGTGTTGTCGATGCGAGGGGGGCGGAGAGCTGCCGCAGATGCGATGCCCTCTCATTATTCTTGATGTTATCGTTTGCTTACTGCTTCCAAAGCCGTGTGTTCAGACGCGCATACAATTCTTGTTTTCCTTGAATTTGCCCACCAGGCCCGACTGCCCATTGATTCGCAATTGCGACAATTCAGACCCGCATGTTGCAGGTCCTTGGTGGAGCGGCCCACAGTTTCGGCAGGTGAATTTTTGCATTTCCTGCCGATCGTGATCCAAGTTCATCTGTCTGCCTAAAGCGCCCCTTGCCAAATTGTCGCACCAAAACCGACCTTTTAGAAGGTGTAGACGACCCATGGATCGCGGCTCTGGTAATTTGCAGCATTGTCCATGCATCAATTGCTTTCTTTCAATGGCAAAAATTTTCATAGTCACGCGAACAAGACTAATCCGTAATCAGCCAGGTCCCGCAATGTCCCGACGCCACTATAAACTGCCGCCCCTGACCACCCTTGCGGCGTTCGAGGCCGCGGCGCGCCACCTCAGCTTCAAAAACGCCGCCGAGGAGCTTTCGGTAACGCCCGGAGCCGTCAGCCACCAGATCAAAGCGCTCGAAGGGTATCTGGAGGCACCGCTGTTTCAGCGCAAACACCGCAGCGTCGATCTGACCGACGATGGCAAAGCCCTGTACCAGGCGCTGTCGACCTCATTCGCCCGTATCTCAAAGACCCTGTCTACCATACGGGATCGCTCACTTGGCGGAAAAGTGACCGTGGGCTCGACCACTGCCGTTGCAGCCCTTTGGCTGTCCCCATCGGTGATCCGATTCTGGCGGGACGCGCCCGAGATCAGCGTCGACCAGATCTCGCAAGACAGGCCCTTTCGGGATCGCCCTGACCTGGATTTCTTTATCCGCTACGGGCGCGACGGAGACCCCAGCCTGGACCACACCTCACTGTATCGTGACAACCTGATCCCGGTCGGCAGCCCGGAATTGGCCGAGCGCCTGAACCGAACAGGGTTAAAGGATATTGCAGCCCAACGCCTGATACATCTCGATTCCGAAGACAACAGCTGGACCACATGGCCAGATTGGTTCCGCGAACTGGGCTACGAGGAACGGCTGACATCCGAGGCGAGGGTCAATAGCTATTCGGTGGCTTTGCAACTGGCCCGCAAGGGGGCAGGTCTGGTTTTGGGGTGGCAGCGGTTGATTCAACCCATGTTGCAGTCAGGCAAACTGGTTCCCATCGGTTCGCATTACTTGACTGCCCCAAATCAGTTTTATCTTGTCGGGCGGCCAGATGATGAGCTGTCCGACAACGCCCGCGCGCTCAAAGATTGGATCATTCAAGAGGTGCGCGAAGGAACGGTTTAATTCAACTCAACCTGTGATGAGGTTTTCTGATATTGAGGAAACCCCATTCTCTCCGCCAATAGGGTTTGCAATGCAATTCAGTCGCAGGAGAGCCTGATGAATAAACATGGCCCGCTTTCATCGGTTCTGGCCGATGTGAACACTGCCAACGGTCTGCCAAACGAACATTACGTCGACCCCGGCGTTTTCGCCGAGGAGCGGCAATCCGTTCTTTACGCAAACTGGTCCGGCATCGGATTTGGCAAGGATGTCCCTGAAGCCGGAGATGCAAAACCAGTGGATTTCCTGGGTATGCCCTTGCTGATCGTCCGCGACCGTGATGGCGAGATTGGAGTATTTCAAAACACCTGCCGCCACCGCGGGATGATCCTTGTGGATGCGCCCAAAAAAATTGGCGGCGCCATTCGCTGTCCCTATCACAGCTGGTGCTACAGCCTGAAGGGCGAGTTGCGCGCGACACCCCATGTTGGCGGCCCCGGTCAGAACAAACATCAAGACGTCAAAAACGAAGACCTTGGGCTGGTGCGTATTCGTTCGCATGTCTGGCGCGATGTGATCTTTGTGAATGTCGACGGCAATGCCCCGGCCTTTGAGGATGCGCATCGGGAGTTGCTGGAGCGCTGGAAGGAGTTCGAAACTCCACTGTTCCATGGCGGCGATGAGTCCTCTTTCAAGCTTGAGGTCAAAACCAACTGGAAGCTGGCGGTCGAAAACTATTGCGAAAGCTACCACCTGCCGTGGGTCCATCCGGGGCTCAACAGCTATTCCCGGCTGGAAGATCACTACAATATCGAAAAGCGCGGGCATTATTCGGGTCAGGGCACATTGGTCTATCGGCAATTGACCGATCAGGACGGCGCAACAATGCCCGATTTTCCGGATCTCAGCGACAAATGGAATGAAGGCGCGGAATACATCGCGCTTTATCCGAACGTCTTGCTGGGCGTTCAGCGCGATCATAGCTTTGCAATCATCCTGGAACCAGTCGATCAGGGCAATACTGTCGAGCATATCGAGCTCTACTATGCCAAAAGCGAAAGCGAGACGCCCGAACATGACGGGCTGCGTGCCTCGAACGCACAATTGTGGAAAACCGTTTTCGAAGAAGATGTTTTTGTCGTCGAAGGCATGCAAAAAGGCCGACATGGTATGCTGTTTGACGGCGGCCGGTTCTCGCCCGCGATGGATGGCCCAACGCATAACTTCCACCATTGGGTCGCGACACAGATAGAGAATGGACGCTCCGAATAGTCTCGAAATCGCACATGGAGCTGAAAGAAATGGACAGGGCAGCGCTGGATGAATTGTTGCTGGCCGCGCATGCGCGCAATGATCCGGCTGCCCTTGTCGCATATTATACGATGGCCGCCGATGAGCGCGAAGGCGCAGGCGACATCGATGCGGCCTGTTTTTTCCTGACCCACGCCTTTGTCTTTGCGCTGGAGCACGGCGCACCTGAGGCTGATATCCTCAATCTGCGTCTGGTGCGCCATGGTCGGGCCGATCGCCTAGAACTGTGATCTCCGAGCAGCCGCCAACCCGTGTCCTTTGAGGTGCGCCCGGTTGTTGAACGACAGAGATGTTCGACTATTCAGCCACATTACTGACCCCGCTCGGCCCCTGCGAAATTCTGCAATTTCCGGCACCAAGGCTTAGAAGGACAGCACACAATACGGCTGCTCTCAGCCCAAATAGAGCTTTCGTCAGCGTGCGGAGAATAACCAAAACCCAATTGAGTGTTGCAACCATTCAAGGTAATATCTGCGCATGGCCTTGCTCGGGCCTCCCCCCTCCACTGGGGCAGCATTCAACATGCAGAGCGATACTGAGTCGAACCCAACCTGTTCGAGCGCGCGCATAAGGAGGGATTGCGGAGACCACTCGAATAAGGAGGTTCAAGATGAAACTTTCATCTCCAATCTACAAATTAAAGCGTCATGCCAAATTGCTGGCTCGTGATAGCGACATTAGACTCCACGAGGCACTTAATCAGATTGCCGCGAAAGAGGGCTTCAACGACTGGAGTCATTTAGCGTCCAACTACTCTAAAGCATCACCTGCAAAAGAAATCATAAGGCAGATGCAATCAGGTGATTTGGTGCTTATCGGCGCGCGCCCAGGACACGGCAAAACACTTCTAGGGCTGGAGCTGGCTGCATTGGCTGAAAAAAACAATCGCACAGGATATGTTTTCACCTTGGACTACAATGAAATGGACGTTTGGGATCGACTTGAAAAGCTCGGATTTGACGCTCAGGGTTTTGACCGTCCTCTTGTCGTTGATACCTCGGACAGCATCTGCGCAGCTCATATTATCGAATGCGTCAGCACAACGGCTGATGACGCGCTGGTCGTTGTTGATTACCTACAGCTATTGGATCAACGGCGAAGCAATCCACCACTTGATGAACAAGTCCGGGCACTCAAAAAATTTGCTGCCAAACGCGGGGTGATTATTGTCATAATCTCACAGATTGACCGCTCATTTGAGCTGTCGTCAGGTAATTTGCCAAGCATTGATGACATTCGATTGCCAAATCCAGTCGATCTGTCGATTTTCGATTTAAGGTGCTTCTTACATGACGGTGAAGTTCAGATAGAAATGGCGGCATAAGCTGGTCGACCTGCTTTGCGGGCATTCGCTGAATGTCCGCAAAATCCGCGCTGTATTGAGCGATCACGGCACTTTGAACGCTTGGTCCGGGTCAAAGATGCACGACGTTCCACACCAGCGTTCTGAACCGAACAAACGACAGCTTGCTTCTTACCCCAGCATCCTTATCTATGCTGGGGTGATCACCATATGGTTGTGCTAAGGGGCGAGAGCTTGGATCAAAAAACGGATATGTTGATCATAGGCGCTGGCATCGCCGGGATGACCATGGCACTTGAGGCGCGCAAACTGGGCATCCGCGACATCACCATTCTGGAAAAGGCCGATGATATCGGCGGAACATGGCGCGAAAACACATATCCCGGTGTTGCCTGCGATGTACCCTCGCACCTTTACAGCATGGCATCTCATCCCAACCCGGACTGGAGCCAGGTTTATGCAGGCGGGGCCGAAATACAGGCATATCTGCGAGGCATTGCGCAAAAAGAAAACCTGTATGGCCTCTGCCAATTCAACCAGCGCCTGAAATCCGCCGAATGGCGCAGCGATCATTGGTACGTTGAAACCGACGACGGACAGCGCTGGACCACTCAGTTTCTGGTTTCGGCCATCGGGGCGCTGCATATACCCAAAATCCCCAAAATTCCGGGCGCGGACAGTTTTGAAGGACCCAGCTTTCATTCCGCCGAGTGGGATCACGATGTTGATCTGACCGGTGCGAATATAGCTGTTGTTGGCACCGGCGCTTCAGCTATCCAGTTTGTCCCGGAAATGGCCCAGATCGCGAAGCGGGTAACTGTCTTCCAACGCAGCGCCCCCTACGTGCTGCCGCGCATGGATGGACCGGTCGCGCCATGGGTCAGACGGCTATACCGGCAGGTTCCGCTATTGGCGCGGATAAGGCGAAACCTGATCTTTGCCTATTTCGAATTCCGCCACCGCGTGTTTCGGCGCGAGAAGCTGATGGTGAAATACGCCATGCACCTTTGGCACAAAGCGTTACATTCCGCAGTATCGGACCCGGCAGAGCGGGAGAAGCTGACACCGAACTACCAAATCGGATGCAAACGGATCCTCAGCTCGAATGAGTGGTACCCAGCCCTAATGCGCGACAATGTCGATGTCATCCCATCCGGCGTCGCGTCGATTGAAGGTGATACGATCACAGCCAGCGACGGGACAAAGGTACAGGCCGATGTCCTGATCTGGGGAACCGGTTTTCACGTGACCGATATTGCTGAACGTCTGGACATTACGGGCGCAGACGGTCTGACACTGCGCGACGCTTGGTCAGACGGGATGCAAGCCCATCTGGGCACCGCAGTTGCAGGGTTCCCGAACTTTTTCATCCTTTTGGGACCGCATACAACGCTGGCCCACAACTCGGTCATTTTGATGATCGAGGCGCAGGTGCGTCATATCGGCGAAGTGCTTACGTCAATGTCGGATCAAGGCATTCGCACGATCAACCCGCATGCAAAAAAGCAGGCCGCATTTACACAGGAAATGCAAGACCGGCACGCGGACGCTGTTTGGCAAGACGGCGGTTGCACATCATGGTATCAGGATGCCAAAGGCCACAATACGGCCCTGTGGCCCGGAACCGCTGCTGAGTTCCAGCGACGCATGGCCGCCGCGGGCATCGAACACTACGTACCCTTGTCCGACGCAAAAGGAGACTGATGAGATGACAATTGTTCTGAGCACGCTGGCACTTCTCGTGATCTTTCTTTTGGGCATGCACCTCTGGACAAGGCATCTGACCAAGGTTGGCCTTCAGACCGTTCCTCAATTGGGCCAGATAATCCCGGTCTCAGGCGGCAGCATTCATTACGTCGAAAAAGGTGACCCCAACGCACAAACGATTGTGATGATCCACGGGCTGGCCGGGCAATTACAGCATTTCACCTATGGGCTGATGGATGAGCTTGCGGATGAGTATCACGTGATCGCCTTGGATCGATCAGGCTGTGGGTATTCTACCCGCGACACGGCTGAGATGGGCCGTTTGCCCGAACAGGCCCGCATGATCACCGAATTCCTCGATGCAAAGGGCGTCACTGATGCCGTATTAGTCGGGCATTCACTGGGCGGAGCGGTCTCACTTGCCATCGCTCTGGACTACCCGGACCGCGTGTCTAGCCTGGCCTTGCTTGCGCCCTTGACCCATCAAATGCCAAAGCCACCAGAGGTGTTTAAGTCCCTCGAAATCCGCACGGCCTGGATACGCCGCCTGATCGGAAACACCTTGGCTGTTCCCATCGCGTCCAAAACCGCACCCCATGTCTTGCAGGTGGCCTTTGACCCCGAAACAGCACCGGATGATTTCCTGGAACGCGCTGGTGGCGCGCTTGGCTTACGCCCATCAGCCTTTATCACCGCATCCCAGGATCTTGTCGGGGTAGATGACAGCATCGCAGCCCAAAGCGCACGCTATCCTGAACTGAGAACGCCCGGAGGTGTTTTATACGGGGCACAGGATACGATCCTGTCCCCCGCAATGCACGGGCCGCAGATGCAGCAGTTCGGACTGACATATCAAGAGGTTGACGGCCTGGGTCATATGACACCCATCACCGTGCCAGAAACATGCGCCGATTTCATACGCAAGGTGATCCAGAACGCTGCGAAGGCAGACAATACATCAACTGATGTCGGTTGAGGTTAGATCAGAAAAATTCCCTGTCGAACCGACCATTTCCCCCTTGACCCTCTCCGACGGCTCGCTTACATCGCCTCTCACTCATGGCGGAGTAGCTCAGTTGGTTAGAGCAGCGGAATCATAATCCGCGTGTCGGGGGTTCAAGTCCCTCCTCCGCTACCACATCCCCAAATATCCTAATCAAACCATCCGCAAAGCCTTGATTTGAAACCGCTATCGGTTCGCTTTGCGCGCCTTTAAACCATCCAGATAAGCCCGTTTTTCGATCTGAACCTCTTCATCGCTTAAATCTGAACAGTTAAGCTCACGGAAATATGCGGCGGCCCCAGGGGGTTGGACATTCGCATTTTTGACGGGGGTCAGATCATCTGAGCGCACATTAAGTATCGACAGCACCTTGGTAAGCGCCAAGAATCGGTCGTCACCGTCTGAGACATTGATCCGCGCGACACGCGCGTGGGTCGAGACCGTTTGTTCGACCCTGCTTACCACCGCATCCAGATCGGAAGCAGCTTTGAGCTGTTGACTATAATCCGAAAGCTCCTCCACCAGCCTGCTTGCCTGAATGTTTTGCCAATATACACTTCTGATCCAATCGGATGGATTTCTGGTTGTGAAGAAGAAAGTCACTTGCGCCTGTCTGCCAAAAAGCCGCTGCACCTCTTCCAACTGAACCCGTGCAAGTACATGGGTCTGAGTATACGACCAGACGTTCTTGCGGCCCGGGATCATGCCTGCGAATTCTTCGCTACTGATCAACAGGGGTTTGTCTTCCTGGCCGACAAAGGCTTCGAGCACCGTGTGCAGCTTTTTGCGAAAACCCTTTAGCATGCGATCTTGCGGCAGGACGGCGTATCGGCGTGCCGAAAATCCAGCCTCTTTCAGGTCCCGTGGCAAAAGCATGTTTAAACGATTATTCAGAACCCCTCGGTTTTTGTGGAGCATTGATTGGAGGGTTCTGGTCCCTGTTTTGTGAAAGCCCTGGTGAATGACAACTTTCATCCCAGCCCCCTAGCCGTCAGCCTTCTCCAGCTTGAACCACCTCGTTCCCAGATAAAGCGGATACTCCGTTCTTCTGAGGCTGCAAACCATGATCTATCGGGCCAAAAATGGAACAATAGCCCTCAGGAATCGATACTGTTTCTAAAGACCGGTCAAATCAATCAACGGAGTCGCGCGCGTTACTGCAAACTCATGAGAGCTGTCAGGCAAGGTGATGCTGATCTCAAGGCTCTGCGTTCTTTCAAAACGACTGAAATAGGCGAACTCAATTGTCGTCAGCGCTGCCATGTCCTGGCATTGGATAACATAGTCCGCACGAAACTCAGAATGTTCCGGCCCCTGCGCTGCCCCATCGCTGGCTTCCGCGGCCTGTGTTTGGTCGGCTATTTCCTCTGACGTCAATGCAACATTGGCAGATGCAGTAAAACAGCCTGCGTCCTCGGGAAGGACAAACAACTCCAAAGGCTTAGACAAATCCGAAATGGCAACCGCAACCATAGCGCGATCTTCATCTGTCTCGGCCTGGCTTTCGAACCCAACGATATCTGAGCTTGGAACGGCCAGTGACAGCGCGAACTCTGCCCCGGCGAACACCATGCCAAGCTGTCCGGTTCCGTGTTTACGTTGGCCGTCCTGCTGCGTCGCATGGGCTGCCACCCCCGCCGACAACAAAGACAAAAGAAGAACCAGGCGCTTCATTAACCACGTACCACCAAAAATAGAATCACAGGTCAGAGTTTAGCCCGAATCGCGGGGGGCGCAACGCGGGTCGCTACGGCACGCATCGCTAGATATGGGGATATGCGGCAGTTTGCCCATGCGCAGGCGTATATCTGACAATAAAACTCAGGTTGACAATTCTGACTTATTCACTCAGCTTTTAGGCGTTAGAACAATGTGTCGCCTCTGACCGCACTGCCTTTCACTGACAGGAAAGATCAAACCCCATGACGAAGTTTATTGTCGCTGCCAGCGCCCTGACCCTTTGCGCCGCAACCGCCGCATCGGCCGCCGATGCCCCCGCAAAATCAGATATCCTGAATACTTACGCGAATATCGCCGAAGCCAATTACGCTGACAGCCTGATCGCTGCGATGTCGCTGCAATCTGCCGTTAGCGCTCTGATCGCCGATCCGTCAGATGCTACCCTGAACGCGGCGCGCGCCGCCTGGCTTGCCGCGCGCGTGCCTTATCAACAGAGCGAAGTCTATCGTTTCGGCAACGCGATCGTCGATGACTGGGAAGGTAAGGTAAACGCCTGGCCTCTTGACGAAGGTCTGATCGACTATGTCGACGCGTCCTATGGCGGCCCGAGTGACGAGAACGAGTTTGCTGCACTGAACGTCATCGCCAACCCCAGTTTCGAACTGTCTGGCAACGCTGTTGATGCATCTGAAATCACTCCTGAACTGCTGGCAGAGACATTGCATGAGGCGGATGGGATCGAAGCCAATGTGGCAACCGGTTACCACGCAGTCGAATTTCTGCTCTGGGGTCAGGACCTGAATGGTCATGGCACTGGTGCTGGCAACCGCCCGTGGACTGACTTTGCACAAAATGACAATTGCACCAACGGAAGCTGCGACCGCCGCGCCCAGTACCTGAGTGCCGCAACCGATCTGCTGGTCAGCGATCTGGAATGGATGACGGCACAATGGGCAGAAGGTGGCGACGCGCGCGACGCGCTGACTGAAAACGAAGACACCGGCATCAGCGCGATTCTGACTGGCATGGGCTCGCTTTCATACGGTGAAACCGCAGGTGAGCGGATGCGTCTTGGCGTGATGTTGAACGATCCGGAAGAGGAGCATTCCTGCTTTGCCGACAACACCCATAACGACCACTACTACAACGGCGTTGGCATCCAGAACGTCTATCTGGGTCGCTACACTCGGATCGACGGGACCCCAGTCAGCGGTGCGTCATTGTCTGATCTGGTCATCGCAAGCGACCCCGCGCTGGATACCGAGATGAAAGCCAAACTGGCGAACACCATGCTGGCCCTGGGCGCGATGAAATCCACCGCCGAAGCGGGGTTCGCCTATGACCAGATGTTGGAACGCGGCAATGCCGGAGGCGAAGCTTTGATCATGAGTGGCGTGAACGGTCTGATCGACCAGACCAAAACGATCGAACGTATCGTTGCTGCGCTTGAGCTAGAGAATATCGAATTCGAAGGATCGGACAGTCTGGATAACCCGGACGCAGTGTTCCAATAGTCAAAACCCTGTGACCAGAGGCGTAAAGCCGCGCCTCTGGTCATACTGGCATTGCCTTATGCCTCGTACCGTTGTTTCTGATCCTGGGCGCCAAGCCGCAGCTCAAAGAGAGCTAGACTAGAGCCTTGTACGTGGAAATGCGATTGGCTGCCAAACTCAGTTGACCCTACCTGTACGGTACTGATCAAACGATTGATCACTGATGAAGAAAGTCACATCAATGCTCTGGAAACGCCAGCTGATCTGCCTGAACGGCGCAGCACAGCCACCTATGCGTAACTCAATACTCCAGAATTGGACAAAGGCGTGTGGCATTATCGCGCTGACGCTAAGCACTTTGGCCGCCACCCCCGCTCTGCCGTCCGAACTCCAGGACCTGCACCTGTCCGTCATTCCCCGCACCGACGAAGAGCTGGACCGCATATCCAAAGCCACCGCGCCACCACGGGATTTCACCACCCCGCAACGCTTTGAAGACCTGCCCGCAGGGGCCGCGACAGTCCGTGCGCGCAACGATGCCGACGCGTTTTCCCTGCCTTCGCGCAACCTGAGCTTTGAGCAGGAGCTGGATTTCAGAGTCGGAAACGGGTTGTTCAGGAAAATCTGGGTTTCATCACCATCCTCGACACTTGCCTCAGATGGGTTGGGACCGCTGTACAACGCACGCTCTTGCCAGCGCTGCCATATCAAGGACGGGCGCGGGCATACGCCAAATGGGCCGGATGACACCGCGATTTCGATGTTTCTGCGGGTCTCTATCCCCGGCACGGCGGAAGACGGTTATGCCGAGATCGCGGATTACATCGCCACCCTGCCCGATCCCACCTATGGCGGTCAGATGCAGGATTTTGCACTGGCGGGGCATCCGGCAGAATACCGCTTGGACATCACATACAGCGAGGTTCCCGTTACGCTTTCGGAGGGAGAAACCGCCTCTTTGCGCCGCCCGACCTACCATGCCGCCGATCTGGGCTATGGCCCGTTGCATCCGGATGCCATGCTCAGTCCCCGGGTCGCACCGCAGATGATCGGCCTGGGATTGCTGGAGGCGATCCCGGTCGAGGACCTGCTGGCCAAGGCCGATCCAGAGGACGCGGATGGGGATGGGATATCAGGCCGCCCGAACATCGTTTGGTCGGTGGAATATGATGCGCCAATGATGGGACGGTTTGGCCATAAAGCCGGAATGCCGACCGTCATGGAACAATCCGCGGCGGCCTTTGCGGGGGATATCGGCATGTCCAGCCCCTTGTTTCCTGCACCCTATGGGGATTGCACCGATACGCAGACCAATTGTGTGCAAGCACCGCATGGCGATAATGACGACAGAGGTTTCGAGATTGATCAGGTCGGGATGGACCTAGTGGCGTTTTACAGCCGCAATCTGGGTGTACCCGGCCGGCGCGACTTAGATGACCCTGAGGTGCTAAAAGGGAAAGAGGTGTTTCATAGCTCCGGCTGCGCCTCGTGCCACACTCCGTCTTATGTGACCCACCGCCTGGAAGACCGCGAAGAACATAGTTTCCAGTTGATCTGGCCCTATACTGACCTTCTGCTGCACGATATGGGCGAAGGTCTGGCCGACAACCGCCCTGAAGCACGTGCAACAGGCCGCGAGTGGCGCACGCCCCCGTTGTGGGGGATTGGCCTGACCGAACGTGTTTCGGGCCATACAGAATTCCTCCATGATGGCCGCGCGCGTAATCTGCTAGAAGCCATTCTGTGGCATGGCGGCGAGGCGCAAGCCGCCCGGGACAAGGTCGTTTCTATGTCCAAATCCGACCGGGATGCCCTTATCCGTTTTTTGGAGAGCCTGTGACACATGTATAAACTCGCCCTGATCGCAGCCTTGGTTTTTCCGCTGTCCGCCGCCGCACAGGATCACACGCCCGCGCTGGTCGATGTGACCGAAAACCACATCCTGCCACGCTTCACGGCCCTTTCCGAAGCAACAGACGTTCTGGCCATGACGGCGCAGACGGATTGTGCCCCGGAATCGCAAGCCCTTCGGGCCGCTTATAGCACAGCATTCGACGCATGGATTTCGGCCAGCCACCTGCGATTTGGGCCGGCCGAAACCGACGATCGCGCCTTTGCGATGGCTTTCTGGCCGGACACCAAAGGCTTTACCCCCAAAGCCCTCTCAAAACACATCGCAATCGAAGATACCGCCGTCGCCTCAGCTGAAGCCTATGCCGAAACGTCGATTGCCGGGCGTGGGTTCTTTGCTCTGGAACGGATGCTCTATGACCCTGAGTTTGCCCAGCAAGGCAGCACCGACTATCGCTGTGCCCTGATTCAGGCCATCAGCGCTGATATTGATGCAAATGCCGATGCTATGGCTGCCGACTGGGAAACCTATGCGCTCGACCTGACCCGACCTGGGGCTGATGGCCCCTATCGCACACAGGATGAGGCCCTGCAGGAATTGTTCAAGGCACTGTCGACCGGACTGCAGTTCACATCCGAGACACGTCTGGGCCGGCCGCTGGGCACGTTTGACCGACCGCGCCCCAAACGGGCCGAGGCGCGTCGTTCCGAACGGTCCTTACGCCATGTTGAGCTTTCGCTAGTCTCAGCGCGTGACCTTGCGGCGCGCCTGTCTGCCAATCACCCGGAAATCGCCGCCGATCTGGAAACAGCTTTCAACCGCGCGATCAAGAGTGCCCGGTCTATAGACGACCCCGCTTTGGCCGGTGTTGCAGATCCCCAGGTTCGCTTTCGGGTAGAAGCGCTGCAACAGTCGATAAATGATATCCGCCAGATCGCTGCGACCGAGCTTGGCCCGACACTTGGCATCAGCGCCGGCTTCAACTCATTGGACGGAGATTAAACCCTTGACCAGTCGCAGGCATTTCCTCGCCGGTCTCGCTGCTGCCAGCATCGCCCCGATCCGAGGATGGGCCGCGGCAGGTGCACCAGATTACCTGGCAGCTGGGCTTTTCCCGGATGGGTCTTTTCGACTGGCGGGTCTGAGCGCTGAAGGTGATATCCTGTTCGCCCTGCCCCTACCCGCTCGCGGTCACGCCGCCGCCGCGCATCCGTCAGAGCCCCAAGCCGTAGCCTTCGCACGGCGCCCCGGCACATTTGCGGTTGTGATTGATTGCGCCAGCGGTACAGAACTGACCCGACTTGAGGCCCCTGAAGGTTTTCATTTCTATGGGCATGGCACGTTCTCGGCAGACGGAACCCGGTTTTTTGCCACCGAGAATAGCTATGACAGCGGAGAAGGGCGCATCAGTGTCTGGGATGCGAAAACCTTCCAACGGCTCGACGAGTTCTCATCTGGTGGCATTGGCCCTCACGACATCCGCCTGATGCCAGATGGGCAGACCCTTGTGATTGCCAATGGCGGTATTGAAACCCACCCTGAAACCGGCCGCACCAAGCTGAACCTGCCGGTAATGCGCCCGAACCTCAGCTATCTGAGCCTGACAGGCGGATTGCTGGACAAGATGGAGTTGCCCAGCGCACTGCACAAGAACTCGATCCGGCATCTGGCTGTGCGCGGCGATGGGCTGGTCGGATTTGCCATGCAATGGCAGGGCAGCATAACCGAGCACCCGCCGCTGCTGGGTCTGCACCGAATGGGACAAGACCCGGTCTTGCTGTCCGCCCCGGTTGCAAAACAACGCCATCTACAGGGATATGCGGGCAGCGTTGCCTTCTCGTCCGACGGCGCAACCATTGCCATCACCTGCCCGCGCGGCAATGCGCTGCATCGGTTCAACGTGCAGACCGCTACATTCACAGACGCCTCGGCACTGCAAGACGTTTGCGGGCTTGGCGCAGGCCCCGATGGGTTGACCTTCACAACTGGAACCGGGCTATTTGGCACATTAAACCCCGAAGATCCGAAGGTTCTGTCGCGTTCGGATTGCCAATGGGACAACCATCTGATCCCGATCCGTAGCTTCGCGTGAAACTCGGCAATCCCCGTCACATAGTTTACACTTGGAAGAATCAAACTGCTGCCGTATTGGCGGGCGCGAAGCTGGCACGCTTATGTTAAGGATCGACCTGATTGAAACAGACGCCCGACGCACCGCATTTCATCTACGGGGTTGAGAAATGGGGCAAAGGCCTCATCGAGGTGACGGAGCAGGGCGAGATCGGTCTGCGCAATCCGCTGTCTCCGGACACGGCGGCGATCAGCCTGCCCGGTATCCTCAGCGATCTGGATGACCGGGGGATCAAAGCGCCGATGGTTTTGCGCGTCGCGTCCTATCTGGAACACGAGATCGCGCATCTGAACGAAAGCTTTGCCTCTGCAATCGCGCGCGTGGGCTACAGAGGCACCTATCGCGGGGTGTTCCCGATCAAGGTAAACCAGCAGGCGCAGGTGGTCGATCGGATCGTTGAGTTTGGCAAGAAATACAACTACGGGCTTGAGGCGGGGTCCAAACCGGAACTGGTCGTGGCTCTTGCGCACCGGCTGGCGCCTGAGGCGCTGATCGTCTGCAACGGCGTCAAGGATGCCGAGTTCATCCAACTGGCAATCCTGTCCCGTAAGATCGGTTTCAATACTGTCATTGTTCTGGAAAGCCCGAAAGAGGCCGACACGGTCATCGAAGTCTTTAAAGAACTGGGCATCGAACCCCTGATCGGTGTGAGGGTCAAACTGACCAACCAGATCAGCGGCAAATGGGAGGAAAGCTCGGGCGACCGATCTGCCTTTGGCATGAACACCGACCAGTTGGTAACCACCGTGGATAAACTGCGCGACGCGGGCCTGCTGCATTGCCTGAAGCTGCAACACTCGCATCTGGGCTCTCAGGTACAGGACGTCAATGACGTGCGTCGCGCTGTCGGGGAAGCTTGCCGCTATTATACCGAACTGACCCGCGAGGGCGTGCCGCTGACCCATCTCGACCTCGGTGGCGGCATGGGCGTGGACTATACGGGCGAAAAGAAAGCAGCCGAAAACTCGATCAACTACACGGTCGAAGAATACTGCGCCAATGTGGTCGAAACCGTCGCCTACGCGATGGATGAGGCCGAGATCACCCACCCCACGCTGGTGACTGAAAGCGGTCGAGCCGTCGTGGCAACATCTTCGATGCTGGTGTTCAACGTGTTGGAAAGCACGCTCTATGATGCCCCCAACGGCCCT
This sequence comes from Ruegeria sp. YTSA168, assembly GCF_059610045.1. Classification (NCBI taxonomy): domain Bacteria; kingdom Pseudomonadati; phylum Pseudomonadota; class Alphaproteobacteria; order Rhodobacterales; family Roseobacteraceae; genus Ruegeria; species Ruegeria sp. YTSA168. The sequence continues at coordinate 56,710 of NZ_JBXWMW010000005.1, forward strand.
GAGGTTGAACCGGAGGACCATCATATGGTCTCGGACCTCGCCGCCGTGCACGGTTATCTCAGCAAGGATCGCCTGCAGGAATGCTGGAATGACGCCACATTCTATCGCAACGAACTTCGCGCCCTCTTCCGGCGCGGCTATGTCGACCTGCGCCAAATGGCCCGGGCAGAGCGCATCTACCTTTCGTTGATGGCCCGCCTCAAGGCGCTGGCCGCCCGCGACGGCCTGGAAACGGATGTCGATGATCAGCTTGAGAAAGTGGCCGATATCTATCACTGCAACTTTTCACTGTTCCAATCCCTGCCCGATGTTTGGGCCATCGATCAGCTACACCCGATCGTCCCGCTGCAAGGTCTGAACACAACGCCTGACCGGCGCGCCGTGCTGTCAGACATCACCTGCGACAGCGACGGCAAGATCGACCGTTTCATTCTGGCCGACGGTGTCTCACCCAGCCTGCCGGTGCATTCGCTGCCGGATGAGGACGAGTACTTCATGGGCGTCTTCTTCGTCGGCGCCTATCAGGAAACGCTAGGCGATCTGCACAACCTGTTCGGAGATACAAACGTCGTCACCATCGACCTGCGCGCCGATGGCGGGTTCGACCTGCTGCATGAACAAGAGGGCGACACGATCAGCCAGGTCCTGTCCTACGTCGAATTCGACCCGCAGGATTGCGTCGCTGCCTTCCGCAAAATGGTGGACGAGGCGATCTCGACCGGTACTCTGCAAGCCAAGGACCGCAAAACCCTGATGAGCGCCTATCGCGACTCGATCAACGGCTACACCTATTACGAATAACCCCCTGTGAGAGGAGATGACCCCCATGGGTTCTTTGAGTGGAAAAACACTGGTTGTCGGCGCGGGCGGCGTATCGCACGCTGCCGTGCACAAGATGGCGATGAACTCGGACATCTTTACCGAGATCACTCTGGCCAGCCGCACGAAATCGAAATGCGACGCCATTGCCGCAGCCGTCAAAGACCGCGTCGGTGTGGATATCGCGACCGCAGAACTGGACGCCTACAAGGTCGAAGACACCGTCAAGCTGATCAAGGAAACCGGAGCTGAAATCCTTGTAAACCTCGCCCTGCCCTATCAGGATCTGGTGTTGATGGATGCCTGCCTTGAGGCCGGCATCCACTACCTCGACACTGCGAATTACGAACCCGAGGATGAGGCCAAGTTCGAATATCACTGGCAATGGGCCTATCAAGAGCGGTTCAAAGAGGCCGGGCTGACCGCCATCCTCGGTTCGGGCTTTGATCCGGGCGTGACATCCGTCTTCGCGAAATGGCTGAAGAAGCACAAGCTGGATACCATCCGCCAGATCGACGTGCTGGACGCCAATGGCGGCAGCAACGATCAGGAATTTGCGACCAACTTCAACCCGGAAATCAACCTGCGCGAAGTGCTGGCCGAGGTCCGCCACTGGGAAGGTGGCGAGTGGAAGCACTCCCCCGCCATGACCCACAAGGTCGAGTTCGACTTCCCCGCCATCGGCCCCAAGAACATGTACCTGATGTATCATGAGGAACTGGAATCGCTCAGCACCCACTTCCCCGAGATCGAGCGCGCCCGTTTCTGGATGACCTTCGGCGACGCCTACATCATGCACGCCAAGGTCCTAGAAAACGTCGGCATGACACGCATCGACCCGGTGATGCATGACGGCAAGGAGATCATCCCGATCCAGTTCCTGAAAACCCTGCTGCCCGATCCCGGCGATCTGGGGGCGGAAACCAAAGGCAAGGCCTGCATCGGCGACATTGCCACAGGTCAGGCCAAGGACGGATCGGGCGAGAAAACCTTCTACATCTACAACATCTGCGACCACGAGGAATGCTATGCCGAGGTCGGCAGCCAGGCCGTCAGCTACACCACGGGCGTCCCCGCCATGATCGGCGCGGCACAGGTGCTGAAAGGTAATTGGACTGAGCCGGGCGTTTGGAACATGGAACAGCTCGACCCCGATGACTTTATGGATATGTTGAACGATCACGGCCTGCCGTGGCAGGTCCACGAACTCGACGGCCCGGTCGAATTCTAATCTCCTGAACTTCTTCTGTTCAAAAATACCTCGGGGGTCGCCATTGATGCGCCATTGGTCCGAGCACCAATGGCGACGGTAGCGCCCCCGGCCTCTGCACAATCGGAGACGCCGGACATGTCCGACATGATGAAAACCCAAGCCGGTGACGCTGGTGCCTTCCGCAATTTCGACCTCAGCCGCGTCCCCACACCCTGCTTTGTGGTCGACGAAAAAGCTGTCGAGCGGAACCTGACCATCCTCTCCGAAATCGGCACCCGCTCCGGCGCGCATGTGCTCAGCGCGCTCAAGGCGTTTTCGATGTTCTCGCTGGCCCCATTGGTCCGCCAACACCTCGGCGGCACCTGCGCCTCCGGCATCTATGAGGCACGGTTGGGCCGCGAGGAATATGGTGGTGAGGTCGCAACCTTTTGCGCCGGATACAAAGACGCCGAGATCGACGAAATCCTGTCCCTGTCTGACCATATTATCTTCAACTCTCCCGCTCAAAAAGACCGGTTCCTCGCCAAAGCGCAAACGGCAGGCGTACAAGTCGGCCTGCGCATCAACCCGGAACACTCTGAAGGCGAGATACCGAAATACGATCCCTGCGCCCCTTGCTCACGCCTGGGCACCCCGGTCAGTCAATTGACCGCCGATACTCTGCGTGGCGTCGATGGCCTGCATATGCACACGCTCTGCGAACAAGATTTCGAGCCGCTGCGCCGAACCTGGGAAGCGGTTCAACCCAAGCTGGCACCATTCATCGGCGCGCTCAAATGGCTGAACTTCGGAGGTGGACATCACATCACCCGAAACGACTATGACCGTGATGGCTTGGTGGATTTTATCAAAACGATCCGTGAAAAACACGACATCGATGTCTACCTCGAACCCGGTGAAGCCGTCGCTCTGGACGCGGGCATTTTGGTGGGCGAAATTCTTGACCTGCCGACCAATGGCATGACCCTCGCGATCACCGATATCTCGGCCACCTGCCACATGCCCGACGTGATCGAGGCCCCCTATCGCCCCGCCCTGTTGGGCGAAGCCGAGACTGGCCACACCTACCGCCTCGGCGGGCCGTCCTGTCTGGCCGGGGATGTGATCGGTGATTATACATGGGATAAACCTCTGGAAGTCGGCCAGCGTTTCGCCTTCCTCGATCAGGCGCATTACTCCATGGTCAAGACCAACACGTTCAACGGTGTTCCCTTGCCCACCATCGCCTTGTGGAACAGCGAAACAGACGAGCTGAAACTTATCAAGCAGTTCGGCTATGATGACTTTAAGGACCGCCTTTCATGAGCATTTTCCTCGACAGTGAGCTAACCGCATCCGAGCGCTCCGAAGACGCCCGGTTCCGCGTAATACCAGTCCCGCTAGAGCGTACTGTTTCCTATGGATCAGGCACCGCGAAAGGCCCCGAAGCGATCATCGAAGCCAGCAACGAACTTGAACGCATTACCGGCCACGCGGAACCTTGCGCTGAGGGTATCTTCACCGAAGCCCCGGTTGATTGTGACGGCCCTCTGCCCCAGGTGATGGAGCGCCTCGCCCAGCGGACCGAGGCCGCAATCAACGCGAGCCAAGTGCCGGTTACTTTGGGCGGCGAGCATTCGCTGAGTTATGGCGCCGTGATGGGCGTAGCACGCGCGCTGAACCAACCGATTGGCGTGGTTCAGATCGACGCCCACGCAGACCTGCGCAACGCATATCAGGGCGAAAAACACAGCCACGCCTCGGTCATGCACCTGCTGGCTGAGGAAGGCATCCGGTTGGCACAATTCGGCGTCCGCGCGTTTTCAACCGAAGAGGCGCAAAGCCGCCTGACGAACAACATCTTCCACATGGATGCCGAAGACTTGGTGACCGGCAACGTTCACGCCGTCGACCTGCCCGAGGATTTCCCCGAATTGGTCTATGTCAGCTTTGATGTCGATGGCCTGGACCCCTCACAAATGCCCGCCACCGGCACACCCGTTCCCGGTGGTTTAGGGTATTACCAAGCGCTGCATCTTGTTGAACACGCCCTGAAAGGCCGTAAATGCGTTGGCTTTGACGTGGTCGAACTGGCCCCTGACGGCAACGCTGCATGGGATTTCACCACAGCACAGATCGTCTATCGACTGATGGCGTCCTGCTAGTTCTTGGGCACTCCAACCAGCTCAGGCCCGCGTCGCCAACAACCTCAGGCCGGAGAGGCCACAGCCCCCTCTGGCCTGACGCGTTTCTTCAACACCGGTCGACCTGCGACAAGTAGGAACAGCACCGAAATGAGTATTCCGATCACCGCTGGCAGGTAGAGCAATCCCCAAAGCCGTGGATCGTCGATTACGACGGGCGACACAAACCCTCTGACGCCTTCCAGCAGCACCAGAATTGTGAAGGCCCCCAGGATCTGTGGCCATAGCCCAAACCGGGAAAAACTGCCAAGCATGAGCGTTGCGTACCCCGCCAGCGACACCGCGATACAGATCGCAACCCACGAGAAGCGCTGATGCAATTCTTCGATCAGATGCCCACGGCTGTGAAATTCCGTTTCCTCGATGGTCTTCATGGAATAGAGCAATTCTGCCGTTGAAATCGCCTCGAGGCTGCGCCGGGTCATGCCGCCTGTATTGGCTAGTTCCGAGATGTCGTAGGATGCGTCCTGAAACAGGGTCGAGGACAGCGTCCGCCCCTCGGCATTTAGGCGCAAAGCCACCCCATCGACCATCACCAGATGAATACCGGTGCTGTTGTTCACCAGATAGGCCGTGGCGCTAGAATAGCTGACTGCATTCTCTGGATCACGCCGGTCGGATACAAACACCTCTTGCAGTGTTCCATCCAGATCAATGCCCCCGATATAGACCGTTACATTTTCGGCCGGGTGCATGAATTCACCTTCGTTCAACAGCTGTGCCGTCACATCCCCGGCAACCTCGGCCTGTCTGATCTCAAGCTGCTCAACCGAAGCCGGGCGCAGGAAGACACTGATGATCGCCATCATCAAACCCGTGATCAGGCCAAACAGAACCACGGCGCGCGCCAACCTCCACGGGCTGGACCCGGTCGCCAACATCACTGTCAACTCGCTTTCACGGCTCAATCGGTTGGTGACGTAAACCGCCGCTGCAAAAACCGCCATCGGCATCACCGTGCGGATCAGGGTTGGCAGTGTCAGGGCTGTGAACTCCAGAAACACCATCGCCGATTGCCCGCCGCTGATGACCCGGTCAAACAGGCTGACGGATCGGGTGATCCAGAACACCCCGACAAGGACCAACGTGAAAAAGCCAAACAGAATCAGCAACTGCCGCAGGAAATATCCGTCAAAGCGCGACATGGGTCCTCGTGTGTCTGTGTCTACCGGACCTGACCATAGGCCATTCGATCGGCAGAGGGAACCTGTCGACCTTCCTTATGCTTCGACCGTCCAACCCTTGCGAAATTGCGTTTTGTGAACACCGCGGTTCATGCGACACTCAGCAGATTATTAATAAAGGAGTTTAACAAATGGCCTTATTTTTCTCACGCCGCACCTACAATGCACAGAAGAAGAAATTCACCCTGAAACCTGCCGCGAAAACGCGTTACGTCCATATCACTCAGAAAACCGCCGACGGACGTATCCGCAAAGGGGGCATCATCAAAAAGGCGAAATGGCTGGAGCTTGTGCAGCAGCAAGGCGGAGACTCTGCCGTTTTAATCTATGTTCACGGCTTCAATACCAGCCAGAAGGATATGCTGGATCGGTTGGACAAGATTGAAAAGGGCGTCCGGGCCAACGGATTTAAGGGCGCGGTTGTCGCCTTTGACTGGCCCAGCGACGGGTCGCTGCATACCTATGACAGCGACCGCGCAGATGCCAAAGCTGTAGCCCCGCATCTGGTTGGGGATGGGATGTTGCCAATTCTCGGCATGACACCCAAGCCCAAGGTGCACATTCTGGCGCATTCTATGGGGGCTTTGGTTGTCTTGCGCGCCTTTTCTGACTTCGGTGATTCCGCAGGACCCGGCAACAAAATCTGGTCGGCAGATCAGGTCACCTTCGCCTCGGGTGATGTGGATGCGGATTGGTTGGAAAAAGGCGCCTGGGGCGATCTGGTTCTGAAAAAGCGCAGCAAGCGGTTTACCAACTACTACAGCGGCAAGGACAAGGTTCTGGCGCTATCCGGCGGCCTTGTGAACGGTGGCAGGGAACGTGTCGGTCGCGTTGGAATGCCCAAGCTGACCTCAAAAGGGCATTGGGACATCTATTGCGAGGAACAATACAAGCGCGACGTGCCGAAAGGGCAGCGCAAGATGGCCAAATCCCATCGCTGGTGGTTCGATAGCGAGGGGTTTTACAAAGATCTGTCACTGACCATCGACGGGCGGGATGCCAAAACGATGCCGACCCGGCACAAGACGAATATCGGGGACCAATTATTGTTGGCTTGATGGTGTGTGGGTCTGGTTAATGCGGTGATGTCCAATCTGAGCGGATGGCATTCGTTCAACCAAGGCCTCTGAACCCCAATCGGATCAAGGCTCGGGAGTTTGCAGTTCAGAGAGTGCCTACGGCACAGCGCACAAGGCCCCAAGGACAGGGGCTATGAGGTCCGTGACGAGATTGTGCGCGGACTAGTCCTGCGCGTTGGCAAACGCGGTTCAAAGGTTTGGGAGGTGGTCATACAGCGCGGCAAGCGCCGCCAGCGCGAACGCCTCGGCACATTCCCGGATATCAGCGTATGCGCAATGGGAGAAAGAGGCCAATCGCTACGGAGATATGATTGATGCCAACGAATCCTATTCGGCCCGTCTGTTGTCACAAGGCAATCCCAATGAAGAAAACCTGACCGATATACACTATAACGAGTTTGTTGCCCCGCTTTCAGATGTGGTCATGGACCTAGAACGCCAGATACTCGAAGCCGAGGCGTATAACTTCAAAGATATCACAATCAAGGCCAGGATCATGGCACGCGTTGATGGTCTGGTTGACCCCCACGCCAACGCAATCCTTCGCCGTGACACCGCCCGCCTGCTGGGTGAGGTGAATATCTGAGGAAGCTAGCCGTAGAAAGGCCAATGCTCCAGCTTGCAGCCGGTCCAGAAATGGGCTGGTTGTTATACTGAAAGCAGTGTAAGAAATCGCGCAACGCGGGCAAAACCTGACTGGCGGGCAGGTTTAGGCTTCACACTCGAATAGCAGGAATAGCAGCCCACCCTTTCCACAATGATGGAAACAAGCGGGGCTTTCTGCTGATTTATGCTGGTTGTCGGTGGGGTGTTCATTCAGGCTTACTCTCCGTCAGACCATTCCCAGTCTAAAACAACGTCCTTTGAAGATAAGTCGCGGTTCGAAATGAAGTGAAAGTATATTGATGGTCCTGATCCCGGGACCTCAGAAACATGTCCGATGGGATCGACGGTTAGTTTGAGTTCGAGACTATTCGAAGCTTCGCCTACTGGCAGACGCTCGCGATATTCTGGGCTGTGACGGTCAGGGGCTACAAGCGCTGCTTCAGGAAGTAAAAACAGTGTCTTTCGCCGCGATGCTCGAATCGAATGCACTCGCGCTGATACGGGCTCAAAATTTCTGAGGATCAACGTCACGCCGAACCAACCCTGAAACTCCCTAAACGGTTCTGAGGTTACCTCTGCCACAAGTGGTTTACGACGCATCCTCAAACTGTCGTTTATTGCCATCCGTCTGGCGTAGAGAACACTCAACCCGGCAAACAGAACGCTGAGACACGAAATCAGAAATGCCCAGTCCGATTTATCCATCGTTTTTCTGACCCACACTTTCGCACTAGGGCAAACTGAGCCCATGACTAAATGTGGACTGCTCACTGACCGTCACTCAAGCTGAATCACACCCTTTTTCGAAAAAACGCACAAAAAAACGCACAAAGTTCTGCAAAGCGCAGGCAGATAAATCGGCTAAGTTGTTGATTTTAATGGCAGGGGCAGCAGGGTTCGAACCCGCGACCTACGGTTTTGGAGACCGTCGCTCTACCAACTGAGCTATACCCCTATGGTGCGCCACCAGATATGCCAGCCGCGCGGTGGACTCAAGAGGCTTTTTTGCAATCCTTCTCAGTTCGTCATCAGACAAACAAGTTGCGTGGCGCGCGCAGTGCGGTAAGACAAGGCTCGGGCAGCAAAAGGAACCCAGCTTGAGCCTCCGCACGAAAATCGCCGACAGCGAAGTTTTACTGAATTGGGCTGCGCGGCGGATCGCCAGTTATATCCGGTTGGTCAACCGCAACACGCGCTGGCAGCGCATCGGGTATGAGGAACTGGACCAGCTGGTCGAACAGGGGGAACCGGTCATCGTTGTGCTGTGGCACCAAAGACTGGCCCAATCGCCTTATTTCTTCCCACTAGACAAAGGCGAAATCTGTTCAATCACATCCTCGGCACGCGCGGGCAGCATGGTTGGACGCGTACAGAAACTATTCGGCATGGACACGATCGCCATGACCAGCAAGAACGCGAACAACATCGCGGTGTCGCGCGAAGTGATCGGCAAGATAAAACGGGGTATCTCAATCGGGATTGCCGCTGACGGCCCGCGGGGCCCGGAACGGGTGTTGTCGACCGTACCACTGGTCTGGGCGCGCACCTCGGGCAAACGGGTTTTTGGCATCACCTTTTCTGCCAAACATGGTCGCGAGGCAGGTACCTGGGATCGCCTGTTGATGCCCCGCCCCTGGCGCAATGAGGGCGTGTTTCTGTGCCGCGAATGGACCGAGACGGTGCCGCGTAAGGCCAGTGAAGAGGAAATCGAGGCGCTGCGGCTGAGCCTTGAGCAACACATGAACGACATCACGGCCGAGGCCGACCGGATGGTCGGACGCGAACCGTGGTCGCCCGGGGCTTAGCCGCCTCTGAGACGTTGCATCAGATAGACTTCGCTGCCTTCGGGGATGGGTTCGGTCAGACCCGTGGCGATCACACGTCCGTCGATGGCGATAGAAACGCCTGCATCTATCGGGGCCTGCAATTGTGGATGCGCGGTGACCAAAGCTTGGAGAAGCTCTCCGGTGGTCTTGGCCTCGACCTCCACTACCTGCTGGCCCCCGGTCAGCGACCGGAGGCCAGACCAAAGGTGGACCTCAACCATTGTCCTTAAGCGCCGCCAGAATGCGCGGCGGGGACATTGGCAATTGCTTCATCCGAACACCAGCGGCGTTTGACACCGCGTTGGCGATAGCGGCCAGGGGCGGAACGATGCCGGTTTCACCCACACCACGCACGCCAAACGGGTGGCCGGGGTTGGGCACTTCCACGATCACCGTATCGATCATCGGAAGATCGCTCGCTACCGGAATGCGATAATCAAGGAAGATTGAGTTCTGCAACCGCCCGTCCTCACCATAGATGTATTCCTCATTCAGCGCCCAACCGATGCCCTGCGCGGCACCGCCCTGATACTGGCCTTCAACATAGGTTGGGTGGATCGCCTTACCGGCGTCCTGAATGACCGTGTAGCGGATGATGCTGGTTTTGCCGGTTTCCGGGTCGACCTCGGCATCGACGATATGCGTGCCAAACGAAACACCCGCACCTTCGGGCGTCGCTTCGAAATGGCCCGAGATCGGTCCGCCAGTCCGCCCCATATTGGCTGTGATATCAGCCAGCGGCATTGGGTCAAAGTTTCCAGCATTGGGCCCGGATGGCACCGCGCAGCCGTTTTCCCACTTTACCGCATCGACGGGAATGTCCCATTTAGCCGCTGCACGTTCACACAGCTTCTCAACCGCATGTTTCGCGGCTTTGATCGTGGCCAATCCGCTGGCATAGGTTACGCGCGAGCCGTGGCTGACGTCGTTGTAGCCAAGTGTTGCGGTATCCGCGATGGTTACACGGATGTTTTCATAGGGAATGCCCAAAACTTCGGCCGCCATCAGAGCCATCGATGCGCGCGAACCGCCGATATCCGGTGTACCCACCATCAACTGCGCCGAGCCATCCTCGGACAGCGCCAGCGACACCGAAGTTTCACCGCCGTGGTTGAACCAGAATCCACAGGAAATTCCGCGCCCCTGCCCCGGCTTCAACGGAGCCGCGTAGTGCGCGTGGGCTTTAGCCGCCTCCAGCGTTTCAACCAGACCAATGCGTTCATAGGTCGGGCCATAGCTGGCTTTGGTGCCCTCATGCGCGGCGTTTTTCAGGCGCACATCGACGGGGTCGAGACCTAGCTTGTTACACAACTCATCAATCACCGATTCGACGGCAAACGCCCCCATCGGCGCGCCCGGCGCGCGGTAAGCGGCCTGTTTCGGGCGGTTGGCCATCACGTCATATCCGATCTGCTTGACGTTGGTCAGGTTGTACGGGGCAAAAGCGCACATGGCGGTCATATCGCCCGGCGCGCCGGGGAACGCCCCACCTTGCAGACGGAACACGCCCTGTGCCGCCGAAATCGTACCGTCCTTCTTCATCCCAATCTTGATATCCATCGATGCCGAGGCCGTCGGCCCCGTGGCGCGGAACACCTCTGACCGGGTCATCACGATCTTGACCGGGCGGTTCGCCTTACGGCTCAGTGCGAGCGAGACAGGTTCGATGAAGACGGTGGTCTTGCCTCCAAAGCCGCCGCCGATTTCGGATGCGGTGACACGCAGTTGTGAGGTCTCGATCCCCAGCAGTGCGGCACAGGTTTTCTGCGCAATCCAGTGGCCTTGCGTGGTGCACCACAGCTCACCTTTGCCGTCATTGCCCAACATGCCCAGACAGGCATGCGGTTCGATATAGCCCTGATGGGTCGCCTCGGTCACAAAGCTGTCTTCGACGATCAGATCGGCCTCGGCAAATCCGGCTTCGACGTCTCCGTGACCACTTTCGTGATAGCGCACAACGTTGGGGTGCATGCCTTCAGGCACGGAATAATCCGCAGCACCTTCACGGATCACCGGCGCGTCCGGTGCCATCGCCTTATCCACATCGGTGACATGTGGCAGGACCTCGTATTTAACCTCGATCAGTTTCAACGCATCACGCGCCGCGAGGGCAGAGGTCGCCGCCACAGCTGCCACCGCGTGACCATCATAGAGCGCCTTTTCGCCCGCCATGACGTTTTCCAGCACGTTCCAGAATTCGCCTTCCAGACCGGGCTTGAACGGGACATTGGCGAAATCGGCGCGGGTGATGACGGCTTTGACGTCCTTATGCGCCTCGGCCTTGGACGCATCGATCTTGATGATCCGCGCATGGGCATGGGGAGAACGCAGGATCGCGCCGTGCAGCATGCCGGGCGCGGTGATATCCGCACCAAACTTGGCGCGGCCTGTCACCTTGTCCAGACCATCGGGGCGGTTTGGTCGCGTGCCAACAAAAGTGAAATCAGTTTTGCGATCGTCCAGAGCCATTATGACGCCTCCCGCATCTCAGCCGCCGTGTCCATCACAGCGCGAATGATTTTGTCATAGCCCGTGCAGCGGCAGAGGTTTCCTGCCAGCCAGTACCGGGTTTCTTCTTCGGTCGGGTTGGGGTTCTTTTCCAGCAGCGATTTGGCCGCGACCAGAATGCCCGGAGTGCAGATGCCGCATTGCAGGGCCGCGTATTCGATCATCTTCTTCTGCAACGGGTGCAGAACGTCCCCGTCCGCGATACCTTCAACCGTCTCGATCTGCTTGCCTTCAGCTTCGACGCCCAGCATCAGGCACGAGCATACCAGACGGCCATCGACTGTGACGGAACAGGCGCCGCAATCGCCGGTGCCGCAGCCTTCTTTCGCGCCGGTCAGATTCAGTTTATCGCGTAGACAATCCAGCAGAGTTTCGCGCGGGTCGCACAGATAATCAACCGCGTCCCCATTGACGGTGGTGGATACGTGAAGTTTGCTCATACGTCTTCTCCCTTCGCGCGGGCATAGGCGATTTTCGCGGCGCGTTTGGCCAGTACACCGGCCACCTCGGTACGGAACGCTATGGTGCCGCGCTTGTCGTCAATCGGGTTGCAGGCGGCAGAGGCTGCCGCGCCCAGCGCATCGAGCGCTGCATCGTCCAGTGTGCTGCCAATGATCGCGTTCGCGCAGTCTTCTACCAGCAAGACGGTTGGGGCGACAGCGCCCAGCGAGACGCGCGCCTCGGCGATCAGGTCGCCGTCCAGACGCAGGTTGACGCCCACGCCAACGACGGCGATGTCCATTTCGGTACGCGGGATGAAGCGTAGATAGGCGTCGCCTGCATTGTCGTCCCGTGCGGGGATATTGACGGCCGAGATCACTTCACCCTTCGCCAGCGAGGTCTTGCCGGGTCCGGTGGGGATGTCCTCAACAGCAACCTCGCGCGTCCCATCTGGTCCGGTGACCGAAACGGTCACACCAGCAGCGACCATGGCGGGCACGGAATCAGCTGCCGGAGAGCCGTTGCACAGGTTCCCAGTCAGCGTCGCGCGCCCCTGTACCTGAGTCGATCCGATCAGGTCCATCGCCTCGACCACACCGGGCCAGTCACGGCCAAGCTCGGGATGTTCACTCATCTCGGCACCCGTGGTGGCAACGCCAAGTGTCCAACTGCCGTCGGCGTTGCGCGTGATGTCGTGTACACCGTTGATTTTCTTGATGTCGATCAGCGTATCGGGCGTCACCAGTTCCGAGCGCAGCTGCACCAAGACATCGGTGCCGCCCGCCAGAAATCGTGTGATGCCCGTTGCATTTGCGGCCAGAGCCGAAGCTTCGGCAAAGCTGGCAGGGCTGTGATAATCCATGATTTTACCTCGCGCCTGTGGATCAGGATTCACTGGGGTTCGGATGGACGTTAGTTCAGCCGCCCTCCGGCGTCCATGGCCCGCGCGACCTATTTTGATGTCAAATGATGTCGCTTTCAGACTCTTTTCAAAGGTCGATCTCGATCACGCCGTCCGGCTCTGCAGCGCGACTTTGGCACAGGATCATCACGCTTTCACGTTGTTTGGCCGACAGAACGAAATCACGGTGGTCTACGTCACCTGCCAGGACCCCACATTTACAGACCCCGCAAATCCCATCTGAGCATTTCACATCTACGTGAAACCCGGCCTCATTCAGGACCTGAGCCGCATCCTTGTTGGCTGGCACAGGCAATACCTGACCCGTAAGTGCGAGTTTGAGGCTGAACGGGTGATTTTCATATTCAGGCGTTTCCGGAACCGAGAAATACTCCAGATGCCGCGCGTCCTCAGGGAAACCTTGTCGAGTGGCCGCCTGCATCACGCCGTCCATGTAACGATCCGGTCCGCAGGTATAGACGTGCCACCCTTCGCGATAGCCCGATAGGATTGCATCCAGATCGGCACGGGTTCCTTCGCCCGAGAAATGATAGTGAACGCGATCTGCCCAAGGGGCTGCCGCCAGGTCTTCAAGATACCCGGCGCCGTCGCGCGTGCTGGCGGAATAGTGCAGTTCGAAATCCTGGCCCAGCGCATGCAAGCGATGGGCAAAGGCAATCATCGGCGTGATCCCGATACCGCCACCCATCAGGAAGGTCTTGGTCGCCGCTTCGTCCAGTTCGAAATGGTTGATCGGTTTTGAGATGAAAACTTTTCGCCCTTCGCTGAAGATACGATGCAAAAGGGCGGATCCGCCGCGCCCCTCATCCTCACGCAGCACACCGATCTGATAGGTTGTCCGGTCCGCAGGGTCGCCCGACATCGAGTACTGCCTTAGGAATTCGGGCGCGACCAGCACGTCCAGATGTGCGCCCGCTGTCCATCCCGGCAGGGGCGCACCATCCAGCGATGCGAACTCGTATTTGGTAACATCCGCTGTCATCTTATCGACCTTGGTCACGGCAACCCGCATCACAGGTGCGTCGCCTGCGATCTGATAGCGATGTACAACAGACAAATCCCCCGCAGCCTTGCGGGATTTGTATTCATCTGCCGAAACCATCGCCTGATACGCGGCGATCCCAGCCTCTCGATCCATGGCAAAGGGATAGGGCCACGGGTGCGGGGCCAGATTGGCAGGGTACACCGCCAAAGTCTGATCCTCGTACTTTAGGTCAAGCTCCCGTTGCAGATCACGGCGGTTAGGTGGATGGGTTGAGGGCCGATAAGATCCATCGCCCTGCAACTCGATATCCCACCACCATTTCTTGGTGTCATTCAGCCCGCCATTTCCAACTGCGTCATCAAGCCGTGCCAATGCGGGGGCTGCCTGCGGAATGTTCATCGCAGCCCAGCGAAAGGGGCGTTCCTTGAAGATGCCTTCGAGGTTCCAGGGGCAGGTTTTCATACAACGCCCACACATTGACCCGCCCGGCGTCGTGATCCGGTAGGTCGCACATTTCTGGCTGTCGGACTTCCAGATTTCATAGCCGTTGAACATCAGCTTAGGTCCGGCCGTAATCGCACCCGAGGGGCATTCACGCGCGCATTTGTTGCAGGATTCGCAAAACCTTTGCAGGCCAAAATCGATGGGTTTGTCATGATCGATCGGCATATCGGTTGTCACCACCCCCGATTTCAAACGCGGACCCAGATAGGGGTTCAGGATAACCTCTCCAATGCGGCTAACCTCACCCAATCCAGACAGCAGCAACAACGGCGGTTGCAGCACTTCGCCATCCATCACCGTGTGCGCCTTGGCCTTGTAGCCCAGGTTTCTGATCTGCTGCGCGATCACCCCGCCCAGCAGCGAAAACCTCAGATAGGCCCGCATGGATTGTGCAACGCTGATCCAGTCATCGCCGCTTGCGCCTTCCATCGTTTCATAGCCCTGATCGATGATCATGCTGACGGCCTGATCATGGGGCGGTACGATTTCTTCGCCCGTGGCGTCGTGGGAGTACCAACTCCAGTCCGGGCAGCGGCTGAGCCCGACAGCATCGACGCCCAGAAAGTAGCTGGCCGCCTTGATGTTGGCGGCGTTCCGAGCAGCGTCCGAGGGTTTGGGCACATCCGCACTGTCGCCATCCTGTAAAAGAACAAACGCGCCAAGGGCCCGGCGTTGCGCAAAGCTTGGGGCGGATTTGCGCACATAGTATCCGCCCTTTGCAGCATCTTGCAGATGTTTGCCCATATCCCCGAACTGGGCGCGGGCGAACATATCTGCGCGCTTGGGGACGCGGGCGACATTTTCTTCGTCGATATACGTGGTTGGTGTTTCGACCCGTTTCAAATCTTCAAACGGATGAGCGCCGTCTACATAGCGCCTTTTGGCATAAGAATCGCGGTTTAACGCATTTTTGGCAAACCCTGCGCCCAACCACCAAGCAGGGCCTTGAGTGTGGAACCAGGGCTGCTGCGCCATTGGGGCCAAAGGCTGATCATGCGCAATCTCCATCTCTGTGGTGACCGCAGCCAGCCCAAAACGCCGCCCCAACCAAGGGGCTACCAGCACCGAGTTCTCGACCGTGGCCAATCCAGCCGCCACGGCCAGTTTGCCCAGATCAACATCCGAGGACATGGCCGAATGCGCCCGCGCATCAAAGCCGAGCAATCGGATGTAGTTCGCAATAACCGTCGCGTTTTCAGTCGCCAAAAGGCAAGCACGGTGGTCCTGCGCATCCATGATCCAATCCGCGCCGGGTTCACCCGGATCAGGGTCGCGGTTGTGTTCGTACAGAAAAACAATGACATGGCGATGGTTATGGATCGGACCGGGCGTTGCCTCAACGCTGTCCTTCAAGTCCGCCATGATCACATCAATGCCAGAAGCCAACGTCTTGGTCTGACGATTGCGCAAGGCATGCGCCAAACGGTTGATATCGGGATTTCGGCGAGGTTGATCCAAGAAAGCGTCACGCGGCAGAGGCCCGCACCCCATCATTGACGCATCGTTGAAATATCCAAACGCTTTCAGATGGTTCGCGCGGGTCGCAGGATCGGCGGGGATATCCGATACGGTCGGGTTCACCAGACCATCTCGGATCGTGTCCATCATCGCCTGAAACTCACCCATCGCGTTAACGATGCTTTCAGGCTGTTCATCCCGGTTAAAGCTCAGCCGCGGCATATCAGACAGCGTTGACAGGTTGGGCATGGCGCTTTGGCGCGTCAGACGCTCCAACGGATATGGACCCATATGCACAGGTCGGTTCTTGTCCGAGAAAAATCGAATGCCCATAGAGCCCCCTTGCCTGATGACTGTCTAGCGCCCGGTGGACAGCAAATCCATTCATGCCTAATCATATATCATATGAAGAAAATCGATTTCACAGATCTTGACGGGAAGGTCCTGCGCGCATTTCTGACGATCCTTGAAGAGAGTTCTGTTTCGAAAGCTGCCGACCGGCTGGGCGTGACCCAATCCGCGATCAGCCATACATTAGGCAAACTGCGCCATGTGCTGGGTGACCCGCTTTTTGTGCGATCAGGTCAAGGGCTGACGCCGACGGAACGCGCCCTGTCCTTGAAAGAGCCGGTTCAAAACGTCCTCGACGGAATGCGTGCGCTTGCCGATGAGCGCCCGTTTGATCCGCAATCCGAAGAGACCAAAATCTCCATCGCAACCAATGATATGCCGCGCGAACTGATCTTTCCCGACCTTCTGCGCGCAACCCGCACTGAGGGGGTTCGGCTGAGGATCGACTTCATTGCCTCAGGCGTTCCGGACCCGGATGTGCTGCGCAGTGACAGATGCCAGCTGATGCTGACCCCTCTGCCCCCTGATGGGCCAGATATTCTACAGAAACGCCTGTTGTGCAGCCCCTTGATGGTGTTCTTCGACAGAACCCAACGCGATGCACCCGACAGCTGGGAAAGCTATTGCAAAAGCGACCATATCGATGTGCGGTTCCCCGATGGCCGCAGCGCGCGGGCAGTGATGCGTGGGGTGGATCAGAGCCAAATCCGCTCGCCCGTCGTGACCTTACCCCATTTCAACGCGATCCCCTCATTCGTCAAGGGAAGCACCCTGATTTCGACCGATACGGCGCTGATGAAACAAGGGCCGTTATCTGAACTGGACAGCGCGCCATTACCTTTCGAATGCGAACCTGTGTCCATCTACATGGTCTGGCATCAGCGCATGGCCAACGATCCCGCCCATCGCTGGTTGCGCAAACGGATTGAAGAGATCGCAGCGCGGTTAAGAAGTTGAACGTCAATCACCCGGTCAAAACCGTGCCTTGATCAGATGTGTCAGCGCAGCGCCCGTTTCGAAAAAGGTCCGTCGTAGACCGGTCCAGCGTTCTTGGTAGTTGGGTACAGCCGGAACAGGCAAGCAGGTCGGATCACCCGAAAGAAGACTTTGCGCCATCAGACGCCCGAATACAGTTCCGGGCCCGATGCCCCGACCGGAAAACCCATGCGCCGACAACGCATTGGGGCCAATCTGCGTGATCTTTGGAATGTGATCAGACGTCATGGCAATCCGACCGTGCCACCCCTCTACAAGGGG
Organism: Ruegeria sp. YTSA168; assembly: GCF_059610045.1. NCBI lineage: Bacteria > Pseudomonadati > Pseudomonadota > Alphaproteobacteria > Rhodobacterales > Roseobacteraceae > Ruegeria > Ruegeria sp. YTSA168. The sequence continues at coordinate 74,046 of NZ_JBXWMW010000005.1, forward strand.
TTGATCTGAGAGTTGCGGATAAATCCGATCCAGTTTTCGTCTCACCCACGCGGCATGCACACCCCGCCCGGCACGACCCAAATCGCCCATACCACCGATGATCATCCGCCCGTCCCCGTCCAAACGAAACGAGGTCATAACCAACCCTGTATCCCAGCACCCTTCGCCCCCAGGCAGGATACTGGCTCGCAGATTGTGCGACAGGGGCGCGGTCGCATATTGGAAATAATAGACCGGAACATAGGCGGGAGCTGTATCATCAGGGCCCTGATGATACGCATTTGTGGCCTGAATAACGGCCTGTGCCCGTACCTCTCCCCGAGATGTCTCAAGCAACCACTTTCCCCCTTCGCGTCGCAGGTTACGAACCGCACTATCTGTATTGATATGCGCGCCAGCCTTGGAGGCCGCACGCGCCAGGCCTGTGGCAAATGCCATCGGCTGAATTGTGCCCGCGCGTGGATCGAAAAGCGCTCCGAAAAACGCGCTGCTGCCAGTTCTTTGTGCCGCTTCCTCCGCTGGTAACAACTCGACCGGCGCGCCACTGGTTGTTAGCTGCGTATGTCGTTTCTGCAGATCACGGAAACCAGAAGCAGAATGCGCGCAGTGAAGCGTTCCGTGTCGCACCGGCTCACAATTGATCCCATGTCGATCGATCAGATCGAATACATCCGCAGGTGCCTGCGCCAACAGATCGATCAGCCTGTCACCGGCTTCCTGCCCCAGATGGTTGCGGATATCTTCCGGTGGCAGCCAAAGCCCCGCATTGACCAGCCCCACATTGCGCCCGGACCCGCCATGCCCGATGCTTTTTGCTTCGAGCAAACAGACAGACGCACCTTGCTGCGCCGCATACAAAGCTGCCGAACAGCCCGTATAGCCACCGCCTATGATGGCAAGATCCACACTTATGTCAGACGACAGAGAGGTCGTTGGGACGCTTTCGCGACAGGTCGTCCGCCAAAGGGGATGCTCGGGAGTGTTCATGGCGCGTTTTTTGGTCATTCGATGCAGCCATAGCGCGTCATGGCAACCGATTCCAACCAAAGATCAAACCTGATCAAAAATCTGCGCGGCCTTTGGCCTTGCGTCCTGCGGACGGCAGGGGCCGGGCCAGCGCGGGCAAAGCCCGCGCTGGCCCGGCCCAACCATCACAGTCGTTTCGCCAGAAACGGCGAAGATGTGCGGGAGCCCCTTCTACACATCCAAAGACCGTGCAATCAGTTCCTTCATGACCTCATTGGTGCCGCCATAGATCATCTGCACGCGCGCATCGGCGTAGAGGCGGGCGATCGGGTACTCCATCATGAAACCATAGCCACCAAACAGTTGCAGGCATTCGTGCATGATTTCATTCTGTACCTCCGACCCCCAGTATTTGACCATCGAAGCCGTGGCAGCGTCCAACTCTCCAGCTTCCAGCTTGGCGATACAGTCGTTTACAAAACTGCGCAGCACTTCCGCCTTGGTCTTGCACTCTGCCAGCTTGAACCGCGTATTCTGGAAATCCATGACGCGCTGCCCAAAGGCTTTGCGCTCTTGCACATATTTCACTGTTTCGGCGATGGCGAAGTCGATCGCGCCCAAAGCCATCAAACCAATCGTCAACCGCTCCCACGGCAGTTGCTTCATCAGCTGATAGAACCCCTGACCTTCTTCCGCACCCAGCAGATTGGTCATTGGAACCTTGACGTCTTCAAAGAACAGCTCGGCGGTATCGTTGCCCTTCATGCCAAGTTTCTTGAGGTTCCGACCGCGGCGGAACCCTTCGGCCCCTTCTGTCTCAACCGCGATCAGCGAAACACCCTTGGCACCCAGAGATTTATCCGTCTTCGCCGCGACGATCACCAAATCCGCCGACTGACCATTGGTGATGAAGATTTTTGAGCCATTGAGCTTGTAGGAATTGCCATCCTTTTCAGCCACCGTCCGCACGGCCTGAACATCAGACCCGGTGCTAGGCTCAGTCATGGCCAAAGCCCCAACCATCTCACCTGATGCCAACTTGGGCAGCCACTTCCGTTTCTGGTCTTCGCTGCCATAGGCCGTGATGTAATGCGTCACAATGGATTGGATACCATAGCCCCAACCCGCATCACCTCTTGCAGTTTGTTCGTAAATGGTAACGGCATCAAACCCCATGCCGCCGCCAACACCACCATATTCCTCGGGGATTGCGCCAGCCATCAGGCCCGCCTGCCCTGCTTTGTGCCAGAACGCGCGATCTACCACGCCATTGTCGGCCCAAGTCTCGATATTGGGAACAAGTTCATCGTCCATGAACCGGCCTGCCATATCGGCAAACATGCGGTGTTCATCAGTGACCCAGGCGGCGGATGAAGAAAAAAGCGACATCTTAAGCTCTCCGATAAGTAGTTATCCAAAAACTACAGGTCTGCGCGCGTCCCGCCAATCCATGTGACGCGGCGTTTCTGGCAGTTTCAACGCTGCGTTCCTGCTTAAACCAAGTCAGATCTTGTCGTGTTTCCAAAGAAATGCCACGCGCGCCCTTGACCTTCCCGTCACTGGAACCCCCAACTAAGCAGCAACATAGGACCGGGATGAGTCGGATGGCGAACGCTCAGCAGATACAGATCAAAATCACAGGTATGAACTGCGCCTCTTGCGTTGCGCGGGTCGAAGCCGCGCTATCCGGCACCGAAGGTGTCAGAACCGCGACGGTCAACTTTGCGACCCAGTCGGCGCAGGTGGCCAGCGACACGCCTGTTTCTGTGTTGACCGACGCGTTGGAACAGGCCGGTTATCCTGCCGTCCTCAATGAGATTGTTCTCAAGATCGACGGCATGAATTGCGCATCATGCATTTCCAAGATCGAACGGTCGCTGGCCAAAGCGCCGGGCGTTGTCCGCGCCGATGTCAATCTGGCCACCCAGACAGCGCATGTAACCTATGCCGAGGGAAGTACTACGCCCGCCATTCTTGCAGGGATCGTCACAGATATAGGCTATCCCGCGCAGGTCAGCTCGTCAGAGGCGAATATCAGTTCGAACACAAATGAGGCGACAGACCTGCGCCGTGCGACGCTTCTTGCAGCAATCCTAGCCCTGCCGGTGTTTATCCTTGAGATGGGTGGTCACTTGGTCCCCGCCTTTCATCATTGGGTTCACGGAACCATCGGGGTACAGACCAGCCAGCTGATTCAGTTTGCACTAACCTCTGCCCTGCTGATCGGACCGGGGCGCATATTCTATCAAAAGGGTATCCCAGCGCTGCTGCGCGGCGCGCCTGACATGAATGCCTTGGTCGCGTTAGGAACGGGTGCCGCCTATCTGTATTCGTTCACGGCCGTTTTTGCGCTCGAGGTGTTGCCTCAGGGGTCAGCCAATATCTATTTCGAGTCCGCCGCCGTGATCGTGGTTTTGATCCTTCTGGGTCGCTGGCTCGAGGCGCGGGCAAAAGGCAAGACCGGCGCGGCAATTCGCAGGCTGGTCGGGTTGCAGCCCAAAACCGCTCGCGTCGAGATCGAAGGCGAGACCCAAGACCTCCCAATAGCTAATATAGCCGCCGGCAACATCTTGCATATCCGTCCGGGAGAGCGCATTCCGGTCGACGCGCAGGTGCTGGAAGGTAGCGCTTATGTCGATGAAAGCGTGATCACGGGCGAGCCGATCCCCGTGGGCAAAACCGCAGGTGACCCGGTTGTTGGCGGAACCGTCAACGGAACCGGTGCTTTGCGGGTCAAGGCCACACATGTGGGGGCTGATACCGTGTTGGCGCAGGTCATTCGGATGGTAGAACAGGCGCAGGGGGCCAAACTACCAATTCAAGGTTTAGTCGACCAAATCACCTATCGGTTTGTACCAGCAGTTATGGTCATTGCGGCTGTCACCGTTGTCGCTTGGCTGTTGCTGGGTCCGGCACCCGCCCTGTCACATGCCTTGGTCGCGGGGGTTTCAGTCCTGATTATCGCCTGTCCCTGCGCGATGGGTCTGGCCACGCCAACCTCGATCATGGTGGGAACGGGCCGCGCGGCTGAGCTGGGCGTGCTGTTCCGCAAAGGCGCTGCCTTGCAGCAATTGCAGCAGGCGAAGGTGATTGCGTTGGACAAAACCGGGACACTGACCCTTGGACATCCCGAACTGGACAGCATGACCCCCGTCAATGGTTTTGACGCGGCTGATGTTCTGCGCATCGCTGCGGCTTTGGAGGCGCGGTCTGAGCACCCTATTGCAACTGCAATCACTCGTGCTGGACCTGCCAATTTGCCGGAGGCCTCAGAGGTTCAATCACTCACCGGCCTTGGCCTGCAAGGGCGGGTCGAAGGTCAATCCGTTTCAATTGGCTCGCAATCGCTCATGGATCAGCTTGGGATTTCGGTAAGTGACCTCACACCCGAGGCCAATACCCGTGCCGCCGAAGGCGCAACACCCTTGTACGTGGCCATTGACGGGCAATTGGCGGCGGCGATCTATGTCTCGGACCCGATCAAACCCGGCACGCCCGAGGCGCTGAAGCGCTTAGGAGGAACAGGTGTAACCTTGGCCATGGTCACAGGCGACAACGCGCGCACGGCTCAGGCACTGGCGGATCGTTTGGGCATCAATCACGTCACGGCGGAAGTTCTGCCTGACGGAAAACGAGACGCGATTGATGAGTTGCGCGACAAGTTTGGCACGGTGGCTTTTGTCGGTGACGGTATCAACGATGCGCCCGCCCTCGCAGCCGCAGATATTGGCCTTGCGATTGGTACCGGCACAGATGTGGCAATCGAAACTGCTGATGTCGTTTTGATGTCAGGTGATCTGCGCGGAGTGGCGAATGCCGTCGAAATCAGCCGCCAGACATTGCGCAACATCCGCCAGAATCTGGGCTGGGCTTTCGGATACAACATCCTTCTGATCCCGGTGGCTGCGGGCGTGCTCTATCCTTTCGGTGGACTCTTGCTGTCGCCAGCACTGGCCGCCGGGGCCATGGCCCTGTCCAGCGTCTTTGTCGTTTCAAACGCCCTGCGCCTGCGCCGGGTGAGGGCCGACTTGCCGCATGCCGCGTTCGGCACATCCAGAGAGGTCCCCGCATGAATATTGGAGATGTCGCCTCCCGCACGGGGCTACCTGCAAAGACCATCCGCTATTACGAAGAGATCGATCTGATCAAACCGCTGCGCGACGATAATGGGTATCGTGTTTTTCGCGCTCAGGATTTGCATAAGCTGAATTTCCTGGGGCGTACCCGCGCATTGGGATTCACGATTGAGGATTGCCGGACGTTGCTTGCCTTGTATGAGGATGAAACCCGCGCCAGCGCAGATGTGAAACGCGTGGCCCGAGATCATCTGGCGCAGATCGATGCGAAAATCGCGGATCTGAAAGCCATGCGGGATACGCTTGGTCATCTTATTGATGCCTGTGCTGGGGATGATCGGCCCGATTGTCCGATCTTGCAAGATCTTGGCGGCAGGCCCTGACGCGGGGTTGCCCTTTGGGCGCAGCTTTGCTTTGTCTCTGCCCAACCGGTCTTGCCTGCGGAACATCGCAGGCCACAAGGCCCGATATCAGAGAGGTTTTTCAAAATGGCAAAAGTTGCGTTTCTTGGCCTGGGTGTCATGGGTTACCCAATGGCGGGGCATTTGCAGGCTGCAGGTCATGACGTAACCGTCTACAATCGCACCGCCGCAAAGGCCCAAGCCTGGGTGGACCAACATGGTGGATCAATGGCGACCACTCCGCTAACTGCCGCGCAGGGGACCGAGTTTGTCATGGCTTGTGTCGGCAATGATGATGACCTGCGTATGGTCTGCACGGGCGATGATGGGGCCTTTCACGGTATGGCCTCAGGCACAACATTTGTCGATCACACCACAGTTTCCGCCAAAGTGACCCGCGAGCTGTATGCAGCATGTCAAAGCAAGGGCATCGCTTTTGTAGATGCCCCGATCTCGGGCGGTCAGGCCGGTGCCGAGAATGGCGTTCTGTCTATCATGTGCGGCGGGGATCAGGCCGCTTACGAGGCTGCCGAACCCATCATGCAGGTCTATTCAAAAATCTGCCGTCGGATCGGTGACAGTGGCGCAGGACAGATGACCAAGATGTGCAATCAGATCGCCATCGCCGGTCTGGTTCAGGGCCTCAGCGAAGCGCTGCATTTTGCCGAGAAGGCCGGGCTGGACGGCCGTTCGGTCGTCGAGGTGATCAGCCAGGGCGCGGCGGGCAGCTGGCAGATGTCCAACCGGTTCGAGACCATGCTGGACGATCACTTTGATCATGGGTTCGCGGTGGACTGGATGCGCAAGGATCTGGGGATCTGCCTCGACACAGCCAATGACACAGGGGCGTCCCTGCCCGTCACAGCGCTGGTCGATCAATTCTATAAGGATGTGCAAAAACTGGGCGGCGGACGATGGGATACATCGTCATTGTTCAAACGTTTGCGCGCTTTGGGTTGATGTAAGGGGGGGCTGTCTGCCCCCCGCCGCGCCTTTCGGCGCGCCTCCCCCCGAGGATATTTTTGGCCAGATGAAGGGTGAAGCCTTCGGTCAGAAGGAAAAGGTATGAGCGATTTGATTGCTTTCTGGACAGCAGCATTGCGGGCGCAATGGGGGCTTGAGGCCCGTTTGACACGGCTGGATGGCGAATTTGATCTGAACTTTCTGGTCGAGGCCAAGAACGGGCAGGATTATGTTCTTAAGGTCATGCGTGCGGGATGCGAAGCCAGCCTTGTGGATTTGCAAATCGAGGCGTTGGAACACCTATCGTCAGCGGCACCAGGCCTGCCTTTTCCAAAGGTTTTTGCCAATTTGAATGGGGGTCTGTTGGCTGAGCTTCAGGACGAGACCGGCACCCCGCGCCTGGTTTGGCTATTGGAGCGCTTACCCGGTCAATGCTACGCCAAGGTGGCACCAAAGAGTGAAGAGTTGATCCTGAAACTCGGGCGTGTACTTGGTGCGACGGATCGTGCGTTAGAGGGATTCACCCATGAGGCCTTGGAGCGGGCAGAATTCAAATGGGACCTCATGCAGGCCAGCTGGATTGAGGCGCATCTGGAGGCTGTCTCGAACCCGGATCGGCGCATGTTGGTAGCAGAAGTTGCGCAAGGGTTCAGGGCTGTTTCAGAACAGCTTGCGCGATTACCCAAGCAGGCCATTCACAATGATGCAAATGACCACAATATTCTGGTCGATGGCGATTTTGGGCAACGACGGACAGTTTCGGGCCTGATTGATCTGGGCGATATGTGCGCAGCCCCTCGGGTTTGCGATCTGGCGATCGCGGCGGCTTATATCGTTCTGGATCATCCCAAACCCGAACGCGCGCTGACCGCATTGGTGCGTGGATATCACGCCGCCAACCGTCTGAGCGCCGAGGAAATCGATCTTATCTGGCCGCTGCTGCGCATGCGTCTGGCGGTGTCAGTTATAAACTCGACCCTGATGGCGGTGAAAAATCCAGACGATCCTTATGTCACGATTTCGCAAGCGCCTGCATGGCGGTTCTTGGAAAGCGCATCTGTCAACGGCGGCCTGATGCCTGCACGCCTGCGTGCAGCCTGCGGCCTGCCCGTGACCGACGGGGCTGATCGTGTTCGCACCTTCCTTGCCGAACATCGCGGCGGGTTCGCACCGATGTTCGGAGAAGACCTGAGCGACGCTCCCATGGGGTCTTTGTCTGTTGAAAACTCGGTCTGGCCACAAAACCCGTTCCACATGCCGCTGGAAGAAGCGGCACGCGTGGGGGAGGAGTTCGGGGACGGGCTCTGGCTGGGCTACTATAACGAACCGCGCCTGATCTATGCGGAGCCTGGGTTTCGGAATGGTCCGTGGAAAGCCTCGGACCGGCGGACCGTGCATCTGGCCGTGGATGTGTTCGCACCAGCGGGCACGGCTTTACATGCACCACTGAGCGGGCGAGTTGAGGTTGCGGAGAATCGGAACTCTCACCTGGATTATGGCGGCGTGGTGATCCTGCGTCATGAAACGCCCGAGGGCGATCCGTTTTACACACTCTATGGTCATCTGGACCCTGAGGTTTGTGAGCGGCTAAAACCCGGCGATCCGGTTGCCCAAGGCGCAGCCTTTGCCCGGTTAGGGGATGCCAGCCAGAATGGCGGATGGGCCCCGCATGTACATTTCCAGCTGGCGCTGACCACGGTAGGAATGGAAGCTGAATGGCCCGGCGTTGGCGACCCGGATGAGCTGTTCCTATGGCACCAACTCTGCCCAAACCCGGCGGCGTTGCTGAATCTGCCGGACGAAAAGGTATTCTACAAACCTAGCGACAAAAGCACTGTTCTGCAGGGTCGACATGATCATTTCGGCGGCAACCTCAGCCTAACCTACGATGACCCTGTCATGCTGGTGCGGGGTTGGAAACATCACCTGTTCGATGAATGGGGCCGTCCGTATCTGGATGCTTACAACAACGTGCCGCATGTCGGGCATGCGCATCCGAGAATACAGGCCGTTGCTGCGGATCAGCTGAAACGGATGAACTCGAACACGCGCTATCTACATCCGGCACAAACGGCGTTTGCTGATAAGGTATTGTCCAAACTGCCTGATCATTTACAGGTGTGCTTCTTCGTCAATTCCGGCACCGAAGCCAATGAACTTGCGCTGAGGCTGGCCCGCGCCCATACCGGCGCCAAAGGGATCGTGACCCCGGATCATGGGTATCACGGTAACACAAACGCAACCGTGGCGATTTCTGCTTATAAATTCAACAAACCCGGCGGCGTTGGGCAGGCCGATTGGGTGGAACTGGTCGAAGTGGCTGACGACTATCGCGGATCGTTCAAACGGGACGACCCCGACCGAGCCACTAAATTCGCCGCGCTTGTGGAGCCCGCCATTGCCGCACTCCGCGACAGTGGCCATGGGATTGCGGGTTTTATCGCCGAAACCTTCCCTTCGGTTGGGGGGCAGATCATCCCCCCGAAAGGATATCTGCCTGCGATATATGAGAAAATTCGGGCTGCAGGGGGCGTTTGTATCGCCGATGAGGTGCAGACCGGGCTGGGGCGTTTAGGGGAGTATTACTTCGGCTTCGAACATCAGGGGGCGTTGCCTGATATCGTTGTGCTGGGCAAACCCATCGGCAATGGGCACCCCCTTGGCGTTGTGATCACGACAGAGGAGATCGCCCAAAGTTTTGACAACGGGATCGAGTTCTTTTCAACCTTTGGAGGTTCAACCCTTTCCTGCCGGATCGGTAAAGAGGTGTTGGACATCGTCGATGACGAGGGCCTGCAGGGTAATGCGTGGGCCATGGGCGCACGGTTGATCGCAGGGCTGAAACAGATTGAATCTGATTTCGCATGCGTCGGGGATGTACGCGGGATGGGCCTGTTCCTGGGGGTTGAGCTTATCAACCCAGATGGCTCGGAAAGCACCAAGATCTGCCAATATGTCAAGAACCGGATGCGCGATCATCGCATCCTGATCGGCAGCGAGGGGCCCAAGGATAACATCCTGAAAATCCGCCCCCCTCTGACCATCGAAGCCGAAGATGTGGATATGATCCTATGGGCGCTGCGGGATGTGTTGTCAGAGGTTGGAGATTATACCCCCGCACCGGCGCGCGATCATGATCACCATCACGCCGGATGCGGGTGTTGTTAAGGGGGCTAATGCAAAGCGGTTGATGATGTCTGATGACCGGTGCTTGGCAGCGGTACAGATTTCATCATCCGGCGCAGGGCAAAGCCCAATTCCTCGGACAATGACGCCAGTGCGGGGGCAAAATCCGGTCGCACGATCAAAGACGCCATCATCATGGCATCCTCGCGCGCGCCATCGGCCGCCGCACCGATCATCTGCGCAAAACAGTTCTCATCGGCACCAAGGCAAGCGCATCCCAGACCGTGCCGTACCAACTGACGGCGACCGTGAGTGGCGCAAAGCGAGCATAGCCTGTCCAGCGTCAGCATCGCGGCCTGTCCCTGATCCTCACCCAGCGCGATATCAAAGTCGCTTGCAGCGTCTGCACGGCCTGCTGGGCCATCGCCCCACAGCCGCAAATACATCACAGCGCCTGCTTCGATTGGGCTCAGGTCGGACAGCCGGCCAACAGCTGCGCCGCCCCGAGGTGACATGCCGCTCATTTCGTGAGGATCAGCTTACCCGCGCGGGTGATCCGCAGGGTGTACAATTGGTCCCCCAGCTCGATATGCGCAAGATTGCCACCTTTGGTCAGATCATCGGCTTTGTAAGATGGCAAGATGGATACAGCATAGGATTGGCTGGGATTCGGGTTCTGCACATTCATCGGTCAACTCCAGAAGGGTCAAGGCAAACGCCTGATCTGTTCGCGTTTCTCAAGTTCTGGCTGACCCGAAACCGGGTTGGCTCATTGTCTTGCCCTTTAATCTGATTAATTTAGTAAGGTATGTCAAGCACCCAATCTCACAATACCTATGATTGCCGGTTTACGACCCGAGTTTCCGCGCGCTAGACAGCAAATCAAACGGCAAAGAAGGAATGCAGCCCATGGCGGCGGTAATCATTTTCGACCTTGATGGAACACTTGTCGACAGTCTTGGAGATATCGCCGCAGCGGCCAACCGAACGCTGGAGGACATCCATTTTCCGCCTCTGCCGAAAGAGGTCATTGCCTCTTTCGTAGGCAACGGACTGCCCAAGCTGGTTGAACGTATGACCCGTCACGTCGGGCTTCCTGCGGAACGACATGCTGAATTGACAAAACGCATGCAAGTTCACTACGCCAACGCTGCCAGCAGCACGACTGTTCCTTATCCGGGCATCCCTGACGCATTGGAAGATTTGCGGGCCATGGGCTATTCCTTCGGGGTATGTACTAACAAACCCGAAGCCCCCGCGCGCCACATTCTGGATGCGCTGGATCTGTCGCGATTCTTCGATGTGGTTCTGGGCGGAGACAGCATGGCGATGCGCAAACCGGATCCTCGGCATCTGCTGGCTAGCTTTGACGCAATAGGCAGCACAGGGACACGCCTTTTTGTCGGCGACAGCGAAGTCGATGCCGAAACGGCGATCCGAGCTGAAACTCCGTTTCTATTATTCACGCAAGGCTATCGGAAATCACCCGTTGCCAGTATCCCACACACAGCGGCCTACGATAGTGCAGCAGAGTTGCCATCGCGGGTTGCTCAGATGCTTGAGCCTACAGGCAAAGTGATCTGATCCCCCAAAAACTAAGTGAGGGGCCGGCCAGAAGGGGGTATAGGCCAGCCCCTCATCGGGGAAAAACTATTTGGTCGCGCACGACCTGATAGACTTCACCTTGATACCGCATCCCAAACTGGCGCGATATTGGGGGTTTCCCGTAGCGAAACAAAAATCTTAAAAAATATTGGATTGGAGCACTGTGTCAGGGCGTCAACTCCATCCCATCCAACCCGCCAAAATATCAAAAACGTTTTTCAATATATGAAAAAATCTGAGTTCCTCGTACTATTCCTGCAAGACTCAGGAGGGTCCAAAATTGGACATTCAGAAACGGCCGCGAGGTAGGCCCAAATCACTGTTTAAGGAAAGTTCCGCTGGGACGCTGCAATCTCTGGATCGCGCACTGGAGGCGCTCAGCACCCTTGCACGGCTCGAACGCTGCACCCTCAGCGATCTCAGCCGCGAAACGGGAATACCCACCGCCACCACACATCGTATCCTGACCACGTTGGCCAAGCACAGTTTTGTCCGGTTCGACGATATGCGCCAGGAATGGATGATCGGGATCGAAGCCTATCGCGCCGGTGCTTCGTTCCTCAAACGCAACAGTGTGATCGAGGTTTCGCAACCCATCATGCACCGGCTGATGAACGATACCGGAGAAACGGCGAATCTGGCCGTTCCCGATGCGAGTGACGTTGTATTTGTGGGCCAGATCGAAACCAAAAACCCGATCCGCGCGTTCTTTCCGCCCGGAGCACGGTCACCGATGTATGCCTCGGGCATTGGCAAGGCCATCCTGTCAGCGATGGAGCCTGAGGCCGTTTCAAGGGTATTGACCGCGAGCGAACCCGAGGCTTTTACCGAACGAACGCTGAGTGATCCCAATGCGATGATGGCTGATCTTGAAACCACCCGGCAGCGTGGGTGGTCATATGACGTAGAAGAACGCTATGTAGGGATGTCCTGCATTGGCGCGGTTATCTTCAACGAACAAAACAGTCCATGCGCCGGGATTTCTGTGTCTGGCCCGACGGCCCGCTTTAACCCTGATACGGTCGAGAACCTTGGCAGGCTGGTTGCCGAAGCCGCGCGCGACATCACCCTGGCGGTCGGAGGACGCTCCAGGTAGTTCAGATGTCTTGCCCCGGAGGGTCCAGCAAGCCACCCGGCTGCAACAAAGCCCGTTCTGATAGCCAGGGATTAAGCTCTAGCGCTTCTTTCAGTGTGGCCCTGGCCTCGTCCAGCCGTTTCAAACCCATCAACGACAACGCCCGTCCACTGATTGCAGCAACATGGTTCGGCGACAAGTCAATCGCCACATCCAGATCTTGCAGGGCCGATCCGAAATCCTGCCTGAGATAGTTCACAAAGGCCCGCTGGTTATAGCCTTCGGCAAATTCCGGACAATATTCAACCAACTGATTAAGCTCTTCCAAAGCTCCGACCAGATCCCAAGCCTCGCGCCGCGCCATACCGCGATCTAGAAGGGTCTGTGACTTTGCGTCGGGCGCATCTGTCCAAAGCTCCCACATCTGGTTGGAAAACGTGCGCGCCACAGCCTCCGACTCGGCTTTTTGAAGCTGTGAAATCAGATCGCTCACCCCTTGCGTATGATCCGGAGCATCCGGGCAGGTCTGCGCGGCTGCGGAAGTGGTCAGAGCGACGCCAATGATCAGGCCATAGAACACGTGTGTCATACCTCAAGGATGACCTTGTTCCGCGTTCTGTCAAGTTGCAGCGGAAGGGCTTCGTTGTTGCTTAGTGCGGCATAAGCTGTCCTTGACGCCGGGCGTGGAAAAGCCCAGCGTCGCGCCATGTTTCCGATCCGCGATCATAACCCCTCGGGGCGCACGCCCTATGTCGTCTACGCACTCATGGCCGCCAATATCCTGATCTTTGTCAGCTATGTGGGGATCATGAATGACGCGCCGCTGATCAACCGGTTGTACTACGACTACGCGATCATTCCCGCGCGCATCGCGGATGGCTATGCGTTCGAAACCTTTGTAACATCCATGTTTCTACATGGCGGTTGGATGCATCTGGCAGGCAACATGCTGTTTCTATGGATTTTCGGCGACAACCTGGAAGATGAGATGGGCCATCTGCCCTTTCTTCTGTTCTACCTTGTGGCGGGGGTCGGTGCCGGGTTGATCCATGTCATCACCGCGCCCGACTCGATGGTGCCAACCATCGGCGCGTCTGGCGCAATTGCCGGAGTGATGGGCGGGTATCTTCTGCTGTTTCCGAAAGCCCGCGTCGACATCCTGCTGATCCTGATCGTGTATTTCCGGGTCTTTTCGATCCCGGCCTTTGTGATGCTGGGTGTCTGGTTGGGAATGCAATTTGTGGGCAGCTTGAACAGCAACCCCGACGAAGGCGGCGTTGCCTATTGGGCCCATACCGGTGGGTTTGTCGTCGGATTGATCCTGTGCATTCCACTGTGGTTGAAACGCGGTGGCGTCGCGTATTGGGATCGCACCCATGGCCATCCGCCGCATCCCGAAGCAAAATACAAACTGTCGCAATCCCGCATCCCGCGCGTGCCGCGCAGGTAAGGGGTTTAGCCTCGGATTATCTTTGCAAAACTGTCAAAGATCGGCTCGTTGGCGCAGATCACCTCGCCATCGTCCAGAACGTTGCCCTCTGGGTTCAGGGGCTGCACAAAGCCACCGGCCTCTTTCACGATGATGATACCCGCAGCCAGATCCCACGCGTTCAGGCGGCGTTCCCAGAACCCTTCATAGCGGCCCGCGGCCACATAGGCCATGTCCAGCGCGGCGGCACCCCACCGGCGGACGCCGGCACATACAGGCATCAGGCGCGCCAGATCTTGCAAGGTTGCAGGCAGGTCCGAACGACCACCGAAGGGCAAACCGGTCGAGAAGATCGATTCGATCATCCGATGACGGCCCGAGACACGGATGCGCATGTCGTTCATCCAGGCCCCTTCGCCTTTTTCGGCAAAGAACATCTCATCCTTGGCGGCGTCGTAGATCACGCCAGCAACGATCTTGCCCTTGTGCTCCAGCGCGATCGAGACCGCCCAGTGCGGCAGCCCGTGCAAGAAATTCGTGGTGCCGTCCAGCGGGTCCACGATCCAGCGGCGGGTCGGGTCTTCACCATCTATCGCGCCGCCCTCTTCGGCTAGCCAGCCATAGGTCGGGCGCGCGCCCAGCAGTTCTTCTTTCAGGATGGCTTCGGCGGCGATATCGGCCTTGGACACAAAATCGCCCGCGCCCTTCATCGATACCTGCAGGTTCTCGACTTCACGGAAATCCTTGACCAGAGATCGCCCCGCTTTGCGCGCGGCTTTGATCATGATATTGAGATTTGCACTGCCAACCATTGTGAAAAGGCTCCTGTCCGGTCAAGCCGCGCGTATACTGGGGCAAGGCGTACTTGCCAAGTGGAATGATGCGCATAGCAGCACCATAGTCTTTGCATAGCAGCTTTCTCGGCAAGCGGACTCAAGAGACACTCAAAACCCACTATTATTAGCGTGTATTTCAAACCTGTGATGTGATCTCTGTCACAGACTCTCGCCTGAACATCGCCCAATATCGAAATGCCAAATCTGGCTTTTTTCCTAGTACTTTTGTTTCACGTTGCCTTAAGGTCCCGCGCTTTTTTTCTCGCGCTTAAAATCTTATTTGGAGTTAATTTTATGACGACTTACCATGAATTCCCGCAGCAGGACATCGACCAACTCGTTGAAACCGCACGTGCCCACTATGCGGAAATGGATCTAAAATCCATGTCCGCCAATGACATGATGCACGAGGCCACCCCTTTGAAACTGGGGGAAACCTGCATTTCGGTAGATGTCGAAAACGGAAAAATCTGTCTGAAAATTCCGATCGTTGACAAAAAGGTCTGCTTTCCAATTCCATCGTCTATCCCCAACGGAACCGCAGCAAAAGCCTGTATAAAAATATGCACAACACTCGGCTTTCCAACCGGAGCTTGCGTGACGATTACCGCACTGGGTATTCAGGTTGTGCATCAGTGCTTCGGCAAGTGCTAAGGCATTTCCGGACCTCGCGATCAGCGAGGTCCTCCACGTCGTAGCAGGACGTCTATTGGCTTTGAAGCTTGCGCGCCTCGTCTCGGGCGAGCTCGATCAGTTCCTGCACAAAAGGTTTTTCCAAATCTTCCGAGCGGACGGCAGCGTATAGGCGGCGGGTGATCCCCTCGTTCGTCAAAGGCCGGGTAACGTAGTCCGAGTTGTATTTGACCTCGCGCACGACCCAATCAGGCAACACGGATATACCCCGGTTTGACGCAACCAGCAGCAAGATCACAGCTGTCAGCTCAACCTGCCGGATAGCGGTTGGTTCAACCCGCGCCGGGATCAACAACTGGCTGAAGACATCCAGACGCGTGCGTTCTACCGGATAGGTGATCAGGGTCTGACCGCGAAAATCCTCGGCCTCGATATATCCTTTCTCGGCCAGCGGATGCGACGAGGCAGCCACAAATACAGCATTGTAATCGAAGAGTTCGACGAACTCGACGCCCGGCAGATCTTCGGGATCAGATGACACCACCAGATCAACCTCTTCCTTTTGCAACGCGGGCAAGGCATCAAAAGCCAGACCGGGACGGATGTCGACATCGACGTCACCCCAAGATTTCCGAAACGATTCGAGCACCGGAAACAGCCATTCGAAACAGGCGTGGCATTCAATAGCAATATGCATCCGCCCCGTGCGCCCGTCGCGCAACGAGGTAAATTCCTGCTGCGCTGCTTCGACCTGCGGCAGGATCTGTTCGGCCAGCCGCAACAGGCGCAACCCAGCTGCGGACAGTTTCATCGGCTTCGACCGGCGCAGGAACAATTCCACCCCGGCCTGATCCTCAAGGCCCTTGATCTGATGGCTCAGCGCAGATTGCGTAATGTTCAGCTGGTCCGCCGCACGCGCCAGCCCACCACATTCGTGGATGGCTTTGATGGTCCGCAGATGCCGGAATTCAATATGCATATGTCGCGCAACTCATGTTGTTCTTGAAGAATATGAGTTTGTCTCACATCGCTCTACGTGGCACAAGAGGCTCAATTGATCCTGCGAGGCCGTGATGACCAGACCTGAAATTTCATTCGAGTTTTTTCCACCCAAGACGCTTGAGGCATCATTCCGTCTTTGGGACACGGTGCAGACTCTGGCCCCTTTGGAGCCCCGCTTTGTCTCGGTCACCTATGGCGCAAGCGGTACCACACGAGAGCTGACGCGGGATGCGGTTGCGACGCTGCACAAATCATCTGGCTTGCCGGTCGCCGCGCACCTGACTTGCGTTGATGCGTCGCGTCAGGAAACGCTGGAGATCGCAGACAGGTTCGCCCGCGCGGGCGTCGAGAACATTGTGGCCTTGCGCGGTGATCCACCAAAAGGGCAGAACAAGTTCGTCCCTCATTCCGACGGTTTTGCCCATTCCGTCGAACTGATCGAAGCGCTGGCCGAGACCGAGATGTTCAACATCCGGGTTGGTGCCTATCCTGACAAACATCCCGAAGCCCGCGATATGCAAGCGGATGTGGACTGGTTGAAGGCAAAGCTGGATGCAGGCGCGGATGAGGCTTTAACCCAGTTCTTCTTCGAGGCCGAAACCTTTTTCCGCTTCCGCGATGCCTGCGTCAAGGCTGGAATCGACAAGCCCATCGTGCCTGGCATATTGCCGATCGAAAACTGGAAGGGCGCACGTAGTTTCGCCCAGCGCTGCGGCACCCATATCCCGGATTGGGTCGATCGGGCTTTTGAGAAAGCCGTGCGCGACGACCGTGAGGATCTGTTGGCCACCGCGCTCTGCACGGAGCTTTGCTCAGACCTGATTGAAGGCGGCGTGGACAAGCTGCATTTCTACACGCTGAACCGCCCGGAACTAACCCGCGATGTCTGCTTTGCATTGGGGATCACCCCGAAAACCGAACTTCAGAACGTCGCCTAAGTCAACCGCTTCTATTGGCTTTCTGCCCGGGCTGCATCGCGGTCCGGGTTTTCTTCATCTGTAGGAAGGTTTGCCATCAATCTCGCAGACCCAGCCGGGGCGAGCGCCCAATTCGAAAACAATCTGCAGGTGACAATTCTATTGTCACCTCGACCCGCCCCAATACTCTGTAAAATTTGACAAAATCGTGACGATATCGAAACTTGGCTCATGTGTTTGTATAGAGTGTATTGAGTATGGAGACTGTTGACAAAGTTAAGGCACGCACCGACGCATTGGCGGACCTCGGGCTGGACTCGAATGCCGCTCCGGATGACATCCGGGACGCGTGGCGGCGCATCGCCTTTCACGCCCATCCCGATCACACGGGTGGGGATTCTGCAAACTTCGCGCGCGCCAAGTCAGCCTATGACTATCTGCGCAAAGAAGGTTTGACCGTCAAAGGGGCGAATGCCGGGCCTCGCCAACCGCGGCGACCACGTTTGCGGCGGCGCATTATCGAGTTGGAACCGGAAGATATCGCCAATTGCATGGCCATGCTGGACCCGGGCCGTGCCTTGCCAAATGCGGCATCGCACGATGCCTCTGATCCAGATGCG
Source organism: Ruegeria sp. YTSA168 (assembly GCF_059610045.1). Taxonomy (NCBI): domain Bacteria; kingdom Pseudomonadati; phylum Pseudomonadota; class Alphaproteobacteria; order Rhodobacterales; family Roseobacteraceae; genus Ruegeria; species Ruegeria sp. YTSA168. The sequence goes on from NZ_JBXWMW010000005.1 coordinate 91,695, forward strand.
GCAACGCTCGCGGACTCGGATCACGTGCCGGACGCGGTTGGGTGCTATGGGCGCAACCTGACCTATTTTGTGCCGACCCCAGTGTGTGAAGGCGCAAATCGCATTGCGCTGCCGACATCGGTTCTAAGCTCTTCCCGGACCACCGAAACCGAGGTTTTGAGCTTTCAGTCGAACGACGAGGGGGCCGGTGAGGTCGTCATTCCAGACACAATCTGCGAACGCAAGTTCCCTGGCGCCAAGAGTGTGCGCATTCGGTTCGAAGCTGATCAGGCGATCCGCAACGAATACTGGCTTGCCAGCTGATCAGTGAAAGGCCCGGCTTATGGGGGTAAGCCGGGCCTTGTTTCGTGAGTGATCGGTTAGTTGCTAACCGGACCTTCCGAGGTGAATTTAGGGATAACACTGGTCGACGCATCGCCGGTTTCAATGCCCGGCCAGTTGCCTTCGGCCAGATTGATGTTGCCCGGCACATCTTCTTCCCAGAACCCGACCACAACATCCGTGATGTTCAGATAAAGCTTGTCATCGACGATGCGCCAAAGGTTCGGGTTGGCTGGAACCTTGCCGCCTTTTGAGACACCATAGGCGCAGTGACCATCATACTGTGGCGCATAGTAGGCCGGGTTTTCCAGGAACTTGTCGCGGTTCTCTTCGGTTGCAAACGCCCAGGTCGCGCCATTGTATTCCGCAGTGATATCCGCATTTCCACGCACAGCGGACGGCTGGCTTTGGCCAACGGCAACCTGATCCAAGTTGCGATAGGCCACAACGTCATAGCCCGAGACGGCAAACCCCGTTCCATCAACATATTGCGGGCCGGCAAAGGCCGGAATAGCCAGCGCAATGGCCGCGGCGAAAGTCAAAGCAAAGCGTTTCATATGGTCATTCCTTTTCTCGGTCATGTGCCTAAAAGTGCCGTGTTGGCGGGACTGCGATAACAATAATCGAATTTGTTTGCTGACGTAGCCCTGCTCGCGCCGCTGTGACCCAGAACGAGAAATCGTGAGATGTTCAGCGGGGAATATTACAGGAAGCGCTTTTGGGCGGGGTTGGACTCGGAAGATTGCAACATTAGCTGTAGGAGGACCGGGCGCGCGGGCACCCGGAATTAGTAAGAAAGGCACCAGATGAGCGATCAATCCACATACACTCCCCCCAAGGTCTGGACATGGGACAGCGAAAGCGGCGGGCGATTTGCGAACATCAACCGGCCTATCGCAGGTGCGACCCATGACAAGGATCTCCCCGTTGGACGCCATCCTTTGCAGCTATATTCGCTAGCCACGCCCAATGGCGTCAAAGTCACCGTGATGCTGGAAGAGTTGTTGGCCCTGGGTCACGAAGGTGCCGAATACAATGCCTGGCTCGTCAATATAAGTGAGGGTGACCAGTTCAGTTCAGGTTTTGTCGGTGCCAATCCGAACTCGAAAATCCCCGCGCTGTGGGATCGATCCGGTGACGAACCTGTCCGTGTTTTCGAAAGCGCTTCGATCCTGTTTCATCTGGCCGAGAGGTTCGACGCCTTCCTGCCCAAGTCCGGCCCGGAACGGACCGAGGTTATGAACTGGGTGTTCTGGCAGATGGGCAGCGCGCCCTATCTGGGCGGCGGTTTTGGCCATTTCTACGCCTATGCGCCTGAAAAATGGGAATACCCCATCGATCGTTTCGCAATGGAAACCAAACGCCAGCTGGACGTTCTGGATCGGGAACTGGCCGAGAAAACCTATATCGCGGGCGAAGACTACACCATTGCCGACATGGCCATCTGGCCCTGGTATGGGCAGTTGGTTCTGGGCCGCCTGTATGACGCCGCAGAGTTTCTGGATGTCGAATCCTACAAGAACGTCATGCGTTGGGCCAAAGCGATTGATGCGCGTCCGGCGGTTCAAAGGGGCCGAATGGTCAACCGCCCGTTTGGCGAGCCGCACACACAATTGCACGAACGCCACGAGGCCAGCGATTTCGAAACGCGCACTCAGGACAAGCTGGAAACAGCGCCCGAATAAAACAGATCACATCCTTACGCGGTGTCGCTTTGGCACCGCGTAAGGCGCAGATCGCTACTTCAGGATCGGCGGCTTTTCAGAATCACTCCCCGGTACAGGGCGTATAGTATCCGGTTGTTCCGGCTGCGGCAGGTCGAACCGCAAGCCTGTTTTCGCCAGCAGCCCGGCCGCGACGTCGTCCATGGCGAAGAACCCAACATCCATCGCACCAGCTTCGACACCCGAAAAGGTCAATGCCTCCGAGGTGGCCTTGGCCAAAGCAGGTTCCGCGCCCTCAACCGCACCCACGAACCCCAGCAAATGCCCTGTTGCTCCGTGTGCTGATTTCGTCGCGACCAAATAGGCCGATTGGGCCAACCCACCGGCGGTGGCCAGTTTTGTATCCAGCGCGGTCAGCAGGTTGTCAGGTAGCCCTTTCGGCGGAAGAAACTCAGCAATCCTTTCCTGCACTTCTTCCGGGCTGTGCTGCAAAGTCGTCGCCAGCCAACCCAACGCCTCGACCGGGATCAGCATCGAAGACGGGGCCACGTCCAGGTTCAGACCCAAACCAATCCCCTGCCCGGCAAGCATCGATGACAGCACCCGCCCAGACAGCGCAACATAGGGTACCGGGCGATCTGCAAACTGAGCCAGCCTGTCCTCGCGGTCAAACGCCAGCACAAACTGACCATCTGCCACGTCGAACACCTCGGGCGAGACATTTTCGCCCTGTGCCTCCTCGGTCAGCATCAAGAACAGCTCACTATCTGCCAAACGCTCGAAGAACCTCAGCCGGGCTTTGTCATCGTTCGGGGCGGCGTGCATCGCGGCGTGGGCCGTGTCCAAAGCCGTTGTTTCAGTCATCCAGCACCTCTTGCACCCTGGCTCGCAAAACTGGCAGCAGCTCGGCTTCGAACCACGGGTTTTTCTTCAACCATGCCGTATTGCGCCAGGACGGATGAGGCAAGGGGAAGACATATGGCGCGTGGGACTTCCAGTCTTTGACTGTATCTGTAACGGAACTGCGCGCACCAAGGTGGTACTTATGGGCATGGCCTCCCACAAGAACCGTCAGTGGGACCCCGCCAAGCGCCTCGACCACACGATCATGCCATGTCCTACGGCAGATTGCCGGTGGCGGCAAATCCGCGCCCTTGGCATCATAGCCCGGAAAACAAAAGGCCATAGGCACGATTGACAGCTTGGTCCGGTCATAGAAGACGGCATCATCAATACCCAACCACGCGCGCAATCGATCCCCGGAAGGATCAGTAAACGGACGACCTGACTCGTGTACACGCGCACCAGGCGCCTGCCCCGCAATCAGGATCGGTGTGCCCGGTTTAAACCAGACGACCGGTCGCGGCGAATGGGCCGTCTCTGTTTGCGCAAATTGATCGGCGCAAAGGCTGCAGGCTTGAATCTCATCGATCAGGTTGACCATGGAATGTTACCTGTCCCTTCCGAACGCTGGCGCATATTGATGATTTGTTTCATAATTCGACATAATGTAGCCAACATGGACCGATAGGAAATGCACCTCATCGCCATGTGATAAGAGCGACACAATACTGGATTGAGCAGCAGAGAGCAGATGCTTGAGTTCGAGAATGTCAGCAAATCCTTCTGGACCGGGACCAGCCGAAAGGTGATCCTGGATCAGGTGTCATTCCGGGTTGAACTGGGAAAATCTCTTGGGGTCCTCGCCCCCAATGGAACCGGAAAAACCACGCTTATCAATATGATGGCCGGGTTGGAAAAGCCGGATGAAGGGGTCATTCGCCGCGATTGCAAAGTGTCCTTTCCAATGGGATTTACCGGGGGTGTGTCCAGCAAGATGTCGGCGCTGGAAAATGCGCGCTACATCGCCAAAATATACGGCATGGATCCCGATTATGTTGAGGCCTATTGCAGTTGGCTTTGCGGTTTGGGTGAATATTTCAACCAGCCGCTTGCGACCTATTCCTCGGGGATGCGGGCGCGATTCACCTTTTCGCTACTGCTGGCGCTGGATTTCGACATGTATCTGATTGATGAGGGGATGCCCTCTTCCACGGATGTTGAGTTCAACAAAAAAGCCGGGGATATCTTACAGGAGCGTCTGCGCACGACGACCTTGGTGATTGTATCGCACAGCCCCGAAACACTAGAGAAGTTTGCCCAACAGGCGGCGGTTCTGTTGGACGGGCAGCTTTACATGTTTGAAACCTTGGAAGAGGCAAAACAGTTATATGACTACGAAACCCAAGGTTAGAAAGTACAATCTGGGCCGCAAGCGGCAGGTCGATGCCTCGGCCGAGGCGCGCGCGGATGCTATTGCGCGCATCCGAAACGCCACACAAAGCCCCGCCGCCGCCAATGAAACCCAGCCCGGAACAGAACTGGACGACATAAAGCGCGAAGGTCTGACCGGTCGCCAATTGCGCATCGCACGACGTCTTGCCCAAAAGCACGGGCTTGCCGCGTCTTCTGACTATGACGCTGTGCGCCTGCTGCGCAAAAAGGGCATTGATCCGTTCGAGCGGACAAATCTGCTCGAACTTGCCGCTGCAAAAGAGCCAGATGCAGACGCACAGCCCGGCAAGCCAAAAGACAAAGTCCGGGTCCAACTGCCCCAAACTACGCAGGAAAAACAGTATGGCGTTCCGGGCCCTGAAATGAGCCCGGCCGAACGGCGCAATCTGGAAATCGGGCAAATTCAGAAAGAGATCGCGCACAGGCGGCGCGTCAAACTCTTTACCTTGTTCGCCAGATTGGCCGCGTTTGTTCTTCTGCCGACCTTTGTGGTGGGGTTCTATTTCTATCGCATCGCGACGCCGATGTATGCCAGCAACTCCTCCTTCTCGATCCTGCAAGCGGATGCTGCAGGTGGCTCTGTAGGCGGCTTACTGTCGGGCACACAGTTTGCCACGGCCCAGGATTCGGTTTCGGTGCAGGATTTTCTGGAATCAAAAGAAGCACTGCTGCTGCTGGACCGGGACGCGGGGTTCGCTGAGGTGTTCAAGCAGGATTGGATTGATCCGGTCCAACGTCTGGCTCCAGACGCAACACTTGAAGAGGCATATAAGCTTTATAAGCGCATCGTAACGATCGGATACGATCCTACCGACGGAATCATCCGGATGGAAATCATCGCCCCAGACCCGCAAACCTCGACCGAGTTTTCTGAGCGCCTTATTTCCTACGCAGAAAGTCGTGTGAACACTCTGTCTGGTGAAAAGCGTGATGACCAGATGCGGGATGCGCTTGAAAGTTTCGAAGCCGCGCAAGAGGCGCGCAGGCAAGCTCAGGAAGACCTGATCGAACTGCAGCTTCAAGGCGCGGTTCTTGACCCCGAAAACGTTCTTGCAGGTCTGCGTGGTCGGATCAACGAGATTGAGATTTTGCTGCAGGACAAACGCCTTGAGCTGGCTGCCTTGCTGGACAATCTGCGCCCCAATCAGGCCAAGGTCGACGGGGTGAACGCAGATATTGCCCGACTGGAAAACGTGCTGGACGAGCTGAATGCCGAGATGCTGGATGTCTCGGCAGGCGAAAACTCGCTGGCCCGCCTGAGCGTTCGGATTCAAATGGCACAGGCTGATTTGGTCGCACGGGATATGTTGCTGCAAACCGCGATGCAGTACATGGAAACCACACGAACCGAGGCCAACCGGCAGGTGCGGTATCTGACCGTCTCGGTCAATCCCGTGCCAAGCCAGGATCCCAGCTATCCGCGCAAATTCGAAAATACGATTTTGGCTTTCCTGTTGTTTGCTGGTATCTACCTGATGATCTCGCTTACCGCGTCGGTCCTTCGTGAACAGGTATCCTCGTAAGACACATGAAACATGTAAAAATCTCCGACCTGACGGTCGGCAACGACCTTCCGCTGACCATTATTGCCGGTCCATGCCAGCTTGAAACAGCCGATCATGCCCAGATGATAGCAGGCAAGATGAAAGAAGCCTGCGAAGCTGCGGGCGCGCAATACGTGTTCAAGGCCTCGTATGACAAGGCCAACCGGACATCACTGTCGGGCAAGCGCGGCATGGGTATTGATGCGGGACTGAAGGTTCTGGACGACATCCGTAAATCCATCGGTGTGCCGGTGCTGACAGATGTCCATACCGAGGCTCAATGTGCCGTCGCTGCCGAGGCAGTGGATGTTTTGCAGATCCCGGCCTTCCTGTGCCGCCAGACGGATATGCTGTTGGCTGCCGGAAACACGGGCGCTGTGGTCAACGTTAAAAAGGGGCAATTTCTGGCCCCGTGGGAGATGCCGAATATCATCTCGAAGATCGAAAGCACTGGCAATCAGAACATCTTGCTGACCGAGCGTGGCACATCTTTTGGCTACAACACTCTGGTGGCCGATATGCGCTCGCTGCCTCAAATGGCTCAAACCGGTTACCCCGTTGTCATGGATGCGACCCACTCGGTGCAACAACCGGGTGGCCAGGGCGGATCGTCTGGCGGCCAGCGTGAGTTTGCGCCAGTGATGGCGCGCGCATCTGTGGCAGTTGGTGCAGCCGCAGTCTTTATGGAAACGCACCAGGACCCGGACAATGCACCTTGCGATGGGCCTAACATGATCTACCTGGACCAAATGCCAAAACTCATCGACACATTGATGCGTTTTGACGCGCTGGCTAAAGCGAACCCCATCCATATCTAACCATTGAGTGCTGTTATGACCAAACCTATCCCCGAGGTGTCCCCAAACACCTGGAGCTTTCTACGCGACGCGATGATCAAGCCTACCGGGTTTCGCGAATATGACGCACGCTGGAAATTCCCCGAAGAGATCAATTTACCGGGAATGACAGCACTTGGCCTCGGTTTGGGCACCCAAATTCAACGGCGCGGGATCGAGCCGGTCATAGCGGTGGGCAACGACTATCGTGACTATTCCCTGTCGATCAAAAACGCGCTGATCCTGGGGCTGATGCAGGCAGGCATTCAGGTCAAGGACATTGGCCCCGCGCTTAGCCCAATGGCCTATTTTGCGCAGTTCCATCTGGATGCTCCGGCCGTCGCGATGGTCACGGCGAGCCACAATCCAAACGGCTGGACTGGTGTGAAAATGGGGTTCGAACGTCCTTTGACTCATGGCCCTGATGAGATGGCCGAGTTGCGCGACATCGTTCTAAACGGCGAAGGGCAGTCCCAATCAGGTGGCTCGTATGAATTCGTCGATGGCGTGAAAGACGCCTATATCGATGATCTGGTCGGTGATTTCAGAATGACCCGCCCGCTGAAAGTGGTCTGCGCCACCGGCAACGGTACCGCCTCGGCATTCGCGCCCGAAGTCCTTGAACGGATCGGGGTTGAGATTGTGCCCAGCCACACCCGGCTGGACTACACATTCCCCAACTACAACCCCAATCCAGAAGCCATGGAGATGCTGCACGACATGGCCGATACCGTGAAATCAAGCGGTGCCGATCTGGCGCTTGGCTTTGACGGGGACGGCGATCGCTGTGGCGTTGTAGATGACGAGGGCAAAGAGATTTTCGCCGATAAGGTTGGTGTCATCATGGCCCGTGATCTGGCCAAACTGCATCCGGGGGCGACCTTTGTCGCGGATGTGAAATCCACTGGTCTGTTCGCCAGCGACCCAGAGCTACATGCCCTGGGGGTCAAAGCCGACTATTGGAAAACCGGGCACAGCCACATGAAACGGCGCGTCAAAGAGATCGGTGCTTTGGCAGGGTTCGAAAAATCGGGGCACTACTTTTTAGCCGAACCAGTCGGGCGTGGCTACGACTGCGGCATGCGCGTTGCCGTTGAGATTTGCAAGCTGATGGATCGCAACCCTGACCAAAGCATGTCGGACCTGCGCAAGGCATTGCCCAAGACATGGTCCACACCAACCATGTCGCCCTACGCGTCGGATACCGAAAAATACGGTATTCTGAACCGGCTGGTCGACAAGTTGGTCGCCAAAGCAGAAGCGGGCGAAAGCCTTGCGGGCCGCGCGATCAAAGAGGTGGTGACCGTCAACGGTGCCCGCGTCATTCTGGACAATGGTAGTTGGGGATTGGTGCGTGCGTCTTCGAACACGCCCAATCTGGTGGTTGTCTGCGAAAGCAGCGAAAGCGAAGCCGAGATGCGCGCCATCTTTGCGGATATCGACGCCGTCATCCGGTCAGAGCCTGGTGTGGGCGACTACGATCAGACCATTTGAGGGTGTTGGGGACAAAGCCCCTGCCCGCTAGCCTTTAATCGCCTCCGAACAGTTTCAGCAGGCCTTTCTTGGCCTCTTCCTCTAGCTTGTTCTTCAGGGCGTCTTCGATCTGATCGCTGTCTGTCACGGTTGTGTCCAGCTCTTGCCCGACCTTGTCGAACACCTTCTGTTTGGCACTGTCTTCCAGTTCCTTAACCTTTCCTTCGGCCGCGGCCTCGATGGCTTTCGTCAGATCGGGTTTGATCGATGGGCTGCTCCACGGCCCTTCAATGCGCACAGGCACCGAAATTCCATCGCCGGAATTGGCGCGCAGGGCGGTAGGTGTAAACAGATAGTCGATGCTGCGCGTGCCCAGATTGACGCGGCCCGCGCCATCAGCGCGGAAATTCTTGAGCGACATCAGCAGATCATTGTTGGTCAGCACGCCTTTGTCGATCACATAACTGGCGGTCAGGCTGTTGAACACGGTCGTACCGCCAGAGCCCGTCCCCCGGCCCATAAGCCGATCCAGATCAAAGCCCGAGATCACACCGCGCCCAACATCTACGTTGCCCTTCCCGCTGAGCGAACGCATGATCTGATCTTCGGTCTGCCCCACCCCCAGAAACTCGACCGCACCTGATGCGGTACCGGACAGGCGCTCTACCCCTGCCAGGGTCGTTAACGCCTGTTGCAGATCGAAGCCGCTGGCTTTCAAGCTGCCGCCCACGGACAAGCCGTTGCGGTTGTTCGCAACCACCTGCCCGTTAAGCTGACCCGAAAACAATGTGGCCGGATGCATTTCCAGCACCGCACGCGCGCGATCCAGACTTAGTGTAAGGTCCGACGCGCCAAGCTCCATCCCCGGAACCGCAATGGACTTCGCGGTCAGGCGAATTTTGCCATTCGCCAGAGACAAAGCTGATGCATCAATCGTGTCTTTGGACCAGCCTTCGTTGGCCGAGGATTCCGAGCCCCCATCCGATCCCTCCACCGCGCCAGTTGCTTTGGTCAGATCCAACGCCCCCGCATCCAACCGGGCGACGATGTTCGGGGTCGCGGCAATCGTGATATCGGCTTCGCCCGCAAAACGGTTGTTATCGAGCTGGGCCACCATATCGCGCAACGACACCTTGCCGTCTGTTGTATAGGTCATATGGGTCGAGATATCCGCCGTCTGACCCAGGCCATAGGGAACGCCAACACCACCCTGCCCAAAAGCAGCCAGCATCTTTTTGGTACTTTTTGTGGTGATTTGCGTCTTGCCGTCCATCTCTCCAGACAGGTTAACCCGACCGTCGAACCCGATCTCGCCACCAGGCGCTTTCAATGACAGCTCTAGGGGCGTCACCTCACCAGTGGAAAACGCGGGCAGATCGGGAATTTTTAGGTCCACCTGTACCGCACCGCCCGGCACACCCATATTGGCCTCCATGACCATCGGGGCCGAGATATCGGGCCAACTGGCCGACAGGGTCACTCCTGCGAAATCCATCTGGGTCACGCCGTTTTCGACATAGATGAGCCGCGCATTCGTAAGCTCCAACTGTTCCAGCGTGACCGCAGCACTTGAATCGGCCGACACTACGCTGGAGGCACCGCCACCTCCGGACAACGCCGCGGAAGGCGCGCCCAGAACCCAGTTTCCGCGCCCATCTGCCAGTTCAAGCCTCAGAACGGGATTATCCGCGAAAACACGTTTGATCTTCAGATCGCCCGCCAGCAAAGCGGCGGCATCAACACCCACGGCAAGGCTTTGCGCGCTCAGCATTGGTTCAGGGCCGGCCCAAGAGGCGTTGCCGAATGTCACAGGTCCGGTTTCCATACCCAGCACCGGCCAGAATGACAGGTTTACATCGCCTGTGAGGGTCAGATCACGGCCCGTTTGGGCCTTCACCTGCTCGGACAGGATTGCCGCCAGCTTGTCGCCAGGCATCAGCAGCAAGGCACCGATGACCAGCCCCACGACGGCGACAAGAATGAACAAGATGCGTATTAGCCATTTCATGTGTCTGCTCTCCACCTGCTGGCCTGTTTGATTTCATCATCCAAATGCAGCGTGACATTTGCAAGGGGAAGCTTTCCCCACTATATGCCGCGCCATGACCACGAACCCGCCAAATCTACGCCCCGACCTCGCGCCCGCCGCCCGGATGCCCGAGACATCCCGCTCAAACCAGCCAACCATTGGTATGGTGTCGTTGGGATGCCCCAAAGCACTGGTCGACAGCGAGCGCATCCTGACCCGTCTGAGGGCTGAAGGATACGGCATTTCACCAGACTATGCCGGGGCCGATGCCGTCATTGTGAACACCTGCGGGTTTCTGGACAGCGCCAAGGCAGAATCCCTGGATGCGATTGGCGAGGCGCTAGTCGAAAACGGCAAGGTGATCGTCACCGGCTGCCTTGGGGCGGAACCCGATTACATCCGCGAACACCATCCACGCATTATGGCCGTCACTGGGCCGCATCAATATGAACAGGTTCTGGATGCGGTACACGCGGCGGTTCCGCCTGACCCGGACCCGTTCGTCGATCTGTTGCCCGCCAGCAGCGTGCAACTGACCCCGCGCCACTACAGCTATCTGAAGATTTCGGAAGGCTGTAACCACAAATGCAAGTTCTGTATCATTCCTGACATGCGCGGGAAACTTGCCAGCCGCCCGGCCCATGCCGTGTTGCGCGAGGCCGAGAAACTGGTCGACAATGGCGTTCGGGAACTCTTGGTGATCTCACAGGACACTTCGGCCTATGGGTTGGATCGAAAATACGATGCGAACCCCTGGAAAGACCGCAAGGTGCGCAGCCATATCACCGATCTAGCGCGTGAGCTGGGGCAGTTGGAGGCCTGGGTGCGTCTGCACTATGTCTACCCCTATCCGCATGTGCGCGAATTGATTCCGCTGATGGCAGATGCCGGATGCAACGTGCTGCCTTATCTGGATATCCCGTTCCAACACGCGCACCCGGATGTTCTGAAACGCATGGCACGCCCGGCAGCAGCCGCCAAAACCCTGGATGAGATCCGGGCGTGGCGCGCCATGTGCCCCGACATTACCCTGCGTTCGACCTTTATCGTCGGCTATCCCAGCGAGACAGAGGCAGAATTCCAGACTTTGCTGGACTGGATGGACGAGGCACAGCTGGATCGCGTTGGCTGTTTTCAGTACGAAAACGTCGCTGGCGCACGCTCGAACGATCTGCCGGATCATGTTCCCGGCGAGGTCAAGAAAGAACGCTGGGATCGCTTTATGGAAAAGGCTCAGGCGATTTCCGAGGCGAAGTTGCAGGCCAAAGTTGGACAGACCATTGACGTCATTGTTGATGAAGTTGACGATCAGGCCGCCACTTGCCGCACCAAGGCAGATGCGCCAGAAATCGATGGGAACCTATTCATTGATGAAGGATTCGAAAGGCTTAAACCCGGCGATATCGTTCAGGTGACGATTGACGAAGCGGGTGAGTATGACCTGTGGGGTCAGATTTCCTAACCGCAGGGCTATGTCCGAACACCGTCCATCGGTAAAGCGTGACCTGAGTTTATTGGAGAATAGGCGCCGCCACTCTCATCTTCGACATGAAACCAAACGGAGGTTTTCATGTCACGCGTAACTCATTTGGCCAAACGCAGTATGGTGCTGGCGATTTCCGCCTTAATACTGTCAAACCCGGCTGGCGCAGTTGGCCTCAGCAAATTGTCATCCGATGTTGTGTATGTCGGAGGCGGAAAATTCAGCGTTCATATCCAGAGCGCCCGTCCGGTCCAAAGGCACTACTATGCCCCCAAAGCCGAGCATCACATCAGAAAACACCATCAGAACCTGCACCGACCCAATGTTCGCGCGGGTCACAGACGCAAGGGGCTTAGACGCCATCCGAATCGGGCGTTTCGGGGCCATGGTCATCGTGTGTTTATCTACAGGCATGGGTTTCACAACAAGAAACACTAGGTCGCCCCCTGTTTCGGCGACCGCTCGACAACAAAAAACCGCCCGTTGGGCGGCGTTGCGGTTTCAAAAAGAAGACAGGCGGCCCAAATTGGACCGCCTGCGGAAAGCTTATTGTGTAACCGGGTTACAGACAGTCTCACCTGCTTCTGTCGTCGCCAGGTCATACCCGCCAGGGCAGCTTGGTGTGCCAGCTTTGTCATAGCTTGGCTGAATGTACACAGGGGTTGGTTCCGGCTGTGCGCACGCAGTCAGAAGCAGCGCGAAAGTGCCAACAGCAGCGAGTTTCAGTTTCATGTCCGTCTTTCCTCTATTACTTTTCTGATATTGCCCAATTTTTCGGGGCCATAGTCAGGATAAAAGCAGAAGCTCACTCTGGCAACAGAATCGATCACGCACCGGTGATCGGCAGCGAAGCTACGCCTGTGTCAACACGTCCTACGCTGTATCTATTCCGCTCTGGCCCTCTCGGTACATCGGATTACACTTCTGTGGTGACATAAGCCAAATCCGGAGGAGCCACATGTCTGACACCCCAATCATCGCCAGAAAAGAACCCGCAGCCGTCGACGTGGTCGAAGGCAAAACCTATTTCTGGTGCGCCTGCGGCCGATCAGCCAGGCAGCCATTTTGCGATGGATCACACAAGGGCACGGGCATTGAACCCTTAAAATACACGGCTGAAGCCAGCAAAAAGGTGTTTTTTTGCTGTTGCAAGCATAGCCAGAAAGCCCCCCTGTGCGACGGATCACATTCGAAGATCTGACCTGTGGCGAAGGGCGGCAAACAAAACAGCATTTACACAGAACCCGGGTGCCGAAGTTGCGGAGGACCGGTTTTCATCCAACCAGATCGCGCATTCCTTGCTGCAATTCGCTGCCCTACAACGCGTCACCAATGCCGCATATCCTTCGGCGGAAAGTCGCCCTTCGGCCATCGCATCGGTAAAAGAAACGCCCAGTGATCGCGCGACAGAGCGACTCAGCCAGAAATGTTTTTCAATCGGGCCTAGCTTTTCGCAAGGCATCGGACGTCTTCCATCTGCGCGCGCTTCAGCGCAGCAAACTGTGTGCGATTCGGACAACTATGCGGGGCGGCAGTGATCTCCTCGTGCTCATTCAGCCATTCGGGGCACTGTTCAGCCCACATACAGCCACGGCAGAACCGGATCATTTCCGCCCACTCCTCATGGCTGAGACGACCTGTGGAATGCGCCTTAACCAGATCTGTACCGGTCGCCTGACCCATCCGTAGAATCAGACGGAGGTGGGTCATGATATCTCCGAGCCGTGGCATCAGATCACCATCGCTAGGGCCTTAATTTGTGAAGCAAATCCTGGTTGCGGCAATATTCCGGCGCACGGTTCAGCGTGTCGGCATTCTGCAACAGGTTTTGGCAGTGTTTCGGGTTCGGACAATCGGCACACCGAACAACGGCATCCGAAATCTCATCAATCGATATGCCGCCTTCAATGGCGGTTTCCTGCAAGTCGATGTCCAGCATTCGCGCCATGTCATCGACCAATCCGGCGTGCAATCGCAAAGTTTCTCGGCTGGGCATATCCTGTCCTTTCCCTGTCGCGCCATGAGGGGAAGGTATCTGCTGGCCAAGGTAAAACCTTGATTCAGGTCAAGCAGAGGCCGCAATGTGGTCCAGATAGGCGCGCGTTGCATCTTGAACACGCCGAAAACGATCACCGCCCAGCTTTTTCCCGCCGTACCAACGGGTGACGATGATCACGTGATTTTGCAGCTCTTCGCGCTCCATCATACGCAGAATGACCATGCCCGCCCCGCTTTCCCCATCATCAGCCTTGAGTGACCCGGTGGGCAGGGTCGCGGCCCAGGTATTGTGGGTGGCTTTGGCATAGGACTTATCGCGTTTCAACGCAGTCAACACCGCATCGACCTGCGCACGCGACGACACCGCCGCGCCAGAGACTGCATATTTTGATCCGCGATCCGTCAGGATCACACCCAACTGCACCAGTTCGGTCATGGCGACAGGCCTAGTTTGCGAGAGGTTTCCAGAACGATCTGAACCCGTTCGGCATTGGGGGGATGAGTACCCAGGAAACTGTCTCCGGGATCTGGGATGCGATCAAAGTACTTTGCGCCAACCAACGGGTTGTAACCAGCGTTGAAGGTTATGATTGTTCCCAGCTGGTCCGCTTCAAGCTCAAAGTCCTGAACATAGGCCTGCACACCAACCTTCGCGCCCAACCGTTGGGCCTTTTCCACCGCAGCGTCCCCTTTGCCCCTTATACGTTCCGCCTCGCCGAATTTCGCGGCGCCTATACTGGCGTTCTCGCTTTGACGGGCAATGTGATCCAGCACGTGATGCGCCGCCTCATGGCCCATCACAAAAGCTAGTTCATCGGTGTTCCGGGTCGATGCGATCATCGAGCGGGTAAAGATGATGGCAGGACGTTTTTGATCGTCCAAAGTCTGGAAAGCATTTGCCGGGGCAGACGGATTCAAATCGACAAATATGTCGAAATCACAATTCTCCGTTCTGGCGGCGCGCTTACATCGCGTGCGGGCTTCCTGCCCGATTTTGCGGCTGACCTCCCGAAAAGACGCAGCACTGGCGGTTTCGTCAGGTGTCAACCCGCGCCAATCCTCGGCCCGAACCAGACGCAAATCACCTGTCGAACAGGCGGCCAGAAACACGGCTGATATCAGCATAGCAATGCGATGCATGGGTTGTCCTTTTTGCCGATCAGGCTGTGAGCCCAACATAGTCATACCCTGCGGTCAGTACCACTGCGGTTTCGGCCAGTTCCGGGTTGCATTGAAGGGCTACGGGCTGCACTCTGGCGTCATGTTTTCGATTGAGCATGAATTCGACTCGACCGTCATTACTCTGGTGGATGAAGGCCCCAAGCCTTTGCAGGAGGATGTCGTCATCAACAGTTTCGCCGAATGTGTGACGCTGGAACAATTGGACCCCCGGACCGAGCAAATTCAGAAGATCACCTTGTCGCCTGAACAAGTGCGTGATCTGGCGGCGGCCTTGGATTTGCCCGAAGGCGTTTACCAGATCCGCGAGACGCTGGATCAGCGCGAATAGACCTGCGAACCAAACTGTCCAACCCCAAGAAACCTCGCCGCGTTTGGGCGGCGCAGCCGGAGTATTGTGCATTATTTCACTTGCACGGCACAGGTTGAGGTGAAATTGATCCGCCAAATACATTAGCACGCCCTTGAAACGCCAGCTACGCCGCCCAAGATAGACAGAGCTGATGTAAAGGAAGTTAACATATGTCCTTGAAGAACCCCGCCGCACTAGAGTTTCTGTTGTCGCGCAGGTCTCGACCTGCAAAGACGCTGGTCGCTCCGGCACCGACGCGGGATCAGCTATTGCCTTTGCTGACGGCCGCTGCACGCAGCCCGGATCATGGCAAGCTGGAGCCCTGGCGCTTTATCGTGATCGAGAAAGGTGCGATGGCTCGTCTGGCCGCGTTGACCGAAACATTTGGTCAGGCACTCGGGAAAACTCCGGAAGATATCGCCAAGGCCCGCAATCAGTTCGACCTTGGGCATCTGGCCGTCGCCGTTGTCGAGGTTCAAAAACCTTCGGAAAAAATCCCGGCGATTGAGCAAACTTATTCCGCAGGGGCTGTTTGCCTTGCCTTGTTGAACGCCGCATTGGCGGCGGGTTGGGGGGCGAACTGGTTGTCTGGCTGGCAATCTCATGACCCCGCGTTTTGCAAGGCCGCCTTTGGATTGGATCAGAACGAACGTCTGGCCGGTCTGATTCATATCGCCACCGAAGGCCCCACTCCGCCCGAGCGCCCGCGCCCTGATGTTGATGCACTGACCGAATGGGTTTCTGAATGATCATCCTCAACGCGTTTTTTGCCGCGCTCGGTCAGATTGGTGACTCCAAGTTTCGGTCGGTCTTGCTGCGTGGAATTGGCCTGACGATCCTTTTGCTGTTCCTCGCTTGCGCGGGTGCGATCTGGATCATCAATTCTCTGTCCGGAAACGAGATATCACTACCTTTCGTTGGCGAGGTGTCTTGGCTGAATGATGTGCTGAACTATTCGGGCATCTTTTTGGTTATGATTCTGCCGGTATTCCTGATGGTGCCTGTCGCCTCGGCCATCACCTCGATCTTTCTGGAAGAGGTGGCACAAGCGGTCGAAGACAAGCATTACCCCCATCTGCCGCCCGTCCCTCGCATCCCGTTCAGCGAGGCGGTCATGGACGGTCTCAGCTTTATGGGTGTGTTGATCCTAGCGAACATTCTGGCGCTGATCCTTTATGCCATGTTCCCCCCTTTTGCGCCCTTCA
The DNA here is from genome assembly GCF_059610045.1 of Ruegeria sp. YTSA168. NCBI lineage: Bacteria > Pseudomonadati > Pseudomonadota > Alphaproteobacteria > Rhodobacterales > Roseobacteraceae > Ruegeria > Ruegeria sp. YTSA168. Next base: position 108,074 of record NZ_JBXWMW010000005.1, read on the forward strand.
TCTTCTGGGCGATGAACGGATTCCTGCTGGGACGCGAGTACTTCACTCTTGCTGCGATGCGTCGACTGGGGCGTGGTGGAGCGCGTCAGCTGCGGGCGAAACATGCCTCGACGATCTGGCTGGCGGGTACGCTGATGGCTATCCCACTCTCCGTCCCGCTGGTGAATTTGGTGATCCCGATTATCGGGGCCGCGACCTTCACTCATATCTATCATGCAGTGTCGGCCCGTACGGCCTGACACCATTCAGCGGGGTTCCAGCTGGTTCAGCCAGTCGAAATCGCGCACAGAAATCCAACCGGACAAGATGATCCCCGCGATGATCGCCCACAAAACGAACGTGATACCGGTCGTGATCCACATCTTTTTCTTCATATGATGAACTTCCGGCGCACCTGCATGGGTGCCCGGAACGATATCGCCCAGATCGCCCTGCGTTTTTATGCGGATGGGTAGCACAACAAGCAGCGTCATGAACCAGATAACGGCAAACAGCACCAGCGCAGCGGTGATGGTCATTTCGGGCCCTCCGGGCTTGGGATGGTTATACCTGCTCTAGCTCGACCAGGCAGCCGTTGAAATCCTTGGGATGCAGGAACAAAACGGGCTTGCCATGCGCACCAATTTTCGGCTCGCCGCTGCCCAATACACGCGCACCGGTTTCTTTCAGGTGATCGCGGGCGGCGATGATATCTTCGACCTCGTAGCACACATGGTGAATGCCTCCTGCGGGGTTTTTCTCGAGGAACCCGTTAATCGGACTGTCATCGCCCAGCGGAAACAGAAGTTCGATCTTTGTATTGGGCAGTTCAATGAACACGACCGTGACACCATGATCCGGCTCATCCTGCGGTGCACCCACCTTGGCACCCAGCGCAGAACGGTACTGCTCGGATGCGGCTTCAAGGTCGGGTACGGCGATGGCGACGTGGTTCAGGCGTCCTATCATAATAGTCTCCTCAGGCTTGCGTTAACTGGGTTATGGGGGCAGCCCCGGCAAAGAACAAGTGCGCCAAATCGCCCGTTAACCCTGTGTTAGCCAGAAGTTCCTAGCGTGAACCATCTGTTGGATAGGAGAGCTGCCATGGACGATTCGGTCCCCTTCGCCACCACCATCGCCGCGCCCACAGCAACGCGGCCGCTGCTGGGACAAACCATTTTGGTCGTCGAAGACAGTCGCTATGCCTGTGATGCCATTCGTTTAATGTGTCTGCACAGCGGGGCACGGATCAGGCGCGCGGACTGTTTAAAATCCGCACGCCGTCATCTGCAGATCTATCGCCCTTCTGTCATTCTGGTGGATATGGGCCTGCCCGATGGTTCAGGCGCCGATCTTATCGCCGAACTCAGCACAGCATCCCCACGGATCAGCGTGATTCTGGGCATGTCCGGCGATGATGGGAACCAGGCGGTTGCGCAAAGTGCCGGGGCGGATGGTTTTCTGCCCAAGCCCTTAAAATCAATGTCTTATTTTCAGAAATCCATCCTTGAACGCCTGCCCGAGGATCGGCGCCCCAGTGACCTTCATTCAGTTCGAGATGAGGTGATTCAACCCGATCCCCTGGCCTATCAAGATGACATGGCTCATATCGCAGATGTTCTGGCCGGCCCCACCGATCCGCGTACACTGGATTATGCCGCGCAGTTTCTGCAGGGCGTTGCGCGCGAAGCTGAAGATACCGTTCTTGCAGAAGCCGCGCGCAAGCTTGCCCAGTCGCGCGCGCAAGGCACCCCGATCACGGCAGTGGCAGCGCAGGTCGCGGGCCTTGTTCAAAGCCGCTTAGAACAGAGAGAGGCAATCTGAAATGGCAACCGCATATTTTATCACCGCATCATTGCTGTTTGTCTGGATGTACCGCCACACCCGCCAAACCGCCCGATCCATTCGCGTTAGCCGAGAACGGTCGGATAAGTTGATCGACTAGTCCAAAGGTCCCAAACTGATCTGTCCCGTCTCGGGTTCCTCCCCCCGCTATGCGCGGAAGAAGGGGTCGCGATTTGTAGTGCCTGTCAGGCAAAAATCGATCAGTGGTTCACGCTTCACCAGCTCGGTCTGGCCAGAGTGATTTAGTCCTGTGGTATGATCCGCAGACCCAGTTCCATCAACTGATCCGAGGTCGGATTGGACGGCGCATCCATCATCAGGTCTTCGGCCCGCTGGTTCATGGGGAACATCATGACCTCGCGAATGTTGGCCTCATCCGCCAGTAGCATCACGATCCGGTCAATGCCCGCAGCACAGCCCCCGTGCGGCGGAGCGCCATAGTGGAAGGCATTGAACAGAGCTCCAAAGCGGGATTTGACTTCATCCTCGCCATAACCTGCCAGTTCAAAGGCTTTCAGCATGATTTCAGGCTTATGGTTTCGGATGGCGCCCGAGACCAGCTCATACCCGTTGCAAGCCAGGTCATATTGATAACCGCGTACATCCAACGGATCGCCGTTCAGCGCATCCATTCCACCCTGAGGCATCGAGAACGGGTTATGCTCAAAATCGATCGCACCGGTTTCCTCGTCCTGTTCATAGATCGGGAAATCCACGATCCAGGCAAAAGCAAACCGGTCTTTCTCGGTCAGGTTCAGTTCCTCACCGATCACATCACGGGCCTTGCCCGCAACCTTCTCAAAAGCTTTCGGTTTGCCACCCAGGAAGAACGCGGCATCCCCAACGCCCAAACCCAGCTGCTCACGGATCGCCTCGGTGCGCTCGGGGCCGATGTTCTTGGCTAGCGGACCGGCTGCCTCCATGCCTTCGCCCTGATCGCGCCAGAAGATGTAGCCCATACCGGGCAGACCCTCTTTCTGGGCGAAGGCATTCATGCGGTCACAAAACTTGCGGCTGCCACCGGTCGGCGCAGGGATGGCGCGGATCTCGGTGCCGTCCTGCTCCAACAGCTTCGCGAAAATCGCGAAGCCAGACCCGCGGAAGTGGTCGGAGACCACTTGCATTTTGATAGGGTTCCGCAGGTCGGGCTTGTCGCTACCATACCACAGGGCCGCATCCTTGTAGGAAATTTGGGGCCAGTCTTGATCGACCTTGCGGCCGCCGCCGAACTCTTCGAACACCCCGGTCAGAACGGGCTGGATGGTGTCGAACACGTCTTGCTGTTCGACAAACGACATCTCGAGGTCAAGCTGGTAGAAATCGGTAGGCGAGCGATCGGCGCGCGGGTCTTCGTCACGGAAGCACGGCGCAATCTGGAAATACTTGTCGAAACCCGACACCATGATCAGCTGTTTGAACTGCTGCGGCGCCTGCGGCAGAGCGTAGAACTTGCCCGGATGCAGACGCGACGGCACCAGAAAGTCGCGTGCGCCTTCGGGCGACGAGGCGGTGATGATCGGCGTTTGATATTCGCGAAAGCCCTGATCCCACATGCGGCGGCGCATCGAGGCGACAACGTCCGAGCGCAGGGTCATGTTCTGCTGCATCGCCTCGCGGCGCAGGTCCAGATAGCGATAGCGCAGGCGGGTTTCCTCGGGGTATTCCTGATCGCCGAACACCATCAGCGGCAACTCGTCGGCCGCGCCCAGAACCTCAAGCTCACGCACGTAAACTTCGATCTCGCCAGTGGGCAGTTTTGGGTTTACCAGATCGGCGTCACGCGCTTTTACGGTGCCGTCGATGCGGATACACCATTCCGAGCGTACTTTCTCCAGCTCGGCAAAGGCCGCGCTGTCGCCGTCACACAGAACCTGCGTCACACCAAAATGGTCGCGCAGGTCGATGAACAGCACGCCACCGTGATCTCGGACCCGATGCACCCATCCAGAAATACGGACGGTTTCACCGACATTGGCGGCGGTCAGAGCGGCGCAGGTGTGGCTGCGATAGGCGTGCATGGAATATCCCTTCGGGCGCAGAATTCGTCGCGCCGATACACCCCGTCAGGCCCGGAAAGTCAAGGCAAGTCGCGCGGTCAGAACGGCCTTTGCACGTTGCCCGAATAGAAATAGATGCCAAGACCAACTGCAAAGATGATGTTCCCGGCAACCGCGTGCAGCAAAACCGCATAGAAAAACGAGCCGCGCTTGCGATAGGCCCAGCTAAAGAGCAGCCCACCAACAAAGGTCATGATGGCTACAATCCAGCTCCAATACATCAGATGCGCAAAGGAAAAGATGGCTGCGTTCAGCAAGTCGGCCCGGCGTCCTTCGGGTAGCAAGGCGTGATACCGGCGGAAGAATAGCGGGCGAAACAGCAGTTCCTGTGGTAAGGCAGACAGCAGCGGATACCCAAGCCAGATGAAAGCCAGCATCTCGGGCCGGTACCGTAGTAGCGCAAAAGCCGCATCCGGGCGTGTCACATAGATCAGCGCGATACAGAACGCGGCTGTCACCCCAGCAAACAGCACCAGTTCACGCAGCGACCAGTTCGCCCATCCGTATCTTAGTTCGGCCCAGCGAAACCCAGGGGTCGCGTGCAGCAGAAGGATACCCAGACCGGTGAATGCGAATAACGCCGGGAACATCCAGTTGGGCGGCAGGAAAATCGCGATGGCCAAAGGGGCTGCGATGAAAAACAGGCAAAATTCAAACCGCAAGCGCGTCAGCGCGACCGGAGGGGTGGCAAATGCCGCGCTCCTGCTCACAGGCTCACCAACTCAGCCGGGATCAGTCCGCGCAGGGAATTCCCCATATAAATCGCCTTCGCATCCTTCAAATCGTTCAAGGTCAGCACCGCCTCGGCAAAATCTTGTTCCAGCATTTCTTCGCGCAGGATACCGGGCAACAGCCCGCTTGACAGTTTTGGAGTTAAGCGCCGTCCATCGCGGGTTTCAAGGAACAGATTGGTGATTGTCCCCTCGCACAGCTCATCCCGTTCGTTCAGAAACAGCAACTCATCCACGGTTTTGGGCAGCGACGCGCGCGCGGTATCATAGATCGCGCGCCGCGTCGTTTTGTGGCGCAGCCAGATATCGTCAGAACTCAGCCTGGTGTCAGAGACGGCAAGTCGCCAAAAGGGTGGATTGTCTGCCAGCGGGGCGGCTGTCAGGTCAAAACAGCCAGCGACATCCATCGTCAGCCTGCACCGAAGGGCAACATCGCAATCGACCTCTGCCAACATCGCCAGCGCCGCCGCACGGTCGAAAGGCAGGGTCAAAGCCGCGGCTGTTCGGCCCATGCGGTTCAGGTGCCGATCCTGCCGGTCAAACCCCTGCCCAGGCCGAAAGCCCAGCGTTTCGATCAGGCGGAAATCAGGCTCAACTGGTGGGCAAAGCGGGCTTTCCATAATGCCTCCTCGTATTCCGATGGGGCTGTGCTGTCCCAGACCACACCGCCGCCGACATTCAGGATCGCTTTGCCACCCTCTGCCATAAGCGTACGGATGGCGACGTTGAATTCTGCCCGACCATCCGGCGCGGCCCAACCAATGGTGCCGCAATAGATGTCGCGCGGCCAAGGCTCCAATTCAGACAATATCTCCATCGCGCGGATTTTGGGGGCACCGGTGATCGACCCACACGGGAACAGAGCCGTCAGGATGTCCGACAGCCCGGCACCAATCTGCAGTTTTGCCCGCACCAGCGAAACCATCTGGTGCACAGTGGCATAGGTTTCGACCTTGAACAGTTCAGGCACATGGACGGATCCCGGCAAGGCAACACGGCTGATATCGTTGCGCAGCAGATCAACGATCATCAGGTTCTCAGCCCGGTTCTTCTCGTCGCTGGACAAGAAGTTTCGGCGGCGGGCATCCTCGGCCATATCCTCGCTGCGCGGCTGTGTGCCTTTCATCGGGCGCGTTTCGATCTGCCCGGCCTCATCCGTGCGAAAAAACAACTCAGGTGAGCGGCTAAGCAAATCAGGCAACCCGTCTTGCTGAACCAACGCGCCGTGGCCAACCGGCTGGCCCGAGGTCAGCGCCGCGTAAAGCGAGGCGCTGTCGCCGTCTATCTCAAGATCAATCGGGAATGTCAGATTGGCCTGATAAATATCGCCAGCGCCAATGGCGTCATGCACGGATTCAAACGCCCGGCTGTATCGCGCTTCATCCCAACGCGGCTGAAACTTTGATACACCGCCCAAGGCTTTGGGCAATTCGCTTTGCTGCGGTGCGTCATAGACACCAAAACACAGCAAAGGCAGCTTTCGTCCCTCTGGCAGTCGCGCAACCAGCCGCGGCTCAAGCGTGTAGCCAAGCTCATAACTGGCATAACCAGCCAGCCATCCACCCAATGCGCGCGCCTCATCCAAGGCCGCCAGCGCATGCGGCACCTGTTCCGCGCTGTCCGCGCGGATAATGCGGGATGGCCGGTCAAACCGGGTTCCCGGGCCGGCGGGGCCGTGATCGAAACGAATACGCAAGTGCATCCTCATCAACAGTGCTGCGCGATATAGAGAATACGCAGCCAATGGAAAGAGAATAAAGCGGCATTTTAGCCCCGAATTCCGATACCTCTTGCACCTTTCAGCGCGGACCCTATAACGCAGGACAATTTGGGCACTGGGGCGGTGCCGGTGACTCGTACATTGTGAAGGGGCAAAGCCATGCCGAGAAGAACCGACATACAGTCGATTATGATCATCGGGGCGGGCCCCATTGTTATCGGGCAGGCATGCGAGTTTGACTATTCCGGGGCACAGGCCTGCAAGGCTCTGCGTGAAGAAGGTTATCGGGTCATTCTGGTGAACTCGAACCCTGCAACGATCATGACTGATCCTGGTCTTGCCGATGCAACCTATATCGAGCCGATCACACCCGAAGTTGTCGCCAAGATCATCGAAAAAGAACGCCCCGACGCCCTGCTGCCCACAATGGGTGGTCAGACCGGTTTGAACACCTCGCTGGCGCTTGAAGAGATGGGCGTGCTCGACGAATTCGGTGTTGAGATGATCGGCGCCAAACGCGATGCGATCGAGATGGCCGAAGATCGAAAACTGTTCCGCGAGGCAATGGACCGGCTGGGAATCGAGAACCCCAAGGCCGAGATCGTGACCGCCCCCAAGAACGCAGCGGGCAAAAAAGATCTGGAGGCCGGCGTGGCGCTGGCTCTGGACACTTTGGAAACAGTCGGCTTACCCGCCATCATCCGCCCCGCCTTTACCCTGGGCGGCACCGGCGGTGGCGTGGCCTATAACCGTGAGGATTATATCCATATTTGCCGCTCAGGCATGGATGCCTCGCCCGTGGGTCAGATCCTGATTGATGAAAGCCTGCTGGGCTGGAAAGAGTATGAGATGGAGGTGGTGCGCGACACCGCCGACAACGCCATCATCGTGTGTTCCATCGAAAACGTTGATCCGATGGGCGTGCACACCGGTGACTCGATCACCGTGGCCCCAGCGCTCACACTGACCGACAAAGAATACCAGATCATGCGCAATCACTCGATTGCCGTGTTGCGTGAGATCGGTGTGGAAACCGGCGGGTCGAACGTTCAATGGGCGATCAACCCAGTTGATGGCCGCATGGTCGTGATCGAGATGAATCCGCGCGTGTCGCGGTCCTCGGCGTTGGCGTCCAAAGCGACCGGTTTCCCGATCGCCAAGATCGCGGCCAAGCTGGCCGTCGGCTACACGCTGGACGAGCTGGACAATGACATCACCAAGGTCACGCCTGCGTCATTCGAGCCGACCATCGACTATGTCGTGACAAAGATCCCCAAATTTGCATTCGAGAAATTCCCTGGTTCAGAACCTTATCTGACCACCGCGATGAAGTCGGTGGGTGAAGCCATGTCTATTGGCCGCACCATCCACGAATCGATGCAAAAGGCGCTGGCCTCGATGGAATCGGGTCTGACAGGTTTCGATGAGATCGAAATCCCCGGTCTGAATGTGGGTGTCTGGGACACGGTTGACGACAAGGCTGCCGTTATCAAGGCGATCAGCCAGCAAACTCCGGATCGTCTGCGCACCATCGCACAGGCGATGCGCCACGGTCTGAGCGATGACGAGATTTTCGGCGTTACCAAGTTCGACCCCTGGTTCCTGTCCCGTATCCGCGAGATCATCGAAGCAGAGCGTCAGGTCCGCAAGGACGGTCTGCCGGTGACCGAACACGGCATTCGCAGGCTTAAGATGCTGGGCTTCACCGATGCGCGTTTGGGTAACCTGACTGGCCGGGACGAGGACAACGTCCGCCGTGCGCGTCGCAACCTGGGCGTGACCGCCGTCTTCAAACGCATCGACACCTGCGCCGCCGAATTCGAGGCACAGACACCCTACATGTATTCGACCTACGAGGCCCCCATGATGGGCGAGGTTGAGTGCGAGGCACGCCCCAGCGACCGCAAGAAGGTCGTCATCCTTGGCGGCGGCCCAAACCGGATCGGTCAAGGGATCGAGTTTGACTATTGCTGCTGTCACGCCTGTTTCGCGCTGACCGAGGCGGGGTATGAGACCATCATGGTCAACTGCAACCCCGAGACAGTTTCGACAGACTATGACACATCGGACCGCCTGTATTTCGAGCCGCTGACCTTCGAGCACGTCATGGAAATCCTGACGAAGGAACAGGAAAACGGCACGCTGCACGGTGTGATCGTACAGTTCGGCGGTCAGACTCCACTGAAACTGGCCAACGCGCTAGAGGCCGAAGGTATTCCGATCCTCGGCACCACGCCCGACGCCATTGATCTGGCCGAAGACCGTGAGAGGTTTCAGGCGCTGGTCAACGATCTGGACCTGAAACAGCCGAAGAACGGCATTGCCTCCACTGATGCCGAAGCGCTGGCCATCGCGGATGAGATCGGCTTCCCGCTGGTGATCCGCCCCTCTTACGTTCTGGGTGGCCGCGCGATGGAAATCGTGCGCGATATGGATCAGCTGAAACGCTACATCAACGAGGCCGTTGTGGTTTCGGGTGACAGCCCCGTTCTGCTGGACAGCTACCTGGCAGGTGCGGTTGAGCTGGATGTGGATGCCCTGTGTGATGGTACCGATGTGCATGTCGCGGGCATCATGCAGCATATCGAAGAGGCCGGAGTGCACTCAGGCGACTCGGCCTGTTCGCTACCGCCCTATTCGCTATCGAAAGAGATCATCGCGCAGATCAAGGATCAGACGTTCAAACTGGCCAAGGCGCTGAACGTCGTCGGCCTGATGAATGTTCAGTTCGCGATCAAGGATAATGAGATCTACCTGATCGAAGTGAACCCGCGCGCCTCGCGGACCGTGCCCTTTGTGGCCAAGGCAACAGACAGTGCCATTGCCTCGATCGCGGCGCGGTTGATGGCGGGAGAGAAGCTTTCGAACTTCCCGCAACGCCCGCCGTATCAGGAAGGTCAGGACACCAAGATCGCTGATCAGATGACACTGGCCGATCCCGACATGCCATGGTTCTCGGTGAAAGAGGCGGTTTTGCCCTTCGCCCGCTTCCCCGGTGTCGACACCATTCTGGGGCCCGAAATGCGCTCGACCGGTGAGGTCATGGGCTGGGACCGTGACTTCCCACGCGCTTTCCTCAAGGCTCAAATGGGCGCCGGCATGGTGCTGCCCGCATCGGGCCGCGCCTTCATCTCGATCAAGGATGCCGACAAAACCCCGGCAATGCTCGAAGCCGCACAGGTTCTGGCCGCGCAGGGCTTTGCCCTTGTCGCCACCCGCGGCACGCAAAGCTGGCTGGCGGAACAGGGCGTTGCCTGTGATCTGGTCAACAAGGTCTATGAGGGTCGCCCGGATGTGGCAGACATGCTGAAAGACGGTCAGGTGCAGCTGGTGATGAACACAACCGAAGGTGCCCAGGCGGTTGAGGACAGCAAGGTCATCCGTTCCGTCGCCCTTTATGACAAGATCCCTTACTTCACCACAGCAGCCGCCAGCCACGCCGCCGCACTGGCCATCAAGGCGCAGGCCGAAGGGGATGTCGAGGTACAGTCGCTGCAGGGGTAATTTACCCAAAGAGTAAAGCAAAACCCCCGGTTCTAACCGGGGGGTTTTCATTTAGACAGCGGATTTCTCGGCCGCCTGAAGCCGCTCATCCCGCTTGAAAAACAGCATGTAGAACAAGGGTGCGGCGACCATCGTCAAGACGGTGGCAAAGGCCAACCCACCCATAATCGTCACCGCCATCGATACAAAGAACGCATCTGTCAGCAACGGGGCCATTCCCAGGATCGTAGTGATCGCGGCCAGCATGACCGGGCGCAGACGCGAGATTGAGGCTTCGATGATCGAGTCCTGCAATGGTTTGCCGGTCGCACGGACCAGATCGATTTCCTCAACCAGTACAATGCCGTTCTTGATCAGCATTCCCGACAGGCTCAGCAGACCCAAAAGCGCGGTGAAGGTGAATGGCAACCCGGTGCCCAACAGGCCAATCACCACGCCGTTCACGGACATCGGAACCAACAGCCAGATAATGATCGGTTGACGGATCGCGTTGAACAACAGAACCGAGATCAACACCATGATCAGCAAACTCAGCGGCAGTTGCCGCCCGAGGCTTTCTTGCGCATCGCGAGAGTTCTCGAACTCGCCGCCCCATTCCATTTTGTATCCGGGTGGCAGATCGATGGCCTCGATTGCACCCCGAACCTCAGAATGAACCTGGGCAGCCGTAAAGCCGGGCGGGATATCAGCGCCGACCGTGATGGTAAGAACCCGATTGCGTCGATGGACCAGTGTGTTCAGCGAACGGTATTCAAACCCATCCACCATTTGTTCGATGGGTACAAAGCGTTGCGACTGATCGGAATAGACCACCTGATCGACGATCGAATATTCGCCATCGGCCGGGCGACGTAGGATAATCGGGATCAGACGGTCCCGCTCACGCAGCACGCCCCCGGTAATCCCGTCGGTGGAAAACTGCAAAGTGGCCGCGATGTCTTCGCGTGTGACACCTGCCGTCTGCGCCCGTTCGGTCGCATAGATCGGCTGTACCGCAAGCTCTTGCTCGCGCCAGTCATGAGAGATGTTCAACGCATTCGGCGAGGCGGACGCCATGCGCTGCACCGCTTCGTCGGCCAGTTGCCGCAGGATCACCGGGTCGCTGCCTGAAAAACGTGCCTGGATCGGATCGCCGCCACCGGGTCCAAAGACCAGCCGCTTGGTCCGGAACTCACCTTCGGGAAACTGGACAGAGCCGAATTCTTCCAGATCAGCCTGCAACAGCGGGATGTCCTCCAGCGTTTCGGTACGGATGATCATATGCCCATAGCTTGGGTTCGGGTCCTCAGCCGAATAGGTCAGCATAAACCGCGTGGCCCCCTGCCCGACAAAGGTTGTGACCGAGACGACATCATCCCGCTCTGTCAGCCAGTCTTCGAACACAGCCATGTCTTCGGCGGTACGGGCGATGGTTGTCCCTTGCGGCAGTTTGTAGTGCACGAAGAACAGAGGTGTATTCGAATCCGGGAAAAACTGCTGCTTCACAAGCCCGAACCCGGCGTAGCAGGCGACGGTGACCGCAACCAATCCGACAACAACCAGCCATCTCATCCGCAATGCACCGCGCAGAATTGACCCGTAGATACGGAACATTATTCCGCCATAGGCGTCTACGTCCCCCTCTGTGCCCTGTTTAAAGAAATAGTGCCCCAGCATCGGTGTCACGGTTATAGCCAACACCCAGCTCAGGAGTAGCGAGATCCCAATCACCGCGAATAGCGAGAACAGGAACTCTCCGGTCGCGTCCGAACTCAGACCAATACCCGCAAAGGCCATGATCCCGATTACTGTCGCACCAAGCAGCGGAATTTGCGTTTTTGAAGCGACCTCTTCCGCCGCATCGCGGGAGGATTTGCCACGCAGCATGGCAATCTGCATCCCCTCAGCAACAACGATGGCATTGTCGACCAGCATTCCCATCGCAATGATCAATGCGCCAAGAGAAATCCGCTCCATCTCAATCGAGAACATGGACATGAAAAGCAGCGTGCCGACCACCGTCAGCAATAGGGTTGATCCAACAACAACGGCGGCGCGCCAGCCCATGAACAGACCCAGCACTGCGACCACGATGGCCACTGACATCGCCAGATTCACCAAAAAGTCATTCGACGCCTGCTCGACCACAACATGCTGCTGATAGATCGGTAGGATGTCGACGCCATAGGGGATCGCGGTATCAAGTTCAGCAAATTTTGCGTCTACGCGTTTGCCGACTTCGACGATGTTCTCAGTCGACAGCCCCGCCACGCCGAGCGTAAAGGCCTCGACCCCGTCAAACCGGATTACAACGTCCGGGTCGGTCTGCCGCGCGCGGTAGACGTTGGACATATCAAACAGGTTGATCACCTGCCCCTGCGAGCCGACCGAAAGCCCCGCGATAGCGGACACGCTGTCAGACCCTTCGGCTGTTAGAATCGTGGTGCGATCATCGGCTGACCGCACCGAGCCCGAAGCATTGACGGAATCGGCGTTGGAAATCGCCTCGTTAATTGCCTGAATCGGGACGTTCTGATTGACCGAAATCGCAAGGTCGGGCTCAATGAAAATCGCCTCTTGCGGCAGGCCTTGAACTTCGACATCCGCTACGCCTGAGACGGTTAGCAATTCGCGCCTCAAGAAGGTCGCCAGTTCATGCTTTTCTGCATCCGAAAACCCCTCGGCTGTGACCGCATAGAACAGACCGAACACATCCCCAAAGCCGTCGTTGACGAAGGGTTGGCTGACCCCAGAGGGCAGCCCACGCGCCGCATCGCGTATCTTGGCGCGCAATCGGGTCCAGACGGCGGGTAGCTCGCTGCCATCATAGGTGGATTTGATCTCGACCTCGATCAGGGATCGCCCGGGTTGATTGACCGAGGTGATGGTGTCTACCTCGCCCATCTGCTGAATGGCTGATTCAAGGGGCTCGGACACTTCCAGCGCCACCTGTTCGGCCGTGGCACCGGGGTACTGCGTGACGATAACGGCGTTTTTGATGGTAAAGGCCGGGTCTTCCAAGCGACCCAGTGACAGAAACCCCCAGATACCGCCGAACAAAGCAATGAGGATGATCAGCCACGTATAGATAGGCCGGTCGATCGAGGCGCGCGCGATGTTCATATCTCAGCCCCTCAGTTGGCGAAGCCGGAAAAGCGGCGCACCGCCTGACCATCTGTCAGCACGGCCCCGCCTGCGACGACAATCTCGTCGCCGCTGGACAAACCTGTCAGCACCCGAACATCGCCCGACTGCGTTGGCTCGATCGTAACGGGAACACGACGCACGGTGCCCTCATCGGCACCAACAGGCGAAAAAACCATCACCGAAAGCGCGCCGCTGGCATCGGCTACAATTGCAGTTGCGGGAATCGTGATGCCCCGGTTGTGATCCTGCACCTGCGCAGTCACGGTCACAGAAGACCCGGGTAGAATCTGCAAGCCCTCAGGCGGGGTCAGGCCGAACTGAATGCGGAAAGTTTGACCGACGCTCGAGGATTCGGCATCAAATTCGCGAATCTCCAGCGGGAACACTTCGTCGCTGACAGGAAACTTTGCAGTCAGGACAATGTCATCTTCCTGACCAGTGCGCTGGAACAGGATTTCTGGCACATCCACTTCAATCCGCAGTTCGGACATATCGTGAATCCGCACAATTGGCGTACCCGAGGAAACGGTTGTGAACGCCTCGACCGCGCGGCTGGATACCAGCGCATCGAAAGGTGCGGTCAGGGTTGCATGTTCCAGTTCGTATTCCGCATCGCGAAGCGCGATAGCCGCCAATTGGGCTTCGGTCACAGCGTCGTCGACAGCAACCTGGCTGGCAGTGGTTCCACGCAGGCGTGACAAGCGGGCTTCGGTCCGGTCTGCCTGTTCCTTTTGCAGCTTTGCCCGATCCAAACGCAACTGAAAGGGTTCTTGATCGAGGCGGGCAATCAGCTGGCCCTTGGGGATGACAAACCCTTCGGTGACCGGCATCTCGACAATCTGGCCTGACACCTGAAAGGCCAGATCGACAGTCTGCCTCGCAGCGACACGCCCGAAGAACTGACGTGAAAACCCCGGCATCGTTTCTTGCACCAGCATCAACTTAACTGGCTTGGCGACATCCTGTGCAGCCAGCGGAGACGAAAGAACAGTCAGGGCAAAGCCCAAAGAAGTCAGCAATTTCATTTCTTCAGTCCCTCGGGAATTCCTGTTTTCACAATGGTATCACGGATTTTGTGCGCCAGTTGCGCGAATTGAGCGGTCTCGTCCGCATCCAGACCCGAGGCGCGGTGGAACAGTGCCCCAGCTTCGGCCACCAGCATGTTTCGGGCGTCCTCTCCTTTTGAGGTCAAAACCAACAACCAGGCGCGCCGGTCTATTGGGTCACGCTCCCGCTTGAGGTACCCTGCCTTCTCCAGCGCATCTGCCGTCGCCGTGATTGTGGACGGAACGGTCAGCATATCAGCCGCCAGAATGCCCATGCGCTTGGGTTGATCAAGCTTGATCAACATGTGGCATTCAGGATGGCTAAGCTCTATTTCGATGCTCTCAAACGCCTCTTCCAGTTTCCAGTACAGGGCATAGACCCCCATTATGGACTGAATTTCAGGACTCAGACGACAAAGCCTTTCGCTGACATCTTCTGACACAGGGTTTTTCCACTTAGGTGGCCGCCATATACTTCATTATCTGAACTATTCAAGTTATGAAGCTACTTTAAGACAAGCTCGCGCTCATTCCCTTGGGTCAACTCCCCTTGATCAAAATCGCCAGTGACTGCATTTTAGGCGGATTCGAAACTTTCAGGACCCGTCATGCATACGCCCGCCATCACAGGTACCGGTGTTTTCACGCCAGAAAACGTCATCACCAACGCTGAGCTTGTTCAAGCGTTCAACGCCTATGCTGATAAGCAGAACGCGGAAAACGCAGAAGCCATCGCCAATGGCAAAATGGAACCGATACAGCACTCCTCGGAAGAGTTCATCGTAAAGGCCTCTGGCATCGAAAACCGCTATGTCATGGACAAGACCGGCGTCCTTGATCCGGACAAGATGTACCCGGCACTGCGCCAGCGCAGCGATGATGAACCGGGTATCATGACGGAAATGGCGATCGACGCTTGCAACAAAGCACTAGCGCAGGCCAGTCACACGGCTGCGGATGTCGATCTGGTCATTTGCGCTGCTTCGAACCACGAACGGGCCTATCCCGCGGTTGCGATTGAAATCCAACAAGCCTTGGGCATTGACGGGTTCGGGTTTGACATGAATGTCGCCTGTTCGTCAGCCACGTTCGGCATTCAGGCTGCAGCGGACATGGTGCGGTCTGGCTCAATTCGGGCTGCGCTGGTGGTAAACCCCGAGATATGTTCGGGTCATCTGGAATGGCGGGATCGGGATTGCCACTTCATCTTCGGCGATGTGGCAACTGCTACTCTGATCGAACGGATCGAGGACGCACAAGGGCCGCATTTCGAGATTCTTTCGACCCGCTGCGCCACTGCATTTTCCAACAACATTCGCAACAACAACGGCTTTCTCCGCCGTTCACGTCCTGACGGGATGGATGATCGCCGCGACATGCAGTTCATGCAGAACGGTCGCAAGGTCTTCAAAGAAGTGTTGCCAATGGTCAGCAAACATATCAGCGATCATATGGGGGCTGAGGGCGTCGGCAGCGAAGATCTCAAACGTCTCTGGCTGCATCAGGCCAACAAGACCATGAACGACTTTATTGGTAAAAAGGTGCTGGGGCGCGAGCCGGAAGCGGATGAGCAACCCAACATCCTGCAGGACTATGCCAACACATCGTCTGCGGGTTCAATCATCGCGTTTTCCAAACACTCGGACGATCTGAAAGACGGGGATGTCGGACTGATCTGTTCTTTTGGCGCTGGCTATTCGGTTGGATCGGTGATCGTGAAACGGCACGTCTGATCTAGGACCCTGTCGCATCCTGAACGCGGAACATCTGGAACACAGCATCGGCGTCGGTGGGAATCTCCACCACATTCTCTGGCAGTTTGCCCTGGATCATGCCTGCCGGGAACCCAATACCCTCCGAAACGCTGGACCAATACACGGCGCGCGGGTGCGATTTACAGATCAAAATGTAATCCACGCCCAGTTCGTTAAGACGCGGGCCGGCATCAACTGATTCGGACCGGAACAGGTCAATCTGCGCCAGCATACCGGCCTTGTTCCGATGGTAATTCCCCGCCAAAACCGAATGATCCGTATGCCGCAGGATCTGAGCGGCATAGTCGAAATCAGCGACAACGAAGCCCGGCTCAAGCTCTCGCAGCGGCAGAATGGCCTGCTGAGTGTTGCATTCAAAAGTCGGTGCGGCGATTTGTGTACCCGCTGTTGCGTCTGAGACCCCCCGGGGCGCGACGCGATCCTCAATCGCGGAACCCGTTTTCGGTGACATGAAGACGACAAACAGGATCATCAGAACCCCAAGGGCCGAACGGCCCTCGGCCCTGTATCTGCGATACAACACCGCCAAAACCTGTGCCTGCACGGCAACCAGCGACATGGTCAGGAACGTCATCAGGCGCGACTGATACATGAACAGAACAAGCCCTACAGCGATCAGACACAGAAACAGGGTGAATTCGATCTTCGCATCACTCCTGCGGATAAACACCATAGAGGCGAAGACCAGGAACAGCGAGATCAGGATCAGAGCGATGGTCTCGCCCGCATGTCTTTGAAGGACCAGCAGAACGTTCTGGGACTCGGTGATCTGACTGAGCCAGAATTGCCTGACGGCCAGAGGCATTTGATCAATTGGGTTTCCAAGGCAATAGGGCGCATAAATATACGACGCGAACACCGCGATGCCTGCAATCAGCACAAGGCCCGTGAAACGAATCCAGACAGAGCTTTGCGAGGTCAAAGCAGCCGCAATAAGTAATCCCAGCGCAGCCAGGCTAAGCGGCAGTGCGACGCTAAGCGTCAGCGCATCACAGCCCGGATAGAAGAAACTGGTGCGGCTGGCCGTAACGAGGATCGCCACCAGCAAAGTCGCCAGAATCCCAAGGCACAGCGTAACAGTCCTGCGCCGAGCCTCACCCCCGGTCAGAGCCCAATCGAGCGCTGAAAAAACCGCAATCAGGGCGATCTGAGCCAGCGACTCGGTGCCAATGGACAAAGACAGTGCCAGAGACACGCCCAGCCAAAACCCGGCGTACCTTCTGTCCTGCCTTTGGACAAAGAACATCAGCGCAGCGGCAAACAGCAAAATCTGCAACCCGTGATGATCAAAGGAATACTGATCGAACTTGCCCGAGTTCAGCAGGGCCAAAACGCCAAAAAGCAGTGCCGCAACTGCCCCTTCGCGCCCACCCAACGCGCCGCCGGTCGCTGCAAAAGCCCAAAGGGTAAGGCCAGCCAGCAAGGTTGGCCAGATAAACCCGGTAACCACAAACGCGGCCTCTGGTGAAACAAACACTGCGCTTAGTTCATAAATCGCCAGAATCGGCGCATCGACGAAGCGGGACCAATGCATCAGCGTCCCTTCGCCGGGCCCCAAACGGTGCTGATAAGGGTCGAACCACCCCTGCCCGTTTCGCAAGTCCTGAACCGAGACCCAGCGCATGAAGTCATCCGGCCCATCAATCGAACCCGCCATCGTCATCAAGGCGACAAGGATCACCAAAGCAAACCAGTACAGGCGGAAAACCAGCCTGTCGGACAGGATGCTATAAGCCTCATGCCGTGTATTCATTTTGGATTGCCTTTGACCGACCTGCCCAGGTCGCTTTCATATCCACCAGAAATGACGGAATTGAGGCACCCGACATCCATGCCAGAGCCTTGGCGCATCAGAGGGGTTCGCCCCTTACTCAGCTGACGCTTTCTTCTTCCAGATGCAGTTTCATCTCGATCAAAACCTGTTGCAGAAGGCTGGTTTCTTTCAGCAAACGCTTTGCCTCGTTCACGGTGATGATACCGTCTTCGATAGCGGCCTGATATTCTGTCATCAGCATGGCAAAACGCTGGCTCAGCGCGATGACATCCGAGTTTACGCCGCCAGTACGAGGGGCATCAGTGTTCCGCCCATCGTAGGACAGCGTGATATTTTTAAGATCAGCCAACGCCGAAGTGACATGCGGATAGGATGCGGCGTTTTCAAGTCGAGCGACCGCGTCCACGGGCATAAACCTGTCGGCATGTTCCGTGTTGTCGGAATAGTACCGGCCAAGTGTCGCCTTGGATTTTCCGGTGATCTCGCAGGCCGCTTCGATTCCGACATCTTTGACCAGCGCCTCGGTGTGTTTCTTCAGATAAGCCCCGATATCTGCCATTGTTTTACCTTTGTTACCTGCATGCGCTGTTCCACCGCCAGTATTGGGGGAAAGCGCCGGGAAATTTCCCATAACAGAGTCATAATTGAAATGTCATACATTGGCTATCCCTCAGATATGCGGGGGATTTTGTGAGTGAGTGGCGGCAGTTCCTGCCGGTAACGAGTAATCGTGAGGCAAGATTGTTGAGCCTCGCACTGTTCAGGCCTCATGTTGGCCGATAGCGTCGCTGTTGTAGGCGCAGGGGTTCCATCCCCAAAGAGCCTGTGCTCGACCTTTGCAATTGCAACGGCGGCGTCTATTTTTTCCAGGTATTTTTTGAAGTCTTGTTCCGCCGGCCTAGGCAAATTAGACCCGGCCTATGGCAAAGCTGTATTTCAACTATTCGACCATGAACGCGGGCAAATCGACCGTGTTGCTGCAGGCCTCGCATAACTATCGTGAGCGCGGCATGGAGACTTATCTGATGACGGCAGCCGTTGACGGGCGCGCCGGTCAGGGCCGTATCGCCTCGCGTATCGGTATCTCGGAACAGGCAGATACTTTCCGGCCCGATGATGATGTGTTTGCGATGATTGATACCCGCTTGAAACGCGGCCCTGTCGCCTGTGTGTTCATTGATGAGGCACAGTTTTTGTCTGAGGATCAAGTCTGGCAACTGGCCCGCGCCGTCGATGACCTGAAAGTCCCGGTGCTGGCCTACGGGTTGCGCGTTGACTTTCAGGGCAAGCTGTTTCCCGGCTCTGCCGCACTGTTGGCCCTGGCCGATGAAATGCGAGAGGTCCGCACCATCTGCAAATGCGGACGCAAAGCCACGATGGTGATTCGGCAGGACGAGAACGGCAACGCGATCACCGAAGGTGCGCAGGTGCAAATCGGCGGGAATGAGACCTATGTCTCACTTTGCCGCAAACACTGGCGCGAGGCTGTCGGCGGCTAGATTCAGGCACAGACACATAGTGTGTTCAGTGCATTCGCCCGCCCAAAGGCACCTTCCCATCCGGCCCGATCAGCATGATCTCACCGCTTTCATCGGGCAGACCCAGCACCAGCACTTCGGACATGAATTTGCCAATCTGGCGCGGCGGGAAATTGACTACGGCCATGACCTGTTTCCCCACCAGCGTGGCGGGGTCGTAATGGGCCGTTATCTGGGCCGAGGTTTTCCGCTCACCAATCTCATCGCCAAAATCGATCCACATCTTGATCGCGGGCATTCGGGCTTCGGGATACGGTTCCGCACGGATGACCTCACCCACGCGGATATCCACTTTCAGAAAGTCATCAAAGCTGATTTCACTCACCGGACAATTCCTTAGATCGATCCGTCGCGGCCTTGACTGCGCGCTGCAGAAGATCGGGAAAGCCTTCCTGCTCATGCATCAGCACCTCAAGCGCAGCCTGAGTGGTGCCATTCGGCGAGGTTACGTTGATCCGCAACTGCGTTGGGTCGTCTTCGGCGGCAACAGCCAACGCCCCTGCCCCGGCAACCGTGGATTTGGCGAGTTTCATGGCCAGGTCATCCGGCAACCCCTGCGCCACGCCCGCAGCCGCCAGCGTTTCAATCAGATGGAACACATAGGCCGGACCTGAACCGCTGACACCTGTAACCGCATCAATCTGCGCCTCTTCCGATAGTCGGACGGTTTCACCAATCGCAGAGAGAAGACTCTCGGCCAGGTTCAGATCATCCTCGCTCACATGTGCATTGCCAATCATCGCCGTGATTCCCTGCCGAATCGCCGCCGGCGTGTTGGGCATTGCACGAACGATCGGCGTGCCTGCGCCCAGAACGCTTTCGAATGTTGCAATTGACGTACCTGCCGCGACTGAAACGAACAGGCTGCCACCTCCGCCCAGCGCCTGGATGGCAGGCAGAGCATCCCCCATCATCTGCGGCTTGACGGCCACCAGAACCACCGCAGGCGCGTCCGGCAATGTGGTGTTGATATGAACGCCCTGCGCTTGCAGCCAATCTGATGGAAAGGGATCGATCACCCAAACGGATGAAGCGGGCAGACCGTGTTCCAGCCAACCCGCCAGCATCGCGGACCCCATTTTCCCGCACCCCAAAAGCACCAGGCCGTTTTCGGCCACGCGCGATATGTTCATGATTGCCCCTCCCCTTACATATCGGTTTGGGGCAAAGCTTTACGCCCGGCCGTAGGCCTCTGCAATGGCAACCTGTATTGCATCTTCCGGATCGCGATTGCCCCATGTGACCAGTTGAATTGCGGGGTAGTAGCGTTCAGCACTCATCACAGCGGCGGAAATCATTGTGTTGATCTGATCCGGGCTGGCCATCTGGCCGCCAGCCAGAACCAGACCGTAGCGATAGACCATCAGTTTCTGGTTTGCCCAATAGGTAAACGCCCCTGCCCAGCACTGATCGTTCATCTTATTGAGCAGCTCATAAAGCTGCATTTCACGCTCGGCCGGTGGTTCCATTTCGAATGAGCACACCATGCGCAGCGTTTCGTCATAGTTGGACCAGGCGAGTGTGATGGAATAGGTCCGCCACTGCCCTTCAACGGCCATGGCGATCTGATCGTCGCCGATACGATCAAAATCCCAGTCGTGATGTTCGGCCAGGTGTTCAACAATATCGATTGGATGAAGGTCTTCTTCGAGAAACTGCTCGGAAAGGGCCATAATGCCACCTCACTAATCTCTAGCATGTTGGGGCTGGCAGCGCCCCAGCGCTAGTTGCCTGCTCTACAAGCCGGGCTTCCCCCGTAGGCCTGTACTAAATATGGTGCGACGCGAGGCGCGTTCTGGCAACCCTATTTCTTGGGGATAACCGCAATAAGTTGTGGACAGCTGGCAACGACAATCAAAATACTGGCGTTGGATGCAGCTTTGTCTTGATTAAATTTTGCAAGGCGGCAAGATGCACAACACCGCACAAACCCGGAAAGGTCTGCGCGGTGTTTAGTGTTTTCCGAAAATCAGACGTTTGGGCGTTACTTGTCCAGTTTCGCCTCAAGTGCGGCGATGCGGGCTTCGAGCGCCGAGTTCTCCTCGCGCGCTTTCTGAGCCATCGCGTGCACCGCATCAAATTCTTCCCGCGTTACGAAATCCCGATCCGCCAGCCAGCGGTCCAACATCGATTTCATCGCGTTCTCGGCCTCTTCCCGTGCGCCCTGCGCCACGCCCATGGCGTTGGTCATCAACTGAGAGACATCGTCGAGGATCTTGTTGCGGGTTTGCATGGCTTTACTCCGATAACGCTGTTGGTCTCTATATGGGGAATGATTGGCGCAGGCTCAAGGTTGACTTGCCCTGCAAACCCCGGGCAATGAGACGCACATGCAGGCTGTTCTGAATTTCCCCGATCTGTCACCCGAACTCTTCTCGATCTCATTGTTCGGGATGGAGTTCGCCCTGAGATGGTACGCACTGGCCTATATCGCCGGCATCCTGATCGCCTGGCGCATGGCGATCATTGCCCTCAGGCGACCCTCATTGTGGCGCGATGATGCAACACCGATGAAACCGGAACAGCTGGAAGATCTGATGACCTGGATCATTCTGGGCGTCATCCTTGGTGGGCGACTTGGTTTCGTACTGTTTTATCAACCTGCCTACTACCTTTCGCACCCGATCGACATCCTTAAGGTCTGGCAGGGTGGCATGGCCTTCCATGGCGGCCTGCTAGGGGTCATCTTGGCCTCTTATCTCTATGCGCGCCGTCACGCCCTGCCAATCCTGTCGTTGGGCGATCTGGTGGCTTACACAGTGCCGCCCGGCCTGTTGCTGGGGCGCCTTGCCAATTTCACCAACGCCGAACTATGGGGCCGCCCAAGCGAGATGCCCTGGGCTGTGATCTTCCCCGGCACCGCCGCGCAGGATTGCCCGGGCGTCGTTGCGGGTTTTTGCGCGCGCCATCCTTCGCAGCTTTATGAAGCCGCGCTTGAGGGGTTGATCTTGGGTGCAGTCCTTGTGTGGCTGGCCTATCGCCGCGGCGCCTTTCGCAAACCCGGCCTGATCATGGGTGTTTTTCTCGCGGGCTATGGCGCCTCACGGTTCATTGTCGAATTCTTTCGGCAACCAGATGCTCAGTTCGTTTCTCTCGGCAACCCGCTGGGCCTGGCCTGGCATGTTGGCGGCTACGGCCTGACAATGGGCCAACTTTTGTCACTTCCGATGATTGCCATTGGCCTGTGGTTTGCCCTGCGTGCCCGGCGGGAAACATGACGCTTAAGGATCACCTGATCGCGCGTATCCAGCATGATGGCCCGATGAGCGTGGCTGATTACATGACTGAATGCCTGCTGCATCCCACACTAGGGTATTACAGCACGCGCGACCCGTTTGGGGCGCAAGGGGATTTCATCACCGCCCCCGAGATCAGCCAGATGTTTGGGGAACTGATCGGTCTGTCGCTGGCACAAAGCTGGATGGATCAAGGCCGCCCAAACCCGTTTACATTGGCCGAGCTTGGCCCCGGACGCGGGACGTTGATGTCCGATATCCTGCGCGCCACACAGCAGGTTTCAGGGTTTCACGAAGCAGCACAGATATATCTGGTCGAAGCGTCGCCCACGCTGCGGCAGGTTCAGGCGAAAACGCTGGGCCAGGACACGCCCAACTGGATTGGCACCGCCACCGAGCTGCCCGAACAGCCCCTGTATCTGGTCGCTAATGAATTCTTTGATGCCCTGCCCATTCGCCAGTTCATTCGAGAGGGCGGCGGTTGGCGAGAACGACGGGTTGGCATGGCAGAAGACGGTCTTGCATTCGGTCTGGGACCCAATGCGCCTCAGGCGACTCTGAACGACAGGCTCGGCGATACCAAGGATGGCGACCTTGTCGAACTATGCGCAACCGCAACCCCGATCGTGACCGATATCGCCACCCGGATCACTTCCCATGGCGGAGCGGCTTTGATCATCGACTACGGCGATTGGCGCTCGCTGGGCGATACGCTGCAAGCCGTGAAAGCGCATGAGAAAACCAAACCATTGGACGATCCGGGCCAGTCCGATCTAACCGCGCATGTCGATTTTGAACCGCTGGCGATGACGGCCCGTGCTTCGGGATGCGCGCATACCCGGCTGACGCCACAAGGCGTGTTTCTGGAACGATTGGGAATCACCCCACGTGCGCAGGCCTTGCTGCAGAACCTCAACGCGCCAGAGCAGAAACGTCTGATCAGCGCACATCGCCGGTTGACGCATCCCGATGAAATGGGAAACCTGTTCAAAGTGCTGGGCCTGTACCCCGCACAATCAGCGCCACCGCCGGGACTGGAGCCATGACACTGGAAATCTTGACCTCCGACATGCTGTCGCCCGTACGGCACGGGTTCTTTACGCGGCGGGGCGGCGCGTCCTCTGGTATTTTTGCCGGCTTGAACTGCGGGCATGGATCATCGGATCAAACACAAGCCGTCGCCCTGAATCGGAACAGGGTCGCCGCGGCCATGGATGTGGCACCTGAGCAGCTGATCGGGCTTCATCAGGTCCATTCACCAACCGTTCTGACAATTGATGCACCGATTCAGGGCGAGAAACCCAAAGCTGATGCAATTGTTACCGCGACCCCCGATCTTGCGCTGACCATACTGACTGCCGATTGCCAACCGGTTCTGTTTGCCGATCCGGAGGCTAAGGTTATCGGCGCCGCCCATGCCGGATGGCGCGGGGCGCTGGACGGGGTGCTGGAAGCAACGCTTGACGCAATGGAAGCATTGGGTGCGCAACGTGCAAACACCCGCGCCGTGATCGGGCCATCCATCTCGCAACGCGCCTACGAAGTCGGCCCGGAGTTCCTGGATGATTTTCTGGCAGAATCCCCGGATAACAGCCGCTTCTTTGCGAACGGGCAGGAAGATCGGTTACAATTTGACCTTCCCGCATTTGGGCTTCATCGGCTGCGCAGGGCTGGTGTTGGCCAGGCCGAATGGACCCGGCATTGCACCTATTCCGACCCTGATCGATTCTATTCCTACCGCCGCGCAACCCACTCGAAAGAAGCGGATTACGGCCGTTTGATTTCTGCGATTCGGTTATAGAAATAGTTCCGATTAAGGCAAAGTCGCCACCTTTCCGCCACAATCATTGTGTTTATCTGAGGGCAGAATCGTAGTGTTTTTGCCAGTGTTCAGATCGTTACCTGACGTCCACTCAAGTGGACTCTGGCGCTTCAAGTTGGAGGAGTTGCCTAACTTCACTTTCAGTCCTGATATTAACCCGGATTAGCCACAACTCTGCCGCAAAACGGCATGATCTTGGGGGCATAAGGGAAAAGGGCAGTAAGCCCTATCAGTGCAGGACCAGAGAATGAAATCGAAAACCCGCTTTCTCAACGCGGTTTTAGCCGCGACGCAGGACCAGAATCTGGAAATGCCATGGAAACGGGTTTCAAGCCATTCTGTCAGGGTCGCCCGTCGGTTGATGGCACGACGCTGAACCAGAGAACCACCAGGGCCAAGCTGCCGGTCCTGCGGTGGAGCGCGCATCGGGAATGCTCCGGCCCGGTGCACGTGGGATCGCCATACCATGGCGATCTTATGTTCAGGAGTGTGTGTGCGGGCAATTTACGCCCGCAAAGTACGAGTTTGCCTGGGGGGTCAATGTGTTGACCAATGGAAAGCGAAGGTTTTGTCGCTGTGCACCGCCGTCATTGGCAGTGCCCAAGGGTCCCTCATTTATTTCAAGGCAAAGAACTATTCCGTCGGACGGGCCTGTACGGGGGTATGCCTCGTCTGTTCGGATATTAGAAAGGAAGGAATACTAGTGACTATTCCTAGTTCACTGGCCCGCGCGGCCCGAAATGCGGTTGAGACATCCGCACTGTTGCGCGAGGTTCCAAGACAAGCATCAAAGCCAAAGGCGCAACTGCGCCGGTATGAGGTAAGCACCCTGCTCGACAACGGGGATGTCGCGCAAACACGCCATATTGCACCTGCGTTGCCCATGTTCGAGGACGCATTTTGCGCCTTCTCGCGTGGATCGCTGGTGGAAACCGAACATGGCCCTATGGCGATTGAAGACCTTATGCCCGGGGATACTGTCCTGACACAGGATGGAACCTCGGAAACCGTCGTCTGGAAAGGATCGGTCACACTGATTCCGGGGCGCGAGGATTCCTATGGACGTACGCGTCCCCTGACGCGAATCATGGCGGACACGTTCGGCATGCAAAAGCCTCTGTCAGGTGTGATCGCCGGCCCCGCTGCGCGACTACTGGGCACGCCGGGGCATTTGCGGCACATTTATGGGGACGGACCCGTTCTGACACCAGTGTCAGAGTTTCAGGACGGCATGAACGTTATTGAAACAATGCCGCCAACTCCGGTAGAGTTGTTTCACATTTGCCTGAAGAAGCATTCGGTCATTCGCGTCGATGGGTTACAGTTTGAAACCTATCACCCGGGGGTAAACGCGGTTCGTTTGATCAGCCATTCGCTGCGGTCGATCTATCTGAATCTGTTTGCGCATGTCGAAACACTGAACGATTTCGGCCCGCTGCTGTTGCCGCGCGCCGGAGACGGAGAGGTAGACGCTCTGACGGCTTAAAATTTACATATTACTGCAGAGCGGGGGCATCATGCAGATATTACTAAGCTGGATTGTATCCTTGGCGGTGGCGGCAATGCTGCCACCCTGCCAGCCACATCCAAAACAGACGCGGTTCACGCGCTACGGTTCATACGCTCTTCCAGAACGTCGAATGGTACGCCTGGCTCGTCTTTTGCGCCTCGGATAACAAGCGAGGTTTTAACGCTGGCCACGTTCGGCGTGGTCAGCAGTTCACCGGTCAGGAATTGCTGAAAGCTGCTCAGATCTGGGGCGACGCATTTCAGAATGAAATCCACTTCGCCATTCAACATGTGGCATTCACGGACCAGCGGCCATTCACGGCAACGTTCTTCAAATGCGCGCAGTTCGGATTCAGCCTGACTGTCCAAACCGACCATGGCAAAGACCTGAACTTCGAATCCCAATTCGCGCGCGTTTACCGCAGCGTGATAGCTGTTGATGTAACCGGATTCTTCCAATGTACGCACCCGGCGCAGGCACGGCGGCGCAGAGATCCCGACACGTTTGGCAAGCTCAACATTGGTCATCCGACCGTCGGCCTGCAACTCTGCCAGAATCTTGCGATCAATCTCATCCAGCCGTGTGGTGACCATAAAGCGCTCCTGATTTTTCGGTTCTTATATCAGCACCCACCGCTTGCGCAATAATCTTTCGCTGCTGCGCAATATTCTTTGTTTTCAGATCGCAAAAACCACCACGCATCTGCCTCGTTCGTGAAAAGGAAGGGGCTTTAAGCCCTGCGCGCACGCCGCTATATCGGTGCGGCGGGCGAGATGCCCAAGTCAGGCAGTTCGAGCGGGGGTACCATGGCCGAGACACGACACACCAAGGTTCTGATCATTGGGTCGGGACCCGCAGGATATACCGCAGGCGTTTATGCCAGCCGGGCCATGCTGGAACCCATTCTGGTGCAAGGCATCGAACCGGGTGGTCAGTTGACCACCACGACCGAGGTCGAGAACTGGCCCGGCGATACCGAGGTTCAGGGCCCTGATCTGATGGTACGTATGCAGGATCACGCCAAGGCCATGGGGTGCGAGGTGATCGGCGATATCATCAGCGATCTGGACCTCAGCAAGCGCCCCTTCACCGCCAAGGGCGACAGCGGCACCATCTATACTGCGGATGCGGTTATTCTGGCCACAGGCGCCCGCGCCAAATGGCTTGGCCTGCCGTCGGAAGAGAAGTTCAAAGGCTTTGGTGTCTCGGCCTGCGCAACCTGCGACGGTTTCTTCTATCGCGGACAGGAAATCGTCGTG
This sequence comes from Ruegeria sp. YTSA168, assembly GCF_059610045.1. Classification (NCBI taxonomy): domain Bacteria; kingdom Pseudomonadati; phylum Pseudomonadota; class Alphaproteobacteria; order Rhodobacterales; family Roseobacteraceae; genus Ruegeria; species Ruegeria sp. YTSA168. The sequence continues at coordinate 134,996 of NZ_JBXWMW010000005.1, forward strand.
ATTGGCGGCGGCAATACTGCTGTGGAGGAAGCCTTGTTCCTGACCAACTTTGCCAGCAAAGTGACCCTGATCCACCGACGGGATGAGTTGCGCGCCGAGAAAATCCTGCAAGATCGCCTGTTCAAAAACGAAAAGATCGAGCCCCTTTGGTTCCACCAATTGGAAGAAGTCGTTGGAACGGATGCGCCATTGGGTGTTGAAGGCGTTCGGGTCAAGAATGTCCAGACCGGTGAAATCTCTGAGATTCCCTGTAAGGGGGTGTTTGTAGCTATCGGCCACGCACCCGCCAATGAGTTGGTCAAAGACACACTGGAAACACACATGGGCGGCTATGTGGTGACCAAGCCGGGTTCGACCGAAACCTCAATTCCAGGCGTGTTTGCTGCAGGCGACCTGACCGACCACATCTACCGCCAGGCCGTGACCAGCGCGGGCATGGGGTGCATGGCCGCCCTGGATGCCGAGCGTTTTCTGGCCGAACAGGAATAGAGTGGCGCGCAGAGGTTTCGGGGCACATCGAAACCTCCGCCCTTTTACCTTCGGCGGTACAGGTCTGCTTGACCCGCGCAAGCCCGGCCCTCACACTTGACCCCAACGAAGCATTCGCGGGTACTGGAATTGGATAACGCTCTTTGGCGCGGCGGGTGGGCAGCCCAGCTACGGATTGGCAGCGGCCTGATCCTGTTTGTTTTTGCGTTTTTTCACTTTATCAATATCGGGCTGGGCCTGTTTCACACCGACTACCTGCACGGGATGCAGGAAGGTCGTAAGGCAATCACCCGGCACAATGTCGTCAGCCTGCTCTTCTACGCTGCGCTGATCCTTCACGCGGCACTTGCGGTGATCTCGATCATCCAGCGCAGAACCTTGCGCATGCCTTTCAGTTCCGCGTTGCAGGTTGTGCTAGGGTTACTGATCCCGCTGCAATTGATTTCGCACATCGTGCATACCCGCGTCGCGCATGAGGTATTCGACGTCAATGATGAGATGGGCTACATCATCGTCCTGATGTGGCCCAGCTCAGCCATCTGGATGCAGAGCCTGCTGCTGCTGATCGTCTGGATTCATGGCTGTATCGGCCTGCATATGTGGCTGCGCCTGACCAGTTGGTGGTCAAAAACCGTTCCCTACCTGATCGGCTTAGCGGTTTTTGTGCCCTCCTTTGCGTTGGCTGGTGTCTTAACCGAAGGCCGGCGCATCTGGGTGGATTTCGCGGATGAGTTTCTGCGCGAACAATATGTTGAGCACTATAACTGGCCCTCAGCTGAAACCTTCGACATCCTGTTTGCAATGAAGAACAATGCCGTTCTGGGCTTCCTGATCACGCTCGGTGCATGCGGGGTCTTCTTTCTGGGCCGCAAGCTTTGGCGCCGTAGGCATTCAGTGCGGATCACCTATGCGCAAGGCCCTGATGTGGTTGCGGAAAAGGGCATGACATTGCTTGAGATATCTCAAGCCAACGGCATCCCACACACGGCACTATGTGGCGGTAAGGGGCGTTGCACCACATGTCGTGTCATCGTCGAGGACGGCGGCGAAGGGCTGGACGCCCCAAGCGAAGTAGAGGCCCGCAGCCTGGCTGCGGTGGGTGCCTCGCCCCGGACCCGACTTGCCTGCCAAATCCGGCCAACCGACTCGCTGACCGTCTTCCGTGTCTTTCGCCCGGATGGCGAGCGGAACCGGGGGCATGCCAGCCAAGGGCAGGAACGGCAACTGGCTGTACTGTTTCTGGATATGCGGGGTTTCACAGCGCGCACAACCGGGCAACTGCCCTATGACATCGTCTTTTTACTGAACCGGTTCTTCGACGCCATCGTTCCGGCCATCACGGATGCGGGCGGCGTGGTTGACAAATACATGGGCGATGGGTTGCTGGCGGTGTTTAACAAAGCCGACGCGGCTGCATCCGCCAAATCAGGGCTCAACGCTGCGATCGAGATCAGCCTTGCGCTGGATGGTTTCAACCAACGCCTCGCAACCGAAGGCAGCCCGGGCATTCGCATTGGAATGGGTCTGCATCTGGGGGATCTGGTACTGGGCGAGATCGGTGCCGCCGGGCACGCTTCGCAGACGATTATCGGAGATGCTGTCAATGTCGCCAGCCGCCTTGAAAGCGAGACCAAAGCACTTGGGGCCGAACTGCTGGTATCAGAGGAATTGTTGCAAGCAGCAGAAGTAATAATCAATCCCGAGCAAATCCGATTGTTCCAACTGCGTGGCGTGACCGAACCGGTTCCCGCACTGCCTGTCGCACGTGCCGCCGAACTGCGCAGCACGGCGGCCAAGGAAGAACAGGCATCCTCTGCCTGATTGGATCGCGTTACAGAAACAGAACCTCAGTCGCCTTTGGAATTGTGTACTGGAAAATCCTTCCAATTCCGGGGAAATCAGCGCATATCGTCCTTTGTTTGGTGACCGGTGGTGGACTTCGGGTAAGAGTCGGGGCAAATCCGCCCCGAAACGGCCGAGAATCACCGGCAAATTTTCCACTGTGACAAGAGTATTCTGATGACGATGTTAAGTAATCTGGCTCCGATCCCCGAACTGTATGTATCGTATGACTCGGCCCAGAAGTTAAAAGTTGAAGCCGCCGATCTGACAAGCTGGGACCTGAGCCCGCGCCAGATCTGCGATCTGGAATTGTTGATGAATGGCGGATTCAACCCGCTCAAGGGTTTCCTGAGCGAAGCCGATTATGACAATGTCGTCGAAAACATGCGCTTGGCCGATGGCACCCTGTGGCCCATGCCCATCACGCTGGACGTCAATGAAGACTTTGCCGAAGGTATTGAGCTGGGCCAGGATATCGCCCTGCGCGATCAGGAAGGCGTGATCCTTGGCACCATGACTGTGACCGACCGGTGGACACCGGACAAGTCGCGTGAGGCCGAAAAGGTCTTTGGTGCCGATGATGATGCACACCCTGCGGTTAACTACCTGCACAACGTGGCTGGCAAGGTCTATCTGGGCGGTCCCGTCGTCGGCATCCAGCAGCCGGTGCACTATGATTTCCGCGCCCGTCGGGATACACCGAATGAACTGCGCGCCTACTTCCGCAAGTTGGGCTGGCGCCGCATCGTCGCCTTCCAGACACGCAACCCGCTGCACCGCGCGCATCAGGAACTGACCTTCCGCGCCGCCAAGGAAGCACAGGCCAACCTGCTGATCCATCCGGTTGTCGGCATGACCAAACCGGGCGACGTCGATCACTTTACCCGCGTGCGCTGCTATGAGGCTGTGCTGGATAAATACCCGGCCTCGACCACCTCGATGAGCTTGCTGAACCTCGCCATGCGCATGGCAGGCCCGCGCGAGGCGGTGTGGCACGGCCTGATCCGTGCCAACCACGGCTGCACCCACTTCATCGTCGGACGCGATCATGCCGGGCCGGGTAAGAATTCGGCGGGTGACGATTTCTACGGCCCCTATGACGCGCAGGACCTGTTCCGTAAGCACCAGGATGAAATCGGCGTTGAAATGGTCGACTTCAAACATATGGTCTATGTGCAGGAACGCGCCCAGTACGAACCGAATGACGAAATCCTAGACAAGGATAATGTCACGATCCTGAACATTTCAGGCACCGAACTGCGCCGCCGTCTGTCTGAGGGTCTGGAAATCCCAGAATGGTTCAGCTTCCCCGAAGTTGTTAAGGAACTGCGCAAGACCAAACCGCCGCGCAGCCAGCAGGGCTTTACCGTGTTCTTCACCGGTTTCTCAGGCTCAGGTAAATCCACCATCGCAAACGCACTTATGGTCAAGCTGATGGAGATGGGCGGACGTCCGGTAACGCTGCTGGATGGTGATATCGTGCGGAAGAACCTGTCTTCGGAACTGGGTTTCTCGAAAGAACACCGCGACCTGAACATCCGCCGCATCGGGTATGTTGCGTCTGAGATCACCAAGAACGGTGGCATCGCCATCTGCGCCCCGATCGCGCCCTATGCAACCACGCGCCGTGCCGTGCGCGAGGAGATCGAGCAGTTCGGCGCCTTCTGCGAGGTCCATGTGGCGACTAGCATTGAGGAATGCGAACGCCGCGACCGTAAGGGGCTCTATAAGCTGGCGCGTGAAGGCAAGATCAAGGAGTTCACTGGGATCTCGGACCCCTATGACGTGCCGCAGAACCCTGAGCTAAGCGTCGAGACCGAGAATGTCGAAGTCGATAATTGCGCCCATCAGGTTCTGCTAAAGCTGGAAAGCATGGGCCTGATCGCCGGGTAAAATACCAGAATACAGAAAGCCCCCGCCAAAACGGGGGCTTTTCTTTTGACTTAACCCCACATGCGCTTACATCTGATCAGGCAAATCCACCTGTCCGCGCATCAGCACATGACCACGCCCTGCGACCTTGATCCCGGTCATCGCCTCAGATGGCCCAACGCGGGTCACCGTCGCCTGACCAGGACGGCCCATGTCGTGACCCTGCTCCGCGATGAAACTGTCCTTTGGCATCAATCCGTGTTTCCAAAGATATGCAGCCATCGCGCCGGTCGCTGATCCTGTAAACGGGTCCTCCGGCGGGCTGGGCGGGGCCAGCAAAAGGCGCGAGAACGTATTGCCCTTGGCCGTTGCGCCCTGTAAAGCCACCAGAAACGGCTCGGCCATATCCGAACCGGAGAACCCGGCAGCGGCGGCAACCTCACGCAACGGCTCTACATCAAGTCGTGCTGCGCGCAGCGCCTCATGATCACGCAGAACCGTTATGCAAAAGGGCAACCCGGTCGATACAAACTGAGGCGGTGAGATGATGGCATCTTCCGGCAGTTGGATTGTCGAAGCGACAAGGTCAGCAGGCACATATGCACCGAACTCCGGCGCGACCTGCGTCATCTCAATCTCGTCGCCGTTCAACTTGATCGCCACAAGCCCCGCACCTGTTTCAAGTGTCAGAGAATCGCCCGAGATCAATCCCCGCGACCGCATTGCGGCAACCGTCGCGATTGTTGGATGACCGGCAAAGGGGATCTCGCGACTGGCCAGAAAGTACCGCACATGAATATCTGCAAATTCGGACGGCCCGGTGAATGTGCACTCCACCAGCGAGGTCTCGCGGACATAGGCCATGCAAACATCGGCTGGCAGCGCTGCGCCATCATGGACAACGGCGCAGCCATTGCCGCCAAAGGCGCGGTCACTGAAGGCATCCACCCAATCAAAGTCAAACCAGCTCATCGCGCGGCCTCCGAACACAGGACAAATCCGGCAGGGTCCGCCGGTCTCAAACCTTCGCGTGTGTCATTGGGATTGTCACGCCCAAATCAGGCTTAAAGGGCCCCCTCAGTGAACAGCGACCGGAGACAGATCATGCTGTCGTGCCAACACAAAGGCCAGCTTGCGGTCAGCCACAAGTGCCAGCTGCTGACCATCGGAATCATGCACGGCATAAAGCTGATCCAGATCACCCGCCTGATCCTGCAGATCGCTTGGCAGATCGGCAACCTCGACCGTTTTGACATAAACGATACGGTCGCCTTCGGTGTTGATTTCAATCGGTGTATTCATTGCTCTTACCCCTTTCGTATGTTGATTGTCTGCACCACGGTTTCCGGCACGGCGCGGGTTAGATCCACATGCAGCAGACCGTTCTCCATGATCGCCTCGCCCACCTCGACCCCGTCGGCCAGCACAAACATGCGCTGAAACTGACGCGCCGCGATGCCACGGTGCAGGAAGATGCGCCCCTCGCTGTCGTCGCGTTGACGGCCCCGGATCACCAGTTGGCGATCCTCGATGGTGATCGACAAGTCTTCTTCGGCAAACCCGGCCACAGCCAGAGTAATCCGGTACGAAAAATCCGACGTCTGTTCGATGTTATAGGGCGGGTAGCCTTCATTACCGGCCTTTGCAGACCGTTCCAGAAGGCGTTCCAACTGCTCGAACCCCAATAGATGCGGGTATGAGCCAAGAGTAAGTTTTGACACGTTTTCTCGTCCTTTATTGCCAAAGCGACGTGTGGTGCGGCCCCGTTCTGGCAACCGCGCACCATAGAATATGGGAAGAAACCAGGATGTCCACAAGGTCTGGCGTGATAACGTCTGACACACTATCTTGTTGGGTAAGCACCACAACCAGCTCGAGTCGCCAATGAACGCGCCCACCGATCTTTCGATGAAAACCGATGACGTATTGCGGGTTGAGCTTGAGGTTTTCCGACGACAGCACCGTGATCTGGATGAGGCCATCGAAGCACTGCATGACCGCGGGACCGCAGATCAGCTGACCCTGCGCCGGCTGAAAAAGGAAAAGCTGCGCCTTAAGGATATCATCCGATTGATCGAAGATCGTCTAACGCCGGACATCATCGCCTGATATCGGCCTAACGCATTGCCACGAAGGCGGATTTGGATATATTGCGCGCTCTGCGAACAAGGCGGGGATCAAGCGGATGGGTAACGTCAAAGTTGGGATCATCATGGGCAGCCAGTCCGACTGGCCCACGATGAAGGAAGCCGCAGATATTCTGGACGAATTGGGTGTCGCCTATGAAAAGCGCATCGTGTCGGCCCACCGCACACCGGACCGCCTCTGGGACTATGGCAAAACCGCTGTCGAACGTGGCTTGAACGTGATTATCGCTGGCGCAGGCGGCGCGGCGCACCTACCGGGTATGATGGCATCGAAAACGCGGGTGCCGGTGATTGGCGTTCCTGTTCAGACCCGTGCTCTGTCAGGTGTTGATTCGCTGTATTCCATTGTGCAGATGCCCAAAGGTTTCCCGGTTGCCACCATGGCCATCGGATCGGCCGGAGGTGCAAACGCAGGGCTGATGGCCGCTGGTATTCTGGCACTTCGGGATGACGCGTTGGCCCAGCGGCTAGACGCATGGCGAATGGCATTATCAGCCTCTATCGCAGAAGAACCCGAAGGATGAGGCGGGTCGGCTTTGTCGGAACCGGCCACATCGCTGCACCGATGGTGCGCTTTCTGGCGGCCAAAGATCATGACATATGGATCACCGAACGCAATGCCGAAGTATCTGCACAACTCAAATCAGAATTGGGTGTGACAGTTGCGGATATCCAATCTGTGCTCGACGCCTCAGACATCGTGTTTTTGTGTCTGCGCCCACAGGTGGCCGCTGACATTCTGACGCCTCTGACCTTTCGCGCGGATCAACAGATTGTTTCTGTAATGGCTGCCGTTTCGACAGATCAGTTGGCAGAGCTCTGTACGCCTGCGTCGGATTTCGTGCAGACCATCCCACTAGGCTTTCTGGCAACCGGTGGTTGCCCCTTGGCCGCCCTGGGCAATGATCGCCTATTGGCCAATCTGTTCGAGCCAGAGAACCCCGTGATCAAAGTCGCGGATGAGACGGCGCTGAACGCCCATTTCGCAATCTGCGCCATGGTGCCGGGGATGCTGGATTTGATGGCGACGGGAGCAGGCTGGTTGTCCGATCAAACCGGAAACTCAGACGGTGCCGAATTTTATACCACACAGCTGATCTCGGGCTTTCTTTCCGCGATGGAAAAGGGCAAAGCAGGGCGACTTGCGGCCGAGCGCGATGCGCTGGCCACAGATGGAACGCTGAGCCTGCAGATGACCGATGCGTTACAGTCGGGCAAGGCACATGACGCGCTGAACGCCGCCCTGGCCGCGATTGGCAAACGGTTGGAGACCTGATGATGACACAAATGCTGGCCCCCGGTGCAACGATTGGAATTCTGGGCGGTGGTCAGTTGGGCCGCATGCTGTCAGTCGCAGCGGCGCGACTGGGTTTTGTCAGCCACATCTATGAGCCCGGCGCGAACCCACCTGCCGGTCAGGTGGCAGATCGCATAACAACGGCGGCGTATGACGACGCCGAGGCGCTAAAGGCCTTTGCAGATTCGGTTGATGTCATCACCTATGAATTCGAAAACATACCGACCGAGGCGCTGGATATTCTGGAAGCGCATCGCCCCATTCGCCCCGGGCGTGAAGCCTTGCGCGTCAGTCAGGATCGACTGACAGAAAAGCGGTTCTTGCAGGAGCTGTGCCTGAACACGGCGCCTTTTGCGGATGTATCAGATCTGAGCAGCCTTGAGGCCTCAATTGAGCAAATCGGAACCCCGGCCATCCTAAAAACCCGTCGTTTCGGCTATGATGGGAAAGGCCAGGCGCGGCTGCGCATGCCCGAGGATGCCAGCGCCGCGTTGGCGGACATGAACGGCGCGCCCTCGATCCTGGAAGGGTTCGTTGATTTCAGCCATGAGGTGTCAATTATTGCCGCGCGCGGGCTGGACGGTCAGGTCGCCTGTTTCGATCCGGGCGAGAACGTGCATCGGGACGGCATCCTGCACACGACCACAGTACCTGCCCGCCTACGTCCGGCGCAGCGCACAGATGCGATCCTGCTGGCCGCCAATATCCTGAATGCGCTCGACTATGTTGGAGTAATGGGGGTCGAGCTGTTTGTGACGCCCAAGGGTTTGATCGTGAATGAGATCGCGCCGCGCGTTCATAACTCGGGCCATTGGACGCAGAATGGTTGCGCCGTCGATCAGTTTGAACAACATATCCGCGCTGTGGCTGGCTGGCCCTTAGGTGATGGGCAGCGGCATTCGGATGTGGTGATGGAGAACCTGATCGGTGCCGATATGGACCGCGTACTTGAGCTGGCTCAGGAACGGGACGTCGCCCTGCATCTCTACGGTAAGGCCGAAGTAAAGGCAGGCCGGAAGATGGGACATTTCAACCGGATCGCGCGCGAATAGAAATCACGCTAGCGCGTGATGCCTCCGGCGGAGGTATTTGTGAACAAGAGAAGGGGGCCGGGTTCAAGAGATGAACCGGGCCGCGATGTCTCCGGACATGTAACTGATGCGCCCTCCGGCCAGCGTAGCGGCGACGCGGAGGGTCTTCCGATCCAGAATGACAAGGTCAGCGCGTTTGCCCGGCTCTAACGTGCCACGGTCTTCAAGACACAGAACACGCGCGGGGCCGGAGGAGATCAAATCCCAGGCGGCAGCCAAATCCTGAACGCCGCTTTTGGCCAGCATCAACGCCGCACGGCGCGGGCTGGGGTAGTGATAGTCAGACGCCAAAGCGTCACACAGACCCATGGCAATCAGTTCAACCGCGCTGGCATTTCCTTTGTGTGACCCGCCCCGGACCACATTGGGTGAGCCGAGAATAATGTGATCGCCTGCTGAACGCGCAGCCTCAGCCGCCTCAAGTGTTTCGGGGAATTCAGAGATGTGAATGCCACGATCCCGCCACCAGCCCCGGATTTCAGCGGTCGCGTCATCGTGGCTGCCGAGGCGAACACCCAGCCCCACTAGCTCAACGCACAGCGTTTCGATCGCAGCGGGAACCTCTTCCCGGCGGGCATGCATCTCGAGCAGCATCTGGAAATGAGCGTCTGGATTACGTCCCGCTTTCAGTGCCTGTCCGGTCAGGCGCGGCGGTTTCTTGCCCTGCGCAAGGCGATCATGCGGCAGGTGGTCATTGAAGACCACGTAAGGAACCTGCCAGTCTCTGATCCGCGCAACCAGGTCCCCATAGTCGTCCAGCATATGGGTTTCGAACCTTAGCTGAGGGATCAAGTCGGTGACAGTGCTGTTCTTAACCGCAGCAATCGCGTCAAAGACCTGCGCAGCAAAATCGGGACCGCGCACGCCGCCTTCCCAGCTATAGAATTGCGCCAGTACTCCGGTGGTGATCCCGTTTGCCGCCAACTCTGCCTCGACCGACAAAATGCCTTCGTTCATTTGCTTCATGGCCCCTCGGCGCGGGGCGATGTGGCGTTCGAAACCGTCACCATGTAGGTCGATGATTCCCGGAAGGACCATATAACCGGTCAGGTCAATCTCTCGACCCACGCGTGACGCCTGCACCTGCCCATCAGCTATTACAACTGGCTCCTGTGTCAGTCCTGCACACGGCAACAGAACTTCAGCGTTGCACAGCGTCAGCTCCAGCGTTGTCATCTGGTCGGCTCCGACTCTGGTTCAGAGCAATCCTGCCCGATGCAAATCTCGTCAATGATGTCAGTGACCCCATCCAGCCAAGTGATCTGCGGATCAAATTGGCCGAACTCGATGAAATGCAGGGCCTGTGCCATCACGCGCGGATTGTTCATCATGAACGTGTGCGTCACCGGCAGAACGATATGATCCGCCATGCCATCCACCTTGGTGGTTCGGACCGAAACCTTACCATCGTCCCGCCCATCGATCAGTGAAGAAAACACTGGGTTCAAAGAATTCTCACCTGCGATCACGCCCAGTTCGAAATCCACCGCAGGCAGCTTCCTTGGGATGCCTTCAGATCCAGTGCCAAGCTGCAATCCGGCGGGTCCGTTCAGATAACCAAACACTTCCCAAGCGCTGAGCTCATCAACAAGTTGGCTGCCTTGATTAGGCGGGCCTAACATGACGACGCGGCCAAGGTTTTCAGGCCTGTTATCCTGAAGCCAATACCGCAACAAGATACCGCCCATGGAATGCGCGACAACGTTAGCTATATCTTCGCCACAGGCTGCAACCGCATCGGGCAGTGTCTGTTCAGCCAGTTCGGGAATGCCCATATCTGTCGACCGATAGCCAGGGCGTATGACGGTGTAGCCATGCGCCTTGAACAACTGCTCCATCACCGAGAACGACGCCTCGGTTCGCGCCAGCCCATGCAACAGGATGACACATTTGGCGCTGGCCGCCGCAGGCAGGCACAGGAAAATGAGGGCAAACAGAATTCTCATGACCGCCCAATAATGCCAATGAGGGTCTGAGGGAAGACCTACCCTTGGGTCCGGCGCAGAACGGCCAGGGCAATGCCACCCAGTACCAAAGCTGCCCCGGCCAACAGCCGCGCGCCTGCAACTTCACCCAACAGGACCACGCCGCCGACAATCGCGATCACGGGCACACTCAACTGAACCACCGCGGCAACCGAGGGCGCGAGTTGCGGCAAGACCCGATACCAAAGCGCATATCCCAAACCCGACGTGACCCCGCCAGACAATATGGCCAGCACACATCCCGTTGCATCGATCTCCCAATCTCCGCCCATGAAAACCAGCGCCAACGCCGTTACGGGAAGCGCGATAACAAAATTGGCCGCTGTCCCGGCCAAGGCGTCCGGTTCGGACCGCCCGACCAAAGAATAAATCGCCCAACCAAAACCAGCCGCGACCATCAGCGCCGCCCCCGAGGCGTCGACCTGAACCGCCTCAGTCGGCCACAGCACAAAAGCCAACCCAGCCAAAGCGACCGCTGCACCTGCGATTTGCCGGCCTGTAGGTGTTGTCCCAGTTAATGCGCCGATCGCAAACATGGATATCTGAACAACCCCGAACAGGATCAGCGCTCCAAGACCCGCATCCAACGTCAGATAGGCCACCGAAAACCCGATCATGTACAAAGACAGGGACCCTGCCCCCAGAACTCGCCGACCCGAACGCAGCGGCATTGAAGTCTTACGCGCCCACACCAACAGGCTCAGAACCACCGCGCCCGCCAGCACGCGCACAACCGCAAAGCTGGCAGGATCGCTGGCACCGCTGTCAATCGCCAGCCGGTTCAGGATCGAATTCGCAGCAAAGGCGCACATGGTCAGGGCTGTGAGCAAAAGCAACTTCATCCCAACCGCATACCTGCTTCTGTCAGGTTTGCACACTCACATTCCTGCAAACACGCCCACAGCTTCTTCTGTTCAAAAATACCTCCGCCGGAGGCATAGCCGCAAAGCGGCTATTCAAAACGAAACAGGGCCGCCCGAAGGCGACCCCGTCGATAAGCACTAAGGCCTAAGCAGCTTACATCATGCCGCCCATGCCGCCCATGTCGGGCATGCCGCCGCCGGGTGCCGCGCCTTCTTTGGCGGGTTTGTCGGCAACCATTGCTTCGGTGGTGACCAACAGGCCAGCAACCGATGCCGCATCTTCCAGAGCGGTACGGACAACTTTCGCAGGGTCGATCACGCCGAATGAGAACATGTCGCCATATTCTTCGGTCTGAGCGTTGAAGCCGAATGCTGCGTCGTCGCTTTCGCGAACTTTGCCCGCAACCACCGCACCATCAACGCCTGCGTTCTCGGCGATCTGGCGCAACGGCGCTTCGATTGCCTTACGAACGATGTTGATGCCAGCGTCCTGATCGGCGTTTGCACCTGTCAGAGATTCCAGTGCTTTACCGGCCTGAACCAGCGCAACACCGCCACCCACAACAACGCCTTCCTGAACGGCAGCGCGCGTTGCGTTCAGAGCATCATCCACACGGTCCTTACGCTCTTTCACTTCCACTTCGGTCATGCCGCCGACGCGGATAACAGCAACACCGCCTGCCAGTTTGGCAACGCGTTCTTGCAGCTTCTCACGGTCGTAGTCGCTGGTGGTTTCTTCGATCTGAGTGCGGATCTGAGCAACACGTGCTTCGATCTCGGCTTTCTCGCCTGCACCGTCAACGATGGTGGTTTCGTCTTTGGTGATTTCAATCTTCTTGGCAGTGCCCAGCATGTCCATGGTGACGGACTCGAGCTTCATGCCCAGATCTTCGCTGATGACCTGACCACCGGTCAGGATCGCGATGTCCTGCAGCATGGCTTTACGGCGATCGCCGAAGCCCGGTGCTTTGACAGCAGCAATTTTCAGGCCGCCGCGCAGTTTGTTAACAACCAGAGTTGCCAGCGCTTCGCCTTCAACGTCCTCAGCAATGATCAGCAGCGGCTTTTGCGACTGGATCACCTGCTCCAGCAGCGGAACCATCGGCTGCAGCGAGGACAGTTTCTTTTCGTGCAGCAGGATCATGCAGTCGTCGAGCTCTGCGATCATCTTGTCTGCGTTGGTGACGAAGTAAGGCGACAGGTAGCCACGGTCGAACTGCATACCTTCAACAACATCGGTCTCGGTTTCCAGACCTTTGTTTTCTTCGACGGTGATGACACCTTCGTTGCCAACCTTCTGCATCGCGTCTGCGATCTGGCTGCCAATTTCAGCTTCGCCGTTGGCCGAGATGGTGCCAACCTGAGCAACTTCTGCCGAGTCTTTAACTTCGCGCGAAGCCGATTTGATGCCTTCAACAACCTTGGCGGTTGCCAGGTCGATGCCACGCTTCAGGTCCATCGGGTTCAAGCCCGCTGCAACCTGCTTCAGGCCTTCTTTGACGATGGCCTGCGCCAGAACGGTCGCGGTAGTTGTGCCGTCACCGGCTTCGTCGTTGGTGCGGCTGGCGACTTCTTTCACCATCTGCGCGCCCATGTTTTCGAACTTGTCTTCCAGTTCGATTTCCTTGGCAACCGAAACACCGTCTTTGGTGATGCGCGGTGCGCCGAAAGATTTGTCCAGGACCACGTTGCGGCCTTTGGGGCCCAGGGTCACTTTAACAGCATCGGCCAGGATGTTCACACCTGACAGCATGCGGTTGCGGGCATCGGTGTCGAACTTGACGTCCTTTGCAGCCATGTCGTTTCTCCTTGAGAAAATGTATAAAGATGAAGATCAGAGTGAAGCGCGCGGCTTACTCGATGATCCCCATGATGTCGCTTTCTTTCATCATCAGCAGCTCTTCGCCGTCGACCTGAACCTCGGTGCCGGACCATTTGCCGAACAGGATCTTGTCGCCAGCTTTCACAGCCATTGCGATCAACTCGCCGCTGTCTTTGCGGGCGCCTTCGCCGGTCGCAACGACTTCGCCTTCGCTGGGCTTTTCTTTTGCGCTGTCGGGAATGATCAGGCCGCCTGCGGTTTTCTCTTCGCTTTCGGTACGGCGAACCAGCACACGGTCATGAAGCGGTTTCAATGCCATCTTTGCAGCTCCTTGGGCTCAAAGTTATCTATCCTCCCCTCACCCATCGGTGAGGCGTTAGCACTCAGGGTCGTAGAGTGATAACGACGCATAGCTAGGGGGTCGCAAGAAGCGAGTCAACAAGTTGCCGTGATATTTTTTGCCGAATTCTACGGGCCAAGCGGTTTACTGTGGTCTCCAGCCGAATACTCTCGCCGCGGCCACGTTTAGTCGGAGAGAATCCAATGTGTAGATATCATTCCTTTGCCATCGGTCTATTCCTTTTGATTTCTCTGATGGCGGGATCGACTACACCGGTTCAAGCGCAGAGTCTGACTGACACAGTCAAGACATTGGAGCGCGAACTTAGCGCACGGATTGGTGTATTGCTCTATGAGGTCGACAGCGGGTGGGAGGTTGCCTATCGCGCGGATGAAAGGTTTGCGATGTCCAGCACGTTCAAGCCTCTTTTATGCGGCGCGGTTCTGGCAAGGGTCGATGCAGGGACCCAGGCGTTATCGGAACGCATTACCTATCAATCATCTGTCCTTGTCGACTACTCGCCCGTCACCAGTAAACATGTGGAATCCGGCATGACCGTGCAGGACCTGTGCAAAGCAACCATCACGATCAGCGACAACACCGCGGCCAACCTGTTGTTGCAGCAAGTGGGCGGGCCCAGCGACCTAACCAGCTTTCTGCGCACAACAGGCGACACCATCACCCGCCTTGATCGATGGGAAACAGCGCTGAACCAAGCCACACCGGGTGATCCACGCGATACAACAACGCCGCGAGCGATTTTGGAGACGTTGGAACGGCTACTGTTTGGCATGCGCCTTTCACCAGCCTCCGCCGCTCAACTCAGGCAATGGATGATCGAAGATCAGGTCGCCGACGAACTCATCCGCCCTCACGTACCAGAAGGGTGGACAATCGGTAACAAGACCGGCGCTGGTGGCCATGGTAACCGCGCGATCATCGCTTTTCTGCAAACACCAGAATCACGCACCTATCTGGCGGCTATCTATCTCACCGAAACAAGCGCATCCTTTGCAAAACGCAACGCTGTGATTTCCGATATTGGCCGCGCAATAATCGCCGAGATCGAAGCGCACCCTGAGTGAGCAAGCCAATCTGCGCGGCTAGGTTTCATCTGCATCCTCCCAGCTATAGGCCCAGTGCTTCAGCCCCTCTTCACCCGCAGAGGACAGGACATAAACACCTGTCTCAACCTTATCGAACCAGCCATAGTGGTTTTCACGCATCAAGCGTGTGGCGACAGAAACACCGGTTGCAGCCGCAACCTCAGAACCTTTGGTGGCGCCGTGCTCTGCCAGATGCGCGGCGCATTTTAGTGCATCCTGCCGATAGGCTGTGACGATCCCGTGCCGAGTTGCACCTCCGGCGTTGGGATCACCTTCCAGTCGATCAAATTCCCGCAGCATGCGCGCTGCTTTGACCTTGTTCTTTCGCGGTGCGTAGGGCCCGGGATCACACTGCACTTCGACCGCGCCATCAGCACGAACAGTGATCAGCCCCAAGCCCAACCGGCGGCACATCGCCAGATTGTCGCGCAGCGCGCGTCTGGCCGCGCGCCCTGTCGGTTTGCTGACCCCCAGATACACCTGGTCGGTGATCTTTAGCCGCGCAATGGCCTGATGAAACAAGGCCAGCGAGAACCGCAGTTTAAGCTCGACAATCACGGGGTCAGATCCGCCGCGCACCGCCATGATATCCGCCGGGCCCACCTCGCCTTTCACGGTATAACCCTGACGCTCTAACAACGCTTTGATCGGGGGGTATAGATCCTGTTCGCGCTCCATGACTCGATGCTATGGGTTTCCAACAAAAATACCAGATGCGCCGCCTTGAATATGCTGCATTTGGATGACTAAGTCCTTGCCTGACCCATCCCGGAGGATCACGCATGCGCCTGTTGGCCTTGATCGGATTTATGCTGCTGCCCGCCACGGTACACGCCACCTGCGAAGGGCATGACCTGCGCCCGCAGATGTCGCAAGCTCAGCAAGACAGTCTGGAGCAAGCCCTCGCCGACATTCCCTATTCGGAAGGCAACCATTGGATCGCCCGCAAAGGGGACACCACGCTGCACCTGATCGGAACGCTCCATACCAATGATCCCCGCATGGATGCGGTGGTTGAACGCCTGACCCCTGCGCTGAGCCAAGCCGATGCCTTTTACTTCGAGGTCACTCAGGCCGAGATGAAGGTATTTGAACAAGGTCTCGCACAGGATCTCAGCCCGGTCATGATCACTTCGGGGCCCACGCTGATCGATCTGATGAGCGCCGAAGACTGGGCCACGCTATCCGATACACTGGCAGAACGGGGCATTCCCAGCTGGATGGCGGCGAAAATGCGCCCCTGGTTTCTGAGCATGATGCTGGGCATTCCACCCTGCCTGATGCAGAACCCGGATGCGAAATACGGGATGGATGCCAGGCTGACCGATCTGGCCGAAGCCAATGACATCCCACAGCATTCACTTGAACGGGTCGAAGATCTGATGACCTTGTTTGATGATCTTCCAATGCAAGAGCAGGTAGAGTCACTGGTGCGGATGACCGGTGCGCTAAAAAGCGACGCCAATCACCTGACTACGGTGGCCAACGCCTATCTGGAAGAAAAGCACGCCCAAATCCTGCAACTTGCACGGTTGCAGGGGCTTGAGGCGTCGGGACTGTCTGAAAGCGAATACGCTGTGGAATGGGACCGGTTCGAGCAGAAGATGCTGGTACAACGCAATGCCAACTGGATGGAGCACATCCTGAATATTCAGAACCAGACCGCCGTGATCGCGGTGGGCGCCGGCCATCTGGGCGATGATTTTGGGTTGCTGGCCCTGCTGGAACAGGCCGGATACACGCTGAACCCTGCACCCTTCTAGCCATTTTGTCATGGCCCAAGTCGCATCAGACGAACCGTCGCATGCGCGAAGCTGTTGGTGACATTTCGTTTGGACCAACCTATAAGGCGCGCAAATTGCAATCCTCAGGATACTGTCATGACAACCCTCGTATTTGGTCACAAATCTCCGGACACCGATTCCACAGGCTCGCCGATCCTATGGTCCTGGTACCTGAACGAAATCAAAGGCGAACCGGCCGAGCCCGTCCTGCTGGGTGAACCCAACACCGAGGCCGCCTTTATGTTGCAGCGTTGGGATCTTCCAAAACCCCGCATCATCACGGATGTGGATGCAGACGCACCGGTTGTCGTCGTCGACACCAACAACCCGGCCGAGCTGCCCGCCAGCGTCAATAACGCCGATATCCGCGCCATCATCGACCACCATAAGCTGGTTGGCGGTCTGGAGACCAAAGGCCCGATCGACATCACTGTGCGCCCGCTCGCCTGCACAGCAACTATCATGATCGACCTGATCGGTGACGACACGGCCAAGATGCCTGACGCTGTCAAAGGCGCGGCGCTCACCTGTATCCTGTCGGACACACTGGAATTTCGCTCGCCCACCACCACCGCGCATGACCGCGCCGTGGCAGAAAAACTGGCCGCTGAACTGGGCTTGGATGTCTCAGCCTATGCCGCCGATATGTTCGCAGCGAAATCGGATGTTTCGTCTTTCTCGGATGCCGAACTGATCCGCATGGACAGCAAGGAATACGAAGTGGACGGCACCAAGTTCCGCGTCTCGGTTCTGGAAACCACAGCGCCTGGCGTTGTGCTGGATCGCAAAGACAACCTGGCCATCTCGATGGTAGACGTCGCCAAGGAAGACGGCGTGGATCAGGTGCTACTGTTCGTCGTCGACATTCTGAACGAAGAAGCCACCTTGCTGGTGCCCAACGATCTGGTCAAAAGCGTTGCCGAAAAGAGCTTTGACGCTGCCGTTGAAGGAGACATCGTGGTCTTGCCCGGCGTCATGAGCCGCAAAAAGCAGATCATCCCAAATCTGAAAGTTTGATCGCAGACAACCTGAGATACCAAGGCGCTCAATTGAGCGCCTTTCTTCTTTTTGCGAGGCTCTGCCTCGCGCTCCGGGATATTTAGAGCCAGATGAAGATTGGATCCCTGCTTCATCTGGCCGCAAATATCCCGGGGGAGTCGCCCAAAGGGCGGCGGGGGCAGCGCCCCCCCTCTGGCAAAACCTGTTTCTGTCTGCCATAGCCTAGGCAACCCGCGCCCCATCGCTGAAAGAGAGCCTATGACCCAGATTATCTCCTCACTGACCGAGATTTCGGACCGTTACAAGGCGCTGTTTGTCGACCTCTGGGGATGCGTCCACAACGGTATTACGGCGTTTCCCGAAGCGGTGGCTGCGTTGCAATCCTATCGCGCGGCGGGCGGTTTGGTCGTTCTGGTGACCAACTCGCCCAAACCACGGGCCGGGGTTGCCTCGCAATTGGCGCAGTTCAACGTGCCAGACGATGCCTATGACACCATCGCGACCAGCGGAGATTCTGCCCGGTCTGCCATGTTCCGCGGTGTTGTTGGGCACAAGGTCTATTTCATGGGAGAATGGGAACGCGACGCTGGTTTTTTCGAACCGTTGAAACTGTTGGATCATCCGATCCATATTGACCGCGTTCCGCTGGATCAGGCTGAAGGGATCGTATGTTGCGGGCCCTTTGATCCCATGGCGGACCCGGATGTGAACCGCGCGGATTTCCTATATGCCAAGCAAATGGGAATGAAACTGCTCTGTGCGAACCCAGATATCGTGGTGGATCGGGGTGAGGTGCGCGAGTGGTGCGCAGGGGCCCTGGCGAAGCTTTATACTGAAATGGGTGGCGAAAGTCTCTATTTTGGCAAACCTCATCCCCCGATCTACGATCTGGCCCGTCGCAGGCTACAGGAACTGGGCGCGGACATTCCCGATGGAGACATCCTGGCCATTGGTGATGGCCCCCACACCGACATTCTGGGCGGCATGGGTGAGGGAATCGATACACTGTTTATCTCGGGCGGTTTGGCCGCAGCTGAAACAAAAACAACACATCATCCGCACGAAGAATCCCTAACTGGCTATATTCAAAAAGAAAAGATCAACCCAACCTACACGATTGGCCGTTTGAGATAGAAATTTTGGGCTTGATTTTCTGCATCTGCGAAGTAATAAAGTTGCCATCTTAGGGCGATCAGTGGATTTTTGTTTCACGGTCGATGTCGAGTGAGGGCAACATGTTGGATAATCTTCCACGCGGAACGATCTGTATCGAAGACATCGAAATGGGCATGACCCGTCACCTGCGCAAAGTGGTGACAGACGAAGATATCGAGATGTTTGCTCAGGTGTCCACCGACCGGAACCCGGTGCATCTGGATGATGACTATGCGCGCGATACGATCTTTGAGGGCCGGATTGCCCATGGGATGCTGACGGCGGGTCTGATCTCGGCCGTGATTGGCGAGCAGCTGCCGGGCCATGGCACAGTTTATATGGGCCAGTCGCTGAAATTCCTGGCACCAGTGCGCCCCGGCGACATGGTCTATGCCGAGGTCAAAGTGATCGACATCGAATTTGCCAAACGCCGCGTCAAGCTGGACTGCCATTGCTCGGTCGATGGCAAAAAGGTTCTGATCGGCGAGGCGATGGTACTGGCCCCATCGCGAAAATTCGACTGATCAGCGTTCAACCGATACCGATCCGTCGCCGATTGCGTTCCAGAGCGATGGAAAACGCTTTGGCTCTCTGCCCGAGCAGTAACGCCGGCGGTATTGCAGCCAGGAATTTTTCACCCACTCGGATGAGGTGCTTGAACATAGCTGGGATGAACAGTACCCACTTCGCATGCAGATCATCCGAGACTTCCAGTTTGTTGAGCCAGAAGATCGCGGCGCCAGCGTGGCGATCGGGAACTTTGATGGCGTGCACCTTGGGCATCAGTCGGTCATCGCGCTGGCCCGCAACGCGGCCCCTGATGCACCGCTGGGTGTTTTGACGTTCGAGCCGCATCCGCGTGAGTATTTTGCACCTGACACACAGCCCTTTCGGCTGATGCGTGGGAATGCACGGGCGCACCGGTTGGAAAAGCTGGGCGTCGAAAAACTGTATGAACTGCCCTTCAACGCCGCACTTGCAGGTCTGTCGCCTGTGGAGTTCGCCCGCAATGTGATCTGCGATGGCCTCGGCCTGTCGCATGTAGTTGTCGGCGCCGATTTCTGTTTTGGCAAAGGGCGCAGCGGAACGGCAGATGATCTGATCCGCTTTGGGCAGGATATGGGATTTGGCGTGACGATCGCACCGCTGATGGAGCGCTCTGACAATGTGGTGTCCTCGACCGCGATCCGAACTGCGCTCAGTGAAGGCAAGCCACGGGACGTCGCTGCTATGCTGGGCCATTGGCACCGGATCGAAGGCGAAGTGATTGGAGGCGAGCAACGCGGGCGTGAGCTGGGTTTTCCAACGGCCAACATGTCCATCGAAGGGCTGCACCCGCCGAAATTCGGAGTCTATGCCGTATTGGTCGATGTGTTGGATGGCCCGCATAGGGGCAGCTATCACGGTGCGGCCTCGGTCGGGGTGCGGCCCATGTTCAACGGTGAAGTGCCCAATATTGAAACCTTCCTTTTTGACTTTTCCGGCGATCTGTATGGCGCGACCTTGTCGGTGGGTCTGATTGATTTCCTGCGCCCGGAACTGACCTTTGACGGGCTGGACGCTTTGATCGCGCAAATGGATGCGGATTGCGACAAGGCGCGCAGCATTCTGGGCGGCCTATGAGCGCGGACCCGATTGAACGCACAGGCTTGCCTGCCCGGTTCTGGGAACGCAAACCCCTGCGCAAGATGAACCAGCGCGAGTGGGAGGCTTTGTGCGACGGCTGCGGCAAATGTTGCCTGAACAAGCTGGAGGACGAGGACAGTGGCGAGGTTGCCCTGACCTGCGTTGCTTGCCGATTGCTGGATGATGAAAGCTGCCGGTGCATGCAATATGATATCCGACATCAATTTGTGCCCGAATGTATCGTCATGACGCCCGACAACATCGACGATCACGCCTATTGGCTGCCGCAAACCTGCGCCTATCGTCTGCTCTGGGAAGGCAAGCGGTTGTACGATTGGCACCCTCTGATATCCGGCACGCCGGACAGCGTGCATGCGGCCGGCGTTTCCGTTCAGGGGCGCACCGTTTCCGAGTTTGAAACCCCCATGGAAGAGTGGGAAGACCACATTATTGAGGAGCCAACCTAATGTTCTTTGCCTCTGACAATTCCGGCCCGGTCCATCCTAATGTTCTGGCCAAACTGGCTGAAGCCAATCAGGGCTATCAGATGGCCTATGGGGCGGACACGATGATGGATAAGGTTCGCGCAGGCATTCGCGAAGTCTTTGAGGCACCAAACGCGGCGGTCTACCTGGTGGCAACCGGGACAGCGGCGAATTCGCTGGCTCTGGCCACCTTGTCCAACCCTTGGGAGACGATCTTTTGCTCTCCGGTCGCCCATATTCATGAGGATGAGTGCAACGCGCCCGAATTCTACAGCGGGGCCAAACTGACGCTTGTTCCAGGCGGTGACAAGATGACGCCCGACGCGTTGCGGGGGTCGATCCTTGGCGAGGAAACACGCGGCGTTCACGGACCGCAGCGCGGGCCCGTATCGATCACGCAGGTGACCGAACGCGGATCGGTCTACACGCTGGAAGAGTTGCAAGCGCTCTGCGCCGTGGCCAAGGAATTCGAGCTACCTGTGCATCTGGACGGCGCACGTTTTTCCAACGCTTTGGTTGCATTGAACTGTTCGCCAGCCGAAATGACATGGAAAGCCGGCGTCGATGCGCTCAGCTTTGGCGGCACCAAGAACGGTCTGTTGGGTGTCGAGGCCGTTGTCTTCTTTGACGAAAGCAAGGCATGGGAGTTTGAGTTGCGCCGCAAACGCGGGGCGCATCTGTTTTCCAAACACCGCTATCTGTCCGCCCAGATGGCTGCCTATCTGGACAATGATCTGTGGCTGAAACTGGCACGTCAGGCCAATGCAAACGCCGCCCGGCTGGCCGATGGGCTGCGCGCCAGGGATGCCTCGTTCCTACACGAGCCACAGGCGAACATGATCTTTACCCAGTTCTCGCGGGCCCGACACAAACAGCTGCATGAGGCTGGGGCCGTCTATCACCTGTGGGGCGCTGAGCTGGATGGGTCGGACGACGAGGAAATTCTGGCTTGCCGGCTGGTCTGTGACTGGTCCATCAGCGACGAACTGATCGACCAGTTTCTGGAGCTGCTCTAACGCTGGCGGCGCTAGAAGGGTGTCACACTTATGACGGCAATCCGCTCCAGAACGCCGCGATTGCGGCACCGGTTTCGCGTGGATGAGAGATGGGGGCCATATGCCCCGCTCCTTCGATCACGGCGCTTTGGGCCTTTGGAAGGCGGGTCTGCAAACCACTATTGATGGCAACCATTACCTTATGGGTCTGCGAGCCGTGCAGCAATAGAACCGGCATTTTGGCCTGCGCGATCCTGATAGGGTCCAGCAGCCCCATAGTGTCGTTGAGCAGTGCGTTTTCCACTGCCCCCACCAGATGAATACCGCGCACCATCCCAGCGCGTGCAGCTTCGGGCAGGTCGGCCCAGTGCGGCCCGGCGTCCCCGGTCCACATGCGATTGAACAGGCGGGCGGCCAAAGGTTCATCCCCGGCTGCAATCGCATCCATATAGGGTTGCGCGACATGCGCATATTCTGCGACCAGTTCCGGCGCCGCCTGCTGCGCTACGGCAAAGAATACCGGCTCGATCAGAACAACGCTGCGGACCAGTTCAGGATGTTCCACCGAAAGCCGCAAGGCGATCATCGCCCCAAAGGAATGGCCGATCACATCCATAGGTTCCGTCAGATGTTCAAGCGTAGCCTCGGTCAAACGTTCAAACAGATCACCCTGTCGGTCCCAGTCTGGGCTGCGTCCGTGCGACAGCATATCCGGCGCAACAAAACTCGCCTGCCCATTCATCACCGCGGCAAGACCGGCCCAGACGCCCGAATGGGCAATGGTGCAATGCAGGGCCAGAACCTTGCGATCGCCTTGGCCTAGGTGGCTGACATGTAAGTTTTGCGCTACGGACATCTTGATCTTCTACCCTTGATGGTCGGCCAGATGTCGCTCCAGGTCCGCTAGCCGATCCTGCCCCCAGAACCGCTGATCGTCCTCGGTGATATAGAATGGGGCACCAAACACACCGCGCTCCACGGCTTCTTCCAGATTGGCGGTATAGGTCTCAGCCCCAAGCAGCAAGCCGCTATCGGCCAAATCCGGGGAAAACCCTGCGTCAGCCAGACAGGCACGGATCACATCATCCTGTGCCACGTCCTTTTCTTCAGCCCAGCAGGCGCGCAACAGCGAATGGCACAGCTTGCCCACATCGCCTGATCCGTCCTTGATCGCGGCGATCACTGCGTAGGAAGATGGGGCCATATTCGTGGGCCAATGCGCCGGTTGCAGATTAAACGTCATACCCAAATTTCTGGCCTGCCGCAGCAGCTCTTGCGCGCGGTACTCGATGCGAGAGATATGCCTGTCTTTCGGCGGCGTACCTCCGGTGCGCGCAAACAAGGCTATGATATCCAGTGGCTTGTAATTGATCTCCGCGCCATGCTTTGCCGCGATCTCCTCCAGCCGTGTACCTGCCAGGTAGCTATAGGGCGAAATTGTCGCAAAATAGTAGTCAATCCGGGTCATGTTCACTTTCTCCGCTGGGTTACCTTTGCGGGACGGTAAGGCCATGCTAAGCGGTGTCAACATCACGAATCTGTCACATTGCCAAAGCTGCCCGGGGACCTCAGCCGATGCCGACACTTCACGAACCCAAGCTTATTGCTGGGAACGCAAATCTTCCACTTGCCGAAACCATCGCACGCCGCATGAGCTTGCATCGTGGTGTTGACCAGGGACTGGTCGATGCGCGGGTTGAACGGTTCAATGACGGCGAGATTTTCGTCGAAGTGTTCGAAAATGTGCGCGGCGAGGATATGTTCATTGTCCAGCCAACCTCGAACCCGGCCAATGACAACCTGATGGAGCTGCTGATCATCGCCGATGCGCTGCGCCGGTCCTCTGCTCAACGGATCACTGCCGTCATCCCATATTTCGGCTATGCCCGTCAGGACCGCCGCACCAAGGCGCGCACGCCGATCAGTGCCAAGCTGGTAGCCAACATGCTGACCGGCGCCGGGATCGAGCGTGTTTTGACCATGGATCTGCACGCCGCGCAGATACAGGGGTTCTTTGATATCCCGGTCGACAACCTTTATGCTTCGCCGATTTTTGCGCTGGATGTGAAAACCCAGTTCAAGGAAAATTTGGACGAGATCATGGTGGTCTCACCCGATGTCGGCGGCGTGGCCCGTGCACGGGAATTGGCCAAACGGATCAACGCGCCACTGTCGATCGTGGATAAACGCCGCGAAAAAGCCGGTGAAGTGGCGGAAATGACCGTCATCGGGGACGTGAAGGACAAGATCTGCCTGATCGTAGACGACATGTGCGACACCGCCGGAACGCTCTGCAAGGCGGCGCAGGTACTGCTGGACAACGGCGCCAAGGAAGTCCATTCCTACATCACCCACGGCGTCATGAGCGGCCCGGCGGTTGAACGTGTGACGAACTCGGTGATGAAGTCGCTTGTGCTGACCGACACGATCCAGCCGAGACCCGAGGTGGTAAAAGCACCGAACATCCGTATCGTGCCCACCGCGCCGATCTTTACGCAGGCCATTCTGAACATCTGGAACGGCACCAGCGTGTCATCACTGTTCGAAGACAAGACGCTGACGCCGATCTATGAGTCGCTCTATCACATGGACTGAGTGTGGGGTCGGGCACATTCCGACCACACCACCGATATTGAACAGGAAACCGCTGAGATGACTGCATCCAAACGTATCGTCCTTTCCAGTGACCACGCCGCCATCGATTTGCGTCAGGCGGTTGCAGCCCACATCATTGGGCAAGGCTGGGACGTCCTGGATATCGGCCCAACCACGCCCGAAAGCACGCACTACCCTCTGCACGGCAAAGCCGCCGCACAGGCCGTAGCGTCGGGTGATTGTCAGTTGGGAATTGTGCTGTGTGGCACCGGCCAGGGCATCATGATGGCCGCCAACAAAGTGCCAGGCATTCGCTGTGGCGTATGTTCCGACACGTTCTCGGCCCGCATGATCCGTCAGCACAACAATGCCAACATGCTATCCATCGGCGCGCGTGTCGTGGGGGAAGGCACGGCACTGGACATCGTAGATGCATTTCTGGATGCTGAATTCGAAGGCGGCCGACATGCAACTCGCGTGGATATGATTGAAGACTGAGCGCTTAGTCATCGCCATCGGTCAAACGCAACGGTTGTAGCTCTAGGCTAAAGGCAAATTGCCCCAACCTGGGTTTCGAATCTTTTCACCATACCATCTTCGGATTGCCACCAAATATCCCAGATGTAAGTGCACGCAAAATCTCCTTTTCTCACGCGTGCAAATCGGTTCTCGGGGTCGACGGGAATACCTTGTAACTGCAACTGATGAACCAGTTCCTCTTCGGGAAACGGCGGTGTGTACTCAACCTCTAGGCGGGCTTGAAGTTCATCCCCTGCTTTTACGAAGTTGACAGGAAGTCCTTGCAACAAAGTGGGCAAAGATTCAGTCGTTCGATCTAATGTTAGGATGTAGCCGGTCGTCAAAGCGAGCGTGATCAGCAGAAGGACGAGTGTTCGACGCACAGCTACCAAACTCATCACGAACGCTCGCGTCTGACCATCGTCTGAACCTCAGGATATGTTCCAATCATCTGCATGCGCCACCTCACCGAAGGCTGTCCAACTCACCCGAATGCGAGCGATCCGGGTGTCAGACCACGTGCGGAACACCGCAGTAAACCCCTCGGGCGTCACATCCACAGCTTTGACTTCGGCGCGTAATGCGGAGGATGTATCCACATCCCAGAGCGAGATCCCGACCTGAACCACTGGCGCAGAGCGGAATGCTTCGGTGAACCGGATCGCAGATCGGCGTTCGCGCGGGCCCTCGCCCGTCCACATGTCGCCCCCTTCGGCGAACTCGGAAAACAGCACCTCTTCGCCCTGATCGATGCCGATGGGATGGGTTAGAAATTTCTTCATTCTGTCATCATTGTTCTTGAATTCCAGAAACCTACTCTGCCTTTTTGGCGAAAGCACGACAAAAAACGGCCCCGCAAAAGCGAGGCCGTTCAAGTGTTGCGTGTTGAACCTGTTACAGGCTCATATGCGTTCCAAGGGCTTCCATATCGGCCAGCAGCTTGGCGGCATCATCAACGATGGTCTGATCGTCACCGGCCTTGGCGGCCTCGTGCGAGGCGCGCGCCTCTTCAATCATCTCATCCAGATGCGACCGGGTCACTTCCGAGACCGGGATGGCCTTTTCGGCCAATACCGACAGGCTGTCGCCGTTGATCTGGGCAAACCCACCGGTGACCAGGTATTCGCTGGTGCCTTCGGGTGCCTCGACCTTCAGCAGACCGGGGCGCAGCGTCGTGATCGTCGGGGCATGATCCGGCATCGCCGTCATGTCCCCGTCTGCGCCGGGAATCTGGACCGCGCTGGCCTCAAGCGAAGCAAGGCTCCGCTCGGGGCTGACGAGGTCGAATTGCATCGTGTTTGCCATCAAGGATACTCCTTAGGCGGCTTCTGCGGCCATCTTCTCCGCTTTGGCGATCACATCGTCGATACCGCCAACCATCAGGAAGGCCGCTTCGGGCAAGTGATCGTATTCGCCGGCCACAACGGCCTTGAACGACGAGATGGTGACATCCAGAGGAACCTGAACGCCAGGGCTGCCGGTGAAGACTTCGGCAACGTCGAACGGCTGCGACAGGAAGCGCTCGATCTTACGGGCACGGGCAACGGTCAGTTTGTCTTCTTCCGACAGTTCGTCCATGCCGAGGATGGCGATGATGTCCTGCAACGACTTGTAGCGCTGGAGGATCTGCTGAACGTCGGTCGCTACCGCGTAGTGCTCTTCACCAACGATGGCCGGGTCCAACAGACGCGAGGACGAGTCGAGCGGGTCAACAGCCGGGTAGATACCCTTTTCCGAGATCGCACGGTTAAGAACGGTGGTCGCATCCAGGTGAGCAAACGATGTTGCCGGCGCGGGGTCGGTCAGGTCGTCCGCAGGCACGTAGATCGCCTGCACCGAGGTGATCGAGCCCGACTTGGTCGAGGTAATGCGTTCCTGCAGGGCACCCATGTCGGTCGCCAGCGTCGGCTGATAGCCCACGGCTGACGGAATACGACCCAGCAGAGCCGAAACCTCAGAGCCCGCCTGTGTGAAGCGGAAGATATTGTCGACGAAGAACAGAACGTCGGTACCGGACTGGTCGCGGAACTGCTCGGCCAGAGTCAGACCTGTCAGAGCAACACGTGCACGTGCTCCCGGAGGTTCGTTCATCTGACCGTAAACCAGCGCAACCTGCGATTCCGACAGATTGTCAGGCTTGATCACGTTCGATTCGATCATCTCGTGGTACAGGTCGTTGCCTTCACGGGTCCGTTCACCAACACCCGCGAACACCGAGAAGCCCGAGTGCACTTTTGCGATGTTGTTGATCAGTTCCATGATCAGAACGGTTTTGCCTACGCCAGCGCCGCCGAACAGGCCGATCTTACCGCCCTTGGCGTACGGGGCCAGCAGGTCAACAACCTTGATGCCTGTAACCAGAACTTCCGACTCGGTCGACTGTTCCGCGAAGGTCGGCGCAGGCTGGTGGATGGCGCGGGCTTCGCTTGCCTCAACCGGACCTTTTTCGTCGATCGGCTCGCCGACGACGTTCAGGATACGGCCCAGGGTGGCGTTGCCAACCGGAACCGAGATCGGTGCGCCGGTGTCGGTGACCACTTCGCCACGGACCAGACCTTCGGTCGCGTCCATCGCGATGGTGCGGACAGTGTTTTCACCCAGGTGCTGAGCAACTTCCAACACCAGGCGCTTGCCGTTGTTGGTGGTTTCCAGCGCGTTCAGAATTTCAGGCAGCGCGTCATCGAACTGCACGTCAACGACGGCCCCGATGATCTGTGTGACTTTGCCTTTTGCATTCGCCATGTTTCGTCTCCGGTTAGTCTCTACAGCGCTTCGGCGCCGGAAATAATTTCAATCAGCTCGTTGGTGATCACGGCCTGACGTGAGCGGTTGAACTGGATCGTCAGCTTGTCGATCATCTCACCCGCGTTGCGTGTCGCGTTGTCCATCGCGGACATCCGTGCACCCTGTTCAGACGCTCCGTTTTCGAGCAGAGCCGAGAAGATCGCGGTCGCAACCCCCTTGGGCAGCAGGTCGGCCAGAATGGCCTCTTCACTGGGCTCGTAATCGAAAATGGCACCGCTGTCGTCACCTGCCGCATCGTCCTCGAACGAGGCGGGAATGACCTGCTGTGCCGTCGGAATTTGGGTCACAACGTTGACGAACTTCGAATAGAAGATCGTCGCAACATCGAACTCACCCCCGTCAAAGCGGGACAGGATGTCCTTGGCAATGTCCTGCGCGTTGGAATACCCAATGCGTTTGACCTCGCTCAGGTCGACATGTCCAACGAACAGATCGCCAAAATCACGCTTGAGCGCATCGCGGCCTTTCTTGCCGACGGTTAAAACTTTGACCGTCTTGCCCTGGCCGCGCAGCTCGCCCGCCTTTTGGCGGGCCAGCTTGGCGATATTCGAGTTGAAGCCACCACACAGGCCGCGTTCAGCTGTCATAACAACCAGCAGATGGACATCATCACTGCCCGTACCACGGAGCAGCTTGGGGGCGCTGTCGCTGCCCCCGACCGACGCCGCCAGCCCCGCCATCACGGCATTGAACCGTTCGGCATAGGGGCGCGAGGCTTCGGCAGATTCCTGGGCGCGGCGCAGTTTTGCAGCCGCGACCATCTGCATGGCCTTGGTGATCTTGCGGGTCGATTTGACCGACTCGATCCTGTTTTTAAGGTCCTTCAGACTAGGCATCGGAACCTCCTATCAAGCGAAGGTCGCGGCGTATTCGTCGATCGCTGCTTTGACCTTGTCGGACGCTTCACCTTTGATCTTCGGATCTTCGTCGGTGATCCACTTCAGCAGGTCAGCATGCTTACCACGCAGATGCGCCAGCAGACCGGCCTCATAGCGGCCAACGTCTGAGACGTCGATCTTGTCGAGATAACCGTTGGTGCCCGCAAAGATGACGCAGACGATCTCGGCGTTGGTCAGCGGCGAGTACTGCGGCTGTTTCATCAGCTCGGTCAGGCGCGCACCACGGTTCAGCAACTGCTGAGTGGCGGCGTCTAGGTCCGAACCAAACTGCGCAAAGGCCGCCATTTCGCGGTACTGAGCCAGCTCCAGTTTCACCGGACCAGCAACCGATTTCATCGCATCGGTCTGAGCCGACGAGCCCACACGCGAAACCGACAGACCGGTGTTCACGGCAGGACGGATGCCCTGGTAGAAAAGTTCGGTTTCCAGGAAGATCTGACCGT
Organism: Ruegeria sp. YTSA168; assembly: GCF_059610045.1. Classification (NCBI taxonomy): domain Bacteria; kingdom Pseudomonadati; phylum Pseudomonadota; class Alphaproteobacteria; order Rhodobacterales; family Roseobacteraceae; genus Ruegeria; species Ruegeria sp. YTSA168. The sequence continues at coordinate 164,155 of NZ_JBXWMW010000005.1, forward strand.
CGGTGATCGAAATCACGTTGGTCGGAATAAACGCCGAAACGTCACCACCCTGGGTTTCGATAACCGGCAGAGCGGTCAGCGAGCCCGCGCCGAAATCTTCGTTCAGCTTCGCCGAACGCTCCAGCAGGCGGGAGTGGAGATAGAAAACGTCACCCGGATACGCTTCGCGGCCCGGCGGGCGGCGCAGCAGCAGGGACATTTGACGATAGGACACAGCCTGTTTTGACAGGTCATCGTAGATGATCAGCGCGTGACGGCCATTGTCACGGAAGTACTCGGCCATCGCAGTCGCGGCGTAAGGCGCCAGAAACTGCATCGGCGCCGGGTCGGACGCGGTCGCGGCGACAACGATTGAGTATTCAATCGCGCCGGACTCTTCCAGTTTCTTCACCAGCTGCGCAACGGTCGAACGCTTCTGACCAACCGCAACATAAACGCAGTACAGTTTCTTCGACTCGTCATCACCAGCAGCTTCGTTGTAGACCTTCTGGTTCAGGATGGTGTCCAGCGCAACGGCGGTTTTACCTGTCTGACGGTCCCCAATGATCAGTTCCCGCTGGCCACGACCAATCGGGATCATCGCGTCAACCGATTTCAGGCCGGTTGCCATCGGCTCGTGCACCGATTTACGCGGGATGATGCCGGGCGCTTTGACGTCTGCAACGCCACGCTTGGTTGCGCTGATCGGGCCTTTGCCGTCCAGCGGGTTGCCCAGACCATCAACAACGCGACCCAGCAACTCGTCACCGATCGGAACGTCCACGATCGAGTTGGTGCGCTTAACAGTGTCACCTTCTTTGATATCACGGTCGGAGCCGAAGATAACGACACCGACGTTGTCGCTTTCCAGGTTCAGCGCCATGCCCATGATGCCACCGGGGAATTCGACCATCTCACCGGCTTGCACGTTGTCCAGGCCGTATACACGGGCAATCCCGTCACCGACGCTCAGCACGCGGCCGATTTCGGCCACTTCGGCTTCCTGACCAAAATTCTTGATCTGGTCCTTCAGGATTGCAGAAATCTCTGCAGCTTGGATTCCCATTTATCCGACCTCTTTCATTGCATTCTGTAGGGAGTTCAGCTTCGAACGGATCGAACTGTCGATCATTTTCGAGCCCACTTTAACGACAAGACCGCCGATGAGGCTTTCATCCACGGTCGCATTGATAGTCACGGTCTTGCCCACACGCTCGGACAGCGTCTTGGACAGCTTTTCCATTTGCGTCTTGGTTAGCGCTTTGGCCGAGGCTACATCAGCGGTCACTTCGCCACGCTCTTCAGCCAGCATCTCGCGCAGAACCTGCACCAGCTGCGGTACAACAAACAGGCGGCGTTTCTGTGCCATCAGGCCCAATGTATTACTGAGCAGGGTGTTCAGACCCATTTTCGAAGCGATTGCGGTAATCGCGCCCTCTTGCTCGGTACGGGAAACCAGCGGCGAAGCGATCAGATCGCGCAAATCGGCGCTGTCGCCCAAAGCTGCTGCCAGATCGTTGATTCCGGTTTCCAGACCTGCAAGGTCGTTATTCTCTTTCGCGATCGCGAAGATCGCAGTGGCATAGCGCTCGGCGATGCCTGTGGAAATCGAAGCTGGTTCGGACACGTCCACCCTTCCGATATTTTAGGCCCCGAAAACCGCGCGCGCAGCCACCCCGGGGGCGTGAAGAAACCCCGTCCTTAAAGGGCGGGGATCAAAATCACCGGGGATGTAACAGAGGTGAACCAACCTAGCAACATAATATAGCGGCAATGAATTTATCCACAAACTGTTTAGATTCAGCATGTTAGAAAAAGTGCGACGCTTTGAACCCATCAGAGCGTTTCAAAAATGTTTCGAAACTGAAGGTTTTTGCGATTCCTGCGGCCTTTTTGCAGCGGATTTGCTGCTGAACCCGCCTCATGGAGACGACAACATGTCAGGCCGGTCTAAGCAATCCGTCGGATGCCTTGATCGGGCGTCTCACCGCATCTTTTGTCACGCTGCCGCTGGGTGGCCGCAGGTGTTTGCTGACCTCAACCATCAACACGCCGCCCGCCATGATTGTTGGCAAGCGCTGACCGGTTTTTTCAATCAGCCCGCCGGATTTCAGCCAGTATTTTCGAAACGAGGGCAGAAGATACAACGCGGAACAGTGATTTTCGGGCACGAAATGATGCGCCTTCAGCTGATTTTCCAACTGTGTCGCAGAATAAGGTCGCCCATATCCAAACGGGGTTTTATCCGACCGAGACCATAGCCCCGCCCGGTTCGGCACCACGAAAAAGGCCCTGCCCCCGGGACCTAGCACGCGCCAGCATTCTTCAAGCAACTGGCTTGGTCGTTCCGATGTCTCAAGCCCATGCATCACCACCAGCTTATCCACATGACCAGTCTCAATCGGCCACATGGTTTCTTCCGTCAGAACCGACACGTTTGGCATACCGGCAGGCCAGGGCATCACCCCCTGCGGCCCCGGCATAAGGCCGATCACGCGGCGCGCATCCTTCAGGTATGGCCGCAAGAGCGGTACCGCAAAGCCAAAACCGGCAACTGTCTGCCCCTTGGCTTCGGGCCACAGATCCAGCAGGCGACCGCGAATAGCACCCTGCGCCGCGCGCCCCAAAGTGCTGCGGTAGTAAAAATTCCTGAGATCCTGCACATCAAGATGCATTGCGGTGACCTAATCAATCGGCTTAGCTGGGCGCAGTCTAGCAACGAAAGGGCAAAAGGCCATGCCTCTTGAGATCGTAACTATCCCATGTCTCAGCGATAACTACGCCTTTCTGGCGCATGATGCGGCCTCTGGCCAGACCGCGTTGGTGGACGCGCCAGAACCCGGCCCGATTCTGGCCGAACTGCACCAACGCGGGTGGACTCTGAGCCACGTGTTGCTGACGCACCATCATTGGGATCATGTCGATGGCCTGCCGGGCATTCTAGAGAAGCACCCAGCAAAAGTAATTGGTGCGACCGCAGATGCCCATCGTCTGCCACCACTGGACCAACAGGTGTCGGAAGGAGATATTTTCGAACTGGGTGGCGAACCGGTCGAGGTGCTGGATGTCTCGGGGCACACAATGGGTCACATCGCATTCTACCTGCCCAACAGCGCAACTGTCTTCACCGCAGATAGCCTGATGGCCTTGGGTTGTGGCCGCCTGTTCGAGGGGACGCCCGCACAAATGTGGTCATCACTCAACAAGCTGGCGGCTTTACCCGACGAAACAATTGTCTGCTCGGGCCACGAGTATACACAATCCAACGCTAAATTTGCGGTTACGGTCGATCCTGATAACGCCGAATTGCAACAACGCGTGATGGATATAGCGCGGGCACGGGATGCCGGGCAACCAACAGTGCCCTCAACTTTGGCGCTGGAAAAGGCGACAAATCCCTTTCTGCGCGCTGCAGATTCTGCAATTCAGGCGCAGCTGGGCATGGTTGGCGCTAATCCCGCTGTGGTTTTTGCCGAAATCAGGGCTAGAAAAGACCGGTTCTGATGCCTATTTCCCCCTCTTCACGGCCACGGTCACAACAAATGTGACTGTCAAGTGAAAGAAAACCCTTGAAGCCGGGCCACGATCAACCAAACTCTAATACTATGAGGACATGGTTGGGATGGGGATCCGGCCGACAGCCCGCCCCCTTCTGACCCAAGACAGAGGAGCACCCGCGTGCCTTCATTCTCGAGCACATTAGAACAAGCCATCCACGCGGCCCTGGCGGCTGCGAATGAACGGCGACACGAGTTTGCAACGCTGGAGCATCTGCTTCTGGCGCTTCTGGAAGAACCTGACGCGATCCGCGTCATGAAAGCCTGTAGCGTCGATCTGGATGAGCTGCGCAGCACTTTGGTCGAGTTTATCGACGAAGATTTGTCAAACCTTGTCACCGATATCGATGGATCAGAGGCCGTGCCAACGGCTGCTTTCCAGCGCGTGATCCAGCGTGCCGCGATCCACGTGCAAAGCTCTGGCCGTACCGAAGTCACCGGCGCTAACGTGTTGGTAGCCATCTTCGCTGAGCGCGAAAGCAACGCCGCCTATTTCCTGCAGGAACAGGACATGACCCGTTACGACGCGGTCAACTTCATCGCGCATGGTGTCGCCAAGGACCCTGCCTATGGCGAAAGCCGTACAGTTTCCGGCGCCGATCAGGCCGAGGAAGAGGTTCAGGCCAGTGCTGGTGAGGGAGAACAAAAGGAAAGCGCACTGGCGAAATACTGCGTCGACCTGAACGCTAAATCGCGGGCTGGCGATGTGGACCCGCTGATCGGGCGCTCGGATGAGGTTGAACGCTGCATCCAGGTCCTGTGCCGTCGTCGCAAGAATAACCCGCTTCTGGTGGGCGATCCCGGGGTTGGCAAAACCGCCATTGCCGAGGGTCTGGCCCACAAAATCGTTGGTGGTGATGCGCCTGACGTGCTGTCCGAAACCACCATTTATTCGCTCGATATGGGGGCCCTACTTGCCGGAACGCGCTATCGCGGCGATTTCGAGGAACGCCTGAAAGCGGTTGTAACCGAGTTGGAAGATCACCCCGACGCGGTCCTGTTTATCGACGAGATTCACACTGTCATTGGGGCCGGGGCGACCTCGGGCGGCGCAATGGATGCGTCCAATCTTCTGAAGCCTGCGCTACAGGGCGGCAAGCTGCGCACCATGGGCTCGACCACTTACAAGGAGTTCCGTCAGCATTTTGAAAAAGATCGCGCGCTGAGCCGCCGGTTCCAGAAGATCGACGTGAACGAACCGTCGGTTGAGGACAGCGTCAAGATTTTGCGGGGTCTGAAACCGTATTTCGAAGAGCATCACGACATCAAATATACCGCAGATGCAATCAAGACTGCAGTTGAATTGGCAGCGCGCTATATCAACGACCGGAAACTGCCGGACAAGGCCATCGACGTGATTGACGAAGCAGGTGCTGCACAGCATCTCGTTGCTGAAAGCAAGCGTCGCAAGACCATTGGCGTCAAAGAGATTGAGGCTGTGGTGGCCAAGATTGCGCGCATCCCGCCAAAGAATGTCACCAAGGACGATGCGGCGGTTCTGAAAGATCTCGAAGCCTCGCTGAAACGCGTCGTGTTTGGGCAGGATCTGGCAATCGAAGCGCTGTCCAGCGCCATCAAACTGGCCCGCGCCGGTCTGCGTGAGCCCGAAAAGCCCATAGGCAACTACCTGTTTGCTGGTCCGACCGGTGTGGGTAAAACCGAAGTGGCAAAACAGCTGGCCGATACGCTGGGTGTAGAGCTTCTGCGGTTTGACATGTCGGAATACATGGAAAAACACGCCGTCAGCCGCCTGATTGGTGCACCTCCGGGCTATGTCGGGTTCGATCAGGGTGGTCTGTTGACTGATGGCGTCGACCAGCACCCGCATTGCGTGTTGCTGCTGGACGAGATCGAAAAGGCGCATCCGGATGTGTTCAACATCCTGCTGCAGGTTATGGATCACGGTGAGCTGACCGACCATAACGGCCGGACGGTGAATTTCCGCAACGTTGTGCTGATCATGACCTCGAACGCAGGCGCGCAGGAACAGGCCAAGGCCGCCATCGGCTTTGGACGTGACCGGCGCGAAGGCGAAGACACCGCCGCGATCGAGCGTATGTTCACGCCAGAATTCCGCAACCGTCTGGATGCTGTGATCTCCTTCGCGCCGCTGCCGAAAGAGGTCATCTTGCAAGTGGTCGAGAAATTCGTGCTGCAGCTTGAAGCTCAATTGCTGGATCGTGGCGTGACCATCGACCTGACTCCAAAGGCTGCTGAGTGGCTGGCTGACAAAGGATATGACGACAAGATGGGCGCCCGCCCGCTTGGCCGCGTAATCCAGGAGCACATTAAGAAGCCTCTGGCCGAAGAACTGCTGTTCGGCAAATTGGCCAAGGGCGGTGTGGTGCGCGTCTCAGTCAAGAAAGGTGACCTGAACCTTGAGATACTGGGCCCTAATCAGCCGCGAATTCCAGGGGACAAGCCTCCTTTGCTGACAGCTGACTAGATAAGCTGAAGAATTGAACGAAAAAGCCCGCTGACGAAACAGCGGGCTTTTTCACGTTAGGACAATTTCACTCGACACGTCGATCCTACTGCGTTTCGGCTTTCATTTGAGACACGAATGCCCTGCCACGCCGTTAGCAGTTTCGGGACAGTTGGCCACATATAAGTCTGACAAAGCCCGAAACGCTTTAGGTATTTTGCCAAAGCTCCTCCATCGGGCGCCAGCTCGTCTGCGGTATCATCTGATTCAGATCGAATTGAAACCAATTCCCCCTCCGCCTGCGCGTTGATCGTAAGCCCGATCAATGGCCACGCCAGACAGCCCACAAAACAGCAAAATACCGACACCCCGTGTCCAACAGACAAAACGTCCCCTCGCACTCAGTGACCAGTTTGGGACACTGATTTCAGGATCGATCAGAACTTCGGGGTGGATCAGATAGCGCGCGACCCGATTTTGTGATCCAGCGCCCACAACTCTACCTTTCGGTCAGCTTCAGCTCGATACGACGGTTCTGTGCGCGGGCTTGTGGCGTATTGTCTTGGTTTACCGGCTGGAACTCTCCAAACCCGTTGGCCGCAAGGCGGTTCGGCGGGATACCCAAAGCGTCAACCATATAACGCACCACCGACAGAGCGCGGCCCTGACTTAACTCCCAATTGTCCCGATACCGGCCCGACCCGGCAAACGGGACATTGTCGGTGTGCCCGTCCACCCGAATGACCCAATTCAAACTCTCAGGGATTTCTGCGGCCACAGTGCGCAGGATCGCAGCAACCTTCGCCACTTCTTGTCTACCTTCTGGCGACAACACGGCCGAACCTGTGTCGAACAATACTTCGGACGAGAACACGAACCGGTCGCCTTCGATCCGCACGCCTTCCTGATTGCCCAGAACATCGCGTAGCCGGCCAAAGAATTCAGACCGATAGCGTTGCAAGTCTTCAGCCTGCGCCGTCAGCTCCTGGTTCTGATCCGTCAGTTCCTCGGCCTCGGCCTCAAGCCGTATCCGCTCTGCCTCTTCCAGCAATCGGCGGCGGCGCTCCTCTGAGGCGGCGCGTGCCAATGCGGCGTTAAGATCCTGACCCAGGGTCTGGATCTGAATCTCTGCAGCGGTGTTGCGTTCTTCGTAATCATCCAACAGTGCCTGCAATGATCCCAACTGACCACGCAGCGCTGCGATTTGCTGGTTCAGCAATGCTGCCTCGCGCTGTGCCTTGGCGGAAATCGCTTGCTCTGCCGACAGCGTCTCGCGCGCGACATCAAGAAGCGCGGCTTGTTGTTCAACCAGCGATCTCTGTTCAGCGGCGTCTGCCTGCGCTTCGGTCTGGGCCTCCAAAGCGGCTTCTAGCTGCGCCCTAAGCTCTTCAGTGTCCAGATCACCGAACTGACGTTCCAGCTCCGCGCGTGCGGCACGCGCTGCGGCCAGCAATGTCAGGGTTTCCTCGGCCTCTTTGCGCTGCGCTTCCAGCGCAAGGGTCATGGCCGTCAATTCGGCATCGGCATCCTGCAACCGATTGCGCAGGTTCTCGGCTGCTGCGGCTTCAGCGAGGCGCGCGGCCTCTTCCTCGGTCAGCTGTTGTTCCAGTTCTGCAATCTGCGCAGCCCGCTCCGCTCCGGTTTGTTCCAGATCGGCAACCAGAGCTTCCAGCGCTTCACGGCGGGCAGCGGCAAGGCGCGCCGCCTCAGCCTGCGCGTCAATTTCCGCGCGACTTTGCGCCAGGGCCTGGTTCAAAGATGCGCGCTGATCTTCCAATGCAGCGATATCTTCTTGCGCCTGGGCCTGATCGGCCAACAGCGCCGCGACCTGAGCTTCAAAATCGGTGATCCGACCCTGCGCTTGGGCCAGATCGTCTTCGGCCTGTGTCAGGGTTGCGTTCAAAGCCCCCAACCGGGCCTGCAATCGGCTGTTTTCGCGTTCTTCCAAACCCAAAGCACCCGCCAGAGCAGCCACTTCATCCGCCAGCGCGGTTAGCTCATCTTCTTGGCCAGAGATTGTTTCACGCAACACGAACTGCACAACCATGAAAATGGTCAGCACAAAGGTCAGCACCATCAACAGGCCCGTCATCGCGTCCACGAAACCGGGCCAGACTGAGCCCTGGAACCGTTGACCAGTGCGCCGGGACAGGGCCATGTGTTATTCTCCTTCGTGCGTGCTGCGCACCGCACCACGTGGGAGAGTCAGCGCCTTAACCAGCAATTCGATATCCTTGCGGAATTCATTCATGCTTTCCTGACGACCTGCCGAAATCTCTTCGAGAATGCGCAGCAATTGCACATCCATGGAACGCAACCGCATCCGGCTTTCGGCATCAATGCCTTCACCTGCACCATGTTCGCGCATGTGATCCAGCAGCGCATCCTGTCCAAGCGCCACGCGTTCCAACGCAGCGGTGATCCCCTCATTGTCTGCCTGGCGCTGGTTCATCTCACCGATGGCACTCACCAGCTGCCCCAGCTTGCCCGACACATCGGCTCGGTCTTGTTCCTGTGCTGAAAACAGGTCCTGCAACGCATCCATCTGCTCGGACATCGCATCCAGAACCGGGGCCAGTACGGCGATTTCCGCACCACCTTCTTCGCCCGAGGCAAACCCAACACGGGTGATTGATGACAGCCATTCTTCAAGCTCGCGATAGAACCGGTTCTGCCCGTGGCCCGCGAACACCTCAAGCAGGCCCACGATCAGCGACCCGGCAAGGCCCAGCAGCGAGGAGCCAAACGCAACGCCCATGCCTTGCAACTGCGCTTCAAGCCCCGTCATCAGTCGGTTGAACACCGCCAGACCTTCCTCACCCTCTTGCGGGTTCAGGCTGCGGATCGTGTCCACGATCGCGGGGACTGTCGTGGCAAGGCCAAAAAAGGTTCCCAATAGGCCCAGGTAGATCAGGACATTGGTGATGTAACGCGTGATTTCGCGTTCTTCTTCCACCCGTTCCGCGACCGAATCCAGAATGGACCGGGTAGAGGTCGAACTGATCTGGGACCGGGCGCCGCGTTCGCGCAGCAGTGAGGCCAAAGGCGCCAACAGTTGCGGCGTGCGCGCATCTTCGCGCACGACACCGCCAACAAACGCCTCAATCCAGCGGACCGACCCGATCAGCTGAGTGACCTGATAGAAACAGGCAAACACACCGATGACAAAAACCATCAGAATGAAGCCATTCAGATATGGGTTGGCGAAGAAGACCGGTAGCACATAGGGCAGTGCCAGAAACACACCCAGCGCGGCCAGACCGATTGCCATCAGCATCATCACGATCTGACGAATGGGATGCGAGAAATGGGGTCTCGCGCCCTGATGTGCCTGCGCCATGCGCGTGGTTCCTGATTTTGCCTGCTCTGCTGCGAAACTAGCGAAATTGCGCCGGTGACGCCAAGGATTTATGCGGTGATGCTTCGCACCCGTTGCGACAACCACTCAAGATCAGGGTCATGCAGCCCGATCTCGGCCAGATGTTCCGTTGTGTTATACAAATATTCGGTGTTTGGCCCTCGCCCGCCAATCGCATGGGCAATGATCTGGGCCTGCTCTTCCAGCGGCATTCCCCCGCAATACTGCACATGATGTGCGTCGATCACGTAGGTGACGGCATTGACGACATCCCCGTTGTCCAGATGCACATCCAGCATCCGTTCCACATAGGCAGATGAGATCAGCTCGCGTTCTCGCAATTCGTGCAGCGTGCGGTCTTCATGGCCAGCCTCAACGGCCAGAGCCAACCCTTTGCAATGGGCCTGAGCCTGTTCATCCAGTGCCAGAACAAGGCCCGGATGTTCTTCGGTGCCGCGATGATGGATCGAGCTCATGCAGAAGGACCGCGCGTAACCGTGCAGTGTTGCAAGCTCGCTGCGGGCCACCGGAAACCCCGGATTCCACAACAGCGACCCATACCCGAATACCCACATCGTCATTGCACTGGTCCTTGCCCGTTTGGGCCTATAAACATCAAATCCGAGGCAGGAAAAAGGCCAAAGCGGATGCGCCGACTGATACGAGTTCTCTTTTTCATCATCACCCTATGGAGCCTGTATTGGTTCGTTGCGGGTTATGGGCTGCGCAATGCGATCACCAACTGGTTTGATGCGCAGCAGGCGCGCGGATGGCAATCAGAATTCGCCGACGTTGAAACCTCGGGCTTTCCCGGACATCACGTTACCCGCCTGAACAGCCCCGCACTGGCCGATCCCGCCACCGGAACCGCGTGGAGCGCGGACTGGATCGAATTCAAAAGCCCCGCCATCTGGCCTGGACGCCAGATCCTGCGGTTTGCCGAAACACCTCAGCGCTTGTCCTATTTTGATCAAACGGCCACCATCGCTGCTGATGATCTGCAAGCTGAACTGCAGCTGCAACCCGGTGTGGCACTGGTGCTGGAGAAGATGGCGCTGACAGCAGGACCCTGGCAAATCACTGATGACGCCGATGCGCTGGCAGGTGGCAATACGCTAAGCCTGATTATGGAACAGACAGATGCGTCCGAAGCCTATGCGATCACCGCGCAGATCGATGGCTTTGCGCCGGGGAACGACCTGCGGGCGCTCATGCATTCGGCCACTTCGCTACCTCAACGATTTGAGACGCTGGAACTGGATATGGTGACCGTTTTTGACAAACCGTGGGATCGAACCGCCATTGAACAGAACCGCCCTCAACCTGTCGAAATCACGTTGAAACTGGCCGAAATAAAATGGGGTGAGCTTCGTTTGTTTGCCGCGGGTGAACTGGATGTGGATGCTCAGGGCATCCCGACCGGTGAAATCGCGGTCAAGGCCGAGAACTGGCGCGATATGATCGCAATGGCCAATGCAGCGGGGGCTCTGCCCGATCAAGCTGTTGATCCGGTTACTCGGGCGCTGAACTTTCTGGCGGGGCTGGGTGGCAATCCAAATGCGCTGGATCTGCAATTGAATTTCCGCGACGGGTTCGTGGCATTGGGCCCCCTACCCTTGGGGCCAGCACCGCGCCTGATCCTGCGTTAGCGGCAGTAGGAACCGCTGCGATAGCGGGCCGTATCCAGATGGAAATGGTCCCGGTGATACCGATCTGAGTTAGGGCCCAGAACCGTGCCAAACGGCCCGCAAGCCCCACGCCAGATCTTTTTGAGCTGCTTTTGCGACGGGTTCTTGCGCCATCCGTTCAAGACAGTCACAACCTCTCCGTCCGCCATGACAAAGCCCGAGATATCAATGGCACGGCCCTTACCATGCTCAGATATCCGCGCGCCTTTGCGATTGTTGCGGGTCCGACAGGCGTAGTGGGCCGCCACCTGCAACTGCACCACCGGCCCGCGTCGCTTGAATGTCGGTTTGACGGTTTTATCGACCCATTTATTCAGTGCGATCGCCGTACCGCAATCCATCGTAGACGCCCGGCTGAGCGTGACGCCCGAGACCGAGGTGATCTGTACAGCATCTTTAACCCCGCAAGCCTTGGTCTTGCTGGTCACACGACCCACAGGCTTGCCCTGTATCGCAATATCCCCACAGACCGAGCCTTTGCGCAGCTTACGTTTCTTGAACAAAATCTGCTGTTCCAAAGCCTCTGGGCGCGCATACGGCATCAAAGAGGTATCCGGGCTTAACAGCGGCAGATCAGACGGTCGTGCAGCAACAGCGGCGATCTGAGGCGACACAGGTCGCGGGACGGGCCGCATGTTTGGGATACTTATCGGTGCTGCCGTCCGACTGGTAATAGCCGCCAGAGCGACAGTTTCTGACGGGCGCGCGATGGGGACCAACGATTGCTCGGGTGCTGACGCGTGGCTGGTGCCACACCAGAGTGCGGCTATCACGATCAGAACGCGCCCAGCAATCGGCCTCATGATCCGATCTTCCCCCGGCCAAAATCCGGCGCATCCGTATCCTGGCCCGCATCGATAATACCCCGCCGGATCGCCCGCGTGCGGGTGAAATAGTCAAACAGGTGCTCTCCATCCCCGGTGCGAATGGCGCGTTGCAAGGCAAAAAGTTCCTCAGTGAACCGCCCCAGAATTTCCAATGTCGCGTCCTTGTTGGACAGGAACACATCCCGCCACATCGTCGGGTCCGAGGCCGCGATACGCGTAAAGTCACGGAAGCCGGCAGCCGAGTATTTGATGACCTCGGTATCCGTCACCCGACGCAGATCATCCGCAACCCCGACCATTGTGTAAGCGATCAGGTGCGGCGCATGCGAGGTGACAGCCAGAACCAGATCATGGTGATCCGCATCCATTTCATCGACATTCGAACCCATACCCTCCCATAACCCGCGCAAGCGGGAAATCGCACCCGGATCAGTGCCTTCAACAGGAACCAGCAGACACCAGCGATTGTCGAACAGCTCGGCAAAGCCGGACTCGGGCCCGGAATGCTCAGTCCCTGCCAACGGGTGCGCCGGGATGAAATGCACACCTTCGGGAATATGCGGTTGGACGCTTCGGATGACGTGACGTTTAACCGACCCAACATCCGAGACCGTTGCACCGGCCTTCAAAACAGGCGCAATCTCCTCGGCCACCGCTCCCATCGCACCGACCGGGACACAGAGTACCACCAGATCGGCCCCTTCCACGGCCTGGCGCACTGTGTCACAAACACGGTCGCATAGGCCGATCTTGCGGGCCGTCTCACGGGTCGCCTCGGACCGCGCATAGCCAGTGACCTCTCCGGCCAGACCGGCGCGTTTGATGGCCCAGAACATGGACGAGGCGATCAGGCCCAGCCCGATCAGCGCAACGCGGTCATAAATCTGGCTCATGCGGCGCCCTCTTTGAATGCAGTGATCGCAGCAACAACGCGACGACAGCCTTGCTCATCACCCACGGTGATCCGCAAAGCGTTTGGCAGGTTGTAGCCTGCAACCCGTCGCACAATCAAACCCTGCGTTTTCAGATAGTCGTCACAGGCTTCGGCTTCGAACCTGTCGGCAAAGCGCGCCAGGATGAAATTGGTGCAGGATTGGTCCGAGGGCACACCGATTTTGGCAAGCTCCTCACTCAACCACACACGCCACCGCGCGTTTTCTGCCTGACAGAAGGACAGGAATTCCAAGTCGTTCACTGCAGCCTCCGCCGCGGCCAGAGCGGTCAACGACAGGTTGAAGGGCTGTCGGACCCGGTTCAGCACATCGACAATGGCCTGATGCGCATAGCCCCAACCAACCCTCATACCGCCCAGACCGTACACTTTCGAAAAGGTCCGGGTCATGATCACATTCTCATAGGCGTCGACCAATGAGGCTCCGCCATCAAACCCGTCCACAAACTCGGCATAGGCCCCATCCAGAACCAACAGGCAAGTGCCGGGCAGACCCTGCGCCAGATGCTCCAGTTCGTCATCCGAGATCATGGTCGAGGTTGGATTGCCAGGGTTTGTGACAAATACGATCCGTGTTTGCCCGGTCACGGCAGACAGAATGGCATCCACATCCACCTTGCGGTCCCGCTCGGCCACCATAACGGGTGTCGCCCCGGCCATGCGCGCGATGATCGGGTACATTGAGAATCCGTGCTCGGTATAGATCACTTCATCCCCCGGCCCTGCATAGGCCTGCGCGATGAATTGCAGCACCTCATCACTGCCGACACCGCAGACAATCCGCGCCGGATCCAACCCGTGCCGCGCGCCGATAGCCGCACGCAGGCTGGCGTGATCGGTACTGGGATAGCGATGCAGAGTAGCCGCGCTGTCACGCACCGCCTCGATTGCCCTGGGGCTTGGCCCAAACGGGTTTTCGTTCGAACTCAGCTTGATCACATGCTCCACTCCGGCCACATGCGACTGCCCGCCCTGATAGAGCGCGATATCCATAATGCCGGGTTGTGGGGTGATCTTGGTCATGAGAGGCTCCGTTCAATGGGCCTCTCATACCCGTCTCAAGAGATTGAGAAAAGCGGCAATTCCCCTATGCAGCCTTGAAGCGCGCCGTCACCGGGTCGGCGTTGTAGTAGGGCGTAAACTCCTCGGTCCGGTGGGACAGGTCATTGACGCTGTCTATGATGAACTGAACCGTCTCTTCGCTCATGAGGTATGAGAAGTTCAAACGCACCCAACCTGGCTTCTTCATCTCTTCCCCAGCAGAGAGCGCTGCATGCAGCTCGTCCGACGCGGCGCGTTCGATCCCCAGCAAACGATGCGCATAGGGGCCCGCACAGGCGCAACCGCCGCGCGCCTGAATGCCATAGACATCGCTCAGCATCCGGGTGAACAGCTGTTGGTGCACCGGCTGGCCAGAGTTGTCCCGGATCAGGAACGAGAAGATCGGCAGCCGATGCGCGGCTTCGACCCCCAGCAAGGTCAGATTGGGATTGTCTTTCCAACCGTCCAGCGCCATCTGATTGAACTGCACTTCGCGCCGGGCGATCTCATCAGTGCCAACAACATCCTTGACGATAAAGGCCAGCGCCGCACGGATGTCGCCGATCACATTGGGCGTTCCGGCCTCTTCCCGTGTCGACAGATCGTCACTGTAGTCATGACGCCAGGGCGACACGAAACTGACGGTTCCCCCGCCTGGCCAACTTGGGCAGCGCCGTTGCACCGCCGGCTCGTTCACGATCAAGACACCGGATGCCCCCGGCCCACCGGGAAACTTATGCGGAGAAACCACGATCGCATCCTTGCGCGCATCCTCTGGGCCCATATCCATCGGCAGGTATGGCCCACCCCCGGCATAATCCCAAACGGCCAGCGCGCCATGCGCCTTGAGAATCCGCGTAACCGGGTCCGGGTCGGTGATGATGCCCGTGACATTCGAAGCCGCAGAAAAAGACCCGATCACCAGATCAGCATCTGCATGCGCCAACAGCGCCTCTTCCAACGCCTCCAGATCAACGCCACCCCCATCGGCTTCGGAAATTTCAATGACGCGTGCCTTGCTTTCCCGCCATGGCAGAATGTTCGAATGATGCTCATAAGGGCCAATCAAAACAACCGGCTGCGCTGCGTCCTCTACGCCCAGCAAATTGACCAGACGGTTCAACCCTGCAGTTGCGCCCGACCCGGTGAAGATCACAGCGTCTTTCTCGGCAGCACCCACGATGCGGGCAATTTCGGCGCGTGCTTCGCGGCGCAGACCGGTCATATACGATCCGCAATACGAGGCCTCGGTGTGGCTATTGGCATAGAACGGCAGAACATGGTGGGCCACATAGTCTTCGACCTGCTGCAACGCGCGACCTGAAGCTACATAGTCCGCATATACAAGCGGGACATCCCCATTCAAACCGGGGATCTGAACGTTCTCTCCGATCAATCCGTCGCGCAGATTGGAATTTTGAGTGGTGGAACTGAGTTCCGCACGAAATCTGGACAGGGTCATGGCATCGCTCCTTACTATGCCACCAAGATGATTGATCAGAATTGGAAAAACCCTCTCTAATTTTGCGTAGATTTCTTTCTATTTGTGTCATATGATTAGTTATGTCCTTAAATTTAGATCAAATAGACACACGCATTCTCAAAGAACTACAAAAAGACGCCACACTGTCTCAGCGTGAGCTGGCGGACCGCGTCGGCCTGTCTCAGAATGCCTGCTGGCGACGACTGAAGGCCCTGAATGAAAACGGGGTGCTGATCGGTTCAACTGCGCGTATCGCACGCGAGAAACTGGGCCTGACGCTTGTGGTTTTCGTCATGCTCCGCACACGTCACCACTCGGCCGACTGGTTACAGGCCTTCCGGCGTCACGTATTGACGATCCACGAAGTGGTGGATTTTCACCGTATCGGCGGGGATTATGACTACCAGCTCAAAGTCGTCACGCAGGATATGGCGTCCTACGACAAGGTCTATCAACGCTTGATCGAAAAGGTCGAACTGGACAGCGTCACATCTTACTTCGCTATGGAAGCCATCGCCGAGGGACGCCCCCTGCCGATTTGATCACGCTGTAAACAGAGGGCGTTTTTGCCTGAAAAAGGGTACGGTGATCTTTCGGAATGCTTCCAGTTTTGCTGAGGGCCAAACATCCGGATGCGCCACGATCCAGATGTCCGCGTAGGGTTGCGGCAAAAGGATCGGAACTTGCACCAGGCCCTCAAGAGAGCGACCCAGAAACAGCGGCATACGAACAACTCCGAGACCTGATTGCGCCGCACCAGCCATCGCGACCATATCGTCAAAGCGCATGTGTATGCGCGAGTTTGGATAGGTTCGGCCGACGCCATCGGGTAGGCTTGTTTGCTTTTCATAAAGCAACCAATCCACAGGTGCTTCCGGGTCCTGCAGCATTCGCGCCGCCCAGTCAGCAGTGGCGAAACATGCGCTATGCTGTTGTGTCAGACGCAACCCTTTCAAGGTATCTCCGGGATCGCGACTGATCCGGATCGCGATATCGGCTTCGCGCCGGTTGAGATCCAAGATCTCGTTTGCCGCGCGCACCTGCAGCGTCACTGAAGGGTGTTTAAGGGCAAACTCGCCCAGCGCCGGGGCCAGTACATGGGCAACCAGCAATTGCGGTGCAGTTAAGGTCAGTTGCCCTTCCAGCCGGACATCTCGACCCGACAAACCACGCAGCATCGCATGCTCCGCGCTTTCCATCCGGGCAGCGTGCAGCGCCACCAAATGCCCCGCCTCTGTCGGCCGGTACCCGTCCGCCAATCGTTCAAAGAGCACATCCCCTGTCGCCGCTTCAGCGCGGGCGATACGGCGTGCAACAGTCGTGTAGTTGACACCCAGTTCTTCTGCCGCAGCGGATAGGGTTCGCCGTCTTACGACGGCAAGTATGGCACGGTAATCATCCCAATGAACGTCCATGCATGCAAGTTTGCATACTGATAGTGCAAAAGCACGCGTTTTCGCAGAATGGGTCAGACCTTAGCTTTTGTGCACACATCAAGGAGCAAAGCCATGATCTATGCGTACGCAAAACTAACCGTAAAGAACCCCGACGCACTCACCTCTTATCGCGAGCAGGCCGGGCCTGCACTCGCACGCCACGGCGGCAAGGTAGAACACGCCACAGCAGAAACAACTGCTTTGGACGGCACGCCGGATCTGCCCGACGTTGCTGCCCTGCTTTCGTTTCCCAACCGGGAGGCAGCGCTCGGATGGATCAACGACCCAGAGCTGAAGAATGTCCACGACTTGCGTCGTAGCGCAGGTGCCTCGGATATCGTTCTCTTGGCCTGAAACTGAAAAGAGCCGCACTCGAAGGTGCGGCTCTGTATTTCACATCGAAATGCGAAGATCAGTTCTTCGCGTAGAATTCGACGACCAGGTTCGGTTCCATCATCACCGGGTAAGGCACATCGCCCAGACCTGGTGCGCGCACAAAAGTCGCGGTCATCTTCGAGTGATCGGCGTCGATGTAATCAGGCACATCACGCTCGGCCAGTGCAGCGGCTTCCAGAACAATGGCCAGTTGCTTGGACTTGTCACGCACTTCGATCACGTCGCCTTCTTTGACGCGGTAGGACGGGATGTTTACCCGCTTACCGTTCACTTTGACGTGGCCATGGTTCACGAACTGACGCGCGGCAAACACGGTCGGCACGAACTTGGCGCGGTAAACAACAGCGTCCAGACGGCGCTCCAGCAGGCCAATCAGGTTTTCACCGGTATCGCCCTTGACACGCTCAGCTTCTGCGTAGATGCGGCGGAACTGCTTCTCGGTCAGGTCGCCGTAGTAGCCTTTCAGCTTCTGCTTGGCGCGCAGCTGCAGACCGAAGTCCGACAGTTTACCCTTGCGGCGCTGACCGTGCTGGCCGGGGCCATATTCACGACGGTTGATCGGGGATTTCGGACGACCCCAGATGTTTTCGCCCATCCGGCGGTCGATTTTGTACTTGGCAGACGTGCGTTTTGTCACGGCTGATCTCCTTCTTTAGTGGCATTGCAGCTTGATCCGAAAAACCGGTTCCCACTTTTCGGGCTGCAATAGCGTTTCCGCTCAACCCGATGCGAGATAGTTTCGGCCGCACCGCAACAATGAAGGGCGTTGTCCTCTTGAGGTTTCCCCCATGACAGGCATCCCCTTGCGGGGGCCACCAACACCAATGAAGCCGCGCTTATATCTGCAAAGAGATCAGAGTCAACATGCGAATTCGGGAGTAAATGCTTCGAACCCACAAGGCATACGCACATCATGGATCAATCAGACCAAACACGTCCAAACCCATGCAGGTATCGAAGGAAGAAGAGTTCAGGAAAAACCTGGGTGAGGAAAGCTTACGACGTTCGCATCCGGTGTAACGCGCGCCGAAGCAGGCGTGACATAGTGCGATACTTCGCTGATCCAAAACAACTGGTCCCGCGCGGGGCAGCCGTTTTCAAATACAAATGTAGGGTTAACGTCACCCTCCTGCATCACCAGATCAGCGCAGAACTGCTGCGCCCCGTTGGACAGAACGACTGAGGCGCAGGTATCGCCCGTGATTTCCCGGATAACAGCGAATCGATCTGCTACAGAAGACGAGGCCGCACCCATCGCACCAACGCGTTCGATGCTTTGCTCTAAGCTTGTGGCCAAAACCATGGATTGCCCACGCCAGGACCAGGCCGCTCCAACCATCAAAGATTCCAAAGGCGCCGCTTCAAGCTCATCAAGCTCGGTCTGCGCCCATGATATCGCTATACAACCTCTATGTTCTGATTTCATCTGCCCGAACTCATCCCGAAACACACACTTACTAACAGTGGCTCTTTATCAATCCGAATTCCGGCAAAAAAGAGACCAAATTCAAACATAACAAAGATTGTTGCAGAAGGGATTCAAATCCGATCAACTAAGCTTTAACTGTCTGCCTGGGCCAGATCACGTGTCAGCTCTTCCCTTGCACCTTTGACCATGACTTCTCCACGCCGCAACACGACCAGTTTGTCGACAAGGTCAGAGGCAAAGTCGAAACATTGCTCAACCAAAACAATTGCCATTACGTTCGTGGTTCTGAGATACCGGATTGGACCAATGACAGCACGCCACTCTGCCTCACCGATCCGGAAGGAAAGGTTGTTGATGGCGCGGAACCCATTGAATGTGATAAAAACGCCGCTCACCCGAAGTAGGGTGCTCGTTCTGTAAGACTTGCTGAAATGTGGACTGTCACGCAAACTGCGTTAGGGTCGGGTTTGGTCGCAGCACGCAGGATCTCTTTCGAAGACGACAAAACGATAATCGCTTCGCCCGCGTATAACCTCGCAAAAGCATGGTTCATTCTGCGCACAACCTCATCCCGGATCGCTTCAATAAATCAAACATCACCTGACAAAGCTCTTTGCTAATGTCTTTGTAGCAAGCCGTTTGCACTGAACGAGTATTCTTCTTTTTTGCCAATGATAACATGGTCATGGACGAGCATACCAAGCGTATCGCACGCGTCTAGCACACGATCGGTCATCTCGATATCCGATCGGCTTGGTGTAGGATCGCCGGATGGGTGATTGTGAACAAGGATAAGCGAACTTGCGTTGAGCTCCAAAGCTCGCTTGACGATCTCCCGCGGGTAGACCGGCACATGGTCAACCGTGCCTTTTGCCTGCTCCTCATCCGAAATCAGTATGTTCTTACGGTCCAGATACAGAACACGGAATTGTTCGACCTCCCGGTGCGCCATGGCCGTCCGACAATAGGTCACCAGCGCATCCCAAGAAGATACCACATCGCGCTTCATGACCTGCGCCTGCGCCATGCGGTGACCGAAGGCTTCGATCACCCGAAGATGGTAGTACACCCAGTCATCTGCCCCCTCGACCTGAAGAATTCGGTGCTGCGACGCCGCGACGACCCCATTCAAATCGCCAAATTCCGCCAATAAGCGTTTGGCCAGAGGTTTTACATCAATCTTCGGAATTGCGTTGAACAGCAACAGTTCCAGCAACTCATATTCCGGCATTGGCTCATGGCCACCCTTAAGGAACCGGTCCCTGAGGCGTTTCCGGTGCCCCCAATAATGCGGGCGTTTTGCGCCATCATCACCCACGATCAGGCCGCCGCCGGCTGCGTTGCCGGGCGACAACCGATCACGGTGCACATAAGACGGAGAAAACGCTGTTTCAATCATAGCATCGGGTGGAGGCGTGCGAGCGTCCAGATCCCTAAGCCCCTGTGCCGCCTCTTCCGAAAAGCCTGCCTGCTCATCATACGTAACCAGCTTACCGAACCTTGTCTTGTCCGTAGCGATGAACTCCTTGAGTTGATTGACGATCTTTCTTTTCATCGACGCACTGCGTTACCCTTTTTCTGCGACCATGCGCAAAGCTGGTTAACAACTGGTAAATCGAAGCGGAATCGTTGGCAGTGTGACGATACTCGTGCGCAGCAGACAGCGCATATCCCGGATCACTCGACGTTCTCGAAGAAACGGCACCGGCGTTTCCGCGAGAATGAACTGCCGCGTCATCTGTTCGAGACGACCGTGGCACGCTGCATTAAGGAGGGTCTCATCAGCGGCCAGTGCATGGCGGTTGATGCCAGTCTGATTGAGGCAGATGCGAGCAAACAGAATTCGACGCCAAAAGAAGATTGGGAGCCATCGGACATTGATCCGGCAGATGCGCCAAGTGCGTGGCGGGGCGAAAAGCTGATCGTGGATTATGAAGGTCGACCAAGAAACTTCTCCAAATCATCACGGTCAACGCAGGTTTTATACATACATTTCAAGGGCATTCTAGCAGAGATATTAAACTCTTGGTTCGGCCCAGTGCTGCCGCTGACCCTGCCTTTTGAATGCTACGGTCGCAGCCCAAAACTCGCTGCGAGCGCAAAAACAAGAGCGACATTTTCGGGAACACGTTTCCTGACACCTATCATTGAGACTGCAGTTCTCCACCGGGATTGGACATTATTCGAAGGCATCTAGATCACCAGATTGACGATATGTGCCGGCCTTCAGACGCAAGCTGTCCTCGATTACAGAAGCAACGGCGGCAACGCAGACGAGAAAACCCGAAATGGGCACAATCGCGATGGCGAATTTCTTGGGCATGTAGTTTGGCTTGAAAACGATACCGCCGTCCTCCCAGGTGAAATACCACATCTCCCAGTATTTGCCGCCCATGGTCTGCACCGCCTCGATACCCCAGACGATCATCACGATGCCCAGGCAGAAAATCACGGCAGTCCAGAACTGTTGGATAAAGAACGCCGCCTTTCGTGGAAGCCAGTTGTAGATCAGGTCAAGCGCGATATGGTCTTTATCCCGAACAGTGAGGGCGAGTGCGAAGAAGACCAGCCAGATGTTGCTTAGCACTGTCAGAAGATCACCCCAGATCGGCGGGTCCTTGAAGACATAACGCATCACGACCGAGTAGACCGTGAAGGCCACCATCGCCAGAAGCAGCACCGCGCAAAAGGCGGTCAGCGTCTTCTTGACGGCATTGTCGATGAACTTTACGGCGGCAATCATCGGAAGCTCCTTTCTCAACTCGCGAAGCCGAGAGCGCGTGGAAGATACATAGTAATGTCCGGAACGACGATCAGCACGAAAAGCAACACGAAAAGCGCTACCAGGTAGGGAAGCATGGCGAGGGCGACTTTCTCAAGCCGCACTTCGGCGATGGCGCCCGCAGTAAAGAAGGCAACACCTACGGGCGGCGTGACCGACCCGATCAGGAATCCCACCACGACTACCAATGCCGCCTGCACGTCCGGGTAGCCCGCCTTGACCATCACGTCCACCAGGACCGGGCCTGCCACGATAATGTTGGCCGCCGAGTCCATCACCATGCCCAGAAGACAGATAAACAGGACCAGAACCAGTGCGAAAACCAGCGGGTTGTAGGTGTAGCTTAGCAACCATTGTTCAAGCTGGCTGATCGCACCCAGCGAGGTCAGAAGCCAACTGAACGGGCCAGACGCCGCGATAATGATGAAGACCATCGCGGAGTTGCGAAAGGCCCGCACGAATGCACTCTTACAATTGGTCCAAGTGATGGTGCGGTAGATAAACAGACCCACGAACAGTGCGATTGTCGCTGTCAACGCACCTGCCTCCACCACGCCGGCGATGCCGAAAACGACAGAGCCGACCAGAACCACCGGGATCAGAAGTGCAAAGGACGACTTGTACCCGGAAATGGCGATGCCTTTGAGACTGAAGGGCTCCTCACTGCGCTCGAAATTTTTCTGACGCGCGATGACATAGTTGATTATCATCAGAAGCCCGCCAATCATCAGGCCCGGTATGATCCCGCCTGCGAACAATGCGCCGACAGAGATGCCGCCAGCGTTCGCTAACACGATCATCATGATGGACGGAGGGATGATTCCGCCAATTGTGGAACTGACTGCGGTGATGGCTGCGGCGAATTCCGGCGGGTATCCCGCCTTTTTCATACCCGGCACCAGGAGCGACCCAACCGTCGCCGTGTCGGCCACGACCGAGCCGTTCATTCCCGCAAAGAACATGGAAACCAGCACATTGGCTTGCGCCATGCTGCCGCGCATCCGCCCGATGATCCGCTGGCTCAAATCCACCAGACGATCGGTGATCGTGGCCGAAGTCATAAGCTCGCCGGTCAGCATGAAGAAAGGAATGGCCGTCAGCGGCACCGAGTCGATCGCCTGAAACATCTGGCTGGGGATCAGGATCATCGGAGCAGCGTCAGTGATCAGGATATAGACCACCGGGATCAGGATCATCACGAAGCCAACAGGCGCGCCCAGCATGATCATCACGACCAGGATAGTCAGAAGTGCGACGCTTTCCATTCAATCTGCCTCGCTGCAGTTTGTTGTTATGTAAGGGCGCGGAACCCGATCCCGCGCCCTTGCCAATCTCAATCGTGGTCCGCTCGATTTAGAGCGCGCCCGCTGCTTCCAATTGAGCAATGAAATTGCTCATGCCCTGTTCTTCTAGAACGCGGCGCGCGGTTACCGGGTCGTAGGTGCCCTTGGCATTCAGCCAGGCATCGATGGCCCCGGCACGCCAGAGTGTCAGCTCTTCTTCGGTCGGAACATACCAGTCCTTTGCGGTTTCCTTGATGGAAATCTCACCCGCCTCGACCCATTCGCGGTCCAGTTCCTGCACTCTTTGACCAAACGCTTTCGCTGCTGTGTGCAGCCATTCCCTTTCCTGATCGGTCAGCGCATCGTACTGGCGCTTGTCGATGGAAAGCTGATTGCCAGACCAAGAGCCACCGATCTCGGTGAAATATGGAGCAACCTCATGTAGCTTGGCCACGTGCTGCCAGGGAGTAGCGACATACTGGCCAGACACAACGCCGGTCTGTAACCCCTGATAGAGCTGCGCCCAGTCATACGGCACGGGGACAGCCCCCCAATTCTTGACCAGCGTGTATTCAATTGGGCTCTTGGTAACGCGCCACTTAAGCCCTTCCATGTCCGCTGGCACCCGCACCGGTCCATTCGCATTACCCAGCTGCCGGAAACCACCCGAGGAGTAAACGGTCAGACAAACATGACCCGCTTCCTCGGCAGCGACCTGACACTGTTTCTCCGCCAACCACTCCGACGAAATCCGGTCAGCATCCTCAATGCTTTTGAAGATGTAGGGCAAATCAAAAATAGCAAGCGCCGTTCCGAAGTTGCCGAAGTTCGCCGTGGAGCTTGTCCAAAGCGCCAGAAGTCCCTGGTTCGCTTGTTCGCCACATGTCTGCTCGCTGCAAAGCGACTTGCGGTAATGCGGCTCGATCGTCAACTGACCGCCCGACACTTCGTTCAGCGTTGGGATCAAAGCCTGATCGATGGCATCACCAATCGGCATGCCAATAAACCCGACCGTTCCCAGTTTTAGCACTTTCTCGGCAGCCGCGGATTGCGCGAACAATGCGGTCGCCGACGCAAAACAGACTGCCTTCAGTATAGACGACATAGTCATTAGATCATTCTCCCGTTGAGCTTTTTCTCTTGCTCACATCATCGGCCTGCCCCCGAGCCGGTGAAAGTGACAGATTGATTAAAAGCAGGTGACAGATTGCCAGGAGACTGACAGGCTACTTTACGAAACGTTACAACAAATGGCAAAAGCACAGGATAAGGTGGCAGGCTTGAGCTCGACCGCACTGCGATTTATAAAGCTTCCCGAATACTCACGCCTCAGTTTGCGCGACCAAGTCTGCGAAATTGTCAGTACGGCAATAACGTCGGATGCGCTGGCCTACGACCGTCCGCTGCCGTCCTGCCGACAGCTGGCGGACCAGCTTGGAGTATCCAGAAACACGATCTTCGCCGCCTATAACCGTCTGGTGGATCTTGAGTTCTTGGTCTCGCGTGATCGATCAGGCTACTTCATTCACCCGAAGATGGCAGCACTGCAAACCGCGCGCGGCAAGGCCAAGGCGGCCGAGCGCGAGATCCAAGAGTGCCCGGTCAATTTCAAGCCAAACAATCTTGAACCGATCATCATGCCTGTGGACTATCGGAGGTATCCCTATCCGTTCATCTACAATCAAACTGATCCGGATCTGTTTCCCGTTGACGGTTGGCGGGAATGCTCCAGACAGGTGCTGGGACGCGCGCGCATGCCGGCATGGGCCAGCGATGCCGTCGAAAGCGACAGCCCGCAACTGTTGCAACAACTGCGCCAGCGTCTTCTGTCCACACGCGGTATCTATGCCGAAGACGACGAAATCCTGATCACGCTCGGTGCGCAAAATGCCTTGTTCATTCTGGGGTCGATCTTCGCGCCTCAGGGAAACCCGGTTGCGATGGAAAACCCTGGCTACTTCGGCGCACGAAATGCCTTTGTGCAGTCCGGCAACACACTCATGGGGGTTCCGATAGATCAGGAAGGCCTGATCCCATCGGCGATACCAGAGGGTTGCCAGCTTGTCTTTACAACTCCCAGCCACCAGTTCCCGACGATGGTCACAATGAGCCAAACCCGCCGTGAGGAACTGATCAAAACGGCCGTGGAAAAAGACCTTATCATTGTCGAAGACGACTATGACGTCGCCATGAACTCTATCACACAGCCCCCGCTTTCATTACGGTCACTGGATACGACAGGTCGGGTGATATATGTGGGCAGCTTGTCAAAAATCGTCTCAAAAGGGCTTCGCATGGGCTTTGTCGTGGCCCATCGCGATATCATTCGTCAGGCACGTATCGCCCGCGGCGTGATGATGCGCCATCCACCGACAATCGTTCAGGAAATCCTGGCGCTATTTCTTCGGCTTGGTCACTACGACGCGCATGTGCAGCGGATCGGCGATCGGTTCAGCGAGCGCTGGCATGCGATGAATAACGCCATCGACACTCATCTTGGCATGATGCAGCGATCCAGGACGGAAGGCAGTACATCCTTCTGGCTGACCGGGCCCGAGGGGTTTGATTCCAGTGCGTTGGCGGAACGGCTGCGCGAAAATGGTGTTCTGATCGACAAGGGGCAGCGCTACTACATCGGCAACAGCGACAGCAGAAGCTTCCGTCTTGGCTTCGCATATGTGCCGGTATCCAAGTTTCAGTCCGGCGTGAAGCTTATCGCCGACGAGATTCGCCAAGGGTGGTGAGGCCTCTTCGGGGCGCAAGTCGCGATCTGTCACTGTGAAATGCGCGTTCTGTCCCTCGCGATCCGCCGAGTTCTCTAGTTATCTGAATTTCACGCCCCCTTTGCGAGGGGTGCGCGATGATGTCTGTGAGATCCGGGGACCCGCCTTTTGAAAGACCAAGTTACCTCCAACCCGAATGTGGCGCCATTCCACTTTCAGGTGCCAGACGCGGAACTAAATGACATCTTGTACCGTGTCGCCAACTACCCTTGGCACGAGATGCCCGATGACGGCGGTTGGGACTACGGCACCAACATGGACTACCTGAAAGAGCTCTGTGCCTATTGGGTAAATGAGTTTGACTGGCGTGCTCAAGAGGCGCGCATCAACGCGTTTTCCAACTTCCGCACTTCGGTCGACGGGATCGACATGCATTTCATCTATGAACCCGGAAGCGGCAAAAACCCGATGCCGCTGATGATCAGTCACGGCTGGCCGGGTTCCGTGGCCGAATTCTTCGAAATCATCGAGCCGTTGGCCCATCCCGAACGCTTTGGCGGCGATGCCGCTGATGCCTTCACCGTTATCGCCCCGTCACTGCCGGGATTCGCGTTTTCAAGTCGCCCGCCCCGCCCCTACGGGCCGCGCAAGATGGCACATGTCATCAACTCCCTGATGACAGACACGTTGGGTTTTAGCGGCTATCTCGCGCAGGGCGGCGACTGGGGGGGCGCGGTTTGTTCATGGCTGGGCTACGACCATGCCCCCGCCTGTTCTGCGATCCATGTCAACGTTCTGACCATGCGGCACCCGGACGGACCTCAGACTGCTGAAGAAAGAGCATGGGAAGCGCAATTTGACCATGAACAGATCATGCAAAATGGATATCGTACGCAACAGGCGACGCGACCACAGACGCTAAGTTACGCGATGATGGACAGCCCCGTGGGCATAGCCGCATGGTTGATCGAGAAGTTCCATGATTGGTCAGATGTGCCGGTGGGTGGCATCGAAAACGCCCATTCAAAAGACGAGCTTCTGACCAACATCATGATCTACATCACCACGCGCTGCTTCAATACGGCGTCATGGATTTACTACGGACGGCGCGAGGAAGGCGGGCGCATCTTGTCGCCTGAAGGCAAGCGCGTCGAAGTGCCAACTGGCTGCGCCGTTTTTCCCGCCGAAATGCTGCGTTGGCCACCGCGCAGCTACGCGGAGCGCATCTACAACATTCAGCACTGGACCGAGATGCCGCAGGGCGGTCATTTCGCGGCGATGGAAGAGCCGCAGATGCTCTTGAATGACATTCGCAAATTTGCGCGCACGTTGCGCGGCTGATCCAACGGAGACTAGGCATGACGCTTTCCCACACCGACTATCAGGCTATTGCCTCTAAACTGAATCTCAATGGTCGGGCATTCATCGACGGCGCTTTCTGTGATGCTGCGGATGGCGAGAAATTCGAGACAACCAACCCAGCAACGGGAGACGTCCTGGCTGAGGTTGCACACTGCAAGGCAGCGGATGTGGACCGTGCGGTTGCCGCGGCACGGCGTGTGTTCAATGAAGGCACCTGGTCGCGAGCGGAGCCGGAAGAGCGCAAAGAGGTCCTTCTGAAAGTCGCCAAACTGGTACGCGAGCACGCCCATGAACTAGCAGTTCTTGAAAGCATTGATGCCGGTAAAACAATCAATGACTGCATGGAGGAGATCGGCGTCGAGGTCCCGAAATTCTTCCAGTGGTACGCCGAATTGGCCGACAAGACCTTTGGCAAGGTTGCCAACACGGGTCCAGGGGCCTTGGGGCTGGTGGTGCAGGAACCTATCGGCGTGGCCGGGGCGATTTTACCATGGAACTTTCCGCTGCTGATGGCCGCTTTCAAGATCGCTCCGGCTCTCGCCACGGGGTGCTCCGCCGTGATTAAACCCGCCGAACAGACACCACTGTCAACTCTCCGCCTTGCCGAGCTGATGCATGAAGCCGGAGTGCCAGCAGGCGTCATCAACGTCATTCCGGGCTACGGTGAGACCGCCGGAAAAGCCGTCGGTCTGCACAGCGATATAGACACTGTGTCCTTCACCGGCTCGACCGAAGTGGGCCGGATGTTCATGCGCTATTCCGGAGACAGCAACCTCAAGGTTGTCGGCCTGGAACTGGGTGGCAAAAGCCCATTCATCGTGCTCGGTGACGCCGTCATGGATGACGATCTGATTGACCATGCCGCAATGGCGGCCTTCTGGAATGGCGGGCAGAATTGTTCGGCCAACATGCGTCAATTGATCGCTGCGCCGTTGGTCGAGGAGTTCTCATCGCGCATTATTGACCGTGTTAGGGCGTTCAAACTGGGCGATCCGCTGGATCCTGCCACCGATATCGGCTCGATGATCACGAGCGACCACAAGGAAATGGTCATGCGCTATATCCAAAGCGGTCTCGATGATGGCGCAACTAAGATACTGGGTGGCAACAGTGACTTGCCAGGGCATTTCATTGAACCCACCGTGTTCCAGAACGTAACACCAGAGATGAAAATCGCGCGCGAAGAAATTTTCGGGCCGGTTCTCGGCATAATGTCGGTGAACTCTGCCGAAGAGGCGCTCGCCATCGCATGTGACACCGACTATGGCCTGCACGCCACCGTATTCACGCAGGATATTGACCAAGCCATTCACATGGCTCGGTCGCTGCCGTGTGGTACAGTCTCTGTCAACGGCTATTCTGAGGGCGACATCAAGACTCCGTTTGGCGGCTATAAGCAGTCTGGATCGCTGGCGCGAGATAACGGTACTGAAGCCTTGGAACAGTACCTGCAAACCAAGACGATCTGGATTCAATCGAAAGTCGGTTAAGCAAGCCATGTGCAGAGCTTTACCCGTAAACCCCGATCTTGCTTACGCAACCGGTTGTCAGCAGGTTCATTGTTGACAGATTTGTGTTGTCACCTGCCCACTGCAGCCTTTCATCCTACCATAATCTCCAGCCAATTGCCGCGACCGTAAGCGACGAAACGGTATTCGAAGGCGAGCTGTTCTTCAGCGCCGCGCAAGGTCAGCATGTAAGTATGGACTCACAGCCGACGAACCTGATCGCAAGCACAAAAAAAGACCCCCGAAAACACGGGGGCCTTAAACTTTTCAAAGATGCTGCGCTTAGCCGCGTTCTTCGATGATCTCAACCAGATGCGGGATCTTGTTGACCATGCCGCGGACCGAGGGAGTATCCTCCAGCTCACGGGTCTTGTTCATCTTGTTCAGGCCCAGACCGATCAGGGTTGCGCGCTGTTCGGCGGGGCGGCGGATCGGGGAGCCGATCTGCTTGACGACGATGGTTTTTGCCATGGGTCGCTCTCCTTATGCTTCTGCTTCAGCAGCAGGCGCTTCAGCAACGGGGGCTTCGTCCCGCTTGGGCAGGATGTCGGCAACCTTTTTACCACGACGTGCGGCAACCGAACGCGGGCTCTGCTCTTTGGTCAGGCCGTTGATGGTGGCGCGGATCATGTTGTACGGGTTCTGCGAGCCCAGCGACTTGGACACAACGTCCTTGACGCCCAGCATTTCGAACACAGCACGCATCGGACCACCGGCGATGATACCAGTACCTTCAGGTGCGGTGCGCATAACCACTTTACCGGCGCCGTGACGGCCCTCGATGTCGTGGTGCAGGGTCCGACCTTCGCGCAGTTGCACGCGGATCATCTGACGCTTGGCTTGCTCAGTCGCTTTACGGATGGCTTCAGGTACTTCTTTCGCTTTACCTTTGCCAAAGCCGACACGGCCTTTCTGATCGCCGACAACCACCAGAGCGGCGAAGCCAAAGCGCTTACCACCTTTTACGGTTTTCGACACGCGGTTGATTGCGACCAGGCGATCTGCAAACTCCGGTGCTTCGTCACGGTCGCGGCCACGGCCCCGACGGTTTTCACGTTCTGCCATTTGGCATCCCTTTTCTCATGTGGCGCATGGCGCCGTTTGTTCAATCCAAGTGAGCCCCGACTGTTGCCGAGGCCCCCGGATCATCGGGGCAGATCGAAACCCGCCCGCAAGTCTTAGATCTTCAGGCCACCTTCACGCGCGGCGTCGGCGACTGCCTTCACCTTGCCGTGGAACAAGAAGCCACCACGATCGAAATAGGCCTCTTCGACGCCTGCCTTCTTGGCACGCTCGGCGATGGCCGCGCCCACTTTGGTGGCCGCTTCGACGTTGTTCTTGCCAACAACACCCAGATCTTTTTCCAGGGTCGAGGCCGATGCCAGGGTCACGCCACGAACGTCGTCGATCAACTGAACGCTGATGTTCTTGTTCGAACGGTGAACCGACAGGCGTACACGGCCGGCGTTGACTTTGCGAAGTTTGTTCCGAACGCGCAGGCGGCGCTTCAGAAACAGGGTTCTTTTGCTGTTTGCCATTGTTTGCGTCCTTACTTCTTCTTGCCTTCCTTGCGGAAGATGAACTCGCCCTTATAGCGGATGCCCTTGCCTTTGTACGGCTCGGGACGGCGCCATTCGCGGATTTTGGCCGCGGTTTCGCCCACCTGCTGCTGGTCGATACCTTCCACAACGATCTCGGTCTGCTTCGGCGCGGTGATGGTGACACCTTCCGGAGCAGTGAAATCAACATCGTGGCTGTAGCCCAGGTTCAGCTTCAGAGTGTTGCCCTGCATCTGAGCCCGGTAACCAACACCCTGGATCTCCAGCTCTTTTTTGAAGCCTTGGGTCACACCGGTTACTAGGTTGGCAACCATGGTGCGGCTCATGCCCCACTGCTGGCGGGCACGCTTGGACATGCCACGGGGGTTGATTTGAACGACGTTGTCTTCGACCGACAGTGTGACGTCATCGGTTGCGGTGAAGCTGCGGGTGCCTTTCGGACCTTTGACTTCGATGGTCTGACCCGACACAGAGGCGGTAACGCCGCTGGGCAGCTCGACCGGTTTTTTACCAATACGAGACATTGCAGACCTCCTTAGAAGACGGTGCAGAGCACTTCGCCGCCAACATTGTTGGAGCGTGCGTTCTGGTCCGACATCACACCTTTCGGAGTGCTGACAATCGACACACCCAGACCCTGACGGACCTGCGGGATGTCATTGACACCCATGTATACGCGACGACCGGGTTTCGAGACCCGCTTCAACTCGCGAATAACAGGGGTGCCTTCGTAGTATTTCAGGCTGATTTCGATGGCCGGATGACCGTTTTCACCGGTCGTCTTTTCATAGCCACGGATGTAGCCTTCGTCCGCCAGTACGTCCAGAACCCAACCGCGCAGCTTGGAAGCCGGGGTGGAAACGGTGGACTTACCGCGCATTTGCGCGTTGCGGATACGGGTGAGCATATCGCCGATAGGATCATTCATATCTATGTCTCCCTTACCAGCTCGATTTCACCATGCCGGGGATCTGACCAGCAGAACCCAGCTCGCGCAGCGCGATACGGCTGACCTTCAGCTTACGGTAGTAAGCGTGAGGACGACCGGTCAGCTGACAGCGGTTATGAAGACGGGTAGCCGAGCTATTGCGCGGCAGTTTCGCCAGTTTCAGACGCGCTTTGAAACGCTCTTCCATTGGCTTGCTCTCGTCATTCGCGATTTCTTTCAGCTCGGCACGCTTTGCGGCATATTTGGCCACCAGGCGTTCGCGCTTTTTCTCGCGTTCGATCATTGCTTTTTTAGCCATGTCTCAATCCTCCCGGCGCTTATGCGTTGAACGGCATGTTGAACGCTTTCAACAATGCCTTAGCTTCAGCGTCGGTTTTCGCTGTGGTGGCAATTACGATATCCAGGCCCCAGACCTCGTCGACCTTGTCGAAGTCGATTTCCGGGAACACGATGTGCTCTTTCATACCCATGGCAAAGTTGCCCTGACCATCGAAAGACGGTTTCACACCGCGGAAGTCACGAATACGCGGCATCGCGATGGTGATCAGACGATCCAGGAATTCGTACATCCGGTCACCGCGCAGGGTTACTTTCGCACCCAGCGGCATGTCTTCACGGACGCGGAAACCCGCGATCGACTTCTTCGCCTTGGTTGCAACGGCCTGCTGGCCAGCAATCGCAGTCAGATCCTCGACGGCAGCTTTCGCTTTCTTCGAGTCTTTGACCGCCTCAGCACCACAACCGATGTTCAGAACGATTTTTTCCAGCTTGGGCAGCTGCATGTCGTTCTTGTAGCCGAACTCTTCTTTCAGAGCGGCACGGATGGTTTCGGCGTACTGAGCCTTCAGACGCGGGGTGTAGGTTGCGTTATCAAGCATCGATCACGTCCCCTGTGGTCTTGGCGAAGCGGACCTTCTTGTCGCCTTCCATGCGGAAGCCAACACGAGTTGCTTTGCCGTTTTTGTCCAGCAGTGCCAGGTTCGACAGCTCGATCGGGTTTGCCTGAGGCAGGCGACCACCTTGCGACGCTTGCGACTGACGGGTGTGGCGGATGGCAATGTTGATGCCGTCGACAACAGCTTTGCCGGCTTTCGGGTCAACCGAGGAAATGGTTCCCTCTTTGCCCTTGTCCTTGCCGGCCAGCACGACGACCTTGTCGCCTTTGCGGAGTTTAGCAGCCATGATTACAGCACCTCCGGAGCCAGCGAGATGATTTTCATGAAGTTCTTGCCGCGCAGTTCGCGAACAACGGGGCCAAAGATACGGGTACCAACGGGCTCGTTGTTGTTGTTCAGGATGACAGCGGCGTTGCGATCAAAACGGATCGCGGTGCCGTCTTCGCGACGGACTTCCTTGGCGGTGCGTACGACGACGGCCTTACGGACGTCACCTTTCTTTACGCGGCCGCGCGGGATGGCTTCCTTCACCGAGACGACAATGATGTCGCCGACGGAGGCGTATTTACGCTTGGAACCACCCAGGACCTTGATGCACTGAACTCGGCGTGCGCCGGAGTTGTCAGCGACATCCAGATTGGTCTGCATCTGGATCATGTGGTTTCTCCCGACCTGTGGGGGCTGGTCTGGTTAGATCCCCCAGGGTTTCGACAAATGAAAAATCCTGAAAGCTTACGCTTCCAGAACTTCCCAACGTTTCGTCTTCGATTTCGGCGCGCATTCGATGATGCGAACAGAGTCACCGACCTTGAAGGCGTTCTTTTCATCGTGAGCCCGGTATTTCTTGGACTTACGGATGGTTTTCTTCAGTACCGGATGCGTAAAGCGACGCTCGACGGACACGGTTACGGTTTGTGCATTGGCATCGCTGGTTACGGTGCCGGACAGGATACGCTTGGGCATAGGATTACTCCTCCGATGCCGCAGCAGCGGCCTTTTCGTTCAGAATGGTTTTGACGCGGGCAGCGTTGCGGCGGGCCGCTTTGATGCCAGCGGTGCTTTCCAGCTGACCGGTTGCCTGTTGAAAGCGCAGGTTAAAGCTTTCTTTCTTCAGGTTGGCCAGTTCCTCGCGGAGCTGGTCCGGGGTCTTGTCACGCAGTTCTTGGGCGTTCATCGCCTTTTTCCTTTGCTCAAAACACCAGAAGGCCCCTTACAGGGTCACCTTTGACCTGGTGGATGAATGATAGACATACGAATCGCCCGACTACGCCGGGTGATCGCAAGATGCCGCTCTATAGGGGGTTAGGGGGTGGGTGGCAAGAGGAAGTTTAACGCACCACTCAGCATATATTTTAGGCATGCCTTCCGCCGAGTGAAAATCAGGTCTTCGACTATGGGTTGATACTTGTAGACCTTATTCTGTCAATGGCACAACCGCTTGCAGTAGATTCCAGCTTGAAGGTTATTATTATGAGTTTGTCGTCGATACTTGAGGTTTTGGGACTCCCAACAACACTCGAGATCCTTGTGGCCATAAATCTGGTCAGTATCGTGTACTTGATCTGGTACTTTTGGCATTTGTTCATTTCGAATAAAGGTGATCTCGGCGCTTTGGGGCTTACGATCGCCGCAATGGCTTTTCTCCATGTAGTTGGCGTAGGAGCGGACTATTACGAAGATTGGCAAGATGAGAAACGTCGAAGCTCGGTTACGCAAGACAACGAAGTGCAATCGCAATAGTGTAAGGTGCAAAACCATCCCGCGGTATTTCGATAGCTCACCCGCCTTGCGCCACAACGCAAAAACGCGGCCCCGTTCGCACAGGACCGCGTCTTCAATTGTCAAAGTCCGGGGGACTTACGCCAGAGCGATGTTCACAGCCGACTCGCGACCGTCACGGCCGGGCTCGATGTCGAATGTTACTTTCTGGTTGTCGGCCAAGCCGGTCAGACCCGAGCGCTCGACAGCAGAGATGTGTACAAACACGTCTTTGCCACCGGTCTCCGGTGCGATGAAGCCAAAACCTTTAGTTGTGTTGAACCATTTTACGGTGCCATTGGCCATATCCGTAGTCTCCTAGTAAACTGCTGTCCGCGGGATTGCGACAGCGCGGCGTTGTCGGTCTGGATCGAGAGACTGAACGCCGAATAATCGGGAGACAGTGGTCGAAATAGAAAAACGAAAGCGTGCATCACATCGTTGATATGGCGGCACATTGCAAGAACTATTCGCATTTAGTCTTGAAACGTGATCGTGACAGGCGGCCGCGCTAGTCCCACTTATAGTTAAAGCTCACACTGATCCGTTCATCCTCGGCCATGTTCATCGGCACCTCGTGGCGCAACCAGCTTTCCCACAACAGGACATCGCCCACCTGCGGCTTCATGTAGATGAAGGGCTGCAAATCGCGCCGCCCGCCCTTCAGCCGCGTCGGCGCCGCCATCATGCGACCCGAGCGAGGGTCTTCCAGCTTCAACGCGCTGGCTCCTTCCGGCATCGCCACATAGGTCGTACCAGAGATTACGCTATGCGGGTGGATGTGGCTGGAATGCATGCCGCCTTCGGGCAGGATATTGATCCACAGGTCCTCCAGCTTCAGCTCGCCGTCGCCCAGATCAAACTCCAGATCCTTGGCAAAGGCCGCCACGTGCTGATCCAGCGCCTTTACCAGATCAGCAAAGATCGGGAACCGCCACGGCAGATCGGTCAGCGAGGCATAGCTGGTGTAGCCGGGATAGCCGTTTTCCTCACACCACTCCTGCCCGGCCTCGTCATCCTCGGCGATGACAATGCAAGAGCTTTCCAACTCACCCGCGTCGATCTTGGGATCGAACTCGGACAAAGCGGCGCGATAGAGGCGGGTAACAAAGAGTGATTCAATCTGTGCCATGTCCCGGCTATAGCCCAGCCGGGACGTAAGCGCGAGACCAGCCGCCTTAGAAAAGCGGCTGGCCGGGTGCGACTAATCGTTTAACGGTCGATGCACGCAATCGGCCGAAACGCACAACGCTTTAATAGAAGTAGCGCAGCCAGATATATACGTTGGCGATCATGAGGGTCAGGATCATGATCGGGAAGGCCAGGATCGCGAACTTGACGAAGCCGATGGGTTGCTTAGCCTTTTCGGCAAAGGCTGCCACGGTCAGGTTGGCGCTGGCCCCAAGCAGGGTTCCGTTGCCGCCCAGACAGGCGCCCAATGCCAGCGACCACCAAAGTGGCTCAATCGCATCAGGGCCGCCGAACGTATCCGCTGTGGATTCGATCAACGGGATCATCGTCGCAACAAAGGGAATGTTGTCCAGAATGGCAGACAGGATGCCCGAGGCCCAGAAAATGAAGAACGCGGTCCACATCATATCCCCTTCGGTCAGTTCCAGAACTTTCTGGCCGAAGAAGTCGAGCAGACCGACATGTTCGACACCAGCAACGATCACGAATAGCCCACCGAAGAAGAAGATGGTGACCCATTCAACTTCACCAAAAATGTGATGAACGGATTCAGACTGTTCTTCACCGCTCTGATGTCCGTAAGCCAACAGCATCAGAAGCGCGGCACCCGCCAAAGCCGAGGTGCCCGGCTGAATCCCGTATCCATGACCCAGCGTGAACCCCATCAGAACCAGCGCCAGAACCGACAGGGATTTGATCATGAGACGGATATCGGTGATCGCCTCATCTTCATTGAAGCGCATGATCTTTTCGCTGGCCGACTGTGGAATGCGTGCAAGCGTGCGACGGTTCATAAGATAGATTATGCCGGTCAGCACCACCAGACAGATCGCCGAAATCGGTGCCAGATTGACCACGAACTCGTTGAAGCTGAGGTTTGCCGCAGAGCCAATGATAATGTTGGGCGGGTCCCCGATCAGGGTCGCGGTTCCCCCGACATTCGAGGCCAGAATTTCAGCAAAGAAAAAGGGAAACACCGGCGTATCCAGCGCGTCGGTGATCAGCAAGGTAATCGGAGCGATCAACAACACGGTGGTCACATTGTCCAAAAGGGCCGAAAACACAGCTGTAATCAGCGTTAGCATGATCAGGATGCCCATCGGTTTGGCCTTGACCACTTTCGCCGCTTTGATCGCAACGTATTGGAACAGCCCGCATTTGCTGGTGATCCCGACAATCACCATCATGCCGATAAGCAGTGCCAGCGTATTGGCATCCACACCCGCCACGGCCTGTGCCTGATTTAGAACACCAAACAACACCATCAGGGACGCACCCAACATGGCAAGGATCGCGCGGTTCACTTTTTCGGTGATCAGGACAGCATATACTGCAATCAGGATGCCGGTAGCGACCCAAAGGGGATCGATCCCCAACAGTTGAGGAACAGAGAACGCGTGTTCTCCATGCGAAACGGAATGATCGGTCAAGGTTCTGATCCGGTTTTTGGGGGAGGTTAGCTCAGCGCGTAGTCAATCAGCGAGTTCGGGCTGACGGTACCAATAAATCGGTTGGTCTCAGGCTCGACAAGGAAGACGTGGCGCTTGAATTTGTGGATCAGGAAGACGCCTTCCATCACCGGCGTATCGGGGGCGAGAACGGGGATATTGGCCGGATTGGATGTATGATCGACAACCCGCTCCTCGTGCAGTCGTTTGATCTGCTCGCTAAAATCTTCCTTCGTCAGGCTCATGAAGCTGAGGTGACCAATCGGCACGCGCGACGTCTCATCGCTTACGCCGATACGCGCGGCCTGAGGCAGGATCATTTTGATCAATGTAGGCGCGGTGAAAACGCCTTTGAAACTACCTTCACCATCCACCACCGGCAAAAACCGGGCGCGGCTGTCGCGAATGATCTCGAACGCTTTGGCTACGGTATCTTCTGGAAGAATTGTTTGCTGGTCTTCGGGGGGGACCATCACGTCCCGGCAAGTAAGGCCCATACCTGTCCTCGGTCTTTCAGCGCAATTTCGAAGCCAAGGCACATTGCGTGCACAAGACGTATCGGAGAATGACCAACCCATGTTTGGATTGGCGTTTTCCAGCGCTTCTTTTCAC
Organism: Ruegeria sp. YTSA168; assembly: GCF_059610045.1. Lineage (NCBI taxonomy): Bacteria > Pseudomonadati > Pseudomonadota > Alphaproteobacteria > Rhodobacterales > Roseobacteraceae > Ruegeria > Ruegeria sp. YTSA168. The sequence goes on from NZ_JBXWMW010000005.1 coordinate 200,797, forward strand.
CAGATGAGAAAATATGCCACCCCTGAGTCACGTGTTTTTTGCAATGCCGCTATTGAATTTTGGAATTAGGGCCCTAATGGCGAAGTACAGATCAAAAAAAGCCCCCGCCGATTTCTCGACGGGGGCAATGTTGTTCGGGTTTCCCCGGACTGTTTACCAGTCTTCGCGAACCACGACGCGAGTCTTGATCGGCAGCTTCATCGCAGCCAGGCGCAGGGCCTCGCGGGCGATGTCGTCATTGACGCCGTCGATCTCGAACATCACGCGGCCAGGCTTGACTTTGCAGGCCCAGCGGTCGACCGAACCTTTACCTTTACCCATACGAACTTCGATCGGCTTGGCCGTAACCGGAGTGTCGGGGAAGATGCGGATCCAGACACGACCCTGACGCTTCATGTGACGCGTCATGGCACGACGTGCAGCTTCGATCTGGCGTGCAGTTACACGCTCAGGCTCAAGAGCTTTCAGGCCGTAGGTGCCAAAGTTCAGATCAGAGCCGCCTTTGGCGAGACCTTTGATCCGGCCTTTGTGCATCTTGCGGAATTTAGTACGCTTTGGTTGAAGCATATCTTTCCCTCCTTAGCGACGACCGCCACCAGCACCACGAGGTGCAGGGCCGTCCTGGAGTTCCTGTGCTTTACGGTCACGTGCCTGCGGATCGTGTTCCATGATCTCACCTTTGAAGATCCAGACCTTGATCCCGATGATCCCGTAAGGAGTCATCGCTTCGGCATGTGCGTAATCGATGTCGGCACGCAGGGTGTGCAGAGGCACGCGGCCTTCGCGGTACCACTCGGTCCGTGCGATTTCAGCGCCGCCCAGACGACCAGCGACGTTCACCCGGATACCCAGGGCGCCCATGCGCATGGCGTTCTGAACCGAGCGCTTCATTGCGCGACGGAACGAAACACGACGTTCCAGCTGCTGAGCGATGGACTCGGCAACCAGCTGCGCGTCAAGCTCGGGCTTGCGCACTTCGACGATGTTCAGGTGCAGTTCGCTGTCGGTCATACGAGCAAGCTTTTTGCGCAGAACTTCGATGTCTGCACCTTTCTTGCCGATGATGACACCGGGACGTGCAGTGTGGATCGTAACGCGGCACTTCTTGTGCGGACGTTCGATGATCACACGGGCAACACCGGCCTGCTTGCACTCTTTGTTGATGAATTCACGGATCTTGAGGTCTTCCAGCAGAAGATCACCGTAGTCCTTGGTGTCGGCGTACCAGCGGCTGTCCCAGGTGCGGTTGACCTGCAGGCGCATGCCGATCGGATTTACTTTATGACCCATTAGGCTTGCTCCTCAACTTGACGCACCTTGATGGTGATCTCCGAGAACGGCTTCATGATCTTGCCGAAACGGCCACGGGCACGCGGGCGACCACGCTTCATGACCAGGTTTTTGCCAACCCATGCTTCGGCGACGATCAGCTCGTCAACATCCAGATTGTGGTTGTTCTCGGCATTCGCGATTGCGGATTGCAGGCACTTCTTGACGTCCTGCGCAACACGCTTGTTCGAGAAAGTCAGATCGGTCAGAGCCTTCTCAACTTTCTTGCCGCGGATCATTTGCGCAACCAGGTTCAGTTTCTGCGGGCTGGTGCGAAGCATGCGCGTTTTCGCCATTGCTTCGTTTTCAGCCACGCGGCGGGGGTTCTTTTCCTTGCCCATGACTTACTTCCGCTTCGCTTTTTTGTCAGCGGCGTGACCGTAATAGGTTCGAGTTGGCGAGTATTCACCGAACTTCTGACCAATCATGTCTTCCGAGACGTTGACGGGGATATGCTTCTGGCCGTTGTACACACCAAAGGTCAGACCCACGAACTGGGGCAGAATGGTGGAACGACGCGACCAGATTTTGATGACTTCGTTGCGGCCCGACTCGCGCGCTGCTTCGGCTTTTTTCAGCACGTAAGCATCGACGAAAGGACCCTTCCAAACAGAGCGAGACATGGATTAACGTCCCTTCTTCTTGGCGTGCCGCGAGCGGATGATCAGCTTCTGGGACGCTTTGTTCTTGTTGCGGGTACGCTTACCCTTGGTGTCCTTACCCCACGGTGTAACCGGTGTACGGCCACCCGAGGTACGACCTTCACCACCACCGTGCGGGTGATCGATCGGGTTCATTGCAACACCACGAACCGACGGACGAACGCCCTTGTGGCGCATACGACCGGCTTTACCGAGGTTCTGGTTGCTGTTGTCGGGGTTGGACACGGCACCAACGGTGGCCATGCATTCCTGACGGACCATGCGAAGCTCGCCCGAGCTCAGACGGATCTGTGCGTAGCCGCCATCGCGACCAACGAACTGAGCGTAGGTACCGGCCGCACGTGCGATCTGACCGCCTTTGCCAGGCTTCATCTCGATGTTGTGGACGATGGTACCAATGGGCATGCCCGAGAACGGCATTGCGTTGCCCGGCTTGATGTCAGCCTTGGCGGATGCCACGACTTTGTCACCAACAGCCAGACGCTGCGGAGCCAGGATATATGCCTGCTCGCCGTCTTCGTATTTTACCAGTGCGATGAATGCGGTCCGGTTCGGGTCATATTCGATCCGTTCGACGGTTGCCGCGACATCAAATTTATTCCGTTTGAAGTCAACGATCCGGTAGAGACGCTTTGCGCCACCGCCGCGGCGGCGTGAAGTGATCCGTCCGGTGTTGTTCCGGCCGCCCGATTTGGTCAAACCCTCTGTGAGAGACTTGACCGGACGTCCTTTCCAAAGCTCCGAACGGTCGATCAGCACCAGCCCGCGCTGGCCCGGCGTCGTCGGCTTGTACGACTTGAGTGCCATGCTTTCTGTCTTCCGTTTAGCAAGTGCGGGGATTTCCCCGCTATGTGATAGGCCCCCGTAGGTGCCAAGGGTATAGGGCCCCGAAGGTCCCCGGTTACAAATATCAGAGGCCCCGGAACGAATCCGAGGCCGCAAGATTGGGTGCGTTTAGCAGTGTTGGGGGTGGGTGTCTATAGGGGAAGTGCGCATTTCGGCAAAGCCTGAAGCAATGCTTAACAGACGCCTGCCGCAAACTGTACCCTAGGCTTATCAGCGGTGCTCGTTAGTTGACTGAATATGTAGTTAAAATACACATTGCAATCAAAGCACGAAGATGTAGCGTTCATTTCAATCATTTGAAAGGAACTTTTGTGCCAAAATTCTCCAAGTATTTCAAACTCAATGCACCGCAGTCGCAACTGGACTTCGTCGACATAAACACTGATTTCGACACCCCTGTATACGTAGACCCTTACGCAATAGAAATTCGAAACGACGCTTGGTCCGCAGAAGCATCGAACCTCATTAGAGTGTTTTTTCTAGAAGTCTTGGACGCGTTGCGCACTGGCGACGAACTCAGAGCGCAAAACTTAATGTCTCATCTAAATGAACCTGATGAAACCTATCTTGGTGTTTCATCAGACAAGCCGAAAGGCAAAGGAGTCGGGCACAAGCAATCCCGCCAACTCATCGCGGCGATCAAAAACAGCGCAGCTTTTCAATCAGGCTTGTTGTCCGATCTTTCCGAAATGGCATTGTTTGTAGAAAATGTAGATCGCGACAAAATTTCGGATTTGACCACCAATGTCATCAGAGAGCGCTTGGTGCAATACACACAGGAGCAGTGTTCTTTGTATGGCATATCAACGTCGCAGTACAACGGCCCGCCGCTTTGGGACGCCAATTTACGAAACTGGAGAAGTGACTTTGTCGACCTTCCCTTCATCGACGAAGAGCCAGTGCTTCTCATACCAAAGTACATAGTTAGAAGGCGGCTGTCGTTAGACAGCCAAGAATTTTACAATAAACAGATTACGGATTTCTTAGTAGCTGAGCATATCCAAGCCAACAGTAGCCTAGTAACGCTACTTAAAGGCAAGCCAAAGGTATACAAAAAGGATGTGCGGGAAAAACACCGGAAATCCAAAAAACTAATTACTGATATTGTGGCTGAAAATCCCGATTTATTGGAACTCTATAAGCGACTAGCAAGCAGCGAAGATCGAATACTGGTAAACACAAGCGAAGATGATCAATCTGTATCGCAATCCTGCTTAGACTTAATCTCGGAACTTGAGAGATTACCTGCGGGTGCAAAAGATGCGGATGCCTATCATATTTGGGCTATGCATGCTTTGACCGTTTGTTTCTACCCAGACCTCATTCAGCCGCACAAAGAGTGGGAAATTAACCAAGGCCGAAAGCGCATCGACATAGTCTTTACGAACGCTGCGAACCATGGGTTTTTTGCTCAACGCAGGGATGCGAACAACACAGCCGCGACGATGGTTATCGTTGAATGCAAGAACTATTCGAAGGACATCGCAAATCCGGAAATAGACCAGCTATTAGGCCGCTTTGACAACAACAGAGGCCGTTTCGGCATTATTGCTTGTCGCGATGTTGAAGATAGAGGCCGTTTACTCGAACGACAACGTGATCTTGCCAAGGGCGGGTTGGCGTACATCCTCGTTCTGACAGATGATGATTTCAAAGAACTGTTAGAAGCGAAGTCCAAATTGGAACAGCATAAGCTAAGCGACATTCTGCATCGAAATTTCCGAGCGTTGATCTCATAACAGAATGAAAACCCCTGCTTTCGCGGGGGCCTTTCTCTCTCTAAAAGCGTCCGATCAGAGACCGGTAGAAACGCCAATGGCGTACCTCTCTTCCAGGGTCACCTATGCTTTTGGACGTCTTTCCGCCTGCCCAACGGGCCTCGCACGATCACTTCTTGTCGCGCGCGGCCTTCTCTTCCTTTGTCAGCTTGGCGTTCCAGACATTCTTGCTCAGACCCAGCTCTGCGGGCGCAGGTTTGGTCTTGCCGACGCTGATTTTGCCGCCTTTATCCAGGAACTCCTGAATAAGCGCCTCATCTGTCGTTTCTTTGGGGACATGTTTCATGGATGCGACCCTATCCGCATCACGTGCTCGGGGCAACGGCTGCGACGTAGACAAGTGTGATGCATTCGGAAACCTTCCTGCTGGTGTTCAAAGCCTCTGGCCGACCCTCTTAGCCATAGAGCGCACGGGCCTCGGCGAAGGACAGAAGACGACGGCTTTTCTCATCCCACAGATGCAGGCGCGCGTTTGCCAGGCTCTCGCGGATGGTCATCTGGTTGCTGTTGGCCAGCTCCTCATGATCGCGCAGCACTTCGGTCAGGCGATAGAAAGGAATACGGCTGTAGAGGTGATGCACGTGATGGATGCCGATATTGGCGCTGAACCACTGCAACACGGACGGCATGACATAGTGCGAACTACCATGCAGGGCGGCTTCGTGCAGTTGCCAGTCCTCATCGGTGTCCCAATGCGTATCCTCGAACTGATGCTGTATGTAGAACAACCATACTCCGGCCGTTGCCGCGATCAGGGTCGAGGGCAGAAAGATCAGCAGAACCGGCATCAGACCGCCAAAGTAATACACCGTCAACAGGGCGGCCAGAATGGCCACATTCGTGCCCATCGCGCTGACCCAGAATGTGAAACTGCCCGTCAGGCCAAGCGGAAGACGGTTCTGGAACAGAAACAGATAGCCGGGGCCAAGGACGAACAGGGTGATGGGGTGGCGATAAACACGATACCAGAACCGGTTCAGGGGTGTTTTCGACTGATACTCGGCCACGGTCAAAGTATGAACATCGCCCATGCCGCGTTTGTCCAGATTGCCCGAACTGTTGTGATGGATGGAATGTGATCGGCGCCAGACATCATAAGGCGTCAGTGTAAGCACACCGATCACCCGCCCGACCCAGTCACTGACCAGCCGGTTCCTGAAAAACGCGCCATGCCCGCAATCATGCTGAATGGCAAACAAGCGCAGCAGGAAGGCGGCGTTGAGTACGGCAATCACAAATGCCAACCCATAGCTGACCGAAAGCGCCATCCAGGACAGCGCCCAAAGCGCAAAGAACGGAATTATGCTGACGCCCAGCTCAAAGGAACTGCGCCACTGATTGGGTTCGCGATACTTGGCAAGTGTAGACACCCAATCTCGCGCCGCGGTCACATCCGGGTTTTTCCGGGTCGAGTGAGAGGGGTGTGTCATGTGCCTGCCAAGTCTCATGTCTGTTGGGAACCGGATAGACTACCGACCCCACATAGCAAGCGATTTGTGCAAAACACGATTGTTTTACGCTCAATTTTCTGTGTCGCTGCCATAGAAAAACCCCCGCTTTCGCGGGGGTCTTAACGGTTTACCCAAAAACGGGTCCGATCAGAGACCGGTGGACACGTCGATGGTGTTGCCCTCTTCCAGGGTCACATATGCTTTTTTGACGTCTTTCCGACGGCCCAGTTGGCCGCGGAAGCGCTTGACCTTGCCTTTGGTCACGGTGGTGTTCACCGCTTTGACCTTCACACCAAACAGTGCCTCAACGGCCTCTTTGATCTGCGGCTTGTTGCTGTCGATCGCCACTTCAAAGACAACCGCGCCGTTCTCAGAGGCCATGGTCGACTTTTCAGTGATGATCGGCTTGCGGATCACGTCGTAGTGTTCTGCCTTCGCGCTCATTTCAGACGAGCCTCCAGTGCTTCGACAGCCGCTTTGGTGAGCACCAGGGTGTCACGCTTGAGGATGTCATAGACGTTTGCGCCCATCGACGGCAGGATATCCAGACCTTCGATGTTTTTGGACGCTTTCAGGAACCCTTCGTTCACGGTCGCGCCGTCGATGACCAGAGCGCGTTTCCAGCCCAGGTTTGCAACCTGTTTGGCCAGAGCGGCGGTCTTGCCTTCGGCTTCGGCGTTCTCGATCACAACCAGTTCACCTGCCTTGGCTTTTGCCGACAGAGCGTGGCGCAGGCCAAGCTTGCGGAACTTCTTGGGCAGGTCGTGGCCGTGCGAACGCACGACGGGGCCTTTGTAGATACCACCACCACGGAAGATCGGCGCGTTACGGTCACCATGGCGTGCGCCACCGGTGCCCTTCTGGCGATAGATCTTCTTGGTCGAGTAGCTGGTTTCCGAGCGGGTCTTGACCTTGTGGGTGCCGGCCTGCGCGTTGTTGCGCTGCCAACGGACCACACGGTGCAGGATGTCCGCGCGCGGCTCGAGACCGAACAGATCGGCGTTCAGCTCGATGTCGCCGGCTTTGCCGCCGTCCAGTTTGATTACATCAAGTTTCATGCTTCACCACCTTCCGCGGGAGCTTCTTCCGCAGGTGCTTCGGTTGCAGCCGATTTCACAGCAGCCGGGAAAGGCAGGCCTTCCGGTGCTTTCTTCTTCACGGCGTCCTTGACGGTGACCCAGCCCGATTTCGGTCCGGGTACGGCGCCTTTGATGAAGACCAGGTTCCGGTCGGCGTCGGTTTTGACGACTTCCAGGTTCTGGGTGGTAACACGGGCAGCACCCATGTGACCGGCCATCTTCTTGCCTTTGAACACCTTGCCCGGGTCCTGACACTGACCGGTCGAACCGTGCGAACGGTGGCTGATCGAAACACCGTGCGAGGCGCGCAGACCACCGAAGTTCCAGCGCTTCATCGCACCGGCAAAGCCTTTACCGATCGATGTGCCCGAAACGTCAACTTTCTGACCTTCCAGGAAGTGTTCTGCCGAAATCTCGGCGCCCACATCAATCAGGCCATCTTCGGAGACGCGGAACTCGGCCAGCTTACGCTTGGGCTCAACCTTTGCAGCGGCATAGTGACCGCGCATGGCTTTCGAGGTGCGTTTCGCCTTGGCGGCACCGGCGCCCAGCTGAACGGCGGTGTAGCCGTCTTTTTCAGCGGTGCGCTGTGCAACGACCTGCAGGTTGTCCAGGTGAAGAACGGTCACAGGGATCTGCTTGCCGTCTTCCATGAACAGGCGGGTCATGCCAACTTTTTTTGCGATAATACCAGAGCGCATTCTCATACCCTCCGATTACGACTGCAACTTGATCTCGACGTCCACACCAGCAGCGAGGTCGAGCTTCATCAGCGCGTCAACGGTCTGGGGGGTCGGATCAACGATGTCGAGAAGGCGCTTGTGCGTGCGGATCTCGAACTGGTCGCGGGATTTCTTGTCAACGTGAGGGCCACGGAGAACCGTGAACTTCTCGATCTTGTTCGGCAGCGGGATCGGGCCGCGCACGTTCGCGCCGGTCCGCTTGGCAGTGTTGACGATCTCTTGCGTGCTGGCATCCAGAACGCGATAGTCAAATGCCTTCAGCCGAATACGGATGTTTTGGCTTTGCATATTAACAGCCTTTTATTCAGGCGTTGGGGTTGAGAGGAGGACAGACGCGCATCGCCAACCCTCATCGAACCCAAAAGGCGGGAATCACCCCGCCTTGATGTTCTTGTCGAGAACTCGCGCGACCTACAGGGACCTGAGCATTTTGGCAAGAGGTAAACGCCACAAAGAACACCGTTTTATTCGCCACCAGACACGCCATTGGTTAGCCATGCGTCCTCTACCTTCATCCCTTGGTAAACCGCATGCAGATACAGATGGGCAATCACAGGATCATTTGAGAACGGCGAGTAGTCCAATTTGCCCTCTCGGACACCCACTTCGGCTTCATAAACAATCTCGTCGCCTTTCACGGTTACAAGCACTTCAAGCTCCGCCAGTGTTTCTGGGTCAACGGCTGTGGGGTCGTCCGACAGGATCACAAAATCCGCCACTTTGCCAACCTCAATAGACCCCTTCTCATCTTCCTCGAAATGCTGCCAAGCGGGCCAAATTGTCATGGCTTTCAAGGCAGTCATAACATCGACCCTCTGATGCGGCCCCAAAATATCTCCAGAGCGTGTGCGTCGAGTTACCGTCGCTGCAAGAACACGCATGCTATCTGGAAAGGCCACCGGGGCATCATGGTGTGTACCAAACATCATGTCCCGCTCGTGCAGCCATCCTGTGGGTGAGATATTGTCTGCATTGACCGGCCCAACGGTGTGATCACGATGCCAATCCCCCCAGTAAAACGTGTGCATCGGGAATAGCGATGGGAATACGCCGAGGCGTTTAAAACTCGCAACCTGATCCTCTCTCAGAAACTGACCGTGGATCAGAACCGGACGATTTCCCGGGTCGCCATACTTCATCTGTGCTTCTTCGAGAGCTGCTATCAGCATGTCAGAAGCCCCTTCCCCGTTAGAATGCACAAGGATTTGGAACCCATTTTCGTAACACCAATTAACGGCGTCCTGTAGCTGCTCCATCGTAATAGCGGCATACCCTGCATAACCGGCAGAGTAGTTTCCGACCGGATCATAATAGGGCCGATCCCTCAAAGCCGTGAAACCCTGAGGCGAGCCGTCAATCGTTAGTTTACAGCCCCCGACCCGAACCCGGTTGTCGTAGTTCTTGGAGGTGTTTGCACCAATAAATTCCCTAGCCTCAAGAACATCCGGGAAAGCTACCACGTCAATTGGGAGCCCATCTTCGGCGGCAACTTTCTTGAGAACGTCAACAATTTCTCCTGAGGTTCGGCCTTCTTGTCCGGTGGTGTATCCAAACATTGCCCAAAGCTCAGTTCCAGCTTTGGCAAATGCCGCCAGGCCTTCTTCACCCAGATTTCCCAACATGGGCACAAGGACCGAAAAGAATGCATACTCTTCCAGAACACCGTTTGGCTCACCGGCGTCATCGCGTTGAATCACTCCGCCCGGAGGGGCTTTTGAAGCGGCTGTGATGCCTGCTAACTCCAGAGCTTTCGAGTTTGCTACTCCCAAATGCCCGGACTGATGAACGATAATGACCGGCAAGTCCTCAGACACAATGTCCAGTTCTTGTCGCGTAGGGTGGCGCAGTTCCTTTAATTGAGCATTGTCGTAACCAAAGCCAATGATCATTTTGACCTGTTCAACGGCTTGCGCATTTTCGTCGGCCCAGTCAGACAACGTGGCTTGCAGACTGGCGATATCAACGACTTTCCCATCAGGCGGCGCAAGAAGGTTGGCGGACAATGCCTGCAACCCCCCCATGACCACATGACCGTGGCTATCTACAAAACCCGGAAGCATCGCGCGGCCTTCCAGGTCAAACGTTTCGGTTTTTTCACCGCGATGCATCGACAAATCAGACAACGACCCCACGGCAAGAACGCGTCCGTCTTTGACTGCGACCGCTTCAGCCGACGGAGCCTTGTCGTTCATCGTTAACACGGGCCCTCCAAGATAAATCCTGTCCGCGATCTGCTGTGCCGACGCTGATGTGGATAAAAAAACAAGTGCAGCGACTAGACCAACTGAACGCGCGAATAAGTGCATGTTGTGACCTCTTTCTAGTTGTGATGCCTCAATATGAGATAAGTAGCATTACAATCAGCTTAGGCAAAAACGAAAAAAGGGCGTCCCGAGGGACGCCCTTTCCGTCTGATCATTCGCTTACGCGCCTTACTCAGTGATTTTCGACACAACGCCGGCGCCGACGGTGCGGCCGCCTTCGCGGATGGCGAAGCGCAGGCCCTGCTCCATCGCGATCGGCGCGATCAGCTCAACGCCGAACGACACGTTGTCGCCAGGCATGACCATCTCGGTGCCTTCCGCCAGGGT
>NZ_JBXWMW010000006.1:0-192016 GCF_059610045.1 Ruegeria sp. YTSA168
TCATATGCACATGCCCCCCAATGACCGAATACATCGAAGCCGCTGAATAAAAACATCCACCCCCAAAGGGGGAGTACTCTCTATGGCTTGAAATCTTTGGGCACACCAAACGGCGGAGTGCCCACAGTCGCGCCTGTCAAAGCGTTTAGAAACGCGAGGAGGGCGTTGATTTCCGTGTCGGTAAGAACCACCGGGGAAATGTCGATTGTATTGCGCACACGCTGCATTTCGAGCCGGTCTTGCCAGACGACAAAATCCGCTTTTTGCAGCCATGGGACCGCGGGCAGGGCCGCCGAGTCCGGCGTCCACTTAGAAAGGCTGGCCTGCGGGTTCAAATGGTGGCGGATCATCGTGTCCAGATCTGGAAAAGCCCCGTTATGGCCATAGGGCGCGGTCAGGGCGACGTTACGCAGCATGGGGGTGCGGAAGCGATAGGCATCCTCGATCCGATTGCTTTCGCCCATGCGGCCCACGTCGCGGGCGTAAGGATCCCATTGGCGGGTTCGCCCAGGGCCAAACGGGGGCAGGCCCAAAGCGTGAAATTGTTGATCTGTCATCAAAGGGCCGGCATGGCAGGCCGCGCAATTGGCCTTGCCATAGAACAGCATCATACCATCTATCTGAGCGTCCGTGAGCGCCGTGGCATCACCCGCCAGATACTGATCAAACGGGCTGTCGGTGCTGCGCCATTCGATGGCCATGAACGCGGCCAGGGCATTCGCGATCTGGGTGATTGTGATGTCTTCGGTGTTTTCGACTTCGTCGAACGCCTTTATAATTGCGGGGCCGTAGCGCGGATCGGTGCGGACGCGTTTGGCCAGAATGGGCCATCCCAGATCGATCCGGTCGGCGACCGCTCCGGTCACCTGATTTTCGCCGACATTCCCGGCCATCTCGAATTGCGACGTCAAGGGAAACAGCGCCTGCGCGGCGAGTAACGAGTTCAGCCCTTTGGGCAACCACTCCTGCGCTGGTGAATTAAACCCATTGCCGTAGACATCCGATATGCTGAGGCGGCCATCGTGAAACACCGTGTGGTGGTCCTTAGCGCCGAGGTTCCACAGCCCAGGTGAATTGCGGGGAATGCGCTTGCGGATTCTATCGATCCCGGTGCCGGGTGTGCGCTCCGGGCCCAGACCCTCACCACCTTCGCCAATGCCCAAAGACAGTCCATCCGAGGTGCCGAAATCCGGGTGATGGCAATGGGCGCAGCTGATGTTCTGGTTGCCCGACAGGATCGGATCGTAAAACAGTTGATGACCAATGGTGGCCTGTTCCATATCAAAGGGGATGAAATCTGCATCGGTCAGCGGGCGTGGCAAATCCTGCGCCACCGCAGCCCCGGCCAAGAGGAACACTATCCCATGCGTCAGTTTGTATATGCCCTTTGCCTGTTCGCATCCCCGGCGGTGGCCGAATTGGAACAGGCGCGCGACATGATGGAAGCTGGGGAATTCGAGGCCGCGCGTGAGGAGCTGTTGCCAGCGGCGCGGTCGGGCAATGCCGAGGCCGAGGAATTGATCGGTGTGATGTACGGGCTGGGGCTGGGTGTCGAACAAGACTATGAGCGTGCGTTCGAATGGTACCTGCGCGCGTCGATGAAAGGACATCCGGGTGCTCAGTCGGGTGTCGGCTGGTACTATGAGCTGGGGTTGGGCATGCCCGCGCCCGATCTGGTGCGCGCTTACATGTGGTACACGCTCAGCGCCATTGGCGGCGATCCCGACGCGGCGATCAGCCTTGAGGAAGTGGTCAAGAAGATGTCGCCGGAGCAAATCGATAAAGCGCATGTGCTGGTGAACGACTACAAAGGGTGGATGTACCCGTTTCGGTAAGGGCCGGGCCACCAGGGCCCGACCCGTTAGCTTAGTTCAGGTCTGCGTCGCGTGAGGCGTTTACATCGGCCTCAGCTGCTGCCACTGCATCCGTCAGCGCAACAAAGATCTCATCGCCACGGGCGACGTTCGACTGGAACCAGTCATAAACAGGCGTTGCGGCCTCTTTGAACGCGGCCTTCTGATCGGGTGTCAGAACATAGAGGTCACCGCCACCGGCGACGAAGTCTTCATAGGCCTGAATCGACTTGCGCTTGGGCGAGGCAAAGGTGGCCTGTTGCAGCGCATAGAAGCCATCGACCACGACGCGGCGCATATCCTCGGGCATTTCCTGGAACTTCGCATTGTTCATCCACCACAGCGCGCCCATATAGGCGTGGCCGTCCAGCGTGACATATTGCAAGCCCGCATCCGGGAATTTCATGCCCATGATGTCTGTGATGCCGTTTTTGGAACCCTCAACGACGCCAGTCTGGAAGCTGGTGAACAGTTCAGGCCACGGGATCGGGGTAGGCGATGCACCAAGCGCCTTGACCAGTTCCTGCGGTAGGTCGGCAACCACGGTGCGGATTTTCAGACCTTCCATATCGGCGGGCTCGGCCACGCGACGTTGCGTGTTGGCAAAGTTGCGCCAGCCGCCGGTGTTGCCGATGGTCATCAGACGGATCGCGCCGCCGGAATCTTCCAGCGCCATATCGCGCATAGTGCGGGTGAAATCGCCTGACAACACGTGTTCAGCAATCCGGTCATCGGCCATCAGATAGGGCAGGTCCAGCACTTGCACATATGGGAAGATGCCCGAGGCCCCGCCCGAGGTGGAAATATAGATGTCGATGGTGCCGTCAGCCACACCTTGTAGGCATTCTGCACCGTTCGAACACAGCTGGGTGCCGATGAACAGTTCAACCTCGATAGCGCCGTTCGACGCGGCCTCGACATAGTTCTTGAACACGATCAGACCGTCATAGTCCTCATCGTTTTCATTCGAGTTGGCCGTGGCGCGCAACGTGTAGTCGGCGGCTGTTGCGGCAATGGCAGATGCCGCCACCAGCGACGTGGCTACCGCGGCGGTTTTGATGAAGTTTCTGAGCATGCGTTTCCTCCCTATGGATCTCAGTTAGTTTGCAAATCCCGTTATCCTCGGGATCGTCATGGATAGTGCGGGGATATATGTGATCAGGAAGATCACGATAATTTCGACGGCCAGGAACGGCAGGATCGCCTTGGCGATGGTCTCGACCCGTTCGCGCGATACGGCTGCGGCCACGAACAGAACCAAGCCCATCGGCGGGGTGGCCAGACCGACGGTCAGGTTGACGCTCATGATGATCGCAAAGTGGATCGGGTCCACGCCGAGGCTGGTGAAGATGGGTCCAAGGATGGGTCCAAGGATGATGATCGCAGGGCCAGCGTCCAGAAACATGCCGACGACGAACAGAAGCAGGTTGATCAGGAACAGCAGGATTAGCGGGTTTTCCGACAGGCTGAGGATCAGCGAGGCCAGTTGTTCCGGCGCATGGCTGAGGCTGACCACGGTCTTGAACGCCATTGCCGCACCGACCAGCAGCAGGACGACGGCTGAAGTCATGCCCGCATTGCTGAGCACCTCGGGTACCTCTTTCCATGTCAATGTCCGCAGGATGAAGAAGCCGATGATGAAGGCATAGCCCACGGCGACTGCCGCAGCCTCAGTCGGGGTGAAGATACCGCCCAGAATACCGCCCAGAATGATGACTGGTGTCATCAGCGGGAAGAAGGCTTTCAGGCTGGCCTGACGGCGTTCGGGCCATGTGTATTTGCGGCTGGCGACGGGAAAGTCGTAACGGTCGGCCATCAGCTTGATCATCAGCATCAGACCAACGCCGACCATCACACCCGGCACGATGCCCGCAAGGAACAGGGCAGCGACGCTTTCACCCATGACATATGCGTAGATGATCATGATGCCCGAAGGCGGGATAATCGGCCCGATCACTGAACTTGCCGCTGTGATCGCGGCGGCGAACTTGCGGGTGTAGCCCTGTTTCTCCATCGCCGGGATCAGCATCGACCCCAGTGCAGAAGTGTCCGCCACGGCGGACCCTGAAAGGCCCGCGAACAGAATCGAACTCAGCACGTTCACATGGGCCAGCCCGCCGCGCAGGTGGCCCATCAGGGCTTGTGAGAATTCGACCAGACGAATGGTGATGCCGCCGCGATTCATCAGCTCTCCGGCCAGCATGAAGAAGGGGATCGCCATCAGTGGGAAGCTGTCCATGCCGTTATAAACATTGCGATAAAGCAGCGTGATGTCGTTTGTCTGTCCGTTTAGCCACAGCAGGATACCGGGCGCGGCCAGAAGGGCGAAGAAGACCGGCAGGCCGATCAGCAGGAAGATCAGAAAGGTGGGCAGGAACCAGATTAGCATTTATTCGGCCCCCACTGCCGCATCAGGAATTTCGGGCAACAGGTGACCTCCACCCAGCAAGGTGATGAAGGATCGCAAAATCAGTTCGATGTTGACCGAAATCAGCAGGATGATCCCCACCAGCAGTGAGGCCATCATCCAGCTGCGCGGGATGCGATACCATTCGTCGAACCCGAGGGAGGTGGGCAGGTACAAAGCAGCAGTCGCGAATTTGCCGCCAAATCCGGTGACCTCGGACCATCCGATATTAACGGCGACCAGCAACACCGCCAGTGAGACCACCAGCAGGAACAGGGTCAGCACCTGCCCGACAACGCGCGGCAGCATCAATGGCACCATGTCGATGGCCACAAAGCCACCGCGCCGAAAGGCGGTGGGGGCCATCAGGCCGGTCATCCACAACATACAGAATCGCGCGGCTTCATCCGGCCAGGGCAGAGCATTGCCCAGCACGTATCGAAAGAACACCTGAATCAGGATCGCGATCACCATCAATGCAATCGCAACGACACCAACCGCGCGGCCCAGACGCAGCGCGGTTTCGTTCACGAATGCAATCGGCGCAAGCACCGATGCCAGTCCGCCCATGCGGATCCTCCCTTGTGCAGCCGCAGGTTTCTCCTGCGGTCGTCAGATCGCGCTTAGTGTTGCGCGAATTGGCCGAGTTTCCCGGCATAGAAGGTCAGCGCGTCTCCATCGCTCATGCTGGCCTTCAGGACTTTGCCCACTACGATCACATGATCGCCCGCATCGTGATAGGCATGTTGTTCGCATTCAAACCGCGCCAGGCAATCCGACAGCAGCGGCGTACCATTCTCGCAGCGCTCATGTTCGATCTCACGCAGGGCGTGGGCGTCTTTGGAGCACCCAAAGCACAGCTCTGCCTGTTCGGACGATAGCACATGTACGGTGAAATGGCGGGCCTTGTGAAAATAGGGAAAACGGCGTGAGTTGCGATCGCCTGCCCACATGATCAGCGGTGGGTCCAGCGATAGTGACGAAAAGCTATTGGCGGTGATGCACACCGGGCCATCGGTACTGTTGCAGGTTACGATGGTGACGCCTGTGGCAAACCGCCCAAACGCATCGCGCAGGGTGCGGGTGTCGTCCTTATGTGGAACGAAGGTGTGGGTCATGTCCTTTGAGATTGCATTCATCATGGTACCTCATGGCCCAATGCCGCCTCATAGAGGCGATACCAGCTTTCACGATCCAGTTTGACTTTCAGAGCGTCCGAGATGGTTTTGATGCGGTTCAGGTTATTTGTGCCCATAACCGGCAGGATGTTCGCGGGGTGAGCCAACAGGAACGCCACCGCGACGGCGGCGCGATCCACGCCAAACTCGGCTGCGATTTCGTCCGCGACAACGCCCACCGGCGGGTTTCCGGCCATCAAAAGCCCGCCCCCTAGCGGTGACCACGCCATGATCGGCTGCCCATTTTGTTGGTGGAATGCCAGATCACCATTCGTGAAAGGGCTGATCTCACCGAGGGAAATTTCGATCTGGTTAGTGACCAGCTGCGTCTTCATCGCTGATTGCAGCAGCGACCAGTCCCAGGGGCGGAAGTTCGACACCCCAACCGCACCAACCTTGCCGCTGGCAACAACTTCATCTAGCGCGGCGCCGGTCTCATGGTGGTCCATGAACGGGTCGGGGCGGTGGATCAGCAGCAGGTCGATATGATCAATCGCCATTTCTGTCAGCGATGTGTCGACTGATTTCAAAATATGGTCACGCGATGTGTCGTAATATTTGACCTTGGCATCCGCATACCGGCCCATCGGCGCGATGATGTCGCACTTGGTGACGATTTCCATCCGCTTGCGCAGGCTGGGATTGGCGCGCAGCGCGTTGCCCAGAACCGCCTCGGCCGCGTAACCGCCATAGATATCGGCCTGATCGAATGTGGTAATGCCCTGATCCAGACAAGCCTGTATCTTGGCCTCGACATGGCCCACAGACGTATCGCTGTCATCGCCCAGCCGCCACATGCCATAGACAAGGCGGCTCATTTCCAGCGTGTCGGATAGTTTCACACGTTGCATCAGCGACGAACTCCGTTGCCCAGCGGGGTCGCCGGGGATGTTGCAGGCACGCGCCCATAGGCTTCGGGCAGCGAGCAGGTTTTCAGGTTGGGCATCACGCGGGCGCCAAAATGCTTGGCCTCATCCATGTGTGGATAACCTGAGAAGATGAAAGCGCGGATGCCCATCTTCTGGTATTCTTCGATCTTGGTTATGACCTGATCGGTCGAGCCCACCAGAGCCGCTCCACAGCCGGAACGTGCCCGGCCCACGCCCGTCCACAGACCCGGCTCGACATAGCCGTATTCATCCGCCAGATCGCGGTTCTTGGCCTGATGCGCCACGCCCAGCGAGGTTGAATCCAGCGCCCGTTCCCGGATCGCACGGCCATATTCGTCATCCAGTTTAGAGACGATGTAATCCGCATACTCCTGCGCCTCGGCCTCGGTATCGCGCACAATCATGTGGACGCGCAGGCCGTAATCCAACGTGCGGTTGTAATTCTCGGCCACGGCGTGAACGGCCTTCATACGCTCGGCTAGCTGGTCCTTGGTTTCGGGCCACATCAGGTAGACATCGCAATGCTCACCGCACAGGTCCAGAGCGGACGGAGAGTAGCCACCGAAATACAGAAGCGGACCGCCGGTCTGGTACGGTTTTGCCGGGTCAGTAGTCAGCCCTGAGAAATTGTAGACTTCGCCCGCATGATTGATCTCATCCTGCGTCCAGGCCTGTTTCAGGATCTCGACCACTTCGCGCGAGCGCTGATAGCGGAACGCGCTATCGGCTTTCTCACCGGGGAAATCTGAGGAGATGATGTTGACTGTCAGCCGACCCTTCAGCATGTGGTCCAGCGTTGCAATGGTACGGGCCAGCATGATCGGCTGCATCTCACCGCACCGCACGGCGGCCAGCAGGTTGATCTTTTCGGTGATCGGGGCGCAGCCGGCGACGAAACTCAGCGTGTCCTGACCGACCTGATAGGACGAGGGGCACAGGATGTTGCGGAACCCCTGCGCTTCGGCCTCTTTGACGATGCCGGAACAATGATCCCAGCTCGAGCGCAGATTGCCGTCAGGTACGCCAAGAAACTGATAATCATCCGAGCAAAGTGCTGCAAACCACGAAACCTCGGCCGCATCCAGATCGGGGGATGTGATGGGGACGATGGTCATTTGATTCACACTCCGTACATCTTTGACTTTCCTCTTGCGTAGCAAGCACATTGATGTAGATCAATAGTGTATCAATTTTTCCTGCGACCCAGTGAAGCGCGCGCAAGTGACCATGAACAGCCGAAATCCCAATGCCTTGCCGATCTATGTTCAGATCGCAGAGCTGCTGATCCGCGAAATCGCGGCAGGTCGCATGATTGATGGCGAGCGTCTGCCGCCGGAACGGGACATGGCATCCGAGCTCAAGGTTTCGGTCGGGACGCTGCGAAAATCGCTCGCCGAGCTTGAGAAAAAAGGGATGCTGGAGCGGATACAAGGCTCGGGCAACTATGTGCGCGAGACTGGAACGCAAAACAGCGTCTATGCGATGTTCCGGCTGGAACTGCCCGAAGGTGGGGGGTTGCCGCGTGCGGATATTCTGTCCGTGGATCAGGTGGAAAAGCCCGCCGATCTGCCTGGGTTCGGGGCATCAAGCCGAGGCTCACGCGTACGGCGGATGCGCTATCTGAATGACACAATCATCGCGGTTGAGGAGATCTGGCTGGACGAATCAGCCGGTCGGATCGATCGCAGCCTGCTATCGGACTCGCTCTATCGCTACTATCAGCACCAGCTTGGGTTCTGGATTACGCGGGCCGAAGACAGGGTTTCGGTCGGGAAACTGCCCGACTGGACGCCGGAGACTTTCACCAAACCTGCCGGGGAAACGGTGGGGTATATCGAGCGGTTCAGCTGGTCGGAAAAGGCCGAACCGGTCGAGTTCTCAAAGACATGGTTCGACCCGGATCGGGCCACCTATGTCCAACGTCTGAAGTAAAAGGAAAACGCATGACCCGGACCATCCACTACGGGCTGATCGGATGCGGCATGATGGGGCAGGAGCATCTGCACAATATTGCTTTGCTGGAGGGTACGCGTGTCGCGGCGATTTATGAGCCGGACCCGGGCATGGCGAAAGCGGCGCAAGCTATAGCGCCGGATGCGGTCATAGTGGGGTCCGTGCAGGAGTTGCTGGCGGTCGAGGATCTGGATTGCATCATCATCGCAAGCCCCAACCATCTACATGTGAACCAGATTTGCGAGATCGCAGAAACGCGCCCATTGCCATTGTTGGTCGAGAAGCCCTTGTTCACCGACCCGCAGGATGCCGCGCGGCTTGAGCAGGTGCAGCGGGACTACCCCCATCCGATCTGGGTGGCGATGGAGTACCGCTATATGCCGCCCATTGCGGCTTTGATTGATCAGGCGGGTGTGACGGGCGGCGTCCAGATGCTGTCGATCCGCGAACATCGCTTTCCGTTTCTGACCAAAGTTGGCGACTGGAACCGGTTCAACCGTAACACCGGCGGGACCTTTGTTGAGAAGTGTTGCCACTTCTTCGACCTGATGCGCCTTATCCTGAATTCCGACCCGGTGCGGATCACCGCCAGCGGCGGGCAGGCGGTTAACCATTTGGATGAAAGCTACAGCGGTGAGACACCGGATATCCTGGATCACGGTTATGTCTTGGTCGATTTCGCCAACGGCGCGCGGGCGATGCTGGAACTATGCATGTTCGCCGAAGGCTCTCGCTACCAGGAAGAGGTCTCAGCCGTCGGCCCCAAGGCCAAGATCGAGGCGTTGGTGCCCGGTCCGGGTCGGTTCTGGCCTGATCATTTGGGTGAGCCCCCGGTGCCACAGCTGATTGTCAGCCCGCGTGATCCGAAAGGACCTGTGTCAAAAGACATCCCGGTTGACCCAAAGCTGTTGGCGGCTGGGGACCACAATGGCTCGACCTTCTATCAACATCAGGGGTTTCTGGAACTTGTGCGCGGCCAACGTTCTGCGCCGGATGTGTCGCTTCAGGATGGGCTATGGGCAGTTCGTATGGGGTTGGCGGCGCAGCAGGCGCTGGCCACTGGAGAGACGGTTCGCTTCGATCTGTGATGCCGATAGGAAACCTGTGTTCCCGATAAACGCGATTTCCGGTGTCGTTTTTGACATCGGAAAGGTCTTTTCTGCTTGCTGAGCAGTTTTCCAGGCAATAGCTCTGCCCGTGGGACACCCCTCCCCAACGAGGGGCGTGTATCTGGAAGGGTAATACACATGAATATCGAACAACCGGCGGCGCGGCCGGCCAA
The DNA here is from genome assembly GCF_059610045.1 of Ruegeria sp. YTSA168. Taxonomy (NCBI): domain Bacteria; kingdom Pseudomonadati; phylum Pseudomonadota; class Alphaproteobacteria; order Rhodobacterales; family Roseobacteraceae; genus Ruegeria; species Ruegeria sp. YTSA168. The sequence continues at coordinate 9,564 of NZ_JBXWMW010000006.1, forward strand.
TCCGCGTTTTTCCTCGGGCCCTTGTGCCAAACCCCCCACATTTGATCTATCCAAACTGGCCGATGCTGCGCTGGGCCGGTCGCACCGTGCTGCTGTTGGCAAGGACAAGCTGAAAGCGGCCATTGAAGGCACGCGTGAGGTGCTGGGCATTCCGGCAGACTACAAAATCGGCATCGTTCCCGCCTCGGATACTGGCGCGGTTGAGATGGCGCTTTGGTCGCTTCTGGGTGAACGCAAGGTTGAGATGCTGGCCTGGGAAAGCTTTGGCGCGGGCTGGGTCACAGATGTGGTCAAGCAGCTGAAGATCGACGCCGAGAATAAGACAGCCGACTACGGACAGATCGTCGATCTCGCCTCTGTCGATTTTGCCAACGACGTTGTGTTTACGTGGAATGGTACAACTTCGGGCGTGCGGGTTCCCAATGGCGACTGGATTGAGGATGACCGTCAGGGCCTGACGATTTGCGATGCGACCTCGGCAGCGTTTGCGATGGACCTGCCCTGGGACAAACTGGATGTTACCACCTTCAGCTGGCAGAAGGTGCTGGGCGGTGAAGCGGCTCACGGGATGCTGATCCTGAGCCCGCGCGCGGTGGAACGGCTGGAAAGCTATACGCCAGCATGGCCGCTGCCAAAGATTTTCCGCCTGACCAAAGGCGGCAAGCTGATCGACGGTATCTTTACCGGGGCGACAATTAACACGCCTTCGATGCTGGCGGTTGAGGATTACCTGTTCGCGCTGGACTGGGCGCGTTCGGTTGGTGGGTTGCAGGGGCTGATCGCCCGTGCCGATGCCAATGCCGGGGCGGTTCACGCCTTCTGCGACCAGAATGACTGGATCGCCAATCTGGCCGAAGATGCGGCGACGCAATCGAACACCTCGGTCTGCCTGAAATTCACAGATGGGCGCATTCAGGACGGTTCAGCATTCGCGAAAGCCGTGGCCAAACGGCTTGAGACCGAGAATATTGCCTTGGACATCGGTGGCTATCGCGATGCGCCTGCGGGCTTGCGAATCTGGTGCGGCGGTACGGTCGAGACCTCGGATATCGAAGCGATGCTGCCTTGGCTGGCATGGGCCTTTGAGGCCGAAATCGCGGCGCAAACAGAAGCCGCCTGATCGCATCCCATCTTCACCGGGCCGCATCGGCCCGGACTTCTCATTACATTCAAGGACCAGAGACTATGGCCCCCAAAGTACTCGTATCTGACAAGCTCAGCGAAACCGCCGTGCAGATCTTCCGCGATCGCGGTATCGACGTGGATTTCATGCCCGACTTGGGTAAGGACAAAGACAAACTGGCCGAGGTGATCGGTCAGTATGACGGTCTTGCCATTCGTTCTGCCACCAAGGTTACACCGACCATTCTGGAGAAAGCAGACAAACTGAAAGTGATCGGTCGTGCCGGGATCGGAACTGACAATATCGACAAGGATGCGGCGTCGAAAAAGGGCGTGATCGTGATGAACACACCCTTCGGCAACATGATCACCACCGCCGAGCACGCGATTGCGATGATGTTTGCCGTGGCAAGGCAAATCCCCGAGGCCAGCACCTCGACCCATGCAGGTAAATGGGAAAAGTCCAAGTTTATGGGCATTGAGCTAACCAACAAGACCCTTGGCGTGATTGGTGCGGGCAACATTGGCGGTATCGTGTGTGAACGCGCGCTTGGCCTGAAGATGAAGGTTGTGGCTTACGACCCCTATCTGGGCGAAGAGAAAGCCGCGCAGATGGGTGTTGAAAAGGTCGAGCTGGACGAGCTGCTGGCCCGCGCTGACTTTATCACTTTGCACGTGCCGCTGACGGATCAGACGCGCAACATCCTGAGCCGAGAAAACCTTGCCAAGAGCAAACCGGGAGTGCGGATTGTTAACTGCGCCCGTGGTGGCCTGGTCGACGAAGACGCGCTGGCTGAGGCGTTACAATCGGGTCACGTGGCTGGCGCGGCCTTTGATGTGTTCAGTGAGGAACCTGCCAAGGAAAACGCCCTGTTCAACCTGCCGAACGTGGTCTGCACGCCTCACCTTGGCGCGGCGACAACCGAGGCGCAGGAAAACGTCGCGCTGCAGGTGGCTGAACAAATCTCGAACTATCTGCTCACCGGTGCTGTTGAAAACGCGCTGAACATGCCCAGCGTGACGGCGGAAGAGGCCAAAGTTATGGGTCCGTGGATCAAGCTGGCCGGACATCTGGGCAGCTTCATCGGCCAGATGACGGATGAGCCGATCAAGGCGATCAACATCCTTTATGACGGTGTTGCGGCCGAGATGAACCTGGCTGCGCTGAACTGCTCGGTCGTGGCGGGGATCATGAAGAAGTTTAACCCGGAAGTGAACATGGTCTCGGCCCCGGTGGTTGCAAAAGAACGGGGCATCCAGATTTCGACCACCAATCAGGACAAATCGGGTGCGTTCGAAGGTTACATCAAGGTGACCGTTGTGACCGAGAAACGCGAACGATCCATCGGTGGGACTGTGTTCAGCGATGGCAAGCCGCGGTTCATCCAAATCAAGGGGATCAATATCGATGCCGAGGTGGGTGCGCATATGCTCTATACCACCAACGAAGACGTGCCGGGCATCATCGGTGCGCTGGGTCAGACCATGGGCGAGAACGACGTGAACATCGCCAACTTTACCCTTGGCCGATCCGAGGCGGGTGGCGAGGCCATCGCGCTGCTTTATGTGGACGAGCCGGTCCCTGCCGAAGCCCGCGCCAAGCTGGCCGAGACAGGCTTGTTCACGCAGATCAAACCGTTGGAATTCGACGTTGCGTAACGAGTGTTGAGTTTTTGAGACATCTTCCACCCGCGCCAACTCAGGCGCGGGTGTTTTCTTTCTTAGTCTGCCATACAGGGCCGAAAATGTGCTTGTCTTACCGAGAGATATCGCGGTGACCGCTCCGATCTACGCCGTTGGCGACATTCACGGGCAGCTTGGGATGCTGCAAGAAGCATTGGACCTGATCGAACGCGACGGTGGGCCGGACGCTCGTGTCGTGTTCCTGGGTGATTATGTGGATCGTGGCCCGGACAGTTGCGCAGTTTTGGGCCTTCTGGCCGCAGAGCTTTGCGCTGGGCGAAACTGGGTCTGCCTGCTTGGCAATCACGACCGGATGTTTGCGCGTTTCCTGCGCGATGGCTCTACAGCTGAGGCCAAATTGCGCGTTGGGGAACACTGGTTGCATCATCGTCTGGGCGGGGCAGAGACCTTGGCCTCTTACGGTATCGAATTCTCGGACGATGACCGTATCTACCGGATTTTGGAGCGGGTACGCGCGGTTGTTCCAGATAAGCACATCAACTTCCTGAACAGCGTTGTGACACATCATCAAGAGGGCGAGGTGTTTTTTGCCCATGCAGGCATTCGGCCTGGTGTGCCCTTGGCGGACCAAGCCGAGGACGATCTGGTCTGGATACGGGGTGAGTTTCTGGACGATCCGCGACCTCATCCCTGTCTGATTGTACACGGGCACACGCCCGCCCTACGGGCCGAACATCGTGGCAACCGGATCAATCTGGACGGCGGCGCCGGGATGGGCCGACCGCTGGTCCCGGCCGTGTTCGAAGGCCGGGATTGCTGGCTGTTGACCGAAAACGGTCGTATGCCATTGATACCTAACCTTTGACGAATCTGTCCTTGAATTGTTCGCGCAAGGCGTTCTTTTGGACCTTGCCCATCGTGTTGCGCGGCAGGGCGTCCATCAGGATCAACTCGCGCGGATGCTTGAACCGGGCGAGGTCGTTCTGAACCGAGGCCATGATCGCGGCCAGGTCAGGCGACTTGCCGGGAAAAGGTACGATGATGCCCAGAACGGTCTCGCCGAAATCCGGGTGCGGTACGCCGATCACAGCGCTTTCCAACACGCCGGGTTGGTCGTCCAACAGTAGCTCTAGCTCTTTGGGGTAGATGTTGAACCCGCCCGAGATGATCAGGTCCTTGCCGCGTCCGACGATGTGGACATAGCCATCTTCGTCCACACGACCCAGATCGCCGGTGATGAAGTACCCATCCTCACGTAGTTCGGCGGCAGTTTTCTCGGGCATCTGCCAATACCCCTGAAACACGTTCGGACCGCGCACCTCGATCATACCGATCTCGCCTTGTGAAAGGGTCTCTCCATTGTCCGGGTCGGTCACTTTCAGCTCGACATCAGGCAGAGGGAGGCCAACCGTCCCCGCGCGGCGTTCGCCATCATAGGGGTTTGAGGTGTTCATGTTGGTTTCGGTCATGCCATAGCGTTCCAGAATGCGATGGCCGGTGTGGGCCTCGAACCGCTCATGGGTTTCCGCCAGCAGAGGGGCCGAGCCTGAGATGAACAGCCGCATATGGCTGGTCAGATCGCCATTGAATCGATCATCGCCCAGCAGCCGGGTGTAGAAGGTGGGCACCCCCATCATCGATGTCGCCTTTGGCATCAGGCGTAGCATGTCGTCCAGATCAAATTTCGGCAGAAAGATCATTGACCCGCCTGAGGCAAGGATCACATTTGTTGCCACAAACAGCCCGTGGGTGTGAAAGATCGGCAGCGCGTGCAACAGCACATCGTCACGGGTAAATCGCCATTCTCGCACTAGCGTTTCCGCATTGGACAGCAGGTTTCTATGGGTCAGCATGGCCCCTTTGGATCGTCCGGTGGTGCCCGAGGTGTAAAGGAACGCGGCCAGATCATCCTCAGCCCGGTTCACCGTCTCGAAATGGGTTGGCATGGTCTGTGCGTTGTGTATCAGACTGCCGCTGCCATTCCCGTTCAGTGTTTCCACCTTGGCATTCTGAGCGTGTGAGATAGCGGTTAGCTCAGCTTGATTGACCGCGTCGCAGACAACCAAAGACGCCCCGCTGTTTTCGACAAAATAGGTCAGTTCCGCCGTTTTATAGGCGGTGTTCAGCGGCAGGAAGATCAGCCCGGCCTGCGCGCAGGCGGCATAGAGCGCCAGCATTTGAGGTGACTTTTCAACCTGAACCGCAACCCTGTCTCCCGGTTTCAGCCCAAGCGCCGTCAGCGCATTGGCGATTTGTGCGACCATGTTCAGGAATGCGGCGTGTGTGATGGTGTGGCCATCGGGCAGGTGCAGAAAAGGCGTCTCTTTCCCCGCATGGACGTCGAACAAACGATCATAAAGCGGGTTGGCCATTGTCTATTCCCTTCGGTGCGCTGCGCCCTGAACCTGACCGGGAAATCCGAGGCGGACAAGACCCGAATCCCAGATATTTCCGGGGTGAATGCCCATCGAACACTGGTGAAAATGCTGCACCTGCGATATGCGCAAGGCAGTTTGCCGGAGACCTGAGATGTTTGTTGCCACTTTGCTGACCACCCCCACTGCGCCCGCGCTGGACACTTCGCTGGTCGAGTCTTTGCGAAACGCGTGGGGCGGCGAAGATGTTATCTGGCTCAGCCCCGATGAAGCGGCAGAATTCAACCTTTCAGCCCGCCCCGACAATCAATGGGAGGTCTGGGCAGACTTGCAGCCCATGGGCGTGGATCTTGTCCTACAGCCTATAGAAGGGCGACGCAAAAAGATGCTGCTGGCCGATATGGACAGCACGATGATCCAACAGGAATGCATTGATGAGCTGGCCGATGAGGCCGGTGTCGGCGAGCGCGTCAAAGACATCACCGCACGTGCCATGAATGGCGAACTGGATTTCGAAGGCGCCCTGATCGAACGGGTTGGTCTGTTGAAAGGTATGGATGAGGCGGTGATTGATCAGGTGTTGAACACAAGGATCACATTGATGCCCGGTGGGCGCGCCCTGGTGGCAACAATGCGCGGAAACGGCGGATACGCTGCGCTCGTCTCGGGCGGGTTCACAGCCTTTACCGCCCGCGTGGCCGAGTTGATCGGGTTTGATGAGAACCGGGCCAACACGCTTCTGGCTGCGGATGGTAGGCTGACGGGTGAGGTTCAGCGCCCGATCCTAGGGCGCGAGGCCAAGGTTGAATCTCTGGAACGGATCACAGCGCAGTTGGGGATTGCGGAATCGGATGTTCTTGCCGTGGGTGACGGGGCGAATGATCTGGGCATGCTGCATCGCGCGGGCACGGGCGTGGCGCTGCATGCCAAACCCTCGGTCGCGGCAGAGTGCGATGTGCGGATCAACCACGGGGACCTGACAGCGCTGCTGTATTTGCAGGGCTATTCGCGTGCAGAGTTCGCTGCTGAGTAACGGCGGGGCTTCCCTTTATTTAACACTCATGTTAAATAGTGGTCATGAACACGCTTCTGACCGCCTTTTCCGCTTTATCCGACGCCACGCGTTTCTCGATTGTCGAGCAGTTGATGGCCGATGGGGAATTGCCTGCCGGTGATCTGATCGACGGCAAGGGCATGTCAGGCGCGGCAATCTCACGCCATTTGAAAGTTCTGCGCGAGGCCGGGCTGATCCAACAACGCGTGCAGGGCACGCAGCGCATGTATACCGTGCGGCCTGAAGGTCTGCGGGCGATTGCGGATTGGACGATCTCAAAACGGCAATTCTGGGAAAGCAGCCTGGATCGTTTGGGCGACATTTTGGAAAGGGAAACCTCATGGCCGACCTGAAACTCGAACGGGAGTTTCCGGTTGACCCCGAAACTCTGTTCGCTTGGGTCTCGGACGGGGCAAAGCTGTTGCAATGGTGGGGGCCCGAGGGAATGCATGTGCCCGAACACAATCTGGATTTCTCGCGCGCTGGTCCCTGGTATTCGGTGATGGAGAATGCCGAAGGGCAGCAATACAAGGTGTCCGGACATGTAACCCATGTCGATCCACCAAACTCGGTCGGGTTCACCTGGGCCTGGCATGACGATCAGGATCAGCGCGGTGTCGAAAGCCATGTGACCTTTACTGTCACCGCCTCTGGCGCCGGATCGCTGCTGGTTTTGGATCACCGCGAACTGGTCGATGCCGAGGCCGCCGCAAATCATAACAAAGGCTGGACATCGTCTCTGCGCAAACTCGCAGCGCAGTGCAAATAGAGTTTCAACAGGGAGGAGCGAAATGCCCCAATATTTGTTTGTCTATCATGGCGGTGCTGCGCCGCAGTCTCAGGCCGAAATTGACGCCACCATGGCTGCATGGGGTGTCTGGTTTCAGGATATGGGTCCTGCGGTCAAGATACCGGGCAACCCGGTCGGGCAGTCTTATACCGTCAGTGCTTCGGGCGTTGCCGAGGATGGTGGTGCAAATCCCGCGTCGGGATTTAGTGTGGTCATGGCTGACTCGGTTGAAGCGGCGAACGAGATGGCCAAGGGCTGCCCTATGGTCGTCAGCGGTACCGGCTCAGTCGAGGTGGCTGAAATCCACGAATTCGAGGCCTAGGCCTAACCGGGGAAACCTGGTGCAGGCCGGATCACGCCACATTCCAGCCCTCGGCGGCTGTATTGCGTGGCATTCATGAACTTGCAGGTGGCCGGGTGATCGGCCTCCAGTACGCCAAGACTGACAAGGATGGCCGCAATCGCGCATTCACTGGCGCGGGTTGTGCCATCGGCGATTTTCAAGGCCACGCCCATCCGTTTCTCGGGGATGATAGCCACAAAGACAGCCTCGGCCCCGGTTTTGATCGCGGCGCGGCCATCCATGGCGAGCATCAGTTCGGTGCAGGCGCGCGTTTCGCCCGCAACCAGATCCGGGTGCTGGATCATGGCCGCCGTCAGTTGCTGCGCCGCATCGCTAGACCGATCCGAACGGTCGCCGGCGGATGCAAACCAGGCCATGGAACGGGCGAGACCCACCAAAGATGTGGCAAAATTGGGCGCCGAACAGCCGTCAATCCCATAACCGGGGCTGGTTTCACCGGTGGTTTCCTCGAATGCAGACAGGCTTGCCTGCTGCACCGGATGATCGATGTCCAGATATTCCGGCCCGGCCCCCATATGCTGCGCCAGGGTCAGAAACCCACAATGTTTGCCCGAACAATTGTTGTGAATCTGACAGGGCGTATCGTCGGCCAATATCAGCCGGTCGCGCGCGGCCTTGTCCGCCGGTTCCTGCGGGCCACAGCGCAGATCGGGCTCTGATAGCCCCAGATGATCCAGCCAGGCGGTTACGCGATCCGTGTGAATGGCAGCCCCGTTATGGGACGCGCAGGCCAGCGCCAGATGCTCGGACGTTAGCCCGTATTTTGCCGCCGCGCCGGAGGTGACCAAGGGAAGTGCTTGAATCATCTTGGCGGATGAGCGCGGATAGATCACCGCGTTCGGGTCCCCCCAGCTTTGCACAATCTGGCCGCTATCGTCGCAGATGACGGCGTGGCCCAGATGCAGGCTTTCCAGCAAAGGACCGCGCCACAGTTCTGTCATCGGGATGGGCTGCGTCATCGGGACCTCCGGTTTTTTGCGCAAAATTCTGCCAATCGCCCTTTCGCCTGTGGCGAAACCTGCGTTAGTGTGTGTATGTCGGCAATCATCGGAATGCGCAACTTTCGTAAAGACGAACCGGCAGGGTTCGCGGGCATTCCGGTGGGTATGAGGTAAAAGGTCGAGCTAGGAGGCTGGACAAATGGGATCAATGCTCGTCCGCGTGATCGCGGGCCTGTGTGTGGCAGGGATGGCCACATCTGCAATCGCTCAACAAGCGACAAGCACAAATCGCGTAGCGGCAAAAACCGATTGGAGCGTTTTTGTCGAAGATGATCCTACCGAATGCTGGAGCGTTTCTGCCCCTAAGGAAACCGTGAACACGCGCGGCGGCCGCGTCGTTTCAGTTCGGCGCAGCGATATCCTGTTGTTCGTGTTCTATCGCCCCAATGCCGAGGTCAAAGGCCAGGTCACCTTTACCGGCGGCTACCCGTTCGCATCAGGCTCTACTGTGAACCTGAACGTGGATGGCAGTGAATTTGAGCTGTTCACTGAAGGCGAATGGGCTTGGCCGGCAACAGCCGCCGATGACGCCAAGATTGTCACGGCGTTGAAACGCGGGACCGAGGCGGTGTTGACCGCGCGCTCCGAACGCGGAACACAGACCAAGGACACGTTTTCGTTGCTGGGCTTTACAGCTGCCATCGAAGACGCCGAAACGCGCTGCACCAACTAAACTAAGGTGACGCTTACACGTGTAAGGCCCCGTCATCTGGCGGGGCTTTGTCGTTATGGCGACCCGTTCGTGCCTTTATGCGATTTCAGCTTTGAATTTGATCCGTATCAATGTCGCGGCCTTCAGAATCTGAACTAATCGGTTCAAGAGAAACGAAGGAGTGATAGATATGATGAACAAATCTCTGATCGCGCTGATGATGGTGTGTGGGGTTCTGTTGACGGCCTGTGAAAACAACGGAGAAACCTATCCGGTTACCGGTGAACAATGTGGCCCGGAAGATCCGGTGAAAAAGCTGGATGCGGCAGACTGCCTTGTTCCACCTTCAGGTGTCTGACACCGTACAGACCTCAACTGACTGGCCGCGGCGCTGATCCCCGCGGCCAGCTGCGTTTCCGGGCATTGCAGCGTGTTGGGTACGATTTCTTTTGATCTTTGCACGCGTTCCTATATAGAGGCGCATCCCAAGCCAGAATCTGCATAGATACGCCCTAGAAGGTACCAGCATGTCGCCCAAAGCGCCGATCACGCAAGACGTAATGACCATCCCCCGCAAGCTGCCTGAGGGGAAGGTGAATCTGGTTGGTTTGTCACGTGATCGTCTGCGTGAAGTCCTGATTGAGCATGGTACACCGGAAAAGCAGGCCAAGATGCGGACCGGCCAGATCTGGCAGTGGATCTACCAATGGGGCGTGCGGGACTTTGCCGAGATGACAAATCTGGCCAAAGCCTATCGCGCGCAACTGGCCGAAAACTTTGTCATCGAAATCCCCGAAGTCGTGACTCGTCAGGTTTCGGAAGATGGCACCCGCAAGTATCTGTGCCGCATCGCGGGCGGGCATGAGGTCGAGGTGGTCTATATCCCCGAAGAGGATCGCGGCACACTCTGCATCTCTTCCCAGGTGGGTTGTACGCTGACCTGTTCTTTCTGTCACACCGGCACGCAGAAACTGGTGCGAAACCTGACGGCGGCGGAAATCGTTGGTCAGGTGATGATGGCCCGTGATGATTTGGAGGAATGGCCAACTCCCGGTGCCCCCAAGGACGAAACGCGCCTGCTGTCGAACATTGTTCTGATGGGCATGGGCGAGCCGCTTTATAACTTCGAAAACGTCCGTGATGCGATGAAAATCGCGATGGATCCTGAAGGCATTTCCCTGTCGCGCCGCCGGATCACTCTGTCCACGTCTGGCGTTGTGCCCGAGATTGCGCGCACAGCCGATGAAATCGGCTGCCTGCTGGCGATCTCATTCCATGCCACCACGGATGAGACCCGCGACGTACTGGTCCCGATCAACAAGCGCTGGAATATCGAGGAACTGCTACAAGCACTCGCAAGCTACCCCAATGCTTCGAATTCTGAGCGGATCACGTTTGAATATGTGATGCTGGATGGCGTCAACGACAGTGACGAGGATGCGCATCGGCTGATCGAACATATCAAACGCCACAACATTCCGGCCAAGATCAACCTGATCCCATTCAACGAATGGCCCGGCGCGCCGTACAAGCGCAGTTCGAACAACCGTATCCGCGCCTTTGCGAATATCATCTATCAGGCGGGTTATGCCTCACCTATCCGCAAAACACGCGGAGAAGACATCATGGCCGCCTGTGGCCAGCTGAAATCGGCCACCGAACGCGTCCGCAAATCGCGCAAGCAGATTGAGGCCGAGGCTGGGTTGAACGACTAAGCCAGACTGCAAGCGCCTGTTTTCTGAACTCAAAATTTGCTATGTTTGTCCTGTTCGGTTCCGGTCGAGCTCACCTTTGCGCACAAGGCTGTGAGAGGAATGGGCTCGTTCGAGCCACAAGCTAAGTCTTTGGCAATGACCTGCGCGAGGACCGCAGGCAGGCGAATTGTTTTCGGATAGGCGAATACCATGAGTACGATTTTTCCAAGTATTTTTAGGATGATACTGGTCGCGTCATTCTCATTTTCTTTCCACACCGGAACCGCGAAAGCCGATGATCGCGATGCTCACATCACAATCGAGAATCCTGCTGAACTGAGCAAGGACGAGGCCGAGGAGATCTATCAATCTCTGGCTCGGCGTCTGGCACGTGGATATGCGGCGGCCCGTTTGGACCTGATCCGGAACTATCAAAGCTGGGCGCTGTTCAATGATGCGCCCTATGTCTCGGCGACGCACGGTCAACGATATGTGAACAGCTACGCCAATCGCATGGCTCACAATTACGGTGCCTTGCAGGACGGAGAGGTCTTGCCCGTGGGGTCGGTTCTGGCAAAGGACAGCATGACGGTCACCGATGAAGGCAAGATCTTTCCCGGCGCGATGTTCGTGATGGAAAAGCTGCCTGAGGGCGCGAACCCCGCAACGGCTGACTGGCGCTATATTATGGTGCTGCCCGACGGTTCGCTTTACGGCGATACGACCGGATCACGCGCCAATCAGGTTGCTTATTGCCATGAATGCCACGAACAAGTGGCTGAGCGCGATTACACCTTCTTCGTGCCCAAAGAGTATCAGGTCAAGGCTAGGTAGCGTTCAACTTATCCACGCTGGAACCGCGCCGTGCCGATCACTTCGATCACTTGTTGGCGGACGGGTTCAGGTTGTGCTTCGACAGCATTCAGAACCTCGCGCAGTTCGGCGCGCAACCCGTGCATCTGATCGATCAGTGAGATCATCATCGACAGGGCATCCGCCTCCATATCGTATTGCTCATGCAGTTCGCAGGCCAGTTCCAGACGGGCAACGTCGATGCTGTGATAGACCACGCCTTGTGCTGATTGCTCGGGAATCACAATCTCGGCGGCCAGATATTCGGTCAGGCGATCCGAGGTCAGCCGAGTGATGGTGGCGATCAATTCCTCTTCGGTCAGGGTCATGACGGCATTCCTTTGCGCGGGTCATAGCCGTGGCTTTGGCGCCAGGTTTCCATGAATTGCTTAAGCTCATCGTCGATCTGGTCGGGCAAGGCGACGGTAAGTTCGATCAGTTGATCCCCGCGTTCGGGTGAGCCACGTTTTTTGACGCCCTTGCCCCGCAGGCGCAGGGTCTTGCCGCTGCTGGTGCCTGCCGGTACGGTCACGTTGACACCTCCGTCGATCGTGGGCGCGCGGACTTTGCCGCCCAAAATGGCCTCATCAATGCTGATGGGCAGGGTGATGTGGATGTCGTTGCCCTGCCGGTCGAACACCGGATGGTCCGCCACCGAGATCGTAACCAACGCATCACCTGCCGGTCCCTCACCATAGCCCGGAGCGCCTTTGCCCCGCAGCCGGATGGTCTGGCCCGTGGTGATGCCCGCCGGTATCTTGACCTCGATCCGGTTGCCATCGGGCAGGGTCAGTTTCTGACTGGCCCCGAACACGGCATCCAGAAAGCTGATCTGCAGCGAGTAGTTCAGGTTGTGACCCGGCGCGTGGAATTCCTGTGTTTGCTGACCACCGAAACCGCCGCGACCGCGCATGAACTCGGCGAAGATGTCTGACATATCATCCGGGTCCGCCTGCCGCCCGCGATAAGGGTTTCCAGCAGCTTCAGCATAGTCACGATAATATTGCTGTTGCGGGCGTTCCTGGCCCGAAGCGTCAATCTCGCCATTGTCATAGCGGGCGCGGGTTTCGGGGTCTTTCAATAAGTCATACGCTGCTGCGGCGGCTTTGAACTTTGCCTCAGCCTCGGCATCTCCCGGTTTCAGGTCCGGGTGGCATTCCTTGGCGATGCGCCGATAGGCTTTCTTGATCTCGGCGGCACTGGCGTCTTTGGCGACGCCAAGGACGGAATAGGGATCGTCGCTCATCTCACCTCTCGCGGATGTGGGTCGGTCTAATCTTAAAGAATGTGTTTTAGCATGCGATTTCAACCGGCCGAAAGGAAGAGGCAACTGAATTGCTTCATAAAATCCGGCGGGTCTGGTAGTATCTATTTGATCGCAAATGTTCTTTGACGGAGGCCCCGAATGTCACGCAGATTCAAATCCGCTTTGGCCTTGCTGGCCGGGAACGCAATCGGGTTGATATTGGCAGTGCTGCTGCTGACCGGTTTTGCGATCAAGCCTTTGTCATTTGTGGTCGTGGTCATTGTCTTCACCGTTGTTCAAGTGATCGCAGAGCCGTTGATCCTGAAGATCGGAGAAAAGAAAGCGCCTGCACTCAAAGGCGGCATTGCCTTGATCGTGACTTTCGTGGGCCTGCTGGTGACCGAATGGATCACAGCCGGGCTAACCATCGGAGGGGTGGCAAATCTGTTGGCGGCAACGCTGCTGGTGTGGTTGGGCGCCTTGATCGGCAGCATTGTTCTGCCGATCTACGTGTTTCCCGAACTACGCGCGCCCAAGAACTAGCTAAAGCGCATTCAGGCTGGCCTCGATGGCTTGCCACAGTTCCTCAACCGGTTCACATCCAACGGATAGGCGGATGAAACCGGGGTCAACATCATCACCCCAGCGGGCGCGACGCTCGGCCGAGCTGTGAATGCCGCCAAAGGAAGTCGCAGGGCGCAACAAAGGGCAGCCGTTGATAAACGCTTCTGCCATATCCTCATTGTCCAGCGTCAGGGAAAGCAGAAACCCGAACCGTTTCGTCTGAGCCTGCGCAAGTGCGTGCGCCGGATCGCCAGGCAACCCCGGATAGCGCACCAGCCTGACTGCGGAATGGGCGGCCAGCCGTTCGGCCAGCACTTGCGCTGAACTGCACATGCGATCGTAGCGCACGTCCAGTGTTTCCAGCCCGCGATGCAGCAACCATGCCTCATGCGGGCCGGGGATCGCACCTGAGACGCGTCGCCATTCCTCGACCCGTTCCATGATCTGGTCATTGCGGCTGGCCACATGGCCCATCAGCAAATCCGAATGCCCGCCCAAGGCCTTGGTGTCGGAGGACACCACCACATCAATCCCCAGATCCAGCGGGCGCTGGCCCAGCGGAGTCAGGGTTGTGTTATCTGCAATTGTTACCCCTCCGGCGGCGCGCACCTGTTCAGCAACGGCGGCCAGATCGATCATATCCAGACCGGGATTCGACGGGCTTTCGACGAACACCACGTCAAACCCCTTAAAACCACCCTCCGCAAAGGACGTTGTTGCGCGTTCCTCTACCTCGACCCCGAGGCGCGAGAGGAACCGATCCGCCAGCAGGCGCGTGACATAGTACCCGTCCGACGGGATCAACAGGCGTGATCCGGCCTGAACCGTGGCAAACAACGCCGCTGAGATCGCCGCCATACCCGAAGGAAAGCTGAGGCACGGCGCGGCCTCAAGATGTGACAGCATATGTTCAAGTTGCACCCATGTCGGATTGTCGACGCGGCCATAAGTGGCCAGACCATCCGTTGCGCCCGGCAGGTGGTACATGCTGCTTTGGGTCAGCGGCAGGGCCACCGGTTCACCTTCGTTCAAGGAATTGCCACGCAGGTGCAGCATCTCTCCGATCTTGGGGGCCATGGCTCAGCGCCCCGGAATGGCGTCGCGGGGCGGGGCGGGTTCCCAGTTCTCGATGATATCAACCGCCTCTTGCGCGGTGTCGACAAAACGGAACAGGTCGAGGTCTTCGTCCGAAATCGTGCCCGCATCGGCCAGTGCCGCCCAGTTTATGACTTTCTCCCAGAACTCACGACCAAACAGCAGGAAGGGCACACGCTCCATCCGGCCTGTCTGGATCAAGGTCAGGGCTTCGAACAGTTCATCCATTGTGCCGAAACCACCGGGGAAAATGGTGATGGCGCGGGCGCGCATCAGGAAATGCATCTTGCGGATCGCGAAGTAATGGAAGTTGAAGCTAAGATCGGGTGTCACATACAGGTTAGGAGCCTGTTCGTGCGGCAGCACGATGTTCAACCCGATGGAGCAGCCATTTGCGTCTTGCGCGCCGCGATTCCCGGCCTCCATCACACCCGGCCCACCGCCGGTAACGATCACATTTTCACGCCCACCGGTTTCGTTGGATTTTTCGGTCATCAGCCGCGCGAATTCGCGGGCTTCATCGTAGTATTGAGATAGACTTGCCAGCGTTTCGGTCCTTGCTGTGTGCTTTTTCGACGGTTCCGGAATTCGCGCGCCGCCGAACATGACGATGGTCGAGGTGATCTGGCGCTCACTCATGATCATCTCGGGCTTGAGCAGCTCCAGTTGCAGACGCACCGGGCGCAGCTCATCCCGGCACAGGAATTCTTCGTCGGCAAAGGCAAGGCGATAGGCGGGCGAGCGGGTCTGCGGCGTATCCGGCACCTCGCGCGCGGTCGAGCGATCTGTTTGTGCGTCGCGGAACGGGCTGTGACGGTCTTCTCTCATGGGTGATCGATCCCTGCTTGCGTGTTTTTCAAACAGCTATAGGCTTCGCGGGCAGAGCGCCAGTCACGGAAAGACAAGAATGAATTGGAAGAGCGAAATATTAGCCGCCCAGCATCGCATTTCGGGCTATGCGCAGGTGACGCCGGTAATGACCAGCAAGATACCGGGCTATCCCATCGAACTGAAGCTGGAGCAGATGCAGCATACCGGCAGTTTCAAGGCGCGGGGGGCGTTCAATACCCTGATCAGTTCTGATGTTCCCGAGGCCGGAGTGGTGGCGGCTTCTGGTGGTAATCACGGCGCAGCGGCCGCCTATGCGGCGCAGGCGCTGGGCTACCCGGCCAAGATATTTGTGCCCGAGCTTGCGGGGCCGTCCAAGATCGCATTGATCAAGCAAACCGGTGCGGACCTGAGCGTTGTATCGGGCGAATACGCGAACGCGCTGACGGCCGCGCAGGCGCATGAACAGGCGACCGGCGCGATGCAAATCCATGCCTATGACGCACCCGCAACGGTGGCCGGGCAGGGGACGTGCTTTGCCGAGTGGGACGCTCAGGGGCTGAAAGCTGATACCGTTCTGGTCGCGGTTGGCGGGGGCGGCCTGATTGCGGGCGCGCTGGCGTGGTTTGACGGCGCGCGCAAGGTTGTGGCGGTCGAACCCGAAACCTCTTGCGCCTTGAATGCGGCGCTGAAGGTGGGTGAGCCGGTGGATGTGTCCGTGTCCGGCATCGCCGCGAACGCTTTGGGTGCGCGGCGAATTGGCCAGATTTGCTTTGACCTGGCACAGGGCGTGAGCTCGGTTCTGGTGAGTGACGAGGCCATTGCTGAGGCGCAGCAGATGCTATGGCAGGCACATCGCATTCTGGTGGAGCCGGCTGGGGCCGCAGCGTTGGCGGCGCTAACTTCGGGGGCCTATCAGCCCGAACCGGGTGAGCGTGTCGCCGTCCTGATCTGCGGTGGCAATATCGCGCCCGATCCGCTTGCCGGTTGATTGGTTGAGGCGCAGACGCAAACGGATCCGTGTTCGTCGCATTGCGCCATGAGGTTCACTTGCGTATAGGCCAAACCAACACGAACAGATTCTGTAGGGAGACGCCCAATGTCCAACGCGCAATTGGAAGCCGCCATCGAAGCCGCCTGGGAGGCGCGCGATACGATTACACCCGCCACCACGGGTGAGCAGCGCGAAGCCATCGAGGATACTCTGAACGCGCTGGACAGCGGGTCATTGCGGGTTGCTGAGAAGTTGGAAAGCGGCGACTGGCATGTGAACCAATGGGCGAAGAAAGCGGTCCTGCTGGGCTTTCGCATCAAGGACATGGAAATGCAGACCGGCGGCCCTCAAGGCGGTGGCTGGTGGGACAAGGTCGACAGCAAGTTCGCCGGTTGGGGCGACAACCAATGGAAATCTGCGGGGTTCCGTGCGGTGCCGAACTGTGTTGTCCGCAAATCTGCCTTCATCGCACCGGGCGTCGTCCTGATGCCGTCCTTCGTGAACCTGGGCGCCTATGTGGACGAAGGCACGATGGTTGACACCTGGGCCACCGTCGGATCCTGCGCGCAGATCGGCAAAAACGTGCACCTGTCCGGCGGCGTTGGTATCGGCGGCGTGTTGGAGCCGATGCAGGCGGGCCCGACCATTATCGAGGACAACTGCTTTATCGGCGCGCGTTCCGAAGTAGTCGAGGGCTGCATCGTGCGCGAAGGCTCGGTTCTGGGGATGGGCGTGTTCATCGGCAAGTCGACCAAGATTGTCGACCGTGAAACCGGCGAGGTCATGTATGGCGAAGTCCCGCCCTATTCAGTGGTTGTCGCCGGATCGATGCCATCAAAGAACAACGTGAACCTCTACTGCGCGGTGATCGTGAAACGCGTGGATGAAAAGACACGTTCGAAAACCGGGATCAATGAGTTGCTGCGCGACTGATCCAAACGTAGCGTGAATGGCAAAAGGCCGTGGATAGGCTCCGCGGCCTTTTTCGTAAGACCATCATGCTGCTATACCGGGCGCTGCCACACAGGAAGAGAACGACCCATGATCCCCATCGATATCGCCATCTTGTTCATGGGGGCCGCGATTGCGCTGGCCGCTGTTCCTGGGCCAGACAATATCTTTGTGATGACGCAATCGGCGCTTTATGGTCGGATGTCAGGGTTGGTTGTGACGCTGGGATTGGCCAGTGGGCTTATCGTGCATACCACTGCAGCGGCTTTGGGCGTGGCCGTAATCTTCCAAACTTCACAAACCGCCTTTGCAGCGCTGAAATACGCTGGTGCGGCCTATCTGGTCTATCTAGCGTGGAAGGCTTTCACTGCGGCAGGGTCTGCGCTTGACGGGGGCGATGCGCCGGAGATTCCGACGCACAAACTCTATCTGCGCGGGCTGATTATGAATATCGCCAATCCGAAGGTGACGATTTTCATGCTGGCCTTCCTGCCGCAATTTGTCGATCCGCTGAACGGCTCGCTGATCGGGCAGTTCTATCAACTTGGGGCGTTGATGTTCCTGGCGACGGTTGTGGTGTTCGGAGCCGTGGCCCTTGCAGCGGGTACGTTGGGTGGCTGGCTGAGGGGCTCGCCTTCGGTTCAGCTATGGATGAACCGCGTTTCGGGCGCGATCTTTGTTGCGCTGGCCCTCAAACTGGCCACGGCCGAGCGCTAGGGTCCTGACCCTAAGCTTGACCAATTCAGGCCGCAGGGCTAAGGCCCGTGGCATGGAAAAGCAGAAAAAGCCCTCGCGCCAGCAAGTCTATACCCTTCTTGTTCAGATCGGACGGAAGGATGGGGATGGTTTGCCCGACGGGGCAACAGGTGCGGCGTTGATCTGTTATGCCAGTGGCGTGGATGAGGCCGAGGCCGTACGCGAGACTGTGGCCATCCTGAAACAGGCGGATACGGCACCGCTGGATGTCACCGGTTACGGCACATTGGCTGAGCGTGAGGCACAGGGCCATGACATCGATCCCGACGAGCGTTCCCTGATGCAGCGGGCGGTGGACGAAAACGCGGTAATCGTGGCTCAGATGACCCCGTTTTTTGAAGACGAGACCTCAGCCTCTTAATTCTGCGATCCGAACCATTTGCGGTGTAGTTCGTCATAGGTCCCGTCCTCACGCAGCGACAGCAGCGCCTGATTGACCTCTTCCACGAGTGGCGAGCCAGTCGGGAAGGCAATGCCATAGTTTTCTCGCAGGAAGATGCTACCGGTCATCGTCGCGATCCTGCGCCCCTCGTGCGCTGCGAAGTAGGACAGGATAGGAGCGTCGAACACGACAGCGTCCAAATCTTCGGCCTTGAATGCCTCAAGCATTTGATCGAGCCCCGGATAGCCTGCGTATTCGATATCGCGCCGGTCCAGAAAGCTGGCCGCAGTTGAACCAGTAATGGTGCCAACATTCTTGCCATAGAGATCATTCACCGAGTTCACATTTCCAGTGATCGCGTCCACCGTCATGACACTGGTGATCCGGGCGGTGAAGACCGATACAATGAACAGCGAGGATACCACCAGCACCACGCCCAGAATGCGGCCAAATGGTGTGCGAGGCATCCGTTCTTCAAAACCACCATTCACGACCAGATTCAGCGCCCACCAGAAGGATGGGAACCATGCCTCGTTCAGCTTGCGGTCGAAATAGGGCTGGGCGCGCCGTTCGAACCCCCACATCAACATGCCGCCGCCAAGCAGGATGGCGAAGGCCAGCCCAATGGCGATGAACAATTCGGTGGATAGTAATGCCTGCAACAGCGACGGTCTGCGCACCGCGTCCGATGGCACCATGATCTGCAAGCCCGCCTCGAAAATCGGCTGGCTAAAATCCATCTGCGTTTCGCGCGAGGCCGTGATCGAGATATTGGCGATGGCCAAATCGGCCGATCCGTCCTCGACCGCGCCCAGCATCTCGGCAAAGGAATCCACGCGCTGGACAGAGTATTCCCATCCCAAAGCCTCAGAAAGAGCCCCCAGCAGGTCCATCGAGAATCCGGTTTCGGCACCGTCCTCAACATAGGAAAACGGCGGGCGTGTCACGGTCGTGACATTTAGCGTCTGTGCCAGGCTTTGCTGTGCGAGAACGGCGAAAGTCAGGCTGATCAATGCGTAGAATGCGCGCTTCATGGTCAAGTCACCCGTTTCGCGGCCCTGTAACGCGAATGTATATGCATGGGCAAGGTGGCCGCAGAGTAAATCGGCATGTTTTATTGCGCTCTCAGACTGATACATCGCTTGTTCAGTGCGATAATTTTTGTGGATTGGCCTTGGCAATCCTGCCAATTCGTTGAATCTGTGCACGAACCTGAACACATGACCAACAGCGAGGCCCACATATGACCGATGCAGTTCAACTGACGGCAGACCTGATCCGTTGCCCATCGGTCACACCTGATGAAGGCGGAGCGCTTGTCCTGCTGCAGAATATCCTAACGGAGGCAGGGTTCGAATGTACCCGCGTGGATCGCGGTGGCATCAGTAACCTGTTCGCCCGTTGGGGTGCCAAGGGGCACGCGCGGACGTTTGGCTTCAACGGCCATACGGATGTAGTGCCTGTGGGGGATCAGGCGGCCTGGACCAAACCGCCCTTCGGGGCCGAGGTTCATGACGGTGTGATGTATGGGCGCGGCGCGACGGATATGAAATCGGGCGTTGCCGCCTTTTCAGCTGCGGCGATTGATTTCGTGCGCGACACGCCACCCAACGGGGCGATTATCCTGACCATTACGGGCGACGAAGAAGCTGACGCGTTGGATGGTACCACCGCCCTGCTTGATCATATGGATCAGGCTGGCGAAAAGATGAGCGTGTGTCTGGTTGGCGAACCCACTTGCCCGAACCGGATGGGCGAGGTGATGAAAATCGGCCGGCGTGGGTCAATGACTGCATGGTTCACAGTGACGGGGGTTCAGGGGCATTCCGCCTATCCGCATCGGGCCAGGAACCCATTACCAGCCATGGTGCGGCTTATGGATCGGCTGGCCAGTCATGAACTGGACCAAGGCACCGATCACTTCGATGCGTCTACGCTCGCCGTTGTCACAATCGACACCGGCAATCCCGCGACAAATGTCATCCCCGCGCAATGCAGCGGCACCGTCAATATCCGCTTCAACGACACGCATACCGGTGCAGGTCTAAGCGACTGGCTCAAGGCTGAAGCGGCGCGCGTGGCTGAAGAGTACGGCGTTGAGGTGGATACCAAAATCAAAATCTCGGGCGAAAGCTTTTTGACCCCGCCAGGCGCACTGTCCGATTTGGTGGCGCAGGCGGTTGAGGCCGAAACGGGCGTGCGACCCGAACTGTCGACAACCGGTGGCACTTCGGATGCGCGGTTTGTCAAAAACCATTGCCCGGTGGTCGAGTTCGGGCTTGTCGGTCGTACCATGCATCAGGTCGATGAATGTGTCGAGGTGGCCCAGATCGAGCAGTTGAAGGCGATTTATACGCGTATTCTGACGGACTATTTTGCCTGACCGATGCAGCGCACTCTGGTCATCATGGTCAAAGAGCCGCGTCCGGGTCGCGTCAAAACTCGACTGGGGCGCGATATCGGCATGGTTGGTGCGGCGTGGTGGTTTCGCCATCAGACGCGCTCTCTGATCCGTCGGCTGCGCGATCCGCGTTGGCAGATTGTGTTGGCGGTTTCCCCCGACGCCGAAGGGCTGACCAGTCGCATCTGGCCCGCCGATCTGCCACGTGCCGCGCAGGGGAGGGGCGATCTCGGTGACCGTATGGGGCGGATGCTGCGCGGGATGCCAAATGGGCCGGTTTGCCTGATTGGGGCGGATATTCCGGGCATCGCGCGCTGTCATATCTCGGACGCGTTCAAGGCATTGGGTCGTTCGCAAATGGTGTTCGGCCCGGCCCCGGATGGCGGCTATTGGCTGGTCGGTGCGCAACGCTATGGCGCGTTGCCGGTGGGCTTGTTTCGGGATGTGCGCTGGTCGACAGAACATGCGCTAGCCGACACGTTAGCGTCAGTTCCCGGCTGTCGTGTCGCCTTGTTGGACGAACTGCGCGACGTGGATACCGTCGCTGATTTGCACGGCTGAGCCAAAGGGGCACTTTTTGGTCATGACGCGGTTGCATGCGCGTGCTAGGCCAAAGATATGAGTAGCATTCCCACCAAGCAGGAGGTCCTTGACTGGATCTCAGCGAACCCCACCCTGACCTCGAAACGTGATATCGCCAAGGCCTTTGGCATCAAGGGCGCGGATCGGATCGATCTGAAGCGCATCCTCAAGGAGCTTGAGGCCGAGGGGCATCTGGAAAAGCGCAAGCGCAGCTATCGCGACCCGGACCGCCTGCCTCCGGTCAGCGTGCTGCAGGTGAAGGCCCCGAATGAAGACGGCGACTTGTTCGCGCGGCCTCTGGAGTGGCATGGGGACGGGGTCGAGCCGATCGTTCTGCTGATCACCCGCGCCAGCGATCCGGCGCTGGGCGAGGGCGACCGCATTCTGGCCCGCCTGACCGTGGTACATGAGGAAGACCACAACTACGAGGCGCGCCTGATCCGTCGCATTGGGACGAACCCGCGCAAGATCGTCGGCATCTATCGCAAGGGGGCCGAGGGCGGGCGGATCGTGCCTATCGACAAGGCCGGTTCAACGGAATGGCTGGTGCCAGAAGGCGCGGTGCATGGGGCCAAGGATGGTGAGTTGGTCGAGGCCGAACAGGCCGGGCCCAAGAACCGCATGGGGCTGCCCCGCGCGCGCATCGTTGAACGTCTGGGCGATCCGACCGCACCCAAGGCCGTGTCGCTGATCGCCATTCACCAACACAGCATCCCGGATGATTTCCCTGACAAGGTGATTGATGAGGCCGACAAGGCCAAACCCGTTGGCCTGAAGGGCCGCGAGGACCTTCGGGACATGCCGTTGCTGACCATCGACCCGTCAGACGCGCGCGACCATGATGATGCATGTTACGCGCATGCGGATGACGACCCCAAGAACCTCGGCGGCCATGTGATCTGGGTCGCGATTGCCGACGTTGCCGCCTATGTTCAGCCGGGCACCGCGCTGGACCGCGAGGCGCGCAAACGCGGCAACTCCAGCTACTTCCCGGATCGTGTCGTGCCGATGCTGCCGGATCGCCTGTCCGGTGATCTGTGTTCCCTGCACGAAGGCGTCCCGCGGGCATGTATCGCCGTGCGTATGCAGATCGACGCCGAGGGCAACAAGATCGGCCATCGCTTCGTGCGTGGTTTGATGCGCTCCGCCGCGTCGCTGCACTATGCCGAGGTGCAGGAGGCCATCGACGGCACTCCTAACGACCGCACCGGGCCGCTGCTAGAGACGGTTCTGAAACCGCTCTACGCCGCCTATGCCGCGCTGAAAACCGCGCGTGCGGCGCGGCAACCACTGGAACTGGACCTGCCCGAACGCAAGATCGTTCTGTCCGACACGGGAGAGGTGACCAGCGTCGCCTTCCGCGACCGTTTGGATGCACATAAGCTGATCGAAGAGTTCATGATCCTCGCCAATGTCGCGGCGGCTGAAACGCTGATTGCGAAACGTCGGCCACTGCTGTTCCGCGTCCACGAAGAACCCGCGCCCGAAAAGCTGGAGAGCTTGCGTGAAACGGCGCAAGCCGCCGGCCTGAACCTTGCCAAGGGTCAGGTTCTGCAAACCCGTCACCTGAACGCCCTGCTGAACGCCGCAGCTGGAACCGAAGATGCCGAGCTGATAAACCTTACCACACTGCGGTCGATGGCGCAGGCCTACTATAACCCTGAGAACTTTGGCCATTTCGGGCTGGCGCTGCGGAACTATGCGCATTTCACCTCGCCCATCCGGCGCTATGCCGACTTGATCGTGCACCGTGCGCTGATCTCGGCCCATGGCTGGGGCAAGGATGGGCTGACCGAGGATGAAATCATGCGGCTGGACGAAACCGCCACTCATATTTCGAACACTGAACGGCGTTCGATGATGGCCGAGCGCGACACGACCGACCGCTATTTAGCGGCCTATCTGAGCGAACGGGTGGGCAATGAATTCTCAGGCCGGATCAGTGGCATTGCGCGGTTCGGGGCCTTCGTGAAGATGGACGAGACCGGTGCTGATGGGCTGGTGCCCGTGCGGTCACTGGGGCGTGAGTTCTTCCATTTCGACCGCGAGGCCGGAACGCTGATGGGGTCGGACACCGGCCTGATCATTGCCATCGGCCAACGCGTCACCGTGCGCCTGACCGAGGCAACCCCGGTGACAGGTGGGCTGGAGCTGGAGCTGCTGTCAATCGACGATCAGGCCCTGCCGCGCGGGGGCGGCCCTGCCAAACGGGGCATGCGACGGAAGGCAGTCAGTACCAAGCGCAAGAAGGACAAGATCAAGCGCAAGGTCGAACGCAAACGCCGTCAGAGGTGATACGTTAGGGCCCGCGCGATCAACCAGCCATGGCGGGTCGGGTCGATCTGATCCACATCGTCGAACAGCACCGCCCTGTTGCCTTCAATCCGATCCTCATCGGGAAAGGCGGTTGTGAAGTCCCCCATCAACCGGCTTTGGCAATGTACGAACAGGGCAAATGACGCAGACTTGTGCCCGCCCAACCGAATGGTCGAGCCTTTGGGGGCCAGATAGGCAGGCTGACCCCACCGCAGAGCCTCTTGCAGCGGTTGTGCGCGGGGCAGGGCGTTGGCTGTCTCGAAGATCAGATCACGCAGGGCAAACGCCCCGGCGCGCGTTTCCGACGGTAAGGCCGCAAAAACGGCTGCTATGGCGGGGTCTTCAATCTGCGTCATGACAGCGGCACGGCCTGTTCCATCCGGTCTATATAGCTGTTGAGCAGGTTATCCTGTTTGATGCGCCGGGTCAGCGGTGTTTCAACGGGTGTTGCGCGCATTGCGGCCAGCATGGGGCCAACGCTCATATCTGCTGCGGTTGGTTGCTCTCCCAACAGGAAGGGTGATTGCCACAGATAGGCCGAGATCGCCTCGAGATCACGCTCGATCCTTTCCAGGCGCTCGTTCAGAGAAAAGCGACCAATGCCTTGCGCTGTAAGTCCTTTCAGAACAGATTTTCGGATCGAATTCGAAGCTGGTTTGCGGATCAGGGCCGGAATGCCGGTGAAAAAGGTTTCGCGCAGGATGGGCCAGGCCTCGTCATTGCCCCAGCGGTCCAGAACGATCTGGAAGTACAGATGCTCTTCTGCCATGCGGATCAGGGCGCGGGACTGCGCCTTCTGAATGTCCGACAAACCAGCATCGAAGTCAGCCCCTTGCTGTTCCAGCCAATCGCGGATCAGATCGCTGTCGGGTACCAGACGCTCGGGCGTGCGCAGCACTGGCAGTTTCTGATGTGGCATTTTCCGGGGATCCAGCATGTCGGATCGCTGCCAGCGTTGGCCAGACTGTTGCAGCATCAGCGCTGTTTTCACGCAGAACGGGCTGGCACTAAATAGGCCGAACGCTGAAGGGTAAGTCAGAAGGGTCAGCATTAATAAGCTCCATCATTGGGGATGGCCGGACCTTAGACACGACTGATGACAGTTTCTGACATTAGAGGTAGGCTAACATCCGATATGTCCCGCACTGCCCGCCTGTTCCAGCTGATGCAAGCCTTACGCTCTGGCCCGTCGCCGAAAACCTCGGTCCAACTGGCGGACGATCTTGATGTGTCGCCCCGCACGATACACCGCGATATAGATGCGCTGCGCGGCCTTGGCGCGGTTATAGATGGTGAGGCCGGATTCGGGTTCACCCTGATCGAAGACGCAACCCTGCCGCCATTAGGTTTTACCGATGATGAGCTTGAGGCGCTGGTCCTGGGTCTGCGCGAAGTGCAGGTAATCGGCGATCCGGCACTGGCTGATGCTGCCAGCGCCGCGTTGCGCAAACTTCAAGGACGGCTGCCACCGCGCCAATCCCACAGGCTGAGCCACGCGGTATTGGCGGCGACGCGATTTAACCGACCCCCTGCGCCCACCATCGAAGTTGCCGATCTGCGGCAGGCCACATGGGATGAACGCACAGTCGAATTTGCATATACCGATGCCAAGGGGGATGAGACCCGCAGGCGGGTGGACCCCTTGAGCATCGTGTACATGGACCGTTCGAATGTCTTGCTCAGTTGGTGCCATCTCAGGCGGGATTTTCGTGTCTTTCGGTTGGATCGCATGCGCGAAATGTTGGTGACAGATCAAAGCTTTCGCCCGAATCGTATACCAATGCTGCGCGATGTTCTCGCCCAGATCCGTTCAAAACGCGCCGCACATGAACAGGACGAAAACAGCTAAGACCTTTGAGAATTGCTGATTTTGCGCTATCCTTGGGGTTGAGCAGTACTCAGGAAAAAAATCGGAATGCATAAATGCATAGGTGGCGTCATGACCGCCGCATTATGGGCATCCATCGTGCAGGCGTCAGCGACAGAACACGCCCCCAGGCCCGAGATTCGGCCTGTGGGTGGCGAAATCCAATTGGCTTCGGCGGATGTTACGACATCCCTGCGTCCGGTGCCCCGGCCCGAGGTTGAGGTCGTGCGGGCGTCTTCGGGTGGGAATGCGCGATTTCAGGCGTGGTTAGGTGCGTTTGCGGATCGGGCGCGGGATCAGGGCATCTCGCAATCTACGCTGGGCCACGCATTGGCGGGCCTGTCCTATGATGTCGATGTCATAAGGCGGGATCGCAATCAGGCTGAATTCTCAAAACCGATTTGGGAGTATCTGGACAGCGCCGTCTCGGATACGCGCATCGCAAACGGGCGCGCGGCGCTGGATCGGCACCAAAAGGTCCTAAAGCGGATCGAGGCGCAATACGGTGTCGAGAAAGAGGTCGTGACCGCAATCTGGGGGTTAGAGACATCGTTCGGCACCTATCGCGGCAGCAACCCGACGATCCGGTCTTTGGCGACACTGGCCTTTGATGCACGCCGGGCATCCTTCTTTGAAACCCAGTTGATCGCAGCTTTGCAGATCATTCAGGCAGGCGATGTCAGCGCGGGCCGGATGATCGGCAGTTGGGCCGGGGCGATGGGGCATACGCAGTTCATGCCGACCTCATATTTGGATCATGCGGTTGATTTCGATAGCGATGGGCGGCGCGACATCTGGTCGGATGATCCGACCGACGCACTGGCCTCGGCGGCGGCCTATCTGGCCCGGCACGGCTGGATCAAAGGGCAGCCTTGGGGTGTTGAGGTTCGCCTGCCCCAAGGGTTCGATTATGCCACGGCCAAACGCGATTATAGTTTGATGCCGTCCGAATGGGCGTCTTTGGGCGTGGTCGGGCGTGATGGCGAACCGGTTCCCGATCACGGGCTTGCTGCGATCCTACTACCGGCTGGTGGGCAAGGCGTTGCTTTGATGATCTTTGGCAACTTCAGTGTGATTGAGACCTATAACGGTGCTGATGCCTATGTCATCGGCATTGGTCACCTGTCCGACCGCCTGGCAGGCCACGCACCGTTTCAGGCCCCTTGGCCACGGGGCGACCGGGTGCTGAGCTTTACCGAGAAAAAAGAGCTTCAAACCCGACTGACCAAAGCGGGATTTGATACGCAGGGCATCGATGGGCGGACAGGACCAAACACCATCAACGCCGTACGGGCCTATCAATTGGCTCAAGGGTTGGTGCCGGACGGGTACCCAACGTTGAACCTGTTGGAACGGTTGCGGTGATTGGGGAGGTGAATGATTTGAGTTGCTGCGGGGTCTGCAACGCGGACGAAGTTGTCATTGGCCTTCAAGCTTCCAACGGCAACTTTGGGAATTGCCAGTTCATGCTTTCCAAATTCTTGTTGCGACTTTCAACAACTTCTTGAAACGAGAGCATTCGAAATGATCCTGGTGCGGGCAGTCCGCGACATGGCGCAGCATCTTCGCGAGGTTGACCAGCCGCTCAGCTTGCTCTTCCAACATGCCTGCCTTATCGACCAGAGCGTCGCGAGGTAATACTGTCGTCCCGGGTCGGCGTAAAACGGAGCCGATCTCATCAAGCGAGAAGCCTGCGGATTTGGCCAGGTTGATGAGCGCCAGTTCTTGAAGGACTGTTGGCTCATACTGACGACGTAGCCCGTTGCGGGCGACGGCTTCGATCAGCTTCCTTTTCTCATAATAGCGGAGGCCGGAGGGGCTTATGCCAGACCGGTCTGACACCTCAGCAATATCCAAGAGTGCTGTCATATGATACCTCTTGACTTAAACTTGACTTCAAGTTGTAGGGTGACTGCTCCGAATTTGCAATGGAGCGTTCAATTGACCAATGCCTCTCTATCTACCGACCCAAAAAGAACGCTGGCGGTGCTGTCGGGGCCTGGCATCTCGATCATGCTTGCAGCTTATGGAATAAGTTCTGCTGCCGTAACGTTACCGGACGTATCGTTCGCCTTTGGTGGCCAGAGCCCTAACCCGGCACTGGTTGTCTCGATGTACATCCTTGCCGTCACAGCCCTTATCGTGCCGATGGGGCGCGCAGGCGATCTCTATGGCAAGCGCACTGTGCTGGCTTCGGGCTTGTGCCTCTTTACTCTTGGCGCAGTTCTTGCGTTCCTCGCGCCAACGCTGACGGCTTTGATCGCCAGCAGATTTGTCCAAGGCGCAGGTGCAGCGGCCATGATGGCGATGCCTTTGGCGATGGTGCGCGATCTGGTGTCTTCTGGCCAAATCGGGCGTTGGATGGGCGTGCTAGGAACCATGTCAGCCATTGGAACGGCTTCAGGCCCTGCGATTGGGGCTGCTGCTGCGGCCGCTTTCGGCTGGCGTTCGGTGTATCTTCTGCAAGTCCCTTTTGCTCTGGCAACACTCGTGCTTTGCCTCGTTTGGATTCGAGGCAGCGCAGGACAGGCGGAGAAAGGCTCGGTTGATCTTCCTGGAGCGGGTGCATTGGCCGCTTTCCTCACTGCCCTAACGTTCCTCATGTCTGAATTGGTCAATGGGTTCGACGTCACAGATGGTTTGCTCGCAGCCCTGGCGATTGGCGCATTGATGGCGCTTTATGTGATCGAGACCCGCAGTTCTTCACCCATCATCCCTCTTGATCTCCTACGCTCCAGCCGTTTGCGCATAAGCCTTGCGATGAACGTTATCGTTTCACTCGTTATGATGGGCATGTTGGTGGTTGGGCCTTTTTTCCTCATGGATGGACTTGGATTAACGACCGCGCAAATGGGCCTGGCGATGTCTGTCGGCCCCATATCGTCGGCGCTGAGCGGCATTCCAGCAGGGCGGTTCACAGAGAAAGTGGGGACAGGCTACGCGGTGACGGCAGGCGCGTCTGCAATGGCCTTTGCATGCGCTGCCATGGCGACGCTGCCTTATCTGCTCGGCCTTGGCGGATTTATTCTGGCCTTTATTTTGCTGGCACCCAGCTACCAGGTTTTCTTAGCCGCGCTCAACACCTCGGTGATGGAGAGTGCGTCAGAACAAGATCGGGGCGTAACGTCGGGCATCCTCAATCTCAGCCGCAACTTTGGCTTTATCCTCGGGGCCGGATCAGTCAGCGCAGTATTTTGGTCTCTGGCTTTCTTTGAGTCTGGCATCGAAGGCCGGACACCCATAGTGAGCTTTGCCATGGCGGGAACCTTTGCGATGTGCAGTCTGCTGATACTTGGTGTCGTTCTGCTTTCAGTTCTTTCGCACCGAACCAACGTCACGCGACAGGGAACAGGACATTCATAAGCAGCGCAGCATTTGGTAAAGTGGGCTCCGAGCCGACATTGTCGCCAAACCAGACCCCAAAGAAAAAGGCGGCTATCACAGCCGCCTTCACTATAAACCGGGATCAACCAACTAAGACGCCGCCTTCATCAGCCCCTGTGCGATGATCTCGGCCTGTGCTTCATCCAGCGATCTGTAGATGCGTACGAACATCTCGTCGATATCCGCCGGAGTCAGGACAAGTGGTGGAGAGATGATCATCCGGTCGCCCACATGGCGCATGATCAGGTTGTTGGCAAAACAGCGGTCGCGGCAGATATACCCAACGGTGCCGGGGGCCGAGGCGAATTTGGCGCGGCTTGCCTTGTCGGGCGTAAGTGCGATCGAGGCCATCATGCCTACAATCTTGGCCTCACCCACCAACGGATGATCGGCCAGAGCCTCCCATTTTTTCTTCAGATAAGGCGCGGCTACGTCGCGGACGTGGTCGACGATTCGTTCCTCTTCGAGGATGCGCAGATTTTCCAGGGCAACTGCTGCTGCGACCGGATGCCCGGAATAGGTGTAGCCGTGGTTGAACTCGGTGCCCCCAATCACCTCGGCAATCTCATCATTTACGATGGACCCGCCAATGGGCGCGTAGCCCGAGCTGAGGCCTTTGGCGATGGTCATGATATGGGGTTTGATCCCAACGGTTTGCGACCCGAACCAGTTGCCGGTACGGCCGAAGCCGCAGATGACCTCGTCGGCGATCAACAGGATATCGTATTTGTCACAAATACGCTGAACTTCGGGCCAATAGGTATCCGGCGCGACAATGACCCCGCCAGCGCCTTGCACCGGTTCGGCGATAAAGGCGGCTACGCGGTTTTCACCCAGTTCCAGAATTGCCTCTTCCAACTCACGCGCACGGGCCAGGCCAAAGTCTTCGGGCGTCATGTCGCCCCCTTCGGCCCACCAATTCGGCTGGTTGATGTGGTGGATATTCGGGATCGGAATGCCACCCTGTGCGTGCATTCCGGCCATTCCGCCCAGCGAAGCGGAGCCCACCGATGAACCATGGTAAGCGTTATGGCGGCTGATGATGATGTTTTTGTCAGGCTGACCTTTTTCTGCCCAATAGGTGCGCACAAGACGGATGTTGGTGTCGTTTGCCTCTGAACCACCTGCGGCAAAGAAGACGTGGTTTAGGTCACCGGGCGCCAGCTCGGCAATCTTGGCCGCCAAAGCAATGGCGGGCACGTGGGTGGTTTTGAAAAACGTGTTGTAGTAGGGAAGCTCGCGCATCTGACGCGCGGCAACGTCGGCCAGTTCGTCGCGCCCATAGCCGATGTTCACGCACCACAGACCGGCCATTGCGTCCAGGATCTCTTCGCCCTCACTATCAGTCAGGTAGACGCCTTTGGCGCGGGTAATGACGCGCGCGCCTTCCTGCCCCAATGCACCATTGGCCGAGAACGGGTGAAGGTGATGGGCCGCATCCAGGGCCTGTAACTCAGCGGTGGGCATATGGTTGGTGATGGTGGACATCCTGAAACCTCCTAAAGCAGTTGCAGGTCACAATATGATCAAATTTTTGTCTGTCAATCGAATCGCGCGATTCAGGCAGGGGTCAGCGCGCCGACCATCAGCTCCATCCCCTGTTCAACATCTTGTGCGGTGGCCAATGCAGCCTTTTCGGCATCGCCTTCGCGCAGTGCCGCGATGATGTCCTTGTGTCGATCTGGCAGGCTCTGCGTGCCGAATCGGCCACTGACAACCCGCAAGGACGGGCCGAATCTGAGCCACATCCGCTCGGCCAGATCGCGTAGAATCGGGGCATCCGCATGGGCATAAAGCGCTTTGTGGAAGGCATAGTTCAAGCGAAGATAACCGCCGATATCGCCTTCGTCGATCATGCTGTCCAAACGCTGGTCAATTCGCTCTAGCTCATCAATCCCAGCAGGGCTTAGATTTGTGGTTGCGCGTCTGGAAAGCTCTGATTCTATTGCGCTTCTGGCGAATTTCATCTGGGCGATATCCGAATCGGAAATCAATGGAACACTGACCCGGCGGTTCCCCTGAAACACCAGTGCCCCATCAGAGGTCAACCGCCGAATCGCTTCGCGCACCGGTGTCATGCCAACACCCAAAGCATTGGCCAAACCCTGGATTGTAACCGGTTGTCCCGGAACCAAATCGCCAAACAGGATTTGCGATTTGAGGGTGTGATAGACCTGCTCATGCACGGGGCTTTTTGTGTCACTCATCTGTGCTGCATTTGCTTTATTTTTGATCAAATCCAATGGGCTGGTTCCAGTTTCGATACCTATGGTTTGCGGGGTTTAACCCTTCGTGGAACCATAGTCGTTACCATCAAAAAACGCAAAACTTGATCAAATCTGAAAAACAGGGAAAATACCCGGACATTTGCAGGGAGAAAAAAATGACAATCAAAACGCTGACGCTGACAGCGGTCATCGCATTGGGGACTTCGGCAGCCTTTGCCGAAGAGGTGCGTGTTTACAATTGGTCCGACTATATTGACGAGGACCTGCTGGCGAAGTTCGAAGAAGAGACCGGCCTGACGCTGATCTATGACGTCTTCGATAGTAACGAGGTTCTGGAAACCAAGATGCTGGCCGGTGGGTCAGGCTATGATGTTGTGGTGCCGTCCGGCACTTTCTTGCAACGTCAGATTCAGGCTGGCGCGTTTCAGGAACTGGATGCCGCCAAACTGTCGAACGCTGGCAACCTTTGGGACGTGATCCAGGATCGCACTGCAGGCTATGATCCGAACAACGCCTATTCCATCAACTACATGTGGGGCACCACCGGCATCGGTGTGAATGTTGGCAAGGTCAAAGAAGCTTTAGGCGACGACGTGGTCCTGAACAGCATGGACCTTGTCCTGAAACCCGAAAATATGGAGAAGCTGGCCTCGTGCGGTGTGCATTTCCTGGACGCGCCTGCCGAGATGATACCGATGACACTGCAGTATCTGGGTGAGGATCCTGACAGCCATGATCCGGATGTCATCGCCAAGACCGAAGAGGTGCTGATGGCGGTACGTCCGCATATTCAGAAATTCCACAGCTCGGAATACATCAATGCGCTGGCCAATGGCGATATCTGTGTGGCCGTCGGCTGGTCGGGTGACATCCTTCAGGCGCGGGACCGTGCGGCCGAGGCCGACAATGGTGTCGAGATTGAATACCACCCCTTCGCCGAAGGGTCGCTGATGTGGTTCGACCAAATGGCCATTCCTGCGGATGCGCCCAATCCCGAGGGTGCGCACAAGTTCCTGGACTTCATCCTGGACGCCAACAACATGGCTGCCGCGTCGAACTATGTGTACTACGCAAACGGCAACAAGGCTTCGCAGGAATTTCTGGAGGAAGACGTGATCGGTGATCCGGCGATCTATCCGGATGATGCGACGATGCAGAACCTCTATATCACGACGCCCTATCCGTCGAAAACACAGCGGGTCGTGACCCGCCTGTGGACCAAGATCAAGTCAGGCACCTGATCTTGCGGCGCGGGGCGAAACAACGCCCCGCGTTTTTCTTTGCCGTACAGAAATACGGGGGCCGCTTTGAACTCTGATGTCTTTGCGCCGTGGGAAGACCCACAGGCGAAACCGCTGATCCAGTTCCAGAATGTCACCAAACGGTTCGGGGGCTTCACTGCCATCGACAACCTGTCGCTGGACATTTTCGAACGGGAATTCTTTGCTCTGCTCGGCCCATCGGGCTGTGGCAAGACCACGATGATGCGAATGCTGGCGGGGTTCGAAACCCCGACCGAGGGACACATCATGCTGAGTGGACAAGACATTGATCCGATCCCGCCGAATAAGCGGGCGGTGAATATGATGTTCCAGTCCTACGCGCTGTTCCCGCATCTCAGCATTTGGGACAACATTGCCTTTGGGCTGCGCCGGGATAACATGCCCAAGCATGATCTGGAGGATCGGGTCGAGGAAATGTTGCGCCTCACTCGTTTGGAACAGTTCGCCCGTCGTAAACCGCACCAGATTTCGGGTGGACAAAGGCAGCGGGTCGCTTTGGCACGGTCGCTGGCGAAGGCTCCGAAGCTGTTGCTGTTGGACGAACCCCTTGGCGCGCTGGACAAGAAACTGCGACAGGACACGCAGTTCGAACTGATGGATATTCAGGAAAAAACCGGCACCACCTTTGTGATCGTTACCCATGATCAGGAAGAGGCGATGACCGTTGCCAGCCGTGTGGCGGTGATGGATCAGGGCAAACTGATGCAAGTCGCCACGCCGGATCGAATCTATGAAAACCCGAACTCGGTCTACGTGGCCGACTTCATCGGAGATGTGAACATCATCGAAGGTCGTGCAACATCGACAGGTGATGAGACCTATCAGATCGATTGGGCCGAAGGACAGGCACCCCTGACTGCGACATCGGGCACTGAGCTTTCGAATGGTCAATCCTGCCATCTCGCAATCCGGCCCGAGAAAGTGACAATCTCGACCGATCGCCCGGCCGAAGCAATCAACGCGGTGCAGGGCAAGGTGCTGGACATTGCCTATCTTGGTAACCTCTCGACCTATCACGTGGAACTGTCAAACGGCACGATCATTAAGGCGCAATCTGCCAACACGCGCCGTATCTCGCGCCGATCCTTCACTTGGGAAGACCCGGTCTGGCTGTCCTGGACAGCAACGGCTGCGGTTCTATTGGCGAACTGATGCGCCGTGCCCTGCTGATTGCTGTGCCCTATGTCTGGTTGCTGGCACTGTTCATGGTGCCGTTCTTCATTGTGTTGAAGATTTCGCTGTCCGACACGGAACTGGC
Source organism: Ruegeria sp. YTSA168 (assembly GCF_059610045.1). Classification (NCBI taxonomy): domain Bacteria; kingdom Pseudomonadati; phylum Pseudomonadota; class Alphaproteobacteria; order Rhodobacterales; family Roseobacteraceae; genus Ruegeria; species Ruegeria sp. YTSA168. The sequence continues at coordinate 43,247 of NZ_JBXWMW010000006.1, forward strand.
CATCCCGCCCTATACGCCAACGCTGGACCTGTCGCAGGGATGGGCTGGCATCAAGGACTTCTTCAGTCAGCTGGATTTCGAGAATTTCGTCTGGCTGACCGAGGATGACCTGTATTGGAAAGCGTATCTATCCAGCGTCAAAATTGCCCTGATTTCGACCATTCTGACGTTGCTGGTGGGCTATCCGATCGCCTATGGCATGGCGCGCGCGCCCGAAGAATGGCGGCCTACATTGATGATGCTGGTGATTCTGCCGTTCTGGACTTCGTTCCTGATCCGCGTTTATGCATGGATGGGCATCCTTTCGAATGAGGGTTACCTGAACCAGTTGCTACTGTGGACGGGTATCATCTCGACCCCGCTGACCATCCTGAACACCAATACGGCAGTCTATATCGGTATCGTCTACACCTACCTGCCCTTCATGATCTTGCCGATCTACTCGGCACTGGAGCGGATGGACGAATCCCTGATTGAAGCCGCCGAAGATTTGGGATGTTCCCGTCTGCAAGCGTTCTGGCTGATCACCATCCCCCTGTCGCGCCCTGGCATCATCGCCGGCTGCTTCCTGGTGATGATCCCGGTGATTGGTGAGTTCGTGATCCCGTCGCTGTTGGGTGGATCGGGTACGCTGATGATCGGCAAGGTTCTGTGGGAAGAGTTCTTCTCGAACCGTGACTGGCCCGTGGCCAGCGCCGTGGCCGTGGTCCTGCTGTTGATCCTTGTGATTCCGATTGTGCTGTTCCAGCGCAACCAGCAAAAACAGACGGAGGCCGAGCAATGAGCAGGCTAAGCTGGTTTAATGCCGTCTCGCTGACGCTGGGGTTTGCGTTCCTGTATATCCCGATGATCATCCTGATCATCTTCAGTTTCAACGAAAGCAAGCTGGTAACCGTTTGGGCGGGTTTCTCGACTAAGTGGTATGGTGAGCTGGTCCAGAACGAGGCGTTTTTGGACGCTGCCTGGGTCACGATCCGGGTTGCGGTGTTTTCGTCAACGCTGGCCACCATATTGGGCACCGCCGCTGCCTACGTGCTGGTGCGCGGGGGGCGATTCTTTGGGCGAACCCTGTTTTCGGGCATGATCTATGCACCGCTGGTGATGCCCGAGGTGATTACTGGCCTCTCCCTGCTGTTGCTGTTCATCGGGATCGGTTTGGATCGAGGCATTCTGACCATCGTTCTGGCGCACACGACATTCTCAATGTGCTTTGTGTCGGTTGTCGTCTCGTCGCGCCTTGTGACATTTGATCAGTCTTTGGAAGAGGCCGCATTGGATCTGGGCTGTTCTCCCGCGCAGGCGTTTCGCCTTGTCACTTTGCCGATCATCGCACCAGCCGTGATCTCGGGCTGGCTGCTGGCCTTTACCCTGTCGCTGGATGATCTGGTGATAGCGTCGTTCACGTCTGGGCCATCGGCCACGACCTTGCCGATCAAGATATTCTCAGCCGTTCGGCTTGGGGTCAGTCCGGAAATCAATGCGCTTTCGACCATCATGATCGCAGTTGTCACGGTGGGGGTGATCACCGCATCGCTGGTCACGAAACGTGCGATGATGCGGCAGCGGCAGGATGAAATGGCCGCCGCCCGCGCCGAATGAAACGCATCTATCCGGCCTACACCTACGGCCCCGGCCCGCGCGAGGGGTGTTGGTGGGATGAGACCTGCCCCAGCCCTGACTGGCAGGAACTGAACGGCGATCAGAGTGTAGATGTCGTCGTCATCGGCAGCGGTTTCACCGGAACCTCTGCTGCATTGCACCTTGCCAAAGAAGGGGCTTCGGTCGCCGTGCTTGAAGCGGAAACCCCAGGTTGGGGCGCATCGGGGCGCAATGGCGGTTTCTGTTGTCTGGGCGGATCAAAATTGAGCCACAGCGCCTTAGCCCGCCGCTTTGGGCAGGACAGTGCCGCCGCTCATGAACAAGCAGAACATGATGCCGTCGCGTTGGTTGCGGCCATGCTTGAGGAATATCAGATCGCGGCTGATACGCATTCGGTCGGTGAGACCCAGCTGGCGCATTCATCGCGTGCGATGGCGAAATTGCGCAAAAAGGCAGACCAAAGCGGCACCCTGCATAAGAAAGAAGATTTACCCGGATTGGGTCTGAACGGCCCGTTTCATGGCGGCTACACGACTCCGGTCGGGTTTGGTTTGAATCCTCGGAAATACCTGTTTGGACTTGTGCGATCCGCAATCGCATTGGGGGCGGCATTTTATCAGAACAGCCCTGTGCAAAGTGTCCAGAAAACCTCCTCGCGATTTGAACTTGGAACGCCCACGGGCCGCGTGCAGGCTGATCAGGTGCTGATCTGCACCAACGGGTATTCGAGCGAGGATGTTCCAGACTGGATGTCAGGCCGGTACATGCCTGCGCAATCCACGGTTCTGGTTACTCAGCCGTTGACCGAGGCCGAAAAGGCGGCGCAGGGCTGGACCTCAGACCAAATGTGCTATGATACGCGGCATCTTCTGCATTACTTCCGTCTGATGCCGGATGGGCGGTTTCTGTTCGGAATGCGAGGGGGGCTGCGATCTTCCGAGGCGTCCGAGAGGGCCATCCGAGATAAGGTGCAGCGGGATTTCAGACAGATGTTCCCTGCATGGTCCGATGTCGATATCACCCATATCTGGTCGGGTATGGTGTGTCTGTCACGTTCGCTGTTGCCCTATGCAGGGGCCGTTCCGGGATATCCCGGAATGTTCGCGGGGTTTGCGTTTCATGGCAACGGCGTTGCGATGGGCAGCTATTGCGGTCGTGCGCTGGCGCGATTGGCTTTGGGGCAGGCGACGGGCTTGCCAGAGCCGATGACACAAACGCCCGCTCGGTTCCCGTTGGGGCGCATGCGGCGCGCGCTGTTGCCGCCCGCCTATGCGGCCATGGCGGTTGCTGATTGGTGACGTATTCCTAACGCAGCGCCTCAACTTCAAGCTGAAACCCATGTTCGTAATCTGGGGCACCATTCTCTACCCGCCAAAGGCAATAGGCGGCCATGCGCCAGGCGAACCACGGTCGAAGCTGTCCGTATCGGGACAGGACTTCGGGGTCTCCGTAAGCGCTTAGAAAGCGGTTTTCCTGACCTCGGTCCAAAGGCATACCCCGATAGAGCAGTTGCATCGCCGGGGACAGGAACATTGCCAGGTCTTCACAAGGGTCACCCAATGCCGGGCATTGCCAGTCAATCAGAGTCAGCCCGGATGCAGCGACCAGAATATTGCCGGGCACCGGGTCGCCGTGAATCAGGCTTAGGTTCGCCGTTGGAGTGACTTCATGATCTGGCCTAAGGCTCAGCAGTTTGTTTCGGGTTTCGGGGGCACAAAGATTAAGGATGTCTTGCCCATGCCGGGCAAGATCTGCACTCCCGTTGCAGCCTTCTGGCGCTGGAACTGTAGCCGTTGATTGATGCAATCGCCGAAGCAACCAAGCGACGGGTGCGGGATCATCGTTCCAAGGTGTGCCGGGCGCATGGTCGTACAGAACCCAATGATCTGCATGATAACCACCGGCAGCGCATAGGCGAGGAACCAACCCCGTAGGTTCCAATGCGGTCAGGCATCGTGCTTCTAGCGCGGCGTCGTTGCGAAACAGCGGGTTTTGCAACGAGGATCGATAGAGTTTCAGAACGCGGTCGGCATCTCCGCCCAGAACCTTCCAGACCTGATTGGTTCGCCCGCCGTAGAGGGTTTCGAAACGCGCACCGTTTTGCACCAACTTTTGATCAGAAAGTTGTTGGATAAGATCAGGCGGAGGGGCGGAGAAGCTTGGCAGGGTCAAAACCAGTTCTAAGGGCGAATCGCGATCCGCTTAGGTTTGGCCCGTGCGTCTGGTCAGATCAAGCGCCTGATCGAACCCCGCTCACCTGGTGTGTGGGAACAATCTGCCCGCCTTCGAGGGTCAGCAAGATCGAATCTGTACCAATCTGCGCCTCAACAACCCGGCCGTATGAGGCGACAGGTGTTTCAGACAACCGCTCTCCATCCTGATAGCTGCTGAGGGTTGCAGTGTAGTTCCCCGGCGGCAGCGGGTTGCCATCAGAATCGGTTCCGGCCCAGGTAAACTCGGTCTGATCAAGCGGGACATCCGAGGTGGAAACGACTTTGCCATCAGCGTCCCGAACGGTCAGGGTGGCTTGGTCCGCCGATTCATGCGGAGCTGCAAACAGAGTCACCGGTTGGCTGTCGAAGCTGAACCCGGACGTTGACCGGACATCCATGCCGACCCAATTCGCCAGTTCGCCCAGGTTCAGGCTGCCCATGCTGGAGGTGAGTGAGGCCAGCAGATCGTTGGTCTGAACCTGCTGTTCCACCATCGAAAACTGCGCAAGTTGCGAGGCGTATTCGGCTGAATCCATCGGGTCCAGCGGATCCTGATTCTGGGCTTGTGTTGTCATCATCAACAGAAAGGTTTCAAAATCAGAGGCGATCGCACTGGTTTTGGAGCCCGAGGTTGCTTGCGACTGAACCGATGTCTGAGCGGCTTGTGTTGGATTGATCATGTTCAAAGCCTTATATCAATGCCCCGGCCCGGGGCGGTGTTCTTCGGAAACGGGGCAGCCTGCGCGCCCTGATCCTCAGGCGTCAGATCGAAGTTGTTCGCGGTTTGGTGACCGAGCGGGTTTTGCGGCGAATCTGAGGAGTCCCCGAGATCAAATGACAGGTCACCATAGCCTAGTTTCTGAAACTCCTCAGACAACACAGCGATATGGCGGCGCATCAGGTCCAGGGTTTCAGGCCGTTCTGTGGCTATGGTCAGGTGAAACCCGTCTTCGCGCCCATTCAGAACGATGGAAACGCGTCCCAACTCCTCGGGGTTCAGGGCAATTTCGATTGCGCCCGAGCCAGGCCGGGCCTGTATGGCTGCAGCCATCTGGCCCGCGATTGCCCGCGCAACCTCGGTTCGCGCCGCCTGTGCAGGTGCGCTGAGTGGTGCGGTCGAATCGCGGGTTGATTGCAACACGGGCTCCTCACCCAAGGCAGCAACGGGTTCGGCGGCATCGACTTTATCAGCCAGTTCTGCATCACGCTGCCGGGCAAAGGCTGTCAATTGCAATTGCGCGACACTGATGCCGACAGCCGGGGACGGTACGGCATGTGTTGGCTTTTGCGGTTGCACGGTGGCGGGATTGGTATCCGGTACTTTGTCAGCAGGCACCGCATCAACCTGTGCGGATCTGTCTTTTGACTGCATTTTAGCAGCGTGCATTGCGATCACACCGGTGTCGGGACGACTGGGCGCATCTTTTGTAGCTACGAGGGTTTCCCCCAATGGCTTTGGTTGAACTTGCTGCGTTGGGTCAGCAGGCTCAATCCGTGATTTGGACATCTCGCTATGTGCCGATTCTGGCGGAACATCCACCACGCCCCGTCCCTGCTGCGGCTGCACCATAGTCTCATTCCCAAGTTGCGCTTGTGTTGGGGTGACTGCGAACTCCGTTTTCCCAACCTCAACAGGTTTTTGAGTTTCGGGACGCGGTGTCGGGTTAGAAATCGCTACATCCGGGTCCAAAGACTCACCTTTGACCGAGGGGATATTGGTTTCAGCCGCCATTGGGGCGTCTTGTTCCTCTGGCATATCTTCGGACGAGATTTCCAGTTCAGGCGGCGCTTCCTGTTGATCCAGAACATCCTGAAACTGGGCCCCGGTCCTGTTCTGGCGCTCTTTCTCTGCGCTCGCCTCGGGTTTGGCAGTCGAGGCTGTTGCAGCTGTCATCGGTGTAAGCGGGTTGGGCATTTTGCTCCGGGCTCCGTCATGTCTGATCGGAAACCTGCCTGCAGGAAGTTACGTTTATTTTAACCGCTTTCACCTTTGATCGAGAAAGTTCGATGTAAATTTCGGAGAAAGCGATGAAGGTTACGGCACTGCCCCAACCGGTTCAAACCGCCGATAAGCTGAAGGCCGCAGCGGTCGAGCTTGAGGCGACATTTCTGGCTGAGATGCTGAAATCTGCAGGGCTGGGTGAATCGCGCGATTCATTCGGCGGCGGAGCGGGTGAGGATCAGTTTTCGTCTTTCCTTGTCCAGCATCAAGCCCAGCAATTGGCCCAGTCGGGCGGTGTCGGCCTGTCTGAAATTTTGTTCAAATCAATGATGGAGAAGTTCAATGACGGTTGAACCAAGCATGAGCCTGATCAAATCCCTGGAAGAAATTTTGGATCTTGAACGTACCGCGCTGGTGGATGGTGATCTGGATCGCCTGACTCACATGGTGCCGGAAAAAGAGAAGCTGATTGGCGCGATCAATGACTTGCAGGTGCGTGACAGCGTCGATCTGATTCGAGTTCAGCAAAAGGTCGAACGCAACCAGGCTTTGTTGAACAGCGCCGCAGACGGTATCCGCGCCGTTGCCGCTCGTATGGCCGAACTGCGCCGGGTGCGGCAGGAATTCAGTACCTATGGGGCTGACGGGCAGCGCAGCGGCTTTAAAGTTCGCAGCCATGCAAAGCTCGAAAAACGGGCTTAGCTTGGTGTTGATTCAAATCTGAAGTTTCGGGATCGGGCATCTTAGCACTCCGTTAGGGGATCAACGCCAAAAGTGTCCTTGCACCTGAAATCAGCAGGTGGCGCGAACGGCCACAGGGCGCATCGCACAGGTCAGAAAGACAGCCAAGCCTGCAGTTCTCTGCGGGGTGAACATGGGCGCAAATCGCCCGAAGTGAAAGGATGACAGCAATGTCCAGCATTCTGACAAACAACGGCGCAATGGTCGCGCTGCAGACCCTGAAATCGGTCAACAAAAACCTGGCGATGACGCAGAACGCAATTTCAACAGGTAAGGACGTCGCAACCGCCAAGGATAACTCGGCGGTATGGGCGATTTCGAAAGTGATGGAATCGGACGTCAAAGGCTTCAACGCGATCAAAGACAGTCTTGCATTGGGTGAGTCGACTGTGGCGGTCGCGCGGAACGCATCTGAAACTGTGACCGATCTTCTGACCCAGATGAAAGGCAAGATTGTCGCGGCGCAGGAAGGCAACGTTGATCGGGCCAAGATCAATGATGATGTCACCGCTCTGCGCAACCAGATCGAATCGGTTGTTGGTGCAGCGCAGTTCAATGGACTGAACCTTGTGGATGGATCTGCGGGTACTGTTTCGATCCTGTCTTCGCTGGACCGTGATGGCACGGGTGCTGTCAATTCGGCGTCTATCTCGGTCGCCAGCCAGGATCTGTCCATCGGTGGGTATACCGCCAAGGGCGTGCTTGCAGGTTCGGATGGTGCGACCACCGATAACGACGTGGCTGGGTTCACTATGGACCGTACCGCCGGCACCGGCGATATCGTGATCGACAGTTCTACTGACAACTTTGAAGTTGGTGACCGGGTCTCGATCCGGGTTGGTGATCAGGAGGTGTCTTACACTATCCAGGACAGCGATCTCGATCCTTCAGGCACATATGACGAGAACTATACCGATGCATTGGTTGCGGTTGGCCTGAAGAACGAGATTGATGCGTTAGGCATCACCGGGATGGCGGTTGACTACGACTCGTCGGGTGCTCCGAACACACTGTCCTTCGCAACAGGCACGGCGGCCGCCGGGGCTGATGCGGATCAGGATATCTCGGTATCTGCTCAGTTCTCAAATGCTGGTTCGGGTGGTCTGGGTGCGCTCAGCTCGATTGACGTGTCCACTGATGCGGGTGCCGCTGCTGCACTTGGCACGATTGAATCGCTGATCGACACGTCGATTGACGCAGCCGCTGCTTTTGGTTCGGCCCAAGGTCGAATCGAGACCCAGCAGGATTTCGTGTCCAAACTGACGGATTCCTTCAAATCCGGCATCGGCGCGATGGTTGATGCGGATATGGAGGAAACCTCGGCCCGTCTTCAGGCTCTGCAGGTCCAGCAGCAGTTGGCGACTCAGTCGCTGTCGATCGCCAACCAGGCGCCGCAGTCGATCCTGTCGCTGTTCCGTTAATTTTGGAACTTGGCCGGGGCGCGGTTTTCGCGCCCCGGTTCTGACCGCCTGAAGACGGCCAATTGGAAGGATTTCAAGTGACCCCGCAAATGCTTGCTCACAACGCTTATGCGCAAACTGCCGCCCCTGTTCGTACACCACGCGACACTGAATTCGAGGCGATCTCGAAAATCACACGCCGTCTGAAAGCGGCCGCGGCCAGCAAGACAACCGATTTCGCCGCCTTTGTGCAGGCGGTTCATGAAAACCGTCGTTTGTGGACCGTTCTGGCAACTGGCGTTTCAGATTCCGACAACGCCTTGCCCAATGAACTACGCGCGCGGATTTTCTATCTGGCAGAGTTCACGGAACATCATAGCAGTCAGATCCTTGGCAACAACGCCACCGTAGAACCATTATTGGAGATCAACACAGCGGTCTTGCGCGGCCTGCGCCAGGGCGGGGCGGCGTAATGGGGGGGCTGGTTCTGAAACTTGCCCCGAAAGAGAGGGTTCTGATCAACGGTGTCGTGATTGAAAATGGGGATCGTCGCAGCCGGTTCTCGATCATGACACCTCAGGCGAATGTTCTGCGCTTACGCGATGCGATACACCCCGATGAGGTTAACACGCCTGTCCGCCGTGTCTGTTATGCCGCGCAGCTTGTTCTGTCAGGCGATATGGATCCTGTTGAAGCGCGTCAGCAGTTGCTGCGCCGGGTCGAAGAGTTGAGTCAGGTTTTCACAGATGCTGACAGCCGCCGTGTACTGGGCGAAGCCACGGATGCACTGGTGGGCGAGCATTACTATAAATGCCTCAAATCCCTTCGTTCGCTCTTGCCGCGGGAAGAGCGTTTGATGGCTTATCAGCAATGACATTTCAACCCGTCATACCCACGGGCGGGTTGGTTGGTTGGCGCTTCCTCCAGCGAACCTATGAGTCGCAGTTTCAGGCCTTTTCGAGCTCGAATATCAACGAGCGCGAAAATCGCTACTTCCTGGAGAACATCGGAAAGATTGAAACGGCTGAGCAGCTGGTTTCGGATCGGCGCCTGCTGCAGGTCGCGCTGGGTGCCTTTGGTCTGGAAGGGGATCTGGACAACCGATTTTTCATCCGCAAGATCCTTGAGGATGGGACGAGTGCGGATGATGCCTTGTCCAATCGGTTGGCCGATAAACGGTACCGAGAGTTTTCGGACGCGTTTGGGTTTGGGCCTGGTCAGGTGCGGCGAACCGGCTTTGCGTCCTTGATGGAACAGGTCGCGCAAGACAATATGGCCGCCCGTTTCGAGATTTCGGTCGGTGAATCTGATGAAACGATGCGGATCGCCCTTTATGCGCAGCATGCGTTGACGGAGCTGGCGCAAGAAAATGTCAGTGCTGATACCAAATGGTTCGATCTGATGGGCTTGCCTCCGCTGCGCAGCATGATGGAGACAGCGCTGGGCTTGCCGCCGTCGTTTGGGCAGTTGGATATCGACAAGCAGTTGGTCGAATTCAAAGATCGCTTGCTTCGGTTGACCGGGTCCGATGATCTGGCGCAATTCACCGAAGAAGATGCGGTGACGCGATTGACCGACACCTATCTGTCGCGCAGTCAGATCGCACAGTTGCAAAGCACCATCTCGCCAGCGCAGACCGCGCTGATCTTGCTGGGGGCAGGGTAAGCAGAGATAGATGTCCTGCTGCTATCGTTCCGGCGTATAGTTGGTGGGTTAACCATGTAATCTGTCGACGGGTGAAACGCCATCGCGACCAAGTAACGACCGCGTTTGCTAAGAATTCAGGATCTCATCCGCGGACGTGCGCAGGGCATAGGAGTTAACAGGCTTTGATACATTATGCAGGGCTACCTCACCCAAAGGCTGCGCATGGGCACAGGCAGGGGCGATGTCTTCGGACACAACAATGCGATGGCCAACCGTTTTGCCGAACTCACCAAGCCGAGCTGCAATGTTTGCCGCTTGTCCGATGACCGTGAAATCCAGTCTCTCGCGCGATCCAACATTGCCATAAGTCACGCGCCCATAGGCCACTCCGATCGAGCAATCGCAGTGAATATCGTCGCCCGATTGCCGCAGTTCGCCCAACCGTTCGACGATATCAATCGCCGTGCGCTGTGCGCTTTCGCGCGCGATGTCTGGGTCATCCAGTGCCGGGAAGACCGCAAGCACAGCGTCGCCGATAAACTTCAGCACTTCGCCACCGTTTTCGTGCACGATTTCCGAGACAGTTTCGAAAAACTCGTTCAACAGATTGATATAGGCCTCACGCCCTAACTGTTCTTCCAGACTTGTGGAGTTGCGAAGATCGCAGAACATGATCGCGGCGTCGATCTCATCGCCATCGCCACGCCGAATTTCACCGCCCAGAACCCGTGCGCCTGACCGTTTGCCCACATAGGTCTCTAGCAGAACCTGCGCGTTTTCGCGTTGCATGAAAACTTCGTAGTAACGCGCGATGACCGATGAGCATTCAAACACCAACCCGAGGTTTTCGGTGGTGAACCCATTGGGGTGATCGCAGGTCAGCGTCAGAACATTGGTGCGCCCGTCTGAGAATGGCAGTGGCATCGCCACGTAGTCGGTTGCGCCCTTCTCGCGCAAATCCTCCATGATCGGAAAGCTGTTATGCGGATTTTCGTCATTCAACCGCTGACGTACGCCGCCAAGCCCATTGGAAACGTGGCGCAAGGGGCTGTTGATAAAGGCCGGATGATCGTAGATTTCATAAGTCGGCGCGCGGGTCAGAATCTCTTCCTGATCCTTTTCCCAGATAAAATGCTTGCCCGCGATCAACGGGTGAAGGGACCAGGCCAGTATGCTGAGGCGTTGGATGGCGATCCCGTGCTCCAACATTTTCTCGGCCAGGGCTTCGGTAAAGGCCTCGGGAGTCGTCGCGGTCGAGGCACCGCGCATCAGCCAGTCAATCAATGGGCCGCTGATATTGCCATCATCCGGATCACGCAGCTGGTTCTGACCCAGATCGATGTCGGTGTAAGCGCCGGGCATGAATCCGATATGGCCCTGAATGGCGATGCTCTCTGGCAAAGCTTGTTCATAGGCCCAGACGGAATTGGCCAGATATTCGCCCTGAACGGTGATGTCGTGATACGTCGCCGTACCCTTGAACGGGCAGAAGGTTTGCAACTCGGTTTCGGCGCTCAGGTCGACGCATAGATCATCGCGTGGGATGTAGATGGTCGGCGGCAGACGAGTTTCATACATCACCTTGGCGTTACGGCTTTCGGCCAACAGTGTATCGTTCCGATAGATGGCGATCCTGCCCTCTAACGGTTCTACAGAGATTCCATAACCAGTGGTTCTTGGTGTGGCGTGGACGTTCATGATCGACCTCCCTTGCCATGGGTCCACAAAGAATGGGGCCTTCCGCCCACCATTCCAAGAGGGATCATGCAGATTTTATCGGCTGTGCGATCGTGCACCCAAAGATGTCAGACCATTTGAATGACATCTTTCTCGATCGACAGCATATAGCCTTTCTTGGCGATGTTTTTCACCAACAACTCGCTGACCATCTGGTTGCCCAAGGTATCGCGCAGCCGCTTTATCCGTGTCGCACCTGCTGCTTCGTCGCAATCCGAGGCGTCCCGGCCAGAGATCATTCCTTCGATCTGGGCGCCGGATAGTACCTCGTCATCCAGACGGGATTCCGCCAGAACGGACAGGGTTTCCATTGCCGCGGGGGTCAGTTTGAAATCCATGTTGTTGAGGTAGACAGTGTTTTCCTCACGGCTGATCAGCAGGGAAGTAACCTGTATCCCGGTGCGTTCGATCTGGGCCATGCGACGGTTCAGCAGCACCAGCATGACGAGAAACACAAAGGCTGAAATCAGCATCGCGCAGGAAAAGACCAATAAGACGTAAATCACCATCCGATAGCTGGACAGCGTATCCGCAAAGGCGGTGCCGGATTGGGCCAAAATTTCCAACAGCCGGATTTCTGTTTGCGATGTCAGATCGCTTTCAACGAATAACCGCTCGACCCGCACGTTGAAGGCGTTGGCGTCGGGCAATGTCCACAGCAAAAAGGCGGCAGCGGTGACAAGGATGATCAGGATCGCGGCGATCCCCAGCCCCACAAGCCGTGTACCAGAGCGTCTTGCATCAGAAACGGAGATAGAATTTTCCGGCATTGGCCTTCCTTTGATCTAACCCTTCCGGTCCGAACACTGTCATTACATTCAGCAAGGTCCAGCCAGAGCCTTGCAGGCGCTGGGCGACCTCTTGCTGCGCCTGACCTTTGTCGCATGAGGTCAGCTGCATCACACCGTAATGCAGGCGCAACGGGTTGTCCTGTTTTGCCTTATAATCCGCATAGCAATCCGCTGCGGACGCGACGGAGCCCACCGATATCAGGGACGCCAGGGCCAAAGAAGAGACGATCTGTTTCATAGGCCACATCCTGCGCATGGGTTGGCCCGATATTCAATAACACAAGGGGTTTGCGCAAGTTGATATTGGATAGCAAGGGCCTGTTATTGCCTGTCTGAAAGGTGCGGGCCCAGTTTGGGTACATCGAATGCGCGGCCCGTCAGGTGGTCGCATCCACATCCGAAAGGACAAGCAAGATGCACAAGAAATTCATTGCTCTGATCGTTGGGGTTGCCATGGCTGTGACCGGGGTTTCCGCCTCGCAAGCGCGCGCGGCGGACACGGGTGACATATTGGGCGGGTTGGCCGCAATCGCGATTATTGGTGCGGCGGTCAATCATTACAACAAGGAAAAACGCAAAGATCGTGAACGTGCCTCGCGGCAGTACACCCATGTGGACCCAAAGCCGCGCCATGTGAAACCTCTGCCCAAGCGGGTGGCGCGGTATGATTTGCCCCAGCGTTGTTTGCGAACTTTCAATGCCTATGGGGATCGGCCGCTGTTGGGGACCGGTTGCCTCAACAAGCACTACAAACATGCAGGTAGCCTGCCACAAGAGTGCAAGGTCGGTTTTTGGAATGGCAAAAAGGTCAAACGGGCCTACGAACCCGCATGCCTGCGCCAACAAGGTTACCGCGTGGTTTATCAGTAATCAGTCACGAGCAGGAGCGGTGCCACAGAAGTACCGCGTAAGAGAGAGGGCGGCGTAAGCTGCCCTCTCTTTTTTCTTGCGGTCGGTGATGAAACGCGGTTTTCCAGGGGGATGATGGTTCCGAGTTTTGAGCTTGAGCAGGCCCTGCTGGACAGTGGGCATCTTCGCATCGCAGGTGTGGATGAGGTGGGGCGCGGCCCGTTGGCCGGGCCGGTGGTTGCGGCCGCTGTGATCCTGAACCCGCAGGATATCCCCGAAGGGTTGAACGATTCCAAGAAACTGACCGCGAAACGCCGCGCCGCTTTGGATTCGGCGTTGCGGGTCCGGGCAGAGTTTGCAGTGGCCGAAGCATCCGTGGCCGAGATTGATGAGATTAACATACTGCGCGCCTCGCATCTGGCAATGGAGCGGGCAGTTGCAGCTCTGTGCCCGGCACCTGATTATCTGCTGATCGATGGTAACATGATCCCGCGCGGCCTGAAGATCCCCGCGCAAGCTGTGGTCAAAGGAGATGCCCGATCAGTGTCGATTGCGGCGGCCTCGATCCTTGCCAAAAACTGGCGCGATCAACTGATGGTGGATTTGGCGCAACAGCATCCGGGATATGGATGGGAAACCAATGCCGGTTATCCATCAAAACAACACCGCGATGCGCTGCGAAATCTTGGTGTGACCCCACACCATAGACGTTCGTTCAAACCAGTCCACAATATCTTGTATCAAGAGTAAATCGTAAGCTACTGATTCAAAAAAGAATTTGACGGCGAATCATCTTTGACTCATCCTTGTCTCAACCAAATGAGCGCAAAAGCGCCGTGGAACTGAGGCAGTGATATGACCACAATCAAGACAAAGGGCGCAGCCGCGCTCCCTTTAAACACGATCCTATCCGGAGACTGCATCGAGGTGATGAACAGTCTTCCTGAGGCGTCTGTTGACCTGATTTTTGCGGATCCACCGTACAATCTGCAACTGAAAGGTCAGTTGCACCGCCCCGATAACTCTCAGGTGGATGCGGTTGATGATCACTGGGATCAGTTTTCCAGTTTTGGGGCCTATGATCAGTTCACGCGGGAATGGTTGAAGGCTGCGCGTCGCCTGCTGAAACCCAACGGTGCGATCTGGGTGATTGGCTCTTATCACAACATTTTCCGCGTGGGCTCGGCCCTGCAGGACGCTGGGTATTGGATTCTGAATGACGTCGTGTGGCGTAAATCGAACCCGATGCCGAATTTCCGTGGCAAGCGCTTTACCAACGCACATGAGACTATGATTTGGGCCTCGAAACAGGAAGGCGCGAAATACACGTTCAACTATGAGGCGCTGAAGGCCCTGAACGAGGGCGTGCAAATGCGCAGCGACTGGGTGCTGCCGATCTGTACCGGGCACGAACGCTTGAAAGACGACAACGGCGATAAGGCACATCCCACGCAGAAACCGGAATCACTGCTGCATCGCGTTCTGATCGGATCGACCAATCCAGGTGACGTGGTGTTAGACCCGTTCTTTGGCACTGGCACCACGGGTGCCGTCGCGAAAATGCTGGGGCGTGAGTTCATCGGCATCGAGCGCGAAGAAAGCTATCGCAAGGTCGCCGAAAAACGCATCGCCAAGGTGCGTAAGTTCGACCGCGAGGCGCTGGAGGTCAGCGCCAGCAAACGCGCCGAGCCGCGCGTACCCTTTGGCCAGTTGGTCGAACGTGGCATGTTGCGTCCGGGTGAAGAACTCTATTCCATGAACCAGCGTCACAAGGCCAAGGTTCGGGCAGATGGCACCCTGGTGGGCGATAATGTCAAAGGTTCGATCCATCAGGTTGGTGCGCATCTGGAAAACGCCCCCTCCTGCAATGGCTGGACCTACTGGTGCTTTAAACGCGATGGCAAGACTGTGCCCATCGACGTGCTGCGTCAGCAGATCCGGTCCGAGATGCACAACTGATCTTAAGAACACCGCCGGTGCCTGTGGCCTGACACAAGGCACTCAGCCTTGCCCCGCCGATCTTACGGCGGGGTCTTTTGTTTTGGGCCAAGGAATGATTGCATAGGCGAACACGTCAGACCGTATAGGAGCGCTGACTTTGACCGACGTCACCCCCAACCCGTCCCGCTTTGGCCGCTTTTTCATAACTCAGCCAGATGATTTTGATCTGGACCATAAATACGCCGAAGAGGCGCTGGAGCGGCATAAGCGCGAGGGGCTGGAACTGGCCGTCAGAGCCCGCTGGGTTGCCATGGGGTTGACCGGCATCTTGCTGATCTACCTGAACCCGAATTGGGAGGTTCTGTATTATCATTTCATCCTGTTGCTAATCTGCGCAAACGGCTGGTTGATTCAGCGTGCTGGGCGGGTCGGGCAATCCAGGGTAGAGCTGCTTTTGATCTTTGCAGATCTGCTGATCATGACGCTGGGCATGATCGTTCCGAACCCGTTTAGCGACGAAGTCCGACCGCTTGCGATTCAATTCCGATTCGATAACTTCCAGTATTTCTTCATTATTCTTGCCGCAGGAACGTTGGCCTATTCCTGGCGCACGGTTGTGGCCATCGGCACGTGGACAGCGGGTATATGGACGGCCGGGTGGGTTTTGGCTTGGCTCCTTTCGACACCGTTCCCAGAATTGGGCGAACGGGTCTTTGTGGCGTTGCAGGGGCATCCTGAACTGCAAGAAATGCTTGACCCGAACAGTTTCCAGGCACCTCAGCGCATACAGCAGGTCATCGTGTTCATTATGGTTGCGGTGACCTTGGGCATCTCAATGCGGCGGCTCAATCGCCTGTTGCTCAGCAATGCGGGGCTGGAGAGAGAACGCGCAAACCTGTCGCGGTATTTCTCGCCCAATGTTGTTGAATCGCTCAGTCACAACGATGAGCCACTGAAACAGGTTCGCAAAGAGAACGTAGCGGTTTTGTTTATCGACATCGTGGGGTTCACCCGGTTTGCGGCGGGCCGCGATCCCTATGAGGTGATCGAGGTTTTGCGCGGGTTTCACGGGCGGATGGAGACTGAGGTATTTCGGCATAACGGTACATTGGACAAATATCTTGGCGATGGCTTGATGGCCACGTTTGGAACCCCGGTCACAACGCCGCTGGATGCGACCAACGCGCTGGGCTGCGCGCGGGCCATGGCCGAGGTTATCGAACGCTGGAACCTTGAACGTCGACGCGCGGGGGAGGTCGAGATTCATGTTGGGATCGGGGTCCACTATGGCTCGGTCGTTTTGGGAGATATCGGGGCCAACCGGCTGGAGTTTGCAGTGATCGGCGACGCCGTGAACGTTGCGGCCAAGCTTGAGGCGGTGACCCGTGATTTCAAGGCGGATATTGTGATCAGCGATGCGCTGCGGCAGCAGGTATTGCAGGAAAGCCCAACAAGCCAGCCATTGCTGGAAGGATTTGCCCAGAAAACCAGCCAACCGGTGCGCGGTGTTGAAGACCCTATGGATATCTGGGTCAACTAAGGAGCTCCCGCCCGGAGGGGCAGCATCAAAGATGCAACCCCACCCGTTGGGCCGGGCAGCGCGCGGGGCGCGCTGCGGTCAGGCGTTTGGCCGCGGGTTCAGCGCTTTGTTGTAAGGGTGCCAGTCCGTGATTTCGGGGTAGTATTGCTGCCGCCAGGCCCGAACGCGGGGGTTCATGACGCGTCGCCACAGGGGTGGAATCATCGCAGCCACGGTCATCACGGGATAGCCATAGGGCAGTTGTGGTGCGTCCTCTTGCGCGTGGTTTTGCAACAGGGGGAAGCGCCGGTTTGGTTTGTAGTGGTGGTCCGAGTGGCGCTGAAGGTTGATCAGCAGCCAGTTCGAGGCTTTTTGCGCGGCGTTCCAGGAATGGCGGGGCAGGACATGTTCGTATTTACCATCGCCCATGTGTTTCCGTGTCAGCCCGTAATGTTCGACATAGTTGACCAGTTCCAGTTGCCAGATCGCAACACCCGCCTGCAGCAGGAACAATCCCAGCCCGGCCCATCCTCCGATCAGCGCCGCCAGCAGCAGCATCCCGCCCTGTAGCGCCCAATAGCGCCAGAACGGGTTTGCACTGTCTGCCCAAGGGCGATCTTTGCGGGCAAGTTTGTCCTTCTCGGCCTGAAAAGCTGAGACCAGGCATTGCAATAAAACGCGTGGATAGAAGCGATGAAACCCTTCGTTATACCGCGCAGTCACCGGGTCTCGCGGCGTTCCGACATAGCGATGATGCACCAGCAGATGTTCGGATCGGAAATGGGAATACAGGACCATAGCGAGCAGGATATCCCCCAGCCAGCGTTCCAGCCGGGATTTCTGGTGCATCAGTTCATGGCTGTAATTGATGCCCACCGTGCCCGACAGGATGCCCATACCAAAGAACAGTCCAATCTTGGACCAGGTCGTCAAGTGGTCGGAATGGGTTGCATACCAGATCAGGCCAAACAGTGTGATGAACTGAGCAGGAACCCAAAGCTTGGTCAGCAGGATATACCAATGCAGGATGTCATCGGGCGTTTCCGGGTCGGCATTGCTCAGATCAAGCCCGGTTAGCTGATCCAGTGCTGCAAAGGCCCACCAGGTGGACAAGGGGACCAGCAGAACCCACCATCCACCCGCAAGTGCTGTGGCCCAGATCAAGGGGATCAACAGGAACGACACCCAAAAAGGCATCGCGGTCTGCCAGCGGGTCAGGGTTTCTGTTGCAATCATCTGGTGCTCCGAACCTTTGAGAGCAGCCTAGCCCGAGCAATAGCGCTTGGACAGCGGGCTTATTGCCCCCTCCACAAATCGTGAGCCTTGCGCATCACAGTAGGCAGGTCGCTGGGTTTGAACTCATACTTGGTCAGAAGTGTCAGTCCTTCTGGTATGGTGTTGGCTGGCAGCTCGGCTGTCCAGATTTTCAGCACCAGATGGAAATGCGTAAAAGTGTGGCGCACTTCGCCCGGCAGGGTGCACCAATCCGCTTGGAAAGGGGGCGCTTCGGCAGGGGTCTCAGACCAGTCAGGCCCGGGCCAGCCGAGCATACCACCCAATAGACCCTTATCAGGACGGCGTTCCAACAGCAGAGCCCCGTCCTCGCGCTGGGCGATATAGATATGACCGAAGCGGGTGGGTTTGGGCTTTTTCGGAGTTTTCTTTGGCAGCTCTGCCTGTGTTCCGGCGACGCGGGCCAGACAGGGATCGCGCAGCGGACAGATGCCGCAGGCGGGGGATTTCGGAGTACAGATGGTTGCGCCCAGATCCATGACAGCTTGTGCGTAGTCTCCGGGGCGATGATCGGGCGTCAGCCTTGCGGCTTTTTCCTTCAGAACGGGTTTCGACCCAGGCAGTGGATCGTGAATATCATAGAGCCGCGCCATGACCCGTTCGACATTGCCGTCCAGCACCGTCTCGCGACGGTCAAAGGCTATGGCCGAGATCGCAGCGGCGGTATAGGGGCCAATTCCGGGTAATTGCAGAAGCGCATCGTAAGTGTCCGGAAACTGCCCATTGTGATCCTTGGCCACCACCCGAGCGCATTTCAACAGGTTGCGGGCGCGGGCATAATAGCCTAGTCCGGCCCATTCACCCATGACCTGATCATCCGGTGCGGCGGCCAGCGCTTGAACCGTAGGCCAACGCGTGGTGAAGCGTGTGAAGTAGTCGCGCACGGCGGCCACCGTTGTTTGCTGCAACATCACCTCGGACAGCCAGACGCGGTAGGGGTCAGGCTGTACACCAGCCGCCCGATCCGCCGGACCCATGCGCCATGGCATTTCGCGGGCGTGGTGATCGTACCAGTCCAAGAGCGCGGTGCTTACGCTGAATTCAGTGATGTCACGCAAGTTTTATCTAACTCCCTGTCAGGTTTCGCTGGCACCTATCCTCGTGCTCATTACAATAGCTGCGCAGGAGTTGGAAACCAGATGCAACGCAGACGTTCCTCGACCCGCGGGTTCAAACGCACCGCCAGTTTGCTGAATGATCAGATTCGGCGCGCCGGGGAAAGCCGGGGATTTGCTGTGTCACGTCTGCTGACCCATTGGGCCGAGATTGTGGGTCAGGATACTGCCTCCATCGCGCGCCCGGTGAATGTAGGGTATAGCAAAGGCGGGATCGGCGCGACGTTGACGCTGCTGACCACTGGGCCGCAGGCTCCGATGCTGGAAATGCAAAAAGAACAGCTGCGCAGCAAGGTGAATGCTGTTTACGGTTACAACGCGATCAGCCGTATCCGGATCACCCAGACCGCTCCGACCGGATTTGCCGAGGGGCAGGCCAGTTTCGATCACAAGCCGAAACCGCCAAAACCCGAAATAGAACCTGAAATTGTAGCCGAGGCAGACAAAGTGTCGCGTGACATTCACGATGGTGATTTGCGCGCTGCCCTTGAACGTCTGGGCCGCAACATTTTATCTAAGCACAAAAGCTGAGAAAGGGCTGAGAATGAGCCGTATTGCAACAGGAATCTGTGCGGCTGTCGCCATTGCCGCTGGTGGGTATTGGCTGACAACCACAAGTTCGACCCCTGCCAATCCGCTGGTCGGAAGTGCGAACGCACAAGAGGCAGAGCTGGACACTTCGACCATCGTTGAAATGGTTCAGGGGGCTGAAGATGCCCCGGTCGAGATCATCGAATATGCATCCTACACCTGCCCGCATTGTGCCACTTTCCATCAGGGGGCCTATAAGCAATTGAAGAAGGATTTCATCGACACCGGCAAGGTTAAGTTCACTTATCGTGAAGTCTATTTTGACCGCTATGGCCTGTGGGCGTCGATGATAGCGCGCTGCGCGGGTCCTGATAAGTTCTTTGGCATCACTGATCTGCTGTACGAAGGTCAGTCAGAATGGACCCGCGCCGGTGGTCCGACCGAGATCGTGGATGAGTTGCGCAAGATCGGTCGCCTTGCCGGGATCGACAACGACCAGCTTGAGGCCTGTCTGCAAGATGGAACGCGTGCCCAGACGCTGGTTGCCTGGTATCAGGAAAACGCCGAGCGTGACGGGATTGAGGCGACACCGTCTTTCATCGTCAATGGCAAGAAAGTGTCCAACCAGTCCTATGCTGATTTCAAGACGCTGATCGAATCTGAACTGGGTAGCTAAGCAGAAATCCGGTCGGCCCGAACAGGGCCGACCCTAAGGTGACGGCGCGACCTTTGCCAACATCTCTTTGACGGCGTCTGCATCCGAGATGCGAAGACGAACTGGCAGGGTCACAACCTTTCGCCGAAAGGTCTCGGGCAGGCGGACGGCGTCTTTCTCGGTTGTCACCATTTGGGCCCCCAATAGGCGCGCTTCATTCTCAAGCCGGGCCATCAGGGCCGGGGTCAGCGGCTGGTGATCATCCAGCGCTTCGGCGCGCACCAGGTCAGCCCCCTGTTGGCGCAAGGTCTGAAAGAACTTCTCGGGATGTCCAATTCCAGCGAAGGCCAGTACCTTTGAGCCTGTCCAATCCATGCCAGTTTGCAGGGGCTCGACCACTCCGGTCGCGTGCGGCACGGCAATCGTGTTACCCCAATGCGCTGCGAAGCTATCCTGAGCAGTGGCGTCCCCAAGCGAAAGTACCAGATCGGCGCGTTTCAACCCTACATCGACTGGCTCGCGCAAGGGACCTGCGGGCAGGCACAGTCCGTTCCCGAAACCGCGTTGGGCATCCACCACAATGATCGAGAAATCCTTGGCGACTGACGGGTTCTGAAACCCATCGTCCAAAACGATGACCGTTGCCCCATCCTCTGCCGCCGCGCGTGCCCCGGCGGCGCGGTCTTTTGCGACCCAGACATCGGCGAACATGGCCAGCAGCAGCGGTTCATCCCCGACTTGCGCTGCCGAATGCTTGCCGGGGTCGACCCGCACCGGGCCTTCCAGCGTGCCGCCATGACCGCGGGTCACGATATGCGGCGTGTGCCAGCTGTCGCGCAACTGCTCGACCATCCAGATGGTCGTGGGTGTCTTGCCAGTACCGCCTGCATTCAGATTGCCGATGCATATGACCGGCACGCCCGGTTTGAGTCCGGCCGCCGATGCGACGCGGCGGGCGGTGGCCGACGCGTAAATCCGACCCAGAGGGGCCAATACCCTCGCCCTTAGATCCAATTGATCCGGGGGGGTGTTCCAAAACTCAGGTGCCCGCATTGTCGGAACTCCGTTGGTCCAGCGCGTCCTGCACCATCTCGATCAACCTGTCGGCCTGAGGCGCGCCTTCGGTGATCATCTTCCACCCTGCCAGCGCCATCCCCGCCGCCTGATCCGGCGCCAGCAGTTCGGCCACCGCGTCGCCCAATTCGGTTGCGGATTTGATCATGCGCGCTGCCTTGATCTGTTCCAGCTGATCGTAAAGCCCCTGGTATCGATGCACAAATGGTCCGTGCACGATGGCCGAGCCAAGGGCAATCGTTTCCAGCGGGTCGCATCCGCCTGCGCCACGCTCAAGCGAGCTGCCCATGAATGTTACCGGGCAGACCCGTTGCCACAGACCCAGATCCTCGGGCTCTGAGGTCAGGACGACCTGTGTCGCGTCTTCGATCTGGTCACCCTCGTCCCAGTTGCTACAGCGTAAATCCATCGATGCCAATCGCCGCTGCAGGGGCAGTGCTTCGCCCATATCGGCGACATGCAACACCAGCACGAGCCGGGGCATCATGCGCAAGGCCTGACGGTGCGCGCTGAGGACAGAGATAAACTCTTTATCCTGAACCCATGCCGCCAGCCAGACGGGCCGACTGGACAGGTTATGGGTGACCTCGATCAGTTCGTCTTCGGGCCATGGCCTCGGGTTTGGACTTATCTGAAGGGGTGGGGATTCCTCGACTTTTGGCGTTGCAATCCCCAATCGCCGAATCTGGCGCGCGATCTCTTCTGATGGCGTCAGAATATGATCAAAGCAATTGAAGGTGTACCGGCTGATATCCGGCAGCCAGCGTGCAAGTCTGGCGCTTACGACATCAGGGGTTGCCTCGATCAGGATCAGAGGAATCTTCTGCCTTGCGGCGCGGGTGATGATGTTTGGCATCAATCCACCACCGACCCACAGACCCATATCCGGGCGCCAGTGATCCAGAAAGCTGCGGGCTGCGCCGGTTTGCTCCAAAGGTAGCGTGATCAGGGGAAAGCTGGTTTCCGCCCAACGCGAAAGATCAGCATCCGGAGGGGCGGTTAGCAGCACGGACAATCCGGGTCGGACCTGTTTCAGACGGTCGCACAGATCAACAATCACGCGCAGACGGTCCGGATCGGCGATATGCACCCACAAAACCTCGCCAGTTGGGCGGGGCAGATCGGTTCTGCCGTCGTTTTTCGGCATGCGCCACGACAGAATCCGATAGGCTATAAGGCTAAGCGATTGAGGTTGGCTCATGCCGGGATCCCCGGACCATCCTCATCAAGTTGCGCGGCAAGAATGGTATGCAGCCCTTCACCGGCAGCGACCACTCCGTTCAATCGGGGATGTTCGTTGTTAAAGCGCAGCGGCTGACCTTGGCGGTCGGTACATATTCCGCCCGCTTCGCGCACGATCAGATCCCCGGCTGCGATATCCCATTCCCAGCTAGGGCGCAGCGTCAACATTCCGTCGAACCGGCCCTCGGCGACCAGAGCCATGCGATAGGCCAGCGATGGGCGGTAAGCCCGTTTAAAGGGTGGCACCTGACCCGCGCGCCAATGATGCGCAGCAAGGTTGGGTTTGGCTGCCAAAAGCTCGGACTGATCCAAAACCTTAGCCTGTGTCGCGTGGATCGGCGCGCCGTTCAGCGTGGCACCCTCGCCCTTGCTGGCTGCATAAAGCAGATCCCGCATGGGCAGGTAGATCACGGCAGCAGTCACTTCGCCGTTGTCGGTAACGGCCAGCGAATGGGCCCAAGTCCGGGACCCTTCGGCAAAGCTGCGGGTGCCATCGATTGGGTCGATGATAAAGGCGCGGTCTCGATCAAGACGCGCGGCGGTATCTTCGGTTTCTTCGCTGAGCCAGCCATAGCCCGGGCGGGCCGCTGGCAAACGCTGTTCGAGCATCGCGTTCACGGCCAGATCCGCTTCGGTCACGGGTCCGGCACCGTCGGGTTTATCCCAGCGCTGCGCCTGCGGTCCCGAATAGCGGGACGCGATCTTGCCAGCCTCAAGGGCTGCGTCGATCAGAAGGGGCAGATCAGTTGCCGGCAAGCGTCATTCCTTCGATCAGTACCGAGGGCACGACCCGCGACAAATAAGGCCGCGCATCATTGGCCGAGATCATTCGCATAAGCATATCGCGCAGGTTGCCCGCGATGGTGCATTCGTTGACCGGGTAGGTGATCTCGCCATTCTCGACCCAAAAACCCGATGCCCCGCGCGAGTAGTCACCGGTATTGGGGTTGATCGTTGAACCGATCATCGAAGTGACCAATAATCCGGTTCCCATATCGCGTAGCAGATCGGCACGGCTTTGCGTGCCTTGGGTCAGGCTCAGGTTCCAGTTGCTGGGCGAGGGCGGGCCTGAAACGCCGCGAGCGGCATTCCCGGTTGACGCCATGCCAAGCTTGCGCGCGCTGGACAAATCCATCGTCCAGCCGGTCAGCACCCCGTTTTCGACAATCGCACGACGCTGGGTTGGCAGGCCTTCGGCATCAAAAGGGCGAGAGCCCGAGATGCGCGGGCGATGCGGGTCTTCGATCAGGGACAGATGCGCGGGCAGAACCTGTTCCCCCAGATTGTCTTTCAGCCAGGATGCCCCGCGCGCAATCGCGGCGCCGTTGCTGGCTGCCAGCAAGTGACCGATCAAAGAGGTCGATATGCGCTCGTCAAATAAAACCGGAAAGCTGCCGGTCTTTGGTTTACGCGCGCCTACTAATGCCACGGCCCGTTCGCCGGCGGAGCGGCCAATATCCTGCGGTGTGCGCAGGTCCGATTGGAAGGTGCGGACGTCGCCGTCATAGTCACGCTCCATCCCCGTGCCTTCACCCGAGATCGCAACGCAGGAGGTTGACCGATAGCTGCGCGCATAGTGTCCGGAAAACCCGTTGGTCGCCGCCAGACTAACCCGATGGGTACCGTAGCTGGCCGCCGCATCTGACACTTGTGATACGCCAGACACCGCCAGCGCGGCGGCTTCGGCAGCAATTGCATCGTGCATCAAGGCATCTGCTGCGGGTTCCGGGGCGGGGTCGAACAGTTCCAGCGCGTCGATATCCCAATCGGTCACCAGTTGAGCGCTGTCAGCCAGGCCCGTAAACGGGTCCTCGGGCGCCTCCTTGGCCATGGCCACGGCACGTTCGGCCATTTTGGTCAGCGTATCGGGTCGCGTATCGGAACTGGAGACAATCGCCTGCTGCTTGCCGACAAACACGCGCAGCCCAAATTCCGTTTCTTCCGAGCGTTCGGCATGCTCCAAGGCTCCGTGCCGCACCTCGACAGAGACCGACGAGCCGTCGATCACAATGGCATCCGCTGCCTCAGCCCCGGCTTTGTGGGCGGCATCCAACAGGTTCTGGGTCAGGTCTTGTGGCGTACGGGTCATGGGGTCTCCGGTTTATTTGCACAGGACGTAGCCTTGCACAGCCCGTCTCGCAAGACCTGCAGCCGGATGCAATCGCGGTGTTTACATCCAAGGTCATGAACAAGGGCGCATTGGGGCGCCCTTGTTCGATCACATTTACTTAATGCGTTGACCATTGGCCAGAATCTGGCCGTCTTCTTTGAACTCGATGGTCGATGTCAGCGTATCGGGTTCATCACCGGGTACGGCCATCATGCCCATCATCATACGCGCACCCAGCGCATCATTCTCGGACATCAGACCCATGCCCATCAGATTGTCGATCAGCGTATTTGCGCCTACCAACTCAAGATTGGCGACACCCGATGGGGCGGGCATGCCAAATTCCTGGGTGTTTTCGTTGTCGAAGGCAAAGTCTCCGTCACCCGACAGGCGCGCGCCAACCAGCGAGACCAGCAGCTCGTTGATCTTGAGCGAATGCAACTCGGCTGGCATCTCGTCCGAGCTTTCCAATGCTGCCGCCTGTTCCGGGTCGAAGATGTTCATCAGAACCTTGGCCGTTCCGCTTGTATCCAGCGCAATTGTGGCCGGATCGCGCGGCAGGGTGCCTGCCGGGTCGAACATGCTCCACAAAACGTCGGACATGGTGAAATCGGTCAGGTTCATCGCAAAGCCGAACGGTTTGACCTCATCCGAGGGTTGCACCGGGATATCAAGCTTCAGACCGGCCTTCTCCATCGCCAGTTCCAGTGGGAAAGGCAGGTCGGCTGTGGTCACCGCCATCTGGGTTTTGTTTTGCTCAAGATCATAGGCCAGGCTTTCGGCGTCCATACTGGCCGCGAAACGCCCACCTTCGGAGGAGCTTGCCATGGTGAACTCGCTACCCTCTGCGACCCCGCTGACATTTGTCTCGCCTGAGCCGTAGGTGAATTCACCGTCAAATTCGAAACCCGAGGTATAAAACGCGCTTGGGTCGCTCAGGTCCAATCCGCTGGGCAGAACACTGTCACCTTCGAAGGTCAGCTCGTTCAGCTGCCCGACGAACAAGCCCGAATCCCCCAGGTCGGGGTCTTCAAACGCGATGTTGTAAGACAGTTCCGCGGCTTCCATGGTCTGTGTGATGGTGCGACCCTCACCAATCTGCATGCGCGAGCTGCCGCTCAGGTCGGTCATGTCGAACCTGACGTCAAACGCATCCGCACGCAGCGCTTCGTCGCCTGCCTCCAGCTCTTGCAACGCGACGCTGAACTCGGATGCTGAATAGTCATAGGTCATATCTTCAGGCGTGCCCGAAACCACCATGTCCAGATCGGACTGCGAATAGACCATATCGACGGAAAACACCTCGTCTTCGGCGGTGCCGGCCAGTGTTACCGAGAAGCTTTCGGGAAAGCCGATGCCGACGGTGCCATCACCATTTTCCGTCAGCGTCACTTCAGGCACCACCATGCTGAACTCGCCCTCATCATCGGGCAGTTCCATCAGCACGGTCATGTCCGCGATTGTGGTCACGTCCCCGGCGCTGCTTTGACTGCCGGTGATAGTATAGCCCATCGACTGAAAGTAAGATTGCCAATCCGCCCAGATATCATTGGCGGTCAGGTCGGCCCAGGCGCCTTGGGTGGCAATTGTATAAGCCAGGGCTGCGCCGCAGCTGCGGCGGAAGAAAACAGACATAAGGTAACCCTTCTTGATCAATTTGCTGCGCATGGTCGGGTTTGTGGCGGGTATCGTCAAGGGGC
Organism: Ruegeria sp. YTSA168; assembly: GCF_059610045.1. Classification (NCBI taxonomy): domain Bacteria; kingdom Pseudomonadati; phylum Pseudomonadota; class Alphaproteobacteria; order Rhodobacterales; family Roseobacteraceae; genus Ruegeria; species Ruegeria sp. YTSA168. Next base: position 69,346 of record NZ_JBXWMW010000006.1, read on the forward strand.
AAGGGCTGGACCCTTTCCCCGTTTCCGCGCTACGCCTGTAGCCAAATACCAGCCCAATGCGTGAGGAGGGGCAAATGCAGGGAAAAACAGTACTTATTACCGGGGCCAGCAGGGGTATCGGGGCTGAGGCAGGGCGCGTTTTTGCCGCAGCCGGGGCCAATGTGGCGCTGGTTGCACGCAGTCGTGATCAAATCGATGCACTGGCGGCTTCGCTGGGCGACAATGCAATCGCGCTGGCCTGCGATGTCAGCGATTTCGCGCAGGTCGAGCAGGCAGTGGCCGATTGCGTTGCTCGTTTTGGCGGATTGGATGTGCTGATCGGCAATGCCGGGGTGATTGAGCCGATTTTTCATCTGGCCGATGCTGATGTCGACTCCTGGAGCCAGGCCATCGACATCAACCTCAAAGGTGTCTTTTACGGGATGCGCGCCGCCCTGCCGGTCATGCGCGCGGCGGGCGGGGGGACGATACTGACCGTCTCGTCGGGCGCCGCCTCGAACCCGGTTGAGGCGTGGAGCCACTATTGTTCCTCGAAAGCGGGGGCAAAGATGCTGACCGAATGCCTGCATCTGGAAGAGGCGCATAATGGTATCCGCGCGATGGGTCTTTCGCCGGGTACGGTGGCCACAGATATGCAGCGTGTCATCAAGGCCAGCGGCATCAACCCGGTCAGCCAGTTGGACTGGGATGTTCATATCCCGGCGGATTGGCCTGCACGTGCATTGTTGTGGATGTGTTCGCAGGATGCAGATGAGTTTCTGGGGTCCGAAATTTCCCTTCGGCAGGATGACATTCGCCAAAGGATCGGTCTGACGTGATTGAACTGACGCAAGAGGGCGGGCTTTGGACCGTCACAATCAACAACCCCGGCAAGGCAAACGCTTTGACCGGGGCGATGTTGACCGAACTCGCCGAGATTGCAGAGGCTGCCACCGAGGCCCATGCTTTGATTCTGACCGGTAAGGGAAAGGTGTTCAGCGCAGGGGCCGATCTGGACGAGGCGCGGGCCGGGCTTGCCACCTCGGACGTGTGGGAACGCCTATCAGGCGCGATTGCGGCCTTGCCTTGCCTGACGGTGGCCGCATTGAATGGCACCTTGGCCGGGGGGGCGAACGGGATGGTGCTGGCCTGTGATTTACGCATCGCGGTGCCGTCGGCCAAGTTCTTCTATCCGGTGATGAAGCTGGGTTTCCTGCCTCAGCGGTCCGATCCGAAACGCATGGCGGCATTGATAGGCCCGGCGCGGACCAAGCTGATCCTGATGGCGGGGCAGAAGATCACAGCAGAAGAGGCCTATGCCTTTGGTCTGGTCGACCGCATCGTCGCACCCGAAGACCTGATGCCCACTGCGCAAGAGCTGGTGGCGGACAGTGTGGCTGCAAAACCCGACATCGCCGCTGGCATCGCCGAGCTGTGCCGATGAGGTTGTCCGCGCTGCGATTGCGCGTCGCCGACCCGGATCGCCTAGCCGGTTTCTATCGGGAGGCGCTGGGTATGTCGGTGCAGGTCGAGGGGCAGAACCGCCGTGTTGGCTATAACGGGCAGGATGCGGATCTGTTGCTGATGCCGGGTGGCGGCGGGTACGCCCATGATCAGGGGCAACGATACTGGAAGATCGGGATTACCCTGCCCAATGTGGACGTGGCGGTTGAGGCGTTGGGCAAACAGGGCCATGCTGTCAGTGTCCCGCGTCAGTTTCTGGATATCGGCTACATGGCCCATCTCAGCGACCCCGAAGGCTTTGTGATCGAACTGCTTCAGCATGATTTCGAAGGCAACCGACCCGAAACCGCAGCCGACCCAGCGCAACCCTTTGCGAAGGCACGGGTTGGTCAAATCACCCTGCGGACCGGTGACATCGCAGCGGTAGATGTAGTCTGTCGCGCCCAAGGTATGTCCTTGCTATCGATGCAAGAGGTCGCCTCGCACGGCTTCGATCTGCATTTCTATGCGTTCAAGCATGACGTACCGCCTGATCCCGATCTTTGGGCGGTGTCGAACCGCGAATGGCTGTGGAAACGACCCTACACAACGCTGGAATTCCAGCACATCCCGGGTGCGCAATTCGCGCCTGTGCCGGACTACAAGGGGCTGGAGGTCGAAGGTTTGGCAGAACCTATTCAGGATGCGTTTGGCAATCCCATCTTTCCAGTTTGATCATCGCCCTCTGCGCTTGCCCGGCACTTTCGATTGAAATGCGGGTGGGCGTTTGCGGACCCAGTTCAGGAATTTCTCAAGCCGTGGATGAGCGCGCAGGGCCTCAGCCGTGTTGAAACTGCGCGCCAGTTCGGCCTCAGACAAGGGAGCGTGGACCTCTTTGTGGCAAATCTTGTGCAGCAGCACGGTGGGTCCGCCCTTGCCTCCTTTGAGTTTTGGGATCAGATGATGCAGACTGCCACCGCCTTCCGGGATCGGGCGGTCGCAAAGCGGGCAGATTTGATCGCTGTTCGTCATGATCTGGAATGATGCGCCTGCGGGCGATGAAGGCAAGAGGGCTGCAATGGCGCAGGCAGTGGTAATCGGGGCAGGGCCCGCCGGATTGATGGCCGCAGAACAGCTGGCCCAAGCTGGTCACAAGGTTTCGGTGGCCGAGGCTAAGCCTTCAGTCGCGCGCAAGTTTCTGATGGCGGGTAAGTCGGGCTTGAACCTGACCAAGGATGAACCTTTCGAGACGCTGCTCCAATCCTATGACGAAGCCGCTGACTGGCTCCGCCCGATGCTAGCTGAATTCGACGCGCAGGATGTGAAAAACTGGGCTCAGGAGCTGGGGCAGGAACTATTCACCGGTTCTACCGGGCGTGTGTTCCCGTCGGTTATGAAAGCCTCGCCGTTGCTGCGCGCGTGGTTGGCGCGCCTGTCTGAAATTGGCGTTGAGATTAAAACCCGCTGGCGCTGGACCGGATGGCAGGACGACGCGCTCAGCTTTGACACGCCAGACGGGGCGCAGGCGGTGAAAGCCGATGTGACGATCCTTGCAATGGGTGGGGCAAGTTGGGCGCGTTTGGGATCGGATGGGGCTTGGGCGAATGACCTTGTCCAAAGAGGTGTCGAGGTCGCCCCCTTTGCCCCCGCAAATGCGGGTCTGCTTGTCGATTGGTCCGATCACATGTCAAAGCACTTCGGCGCGCCGATCAAAGGCGTCGCCCTGCGGGCCGGATCGCTGCGCACACGGGGCGAGGCCGTGATCTCAGCCCGTGGTCTGGAAGGCGGCGGCATCTACAGCATCTGCAAAGCCGTGCGGGAAGGGGCGGAGTTGACCTTTGATCTGATGCCCGATCTGTCGGCGGAGGATGTGGCGCAGCGCCTAAGCAAAACACGCGGCAAAGCCAGTCTATCCAACCATATTCGCAAGTCGCTCAAGCTGGGTCCGACCCGAACCGCTTTGCTGACCGAGTTTGGTCGCCCCCTTCCCACCGAGCCCGAGGCGTTGGCCAAGGTGATCAAGGCGTTGCCCATCTGTCATTCTGGATTGCGCGCGATAGACGAAGCAATCTCGACCGCGGGGGGCGTTTCACGCGATGCGGTGAGTGACGGCCTGATGCTGACCAACCTTCCGGGTGTGTTCTGCGCGGGCGAGATGCTGGATTGGGAAGCCCCGACGGGCGGCTATCTGCTCACGGCGTGTTTCGCCACCGGGCGCTGGGCTGGTCGATCAGCCACGGACTGGTTGCAAACTAGCTAAGTTCGGCCAGTTTCTTATAGGCAGGCCGGTTCCGCATTTCTTTGCCATAGGTTTTCAGTACATCTGAGTTCAAAGGGAATCCGGCGCCTTTGGCCCAGCTCATGCAATGGACCAAAAGGATATCGGCAATCGTCATTTGATCACCCAGCAGGAACGGACCTTGAAACCGGCGTTCTAGTCGCTGGAAGTTATTGTCGAATTCCCATTTGGCCGCCTCACTGATGCCGGGTGCGCGTTTGTCTTCGGGCAAAATGAAGCCATGTCGTGCGGCGACCCACAGAACGGCGTCCAACTCGTCAAGAATTGCATGAAAAAGCGAATCCTGAATAGCGCGGTCATAGCTGCCTGCCGGATAGGTGAAAGCGCCATGTTTATCAGCCAGATAGGTCATGATCGCGGAGCTGTCCGAGATCAAATGGCCACCATCCTCGAGTACAGGGATCTTGCCCGTGTGGTTCAACGCCACGACCTTGGGGTCGCGTGGACCGACTTTTATCAGCTCATATGGCTGACCCAACTCTTCAAGCAGCCAGATGACACGCGCTGCGCGGCTTCGAACGCTCCCATAGACTTTGTACATGCTATCCTCCTGCCAAATGCCTGACCGAATGTGACCCGGATCGCGCGTACGTCAAGACATACGCGGGGTCAGCGTGACCGCGCCAGCATCGCCAATCGGATCATTGCGCGTTCGACCAATGCCATCGCGGGGGCGGTTTGGCCGGCAGATCGCAGGGACAAATCGGTGTCGGTCAGAACCGTCAGTGCCGTTTGTAGTTTCGGTGCACCCCATCCTTGGGCCTGCCGCAGAATGCGGTCGCGCCGTTTGCCGTAAACCGGAGGCCGCAGCTTACCGATGCCTTGCGCTGCACCACCGGGATCTGAGGCGCAGGCATAAAGCGTTCGAAAATGCCGGGTCGCACCGATGCACAGTGTCACCCCATTGGTGCCTTGTGCCTGCAACCGCCGGATCAGCGGCCCGATTTCGCCGGCGCGTCCCTCGGCAACAACGTTCAGGACATCATCCAACGCTGCCTCGGTCGAGCGGGGCGCGCAGGCTTCGATGTCATCCATGCTCAGCTCGGTGTCATCGCCGCGTTTGTAAAGTGACAACTTTTCAATGGTTTGGGAGAAGTCGCCGGGGCTAAGGCTGACGGCCAGCTCGCTGAGTGCTGACATCGGATCGCGTGGGATGTTGCGTAGTCCTGCTTGGGTCAGAACCCGCTCGACCTCGGCCCGTGACGGGGGATCATCGTAGATGCCAACTGCGTAAGCCTGTGGATGCGCCTCAAAGGCTTTCCGGATTTTCGAACTGGGTTTTAGCTGACCCGCGGTGACGATGATCTGCGCATCACCGGGTGCCCAATCCTCGAGCGCTGCCAGAATCGAAGGCGCGGCGGTATCGGTCGCCTCTTCCACAAAAACCGCGCGCGGCCCTGGAAAAAAGCCAACCGCCTTAACTGCATCCAACAACAGAGCAGGATCGCCGCGCAGGTCGCTGCCCGGCATCCGCGTCAGGCGCATTTCTTCTTCGGCACTCTTTCCAAGCAGAGCCGCGAGAATCTGTTGGCGTTTCAACGCCACCCGCATGGCATCGGCACCGTAGATCAGCAGCCCGGTTTTGTCCGCATCCGGCTTGGCGAAATAGCCATCCGCCTCGCGCGGGCTCAGCTTCATGCGGTCAGGTCCGGCGTGGCATACAGCCGATTGACGATCTGATCCGACAGAATCGACATCAACCGCCGTTTCGCGTCCCGCTCGTCTGCCAGCGTGGAAACGGTCGAGCCTGCAGCCGAATATCCCACGAAATCAGTAACCGAGCCCGACGCCATGATCTGGCCCGTTTCATTGGACCGAAGCGAATACTCGACCCGGCCGTTGATTGTATAGCGGTTGATTTCGTTGGTGGTGGTTATCGCGGCGGCTTGAATATTGGTCGTAACCTGGACGTTCAGTTTGTAATCCTTGCCGGATGTAGCGCTGCGGCCCAGCTTTTGTTCAAGGTTTTCAACCAGAAGAAAGCTATCAACCGTGTTCGGGGCCGATAGCTCGACCCGGCCAAACAGCTCTGAACCAGACCCACCGGGGGCGTAAACAGGTTCAAATCCGCAGGCAGACCCGGCAAGGCAGGCTGCCAGTGGCATCAGTAGAACTCTTCTGCGATTAAACGACGACATTCACGATCCGACCCGGAACAACAATGACTTTCTTCGGCGCCGAACCATCCAGCGCCTTTTCGACAGCTTCGGTGCTAAGCGCGATTTTTTCAACCTCGTCCTTGGGCATATCCTTCGGAACGCTGATTTCCGCGCGGCGCTTTCCGTTGATTTGAATGGGCAGGGTGACGGTATCATCCACCAGCATCGCCTCATCCGCCTCGGGCCACGAGGCAGTTGCCACCAGCCCTTCACCTCCCAACATTTGCCAGAGCTCCTCGGACAGGTGCGGCGTCATCGGTGACATCAGCTGTGCCAATATCTTCGCTGCCTGGCGTTTGGCATCTGACCCGGCTTTGGATTTCGCAAGCGTATTTGTGAACGCGTAAAGCTTGGCGATAGATGCGTTGAAGCCAAAGGATTCGACCCCGCCAGATACATCATGGATCGCTTTGTGCATCTCGCGCAGAAGGGTCTCATCCTCGTCATTGGCGGGGATATCCGACTCGGCGATCTCAGACGCGATACGGTGCACGCGGCTGAGATGCTTAAAGGCGGCCTCGGCCCCGGATGCGGTCCATTCCACGTCCCGTTCAGGCGGAGAATCGGACAGAACAAACCAGCGCGCAGTGTCCGCACCAAAGGCTGAGATAATGCTGACAGGGTCGACCACGTTTTTCTTGGATTTCGACATTTTGGCCGAGGGGATGATTTCGACCTCGGTGCCGTCGGCCAGTTTTCCGTCGGTCACATCTTCAGGCAGGTGATAGACCGGACGACCGTTGGCGTCGCGCGTCTGGTAGATTTCATGCGTCACCATGCCTTGGGTGAACAGTGCATTGAACGGTTCGATGGCTTTTTTCGGCAGATGACCGGTGATCTGCATCGCCCGCGCAAAGAAACGGGAATAGAGCAGATGCAGAATCGCATGCTCGATCCCGCCAATATACTGGTCGACATTCATCCAGTATTCCGCCTCGGCCAAATCTGTGGGTGTTTCAGCGCGCGGGGCGGTGAAACGAGCATAGTACCAGGACGAATCGACAAACGTGTCCATCGTGTCGGTTTCGCGTTTGGCAGGCGCGCCGCAGGCCGGGCACGGGGTATCGCGCCAGTTGGGGTGGCGGTCCAGCGGGTTGCCGGGGATCGAAAAGTCGATGGGTTTGCCGTTGCCATCATCATAGGGCAGTTCGATCGGCAGGTTTTCTTTCTTCTCGGGAACTGTGCCGCATTTTTCGCAATGAACCACGGGAATCGGGCAGCCCCAATAGCGCTGACGGCTGAGGCCCCAGTCACGCAGGCGGTATTTGACCTGTGCTTTGCCCAAATCCCGCTGTTCGAACCAGTCGATTGTTTTGTCGATTCCATCCTGGCTGGTGGTTTCGCCCAGACCGGCAAAGTGGTCGATATAGACGACTTTTTCAGATTTCTGGGGTACCAGCGCCTCGGTACCGATTTCGGACTCATCACCGGGCATATGGAATGCTGGAACAACAGGAAGCTGGTATTTGCGGGCAAAATCCAGGTCACGCTGATCATGTGCAGGACAGGCGTAAACCGCGCCGGTGCCATAATCCATCATGACAAAGTTGCCGATCCAAACCGGCAGTTCCTGATCGGGCCAAACGGGATGACGCACAGAGATACCGGTGTCGATGCCCTTTTTCTCGGCCTTTTCCATGGCCGCTTCGGTGGTGTCCATCTTGCGGCATTCTGCAATGAATTCAGCGGCTTCTGGGTTGCTTTCCGCCAGTTTGCGCGACAAAGGATGTTCCGGCGAGACTGCAATAAAACTCGCACCCCGCAGTGTATCCGGGCGGGTCGAGTAGCAGATGATCGGCTCACCACCGTCTGTGCGCTCAAACGGGATTTCGATGCCGCGCGACTTGCCGATCCAGTTTTCCTGCATCAGGCGCACCTTGGCGGGCCAGTTGTCGAGCGTGTCGAGCGCCTCAAGCAATTCCTCGGAATAGTCGCTGATCTTGAAGAACCATTGCGTCAGCTCACGCCGTTCCACCAAAGCGCCCGACCGCCAGCCGCGCCCGTTTTCAACCTGCTCGTTGGCCAGAACGGTCATGTCGACCGGGTCCCAATTCACCACGGCGTTCTTGCGATAGACCAGCCCGGCCTCAAGCATATCGAGGAATAAAGCCTGCTGCTGACCATAGTATTCGGGGTCACAGGTTGCGAATTCTCGGGACCAGTCGATGGATAGGCCCAGAGGCTTCATCTGCCCACGCATGTCGGCGATGTTGCTGTATGTCCAATCTTTCGGGTGGCCGCCGATTGCCATTGCCGCGTTTTCGGCTGGCATCCCGAAGGCGTCCCAACCCATTGGATGCAATACGTTATGGCCAGTCGCCAGCTTGTGCCGCGCGATCACGTCGCCCATCGTATAGTTGCGCACATGACCCATATGGATACGCCCGGACGGGTAAGGAAACATCTCAAGCACATAGTATTTCGGCTTGTCCGCCTTACGGCTGGCGGTGAAGATCCCGGCCTTGTCCCAGGCCTCTTGCCATTTTGCTTCGATTTCGTTGGCCGAATAGCGCGACATCATGCGGTCCTTCGTGAATGAAAACGCCGGGTCAGAACCCGGCGTGGTATTAGAGCGTATTTCGTCGGGTTGCTAGAACTTACTGTCTGCAATGCGTAGCTGACGGGCACGGGACAGGATCGCATCTTCGACCGCGCGCGCGGTCGCATCGCTGACCGGCGCGCCGCCGCTGCTCTGCAAGGCGACCGACAACGACCGCGCGGCAAGGGCCGGGTCGCTGATATGCACGGTTGCTCGGTAAGAGCGTCCTCCACCCGGGGGGGTGCCATACCCCGTCACGATCACGCCGGTGAAGGGATCAACCTCTTGAATGGGAAGAAAGCTGAGAACATCCAGAGACGCAGACCAAAGATAGCGATTCACATTGGTTGTCTGCTCGGCAGTGCTGCGATCAAACACATCCCAGATTGTAGTACGCTCAGGGTCGTTCAATTCGCGCTCAGCTGACCGGCTACTGTCGGTGTTGCGATAAACGGGGTTCGGCGCAGCGCTTCGATTCGGGCCACAGGCCGAAACGGCGGCAATTGTTGCAATCAAACCCAAAATCGTAGGCACACGCATTGTAAGCAGGTCCTGTTTTCACTCGCTGTCATCGTCAGGGGATACTCCTAACTAAGGTCCCTGTGTGCAACAACCCTATTCTTTGGTATTTATTGAGTGTGCAGTTGGGCAGCGGGGCGAGAAGGTGACTGTGGCATCCTTGCACCAATATTTTGTCAATGACAGCGCGTTGATTAGGCCAAGCTTGCGCAAAGGGGGCAAAAAAAGCGAAACGATGTCCGTGCTGAGACATGTGCTAGGCATGTGTCGAGTAGATAAATCTTTGAAACCGAGGGAAACAAGATGAAAAAAGTTCTCTTTGCAACGACGGCGCTGATCGCGACCGCAGGCGTTGCAGCAGCAGAAGTTAAGTTCGGCGGCTACGGTCGTTTCGGTATTGGCTACGCTGAAGACCGTTCGACTGACGAAAACGTAAGCGACACCATCCTGGTCTCGCGCTTCCGTCTGAACATCGACGGCATCGTTGAAACCGACGGCGGCGTACGCTTCGAAGGCCGTGTTCGTGTGCAGGCTGACGAAGACTCCGGCAACGGCGAAGCAAACGCAGCTGGCCTGAACGGTGCACGCTTCTCGGTCATCTTCGGTGGTCTGCGTGTTGACGCGGGCAACGTAGCTGGCTCGTTCGACAACCTGGCAAACTACTACGGTAACGAGCCTGGTCTGGAAAACTTCATCGGTCAGTACTCCGGCGTTGACTATGACTTCCTGGCCTACTCGTCGACTGGCGCAGGCGCAAACGCTGTGTTCTTCCAGTACGCAGTTGGTGACTTCGCGTTTGGCGCGTCGTACGACCAGAACGTTGGCAACGTTGGTGGCGACACCACCCTGAGCGGCATTGACCGTTGGGACCTGAGCGCGACCTATACCTTCAACAACATCACCGCAGCACTGGCCTATGGTCAGACCGATGCTCCGGCTGGTGGTGAGAAGAGCACCCTGACCGTCCTGACCTTGGGCGCAGAATTCGGTGACTTCTCGGGTACTCTGTTCGTAGCGGACGATGATGTTGCAGATGACGCAGAAAACGGCACTGCATATGGCTTCTCGCTGGCCTACAACGTTGGTGCAGCTCTGACCCTGACCGCAGCTTACGGTGACGGTTCGGCTGACAACGACACTCAGCAGTACGGTATTGGTGCCATCTACGATCTGGGCGGCGGTGCATCGCTGCGCGGTGGTATCGGCAACACCAAAACCGGCAACGCAGACAGCCAGCTGAAAGCTGACTTCGGTGCTCGCTTCGACTTCTAAGTCGATCTGAACCACAAGGTTCTTGGGGCGGGTCTTCGGACCCGCCCTTTTCTTTTTCCGTCACATGGTGTTCTGTCGCCTCAGAAAGCAGATTCAAGGAACACCATGTCGCTGCAAGACATCATCACCCGCATCACCAGTGCCGAAGCCAAAGCTGGGCGCGATCCGGGGTCGGTCAAGCTGATCGCTGTTTCCAAGGTGCAGCCGAATGAGCGGGTGAAGGCTGTGCTAGAGCAGGGCCATCGTTGCTTCGGTGAGAACCGGGTGCAGGAGGCGGCGGGTAAGTGGCCGATGTTCAAGGAACAATTCGAAGGAATTGACCTGCACCTCATCGGCCCGCTGCAAACCAACAAGGCACGTCAGGCGATGGAGTTATGCAACGCCATCCATTCGGTTGATCGCCCGAAGCTGGCCAAGACTCTGGCCCGACTGGCGCAGGAGATCGGAAGCTGCCCCGCGCTTTTCATTCAAGTAAATACAGGTGAAGAAGAGCAAAAGGCAGGGATTTTACCGTTGGAGGCGGATGGTTTTATCGCCGAATGCCGCGCGCTTGATCTGCCCATCCAGGGCCTGATGTGTATACCGCCGGTCGAAGAAGAACCTGCATTGCATTTTGCTCTGCTGGCCAAAATCGCAGACCGAAATGGTTTGACGGGCCTGTCGATGGGGATGAGTGGTGATTTTGAACAGGCTATCGCACTGGGTGCCACCCATGTACGCGTTGGTTCGGCAATCTTTGGGGAACGCGTCAAACCTCAGGGATGATCAGACGCGTGCCGAGGTTAATGCGGCGCGCCATCCAACGCAGGTGGTCGCGCCGAAAAGCGACACAGCCTTCGGTCGGATATCCGGGTCTGCGCCATTGATGGATAAAAATAGCTGACCCGCGACCCGGCACCACATTGGGCCAGTTCCAGTCGGTGATCAGAACCAGATCATAAAGCGGATCGGCGCGTCGCAGCTTCTCATGACTAAAGCCATAAGATGCTGTTACCAAAGAGTTATAGCGATTATCCGACATATCATCTGACCACAGATCCCATGGGCCAATGGGCCGGGCCCATGCGGTGGGCGCAGTGATGCGGTCAGGGCGATAGAGCATGCCGACGATGCGATGGGTCCCGGTCGGGGTTGCGCCATCGCCTTCGCGTTTGTTGGCGCTTAGCCCCCCTTTCCCGATCGAACAGGGAAAGACACGACCCATAAACCGGACCCCACGCGGGGTCAGGACCAGATCACCAGGTGTCAAAGCAGATGTCCGGACTTCGCGGCCTTGGTGGCCAGATAGCCTCGGTTATGTGCGGTTTCACCAACCTTCAGCGGGACACGCTCGGTTACAGCGATGCCGGTTTTTTCCATCATCGCGATCTTGGCAGGGTTGTTCGTCAGCAGTCGAACCGAGCTGAAGCCCAGCGATTTCAGGATGTCCGAGCCCAGACGGAAATCGCGTTCGTCATCCTCAAAGCCCAGCCGATGGTTGGCCTCGACCGTGTCAAACCCTTGATCCTGAAGAAAATAGGCGCGCATCTTGTTGGCCAACCCAATCCCGCGACCTTCCTGATTCAGGTAGAGCAATACGCCCGCGCCTTCATCCCCCATCTGCGCCAGAGCCCCGCGCAGTTGAGGCCCACAATCGCATTTAAGGCTGCCCATCAGGTCGCCCGTGAAGCAGGCTGAATGCAGGCGGGCAAGGACCGGCTTGCTGCGATCCGGGCGTCCAATTTCGACGGCGTAGTGTTCTTCGCCCCCGTCTTCAGGACGGAAAACATGCAACCGCCCGGCTTCGGACACCTCCATCGGCAAGCGCGCGGCGACGATTTCATGCAATGCGCTGCGCTCGGCCAGATGCGGCGCGGCGCGCGCGTGATCGATACAAGTCAGCCCGCGTTCAGCCGCGAAGGATCGGCCGTTTTCGACAGAAACGACCACCGCAGCGGGCAACAGGCGCGCGGATTTGGTCAGAGTTATGGCGATGCGATGCAGATTGGCGCTGCCCTGCCGCTCGGTCATCAGCGGGCCTTTCATGGGTGCGTTCAGATCGTCCGACGGGTCAGCAACGGCTTGCACCCAACTGATATCTGCGTCCGCAGGAACAAGAACCCGCGCCAGATCGCCGTCATAGGCCCGCGCCTTCAGCGTCTCAGCACGCCGTCCGGTGATCGCCACCACGGGCGTGCCTCCGAGCTTGCGCAGATCGGCCAGCCGCTGAGGGCTGAGCGTCTCGGTCGACGCGGCCAACACGCAAAACCCGGTATCATCGGTCAGTGCCACCGGCACGCCCATGCGCAAATCGGCTCGTGCGCGGGCCAGCAATTCGGTCATGTCAGGGCTAAGACTCATCGATGATACCTTACAACATCCGGCGAATTACTATCGGTTTCACCCGGAAAAGTGAAACATTTCCGCTGCGTCCGACACGAAGGCGTGAGACGATTGCAGCAAAGCTTGCTGATTGCATATTCCAAACGCAAGTGATGGAAAAGGCTTAGGAGGACCGCAGATGGCTCAGCTCAAGAAAATCCTGCTGGTGGATGACGACGAAGACCTGCGCGAAGCGCTTAGTGAGCAACTGGTGATGACCGAGGACTTTGATGTCTTCGAAGCCTCAGACGGTGCATCAGCGATGGAGCGGGCCCGCGAAGCGATTTACGATCTGGTCATTCTGGATGTTGGCCTGCCCGATACCGATGGGCGAGAGCTGTGCCGCCTGATGCGTAAGCAAGGTGTCAAAAGCCCGATCCTGATGCTGACCGGCCATGACAGCGACGCAGACACCATCCTGGGCCTGGATGCCGGTGCCAATGACTATGTGTCTAAACCCTTCAAATTCCCGGTTCTGCTGGCTCGTATTCGCGCGCAACTACGCCAACATGAGCAATCTGAGGATGCCGTATTTGTGCTGGGGCCGTATACCTTCAAGCCCGCGATGAAGATGCTGATCACCGAGGAAGACCGGAAAATCCGGCTGACCGAGAAAGAGACCAACATCCTCAAATTCCTGTATCGCTCGACCGATGGTGTGGTTGCCCGCGATGTGCTGCTGCATGAGGTCTGGGGTTACAACGCGGGTGTCACGACCCATACGCTGGAAACGCACATCTACCGCCTGCGTCAGAAAATTGAGCCCGATCCGTCCAATGCGCGCCTTTTGGTCACAGAATCGGGCGGATATCGATTAGTATCTTGATCGCCTATGGATTGACTTGGATCAAAGTGATACTCTGTACTCATAATTAGGTTACTCCCATCCCGCACATGTCCGGGTTATGACATGTACCTCCCTGTTGGACTGCCGGGCCTTATGGCCCGGCTTTTTTCTTAGGCTAGGTTGGTAAGATTCCTGCTTTGAGCCCTGAGTGACCGATGCTGCGCGTCAAACGAATGTCCGGACTACGAGATTTCTTAGTTTCCTAGGGCTTTGTGGCAATCTGGCTCACGTAAGACATAAAGCCGAAGAAGGTCTTTTCGGACACCCGACGTCTTGCTTCTGTCTTCAGTGCCTCCGCTGTTTCCGGGAACAGTAAACGCTCTTCGACCATGCGATCCGCGCCTCGGTCAATAACAGTCAGGAAATATGTCGCCTCTCCTTCGGCGACGTATCCATGCCCTCTGCGCGCTCCAAGTTGAAAACCAGTCTTGGCAAGCATGCCGGAGATTTGTCGCATAATCCAAAGATTGGTGACGTTTTGATTAATCATGAAACGGATGAGCTGATCGAGCGGGTCAAAATCTGCAATCTGCGCCGTCGCGGTGTCGTAGTCGCCGTCACAGACTGCCAAAACACCGCCCGGCTTCAGGATGCGGAATGCTTCCTGAACTACGTCTTCGGGGTCAGGCACATGGCAGAGCAAGGTGTGCATCAAAACAAGGTCGAATGATGCGTCTTCAAAACCTGTGTTCTTGGCGTCGCCGATTTCGAAATTGAGACGCGTATCATCGCCGAAACTCTTTTTAGCCCGTTCCACCATAATCGGCGAGGGTTCGAGCCCATGCGCGGTTGATGCGCCAGCAAGGTCCAACAGGTCTTTTGTTACATGGCCGGTGCCGGACCCCAATTCCAACGCACTTGCATTGCTCGGGAGCTCTAAATCATTCAGATAGGCTCTGCGGATTGCTACCTGTGCAGGCTCAAGACAGCGGGCTTCCATCGCTGCTGCAATCCGTTCCTGAATCGCAGGATCTTGCGCTCCTAGATTAGAATATGGATCAGACATAGCTTCGCTCCTCGAAACACATCATGCGGCAGTAAGCTAATCTTTCTCCGCCTCGAAATCAAAAAAAGCAGACATTTGGGCAAGTCGATCAAACAGCGGCTATGTCCCGCATAGCTGTCATTTATAGGCCTGAGGTTTTCGGCACGTTTTTTGATAGCACCCCATCCCACACCACGCTAACCTTCGCCCAATCGCGACAGAGGAATGCCAACCCATGCCCTTCACCCTTGCCACCTGGAACATCAACTCGGTCCGTCTGCGCGAGCCTATCGTGCTGAAATTGCTGCAGGAAGAGGCTCCGGATGTTCTGTGTTTGCAGGAGTGCAAGTCTCCGGTCGAAAAGATCCCGACCGAAGGATTTGCGGAACTGGGCTATACCCACATGGTGGCGCGCGGGCAGAAGGGGTACAACGGCGTTGCCATTCTGTCGCGCCTACCGATGGAGGAAGTGGGCGACAAGGATTTCGCCGGCCTTGGCCATGCCCGACACATCGCGGGTCGGTTGGAAAACGGTGTGACGATCCATAATTTCTATGTCCCGGCGGGCGGGGACGTGCCGGATCGTAAGGTGAATGAGAAGTTCGGGCAGAAGCTCGATTACCTTACCGATATGCGCGACTGGTTCCATGCGGAGAAGCCAGAGAAATCCATTTTGGTGGGCGATCTGAACATCGCCCCGCGCGAAGATGATGTCTGGTCGCACAAGCAACTGCTCAAGGTTGTCTCGCACACGCCGATTGAAGTTGAGCAACTGGCCGAAACGCAGGACGCAGGCGGTTGGGTCGATATCACCCGTCAGGATATCCCCGAAGGGCAGCTCTATAGCTGGTGGTCTTATCGCGCGCGGGATTGGGATGCGGCAGACAAAGGGCGGCGGCTGGATCACGTCTGGGCCACGCCGGATATTTCGAACGCAGGCCATTCCAGCCGTATTCTGCGCGACGCGCGCGGGTGGGAGAAACCCAGCGATCATGCCCCGGTCTTTGCCAGTTTCGATCTGTAACTGTACAACTCGGCCCTTGGTTTCTGCGTTCAGCGGTTGCATATAGGGCGCAAGTTTGAACGAAAGAGTATTTGCCATGGACCTTCTGAACAGCTCAGACAGCACCGCCGCCACCGATCTAATCAAGGATGGATCTGAGGCGACGTTTATGGCCGATGTGGTCGAGGCGTCGCAGGAAACCCCTGTGATCGTTGACTTCTGGGCCCCGTGGTGTGGCCCGTGCAAGACGCTTGGGCCCTTGCTGGAAGAGGCCGTGACCGCCGCCAAGGGTGCGGTGAAGATGGTCAAGATCAACGTGGATGAGGCGCAGATGATCGCGTCGCAAATGCGCATTCAGTCGATCCCCACCGTTTACGCGTTCTTCAAGGGTCAGCCTGTTGACGGGTTTCAAGGGGCTGTGCCGGGGTCCGAAATCAAGGCCTTTGTGGACCGGGTGATCGAAGCGGCAGGCGGCGAAAGCCCGGGTGGTCAATTGGAGGATGCTGTTCAGGCCGCCGAAGAAATGCTGGCCGAAGGGGCCGCCGTCGATGCGGCGCAGACGTTTGCTGCCATTCTGGGCGAAGATCCCAACCATGCGGCGGCCTATGGCGGCTTGGTGCGGGCGCATATCGCATCCGACGATTTGGAACAGGCCGAGGCGATCCTGAACGGAGCCCCTGCAGAAATTTCCAGTACGCCCGAACTGGAAGCGGCCAATGCTCAACTGGAACTGGCGAAACAGGCCGCGGATGCCGGTCCGGTGGCTGAACTGATGGCAGCGGTCGAGGCTGAGCCTGACAACCATCAGGCGCGTTTCGATCTGGCGCAGGCTTTGCATGCCAATGGGGATGTCGAAGATGCCGTGGCACAATTGCTGGAACTGTTCCGCCGGGACCGTGAGTGGAATGACGCGGCCGCCAAGACCCAGCTGTTCACAATCTTTGAAGCGCTCAAGCCCAATGATCCGATTGTTCTGAACGGGCGGCGCAAGCTCAGCTCGATGATATTTGCCTAATTCCCGATCAGAGCTACACTCGGATACATGATGCATCCAGCCGACCTGCCGGAAACGGTATCCGTTTTTCCATTGCCCGGGGCGCTGTTGCTGCCTCGGTCTCGCTTGCCGCTGCATATCTTTGAGCCGCGTTACCTGCAGATGCTGGACGATGCGCTGAAGACCAAGGAACGGCTGATCGCAATGGTCCAGCCAAACCCGTCAGTGAATGATGAGAAAAAGTTGCATCGGATCGGATGCTCGGGGCGTGTTACCCAGTTTTCAGAAACCGAGGACGGGCGCTATTTGATCACCCTGACCGGGATATCTCGGTTCCGCATCAAATCAGAGCTTGATGGATTCACACCATATCGACGCTGCGAAGTGTCCTGGGAAGGGTTTGATCGCGATTTGGGGAAATCCGAGAAGGATGACGGGTTCGATCGAACCCGTTTCCTGACCTTGTTGGAACGGTTCTTTGACTCCCGTCAGTTGTCGACCGATTGGGATTCTCTCAAGGATGCAGATGATGAGCTTTTGGTGAATTCCCTGTCGATGCTGATGGATTTTGAGCCAGAGGATAAACAAGCCCTGCTTGAGGCCCCATGCCTGCGGACCCGGCGCGAGACCTTGGTGACACTGATTGAATTCGCCATGCGCGGCGGATCAAATGAGGAAACTTTGCAATGAGCGATTCCGCGAACGCCTTTGACCGTCATATGCTTGAGGCGCTGGTTTGCCCTCAGACTCAGACCACCTTGCACTATGATGCCGAAATGCAGGAGCTGGTGTCCAAAGCCGCAGGGCTGGCCTTTCCGATCCGAAATGGCATTCCTGTGATGTTGGTCGATGAGGCGCGTCAGCTGGACTAAATCGAGCGTCCTTGTAGAAGCTTCGGCAGGTCTCCGGTCAGCCCTGCGGCCTCGCGCACGAAACCGCGGCGTAATCCGGGCAGAGAGCCAACGATCCCCATCCCGATATCCCGCCCAAGCCGAAGCAGCGGATTGTCGTTCGAAAACAGCCTGTTGAACACATCCGTCGCCATGGCGAGCGAGGCGGTATCGAACCGTCGCCATTCCTGATACCGCTGCAGCACGAGGGTCGATCCAATTTCTTCACCACGCCGCCCGGCCAGTGTCAGCACTTCGGCCAGTGCGCCCACGTCACGCAGGCCGGCGTTTAGACCCTGCCCGGCAATGGGGTGCATCCCATGTGCGGCGTCTCCAACCAAAGCCAGATGATCGGCGATGAAAGAATTGGCGATGGTTAGGTTCAGCGGATAGGTGAATCGATCGCCGTGCAGGCGAATATCGCCCAGGAAATCACCGAACCTTGGGCGCAGCACCTGCAGATACTCGGCCTCGGGCAAGGTGTTGATGTGATGCGCGGTCTCGGTCCGTTCGCTCCAGACAATCGAGCTGCGGTTGCCGGTCAGCGGTAGAATAGCCAGCGGGCCGGGCGGCATGAAGAACTGATGTGCGATGCCGTGATGTGGCAACTCATGTTCAATTGCACAGACTAGAGCGGTTTGCCCATAGTCCCACCCGGTGCGTTTGATACCTGCCCGCGCCGCCGTACCGCTGCGACGACCGTCACAGCCGACCAGCAACTGCCCTGCGATCGTGGTGCCGTCATCCAGTGTCAGAACCGCCCCGCTCGTACTTGTTTCCTGCGCTACAACGGTCTTGCCGTCGATCAGGGTGATGCGCTCGTCCTCGGCCATTGCGCCCAGAAACGCGCGGCGCAGGTGGCGATCTTCGACCATATAGCCCATTGGGCCTTCTTCGATTTCGGCATGGTCGAAATGCATGAAAAAGGGTGATGGGCCTGCACCCGCATGCCCGTCGGTCACTTTGATCTGAAGCATGGGCTGGGCGTGTTCGGCTACGCGATTCCATATGCCGATTGCATCCAGCAGACGCTGAGAGGCTAACGCCAAAGCATAGGCCCGCCCGTCAAAACCCGCATTTTTGCGTATCTTTTCGGCCAGCGCATCAATCACAGTCACCGAATGCCCGGTTTGGGCCAGCGCCAGCGCCAAGGCGGGGCCGTTCAAGCCGCCGCCAACGATCAGAATGTCAGAGCCTCGTGTCATGCCCCGCACTATGCGCGCCCTTTCGGGATTGTCCATGTGCGGTCCTGTCGCTACCGTCCGGTTCAGCCAAAAAAGAAGGAGCGCGGTGATGCAGGAATGGTTGGTGATGACAGCCTGTGATCTGGGTCGAGGTATTGGCATGGGGCAGATCGACCCGGTCGAGCTGACTGAAACCTATCTGGCTGCCATTGACGCCCACCCGCATCGTGACCGTATCTATGCCCGCGTCACCCATGATCGCGCACGGGCCGAGGCGAAGGCTGCAAAGGACCGCGCCGCCTTGGGATTGCGCCGGTCGCTGCTGGATGGCGTTCCGATCAGTTGGAAAGATCTGTTCGATACCGCCGGTATCGGGACCGAGGCGGGATCGGCCCTGTTGAAAGGCCGCGTGCCCGAAACAGACGCCGTGGTTGTGCGCAACGCCACTGCGATGGGTACGGTTTGTTTGGGTAAAACCCATATGAGTGAGCTTGCCTTTTCCGGCCTTGGCCTGAACCCGATCACCGGCACTCCGCCTTGCATTGATGATGAAGAGGCTGTGCCAGGCGGGTCATCCTCGGGTGCGGCGGCCTCGGTGGCCTGGGGGTTGGCGGCTTGCGGGATCGGATCGGATACTGGCGGATCTGTTCGCATTCCGTCGGCGTGGAACAATCTGGTGGGGCTGAAAACCACCGCGGGGCGGGTCAGTCTGGAAGGAACTGTGCCGCTGTGCCTGCGCTTCGACACAGTTGGTCCACTGGCGCGGTCGGTCGAGGACGCAGCGCATATGTTGGCCTTGCTAGAGGGCGGCACACCTGCTGATCTGCGCGGTGCATCACTGGTTGGACGCCGCTTTGCCGATCTACAAAACGTGGCCAAGGATGACCTGCGGGATGAACCGCGCAAAGCCTATGAAGGGGCACTACAACGCCTGATGGATGCCGGGGCCGAGATTGTTCCGCTTGAGGTGCCCGAGTTGAACGAGGCGATGGGCCTGTCGGGTGTGCTCTACACCACCGAGGCATATGGTCTGTGGAAAGACGTGATCGAAGCCAATCCCGAGGCGATGTATCCCGAGATTTTGGAACGGTTCCGCATGGGACAGGCCCATTCCGGGCCGGACTACGTTGCAGCCTGGTCCAAACTCAAAGCCTGTCGGGCCGCATGGGATGCGGCCGCTGCCGGGTTTGACGCCGTTCTGGCCCCCACAGCGCCTATTCTGCCGCCCAATCTGGACAGGTTGATGAATGATCACGAATACTACATGACCGAGAACCTGCTGGCTCTGCGAAACACCCGCATCGGAAATCTGATGGGACTGGCGGCCCTGACACTGCCGATCGGTACACCGGGTTGCGGGTTGATGATGCTGGGCTATCCGGGGTCGGAAGAGGCCCTGTTGCGGGTGGGATCAGCGGCGGAAACCACATTGGCGTGAATGCCACAATCCCCTGATTCGACGTCTCTTTGTCTGGACGGGGCGGGGTCTGATCTGTACTCTGTCAAAAAACGGGGCGAAAACGATCCCGATCTTGAGGCAGTAGTTATGAATTTTCCCGAGCGGTTTTCGAACCTACCGGAATATGCATTCCCGCGTCTGCGCACCCTGTTGGATCATCACCAGCCGGGCGGAGACGTTATTCACATGACCATCGGTGCGCCGATGCATGATTTCCCTGCTTGGGTGACAGATGTCATTGTCGAAAACGCTGCGGGATTTCAGGGTTATCCACCGAATGAAGGCTCTCCCGAACTGCGCGGGGCAATCACCGACTGGATCAAACGCCGCTATGGCGTGAGCATGGACCCCGAAACCAATGTGATGGCCCTGAACGGCACCCGCGAGGGGCTGTATAATGCGGCCATGGCCCTGTGCCCCGAACAGAAGAATGGTCAAAAGCCGGTCGTTTTGTGCCCGAACCCATTCTATCAGGTCTATATGGTCGCCTCGATCTCGGTTGCGGCAGAACCTGTCTTTGTGCCTGCGACTGCGGCTACGGGCCATCTGCCCGACTATGCCGGATTGCCCGAAGATGTGCTGAACCGCACCGCGATTGCCTATATCTGTTCCCCCGCGAACCCGCAGGGGGCTGTCGCATCACGTGACTACTGGTCCGAGTTGATCGGGCTGGCCGAGAAATTCGATTTCCGCATCTTTGCGGATGAATGCTATTCCGAGATTTACCGGGATGAGGCGCCCACGGGCGTTCTAACGGTCGCGCAAGAAGTGGGCGCTGATCCCGAAAGGATCACCCTGTTCAATTCTCTGTCGAAACGATCCAATCTGGCTGGTCTGCGATCCGGCTTGATCGCGGGTGGTCCGGAAACCATCAAACGCGTTAAGCAATTGCGCAACTACGCCGGTTCGCCTTTGCCTTTGCCTCTGCAAGCCGTAGCAGCGCGGGTTTGGGCGGATGAGGCGCATGTGGTGGAAAACCGCGCGCTCTATCAGGAGAAATACTCCATCGCGGATAAGGTCTTTGCCAATGTGCAAGGCTATATGCCGCCCGAGGCCGGGTTTTTCCTTTGGCTGCCGGTCGATAACGGCGAAGAAACCGCGTTGAAGCTGTGGCAGGAAACCGGAGTGCGGGTCCTGCCGGGCGCATATCTTTCTCAGGGTGACCCGGGGCAAAACCCGGGCGAGCAATTTATCCGGGCCGCCATGGTGGCCCCAAAAACAGAGTTGCAGCGCGGGCTGATCACACTCCGCGACTGCATCTATTCGTGAGGTACGAGGGCAAAATGGCATCATTGAACGCGCGCAACCGCGATCCACTGCTGGACAGCACCACACAGGCCGCCATCGAGCGGCGCAGCAAGGAATTGATCGGGATTGCACTGATCCTGCTGGGCCTGGCTGCGGCAGCAATGATCTGGTCCTACACGCCCGAGGACCCGAACTGGATGGTTTCGACCGATGCGCCGGTGCAGAACTGGATGGGCCGGGTCGGTGCCTGGGTTGCTGCGTTTTGCTTTATGGTTGTGGGTTGGGGCAGTTGGGGCTTTGCCCTGGCGTTGATCGTCTGGGGCGTGCGGTTTGCGGGCCATTTCGGCGAGGATCGTGCCATTGCACGGCTGATCTTTGCACCCATCTGGATCGCAGTTTTGGCGGTCTATGCGGCGACTCTGGTGCCCGGAGAGGCGTGGCGCGTTACCCATAGCTATGGCCTCGGCGGCTTGGGCGGTGATACTGTGCTGGGCTTTATCTTGCTGATCCTCCCGATCTCGTCGGCCTTTGTTGTCAAGTTGATGTCGTTGGTGATGGCGATCGGCATGCTTGCGCTGGGTGTCTTCGTTCTGGGCTTCACCAGAAGTGATGTAAAGCGCGGTTTTAGGGCCTTCCTGCTGGGCCTGGTGGTGTCCTATGACATGCTGATGACCTTGCTGGGCCGGGGGGCTTCGGCCACGGCGCAAGCGGCGCGGGATCGTCGCGTGCAATGGAAAGAGCACCGGGCAGCGCGGGTTGAGCCGGTCTTGCAGGATGTGGTTGCCTTTGGTGATCCTGTTTTTGAAGAGTTGGAAGAAGAGACCCCTGAACCTCCTCAGAAAACCGGGCTGCTGGCCCGTATGCCGGCTCTGATCCGCCGCCCTGATCCGATGCCTGAACCGGAATTGGTCGAAGCGATGCCGGTCGAAGGTTTTGACGAAATGCCGGGCGAAGATCGCATTCGGTCGAAAATTTCGGCAGCGGTACGTAATCGCAAGGTGGCGACGGGTGAGGTAACGCCTGAGCCTGATCCGAACCTGCCGCTAACCAAAGGCCGTGGCCGGGGACCTGATCCCCTGATCCTGAACACTGGTGCAGCTGCGGAGCTGCCGCCCGAACCACCCATGAGTTGGACCGACTTGCCTCCGGAACCGACGCTGAGCGCCGAGGCCACGACGGAGTGGCAAGAGCCGCTGCATCAGGATTTCGCGGCTGAGCCAGAGTTTGACGACGACGATACCGTGTTCGAAGACATGCCTGCGCCGGAACCGCAGGTACGCCCCGCGATGAAAATCCCTGTGGCGGAGCCGCGCAAGCCGGTGGTCGCGCAGCCTGTGCGTCGTACACCGCAACCGTCGCGCCGAGCACAGGCCGAGGCACAACCAGCATTGTCCTTTGAAGAACGACATTCGGATTTCGAGTTGCCGCCCTTAGGTCTGTTGTCCAACCCGTCCGCCATTCAGCGCCACCATCTGAGCGATGAGGCGCTGGAGGAAAACGCACGGATGCTGGAAAATGTGCTGGATGACTATGGCGTCAAGGGTGAGATCGTCAGCGTGCGTCCCGGTCCTGTTGTGACCATGTACGAGTTGGAACCTGCTCCGGGCCTGAAAGCCAGCCGCGTGATTGGTCTGGCCGACGATATCGCGCGATCCATGTCGGCACTCTCGGCGCGGGTCTCGACCCTGCCGGGCCGCTCGGTCATCGGGATCGAATTGCCCAACGAAAATCGTGAGATGGTGGTGCTGCGCGAAATTCTGGCCAGCCGTGATTTTGGCGATGGCAACCATGCGCTGCCTCTGGCGTTGGGCAAGGATATCGGCGGTGAGTCTGTCGTGGCGAACCTGGCCAAGATGCCTCACCTGCTGATCGCGGGAACCACGGGTTCGGGTAAATCGGTGGCGATCAACACGATGATCCTGTCGCTGCTCTACAAGCTGACCCCGGATGAGTGCCGCTTGATCATGATCGACCCCAAGATGCTGGAACTGTCCGTCTATGATGGCATTCCACATTTGCTCTCACCCGTTGTAACCGATCCGAAAAAGGCGGTCGTAGCCCTGAAATGGGTCGTGGGCGAGATGGAGGACCGCTATCGCAAGATGTCCAAAATGGGCGTTCGCAACATCGCGGGCTACAATGGCCGCGTGAAGGACGCTCTGGCCAAGGGCGAGATGTTCAGCCGCACGGTGCAGACCGGGTTCGACGATGATACCGGCGAGCCGATGTTCGAGACCGAGGAATTCGCGCCCGAGGCGATGCCCTATATCGTCGTCATCGTCGATGAGATGGCCGACCTGATGATGGTGGCAGGGAAAGAGATCGAAGCTTGTATTCAACGTCTGGCGCAGATGGCGCGGGCCTCGGGTATCCACCTGATCATGGCCACACAGCGCCCCTCGGTCGATGTGATCACCGGCACAATCAAGGCAAACTTCCCCACCCGGATCTCGTTCCAGGTGACCTCGAAAGTCGATAGCCGTACAATTCTGGGCGAAATGGGTGCTGAGCAGCTGCTGGGGCAGGGCGACATGCTCTATATGGCGGGTGGCGCCAAGATCACTCGTTGCCATGGCCCCTTTGTTTCGGACGAGGAAGTCGAGGAAATCGTCAACCACCTGAAGCAATTCGGCCCACCCGATTACATGAGCGGCGTGGTTGATGGACCGGCTGAGGAAAAGGCTGACAACATCGACGCCGTTTTGGGCCTCAACACGGGTGGCAACACCAATGGCGAAGACGCGCTGTATGATCAGGCGGTGGCGATTGTGATCAAGGATCGCAAATGCTCGACCTCATATATCCAGCGGAAACTTGCCATCGGCTACAACAAAGCCGCGCGGCTTGTTGAGCAGATGGAGGACGAAGGCGTTGTTTCGGCGGCAAATCACGTCGGTAAGCGGGAAATCCTCGTCCCCGAGCAGTAGGATATTTAATAACAAGGGCAAAAGGCTTATCTGGGTCTTATGAAACAGATTGCTTTTGCCCTTGCACTGACATTGGCCGCACCTGCGGCCTGGGCGGCGGATAGACTGCCGCTGTCAGAGATTTCGAACTATTTGAACCAGATGAAAACGGTTCAGACGAGCTTTACCCAGGTCAATGACGATGGCTCGCTAAGCACTGGCGAGCTTTGGATTCAACGGCCGGGTAAAATGCGGTTTGAATATGATCCGCCGGACAGCGCGGTTGTTCTGGCACGGGCGGGCAGTGTTTTGATCTTCGATCCCAAATCGAACCAACCGCCCGAGCAATACCCGCTGAGGCGAACACCACTGTCTTTGGTTTTGGCGCGCAACGTCAATCTGGGACAGGCGAATATGGTGGTTGGGCATGAATTTGACGGCACGGCAACGGTGGTCACGGCGCAGGACCCCAAGAACCCTGAATCGGGCCGGATCGAGATGATGTTCACCGACAATCCTGTTGAGCTGCGGAAATGGGTGATCCACGACAACGCAGGCACCCAAACCACAGTACTGCTGGGTCCGCTGACCAAGGGCGGTACCTTTGATCAGGATATCTTTTCAGACAAATAGCGAATAAGGGTCAGCGAAACCGCTGACCCCATCACGCTTAGTATCGGCAGTTTGCCAGCTGCGCCTGATACATTTCGGCGCGCGCATCCACGTCGCTGGCCACGCCAAGCAACCAGGATTTGCGATTGTAGCTGCCACGCGCATACCCTGTGTGCCCTTCGTGATAGGCCAGATACTGATTGCGTGTATCCGCAGGATGGATGCCATTCCGCTCGTAGCTTTTGTTCATGTACCAACCGATAAAGTCCGACGCATCGCTGATACGATCCCGCTTGGCGCGGCGCTTGCCGGTTTCACGCTGGTATTGCTCCCACGTGCCATCCAGGGCCTGGCCATAGCCATAGGCACTGCTTTGGCGCCCCATTGGGATTACGCCCAGAACATAGCGGTGCGGAGTGCGCGCATCGTGACGATATCGGCTTTCCTGATAGATGGTGGCCATCTGAACGTGAACGGGAACGCCCCATTTGCGTTCGGTTTTTTGAAAGGCCCGGATATAATCGGGCTTCTCGCGCGCAATACTGCACGCGTCATTCAATCTGCTGGGCGGTTGCTTAGAACCACCGCCACAGGATGCCAAAAGCAGCACCCCAAGGAGTACGAAAAGAATTCTGCTCATGTGCCTCATGCCTTTTTTCGGACATTCTAGCGCAGATTGAGCGTGGATGGAATCACAATCGCTAGAGCACAAGCGCCAAAACAAGTGGTAGTGTTGCAACGGACAACACGGTCGAGACCATAACCATCCCTGCCACCGCATCGGCATCGGCCTCGAACCGTTCGGCCAGCAGATAGGATGTCACCGCAACCGGGGTGCTCATTTGTAGAACCAGTACGCCAAAAGCGATGGCTTCTAAATCGAACGCAACCGCGACGATCCAGCCCAGTGCAAAGCAGACACCGACTTTCAGAAGGGATAGTCCCACCGCCTGGCCCAGGTTGCGCGTGGTGAGTCGGGCGATGGCAACGCCGAGGGTGACAAGCATCATTGGCACAGCCATTTGCCCCAGCAAATCCAACGTGTTGGTCAGAAACAGTGGGGTTTCCCACCCCCGCCACAAAAACAGCGCACCCAGAAGTGTCGCCCAGACCATAGGTTGTCGGATCACCTGCCCATACGCGCCTTTTCCGGCGACCAGATAGATGCCGTAAGTGAAGGAAAACAAAGCTGTCACCGACAGGAAAATCACGGCATATCCCAGCCCCGCCTGACCAAAGGCGAAGATGCACAAAGGTAGGCCAAGATTTCCGGTATTACCGAAAATCAGTGGTGACAGATAGGTGCGCTGGTCCAATTTCAGCACGCGCACGAAAGCCCAGAATACAGCTGCCAGAACAAGGTTGGCGATGATCGTGGCGACGGTAAAGCGCGACAGGTCACCGCCCGGAATCTCGGTTTGCATCAGGGCAACGAAGATCAGACTGGGCACCGCCAATGTCATGGCAAATCGGGTGACGAACTGCAGCCGATATTCGAACCCAAGCTTGACCCAGGCAAAGCCGATTCCGGCCAGAATGAAGACGGGTGCGACAATTTCGAACACTGTCAGTAGAAGGTTCACAGACTGTTTCCCTGAAATTCAGATCAAATATTGGCTTTTCTGCCCGGAAAGAGGTAGTAACTGCTTTGGGGGCTGAAACAATGCTAAAGACACACGCCAAATACGGCCTGGGACAGGTTGTTCGTCACAAAAAACATCCCTTCCGAGGGGTGATTTTTGACGTGGATCCGGAGTTTTCGAATACTGAAGAATGGTACGAAGCCATCCCCGAAGAAAGTCGGCCGATCAAGGATCAGCCGTTCTATCACCTGTTGGCCGAGAATGATCAATCCTTCTATGTCGCTTATGTTTCAGAACAAAATCTGATCGAGGATCAATCGGGCGAACCGGTCGAGCATCCGGACATCCCCAATATGTTTGGTCCTTTCGAAGACGGCTCCTACCCGCTGCACTTTCATTTGAACTGAACCTTTGGGCCCGTGGGGCCAAAGGCGGATGTGACTAGTACCCGAGTGCACAGCCATCCTTGCGCGGATCGCTGGCCCCTTCCAAAATACCATCCTCGCGGATTCGAATAGCCTGAGCCCCGCCAAGCGGGGTTTCTGGAGCTGTGACAGTGTGGCCAATATCCGCCAATTGTTGAGCGGCTTCCTGTGGGAAGCCACGTTCCAGTTTCAGAACTCCACCATCGGCAAAGGCACGGGGGGCATCAATGCTGGTTTGTAGCCCAAGGTTGAAATCTGTCATGTTCGATACAAACCGGGCGTGGCCTGTTGGCTGATAGGCCCCGCCCATCACGCCAAACGGCATCATGACGCGCCCGTTCTCCGTCAGTATGCCTGGTATGATCGTATGCATCGGACGTTTCCCCCCGCCCAATTCGTTGGGATGGCCGCGTTCCAGCGTAAAGCCTGCCCCGCGGTTTTGCAGCAGAATTCCGTATTTGTCCGAGGCGATCCCCGAACCGAAACTGTGAAAGATCGAGTAGATCAGCGAAACGGCCATCCGATCCCGATCAACAACGGTGATGTAAACCGTGTCTTTGTGAATGGCTTCGGTCAGCGGTGCAGGAGCCCCGATTGCGCATTTGGGATCAATCAGCAAGGCAAGGCGTTCGGCAACGTCCGGATCAAGGAAACGTTCCGCACGTGCGGTGTGGTCCGGATCGGCGATGAAACGGTTGCGCGCATCATAGGCCAGCTTGGTGGCCTCCGCTTCGATATGGACCCGGTCTGCGCCAAACGGGTCCATGTCTGCCAGATCGAAATGTTTCAGGATGTTCAGCAGCAAGATGGCGGTTGCACCTTGTCCGTTGGGTGGATGCTCGACCAGATCGATACCGCCATAGCTGCCGCTTATCGGGTCCGTCGGCGTGCATGCGGTACGTTCAAAATCTTCGGCGGTGTGCACACCACCGAGTCGGGACAGTGCAGACAGCATATCCTGAGCGATCTCGCCAGTGTAGAAGGCCTCACGCCCGTCTTTGGCAATGCGGCGCAACACCTCTGCCTGACCGGGGGATCGGAAAACCTGACCAACCTTGGGAACCTGTCCATCTATCTGATAGTGCTGTTTTGCAGCACCTTGCAGGGTTGCTGCCCCGCTTTGCCAGTCAAAGGCCACGCGCGGTGCAACCGGAACACCCAGTTCGGCATAGTGGATTGCGGGTTGCAGAATTGCGGCCAGTCCCAACAGCCCTTCAGTTTCAGCGAGATGGCAGAACGCATCGACCGCGCCGGGAATCGTAACCGCATCGGGGCTGGTCAGGGGGATTGCGGTCAGGTTCTGAGCGCGCAACGCATCAGCATTGGTCTTGGCCGGGGCTCGGCCTGATCCGTTCAGCGCGCGAACCTTGTTTTCGCCCGCCCGGTTGAACAGGACAAAGCAATCGCCGCCCAGCCCGGTCATTTGTGGTTCGCAAATGCCCAGCAAAACCGCACCGGCGATGGCCGCGTCCATTGCATTGCCGCCCTGCGCCAGAATATCCAGCGCGGCCTTTGTCGCCAGGGGATGAGAGGTTGCGCACATACCTTCTGTTGCCAGAACCTCGGACCGTCCAGGCACGTGCAAATCGCGCATAACTTCTCTCCTCTTCCTTGCCGTGGCGAAGGTAAAGTGGGGGGAAGGATTGTCCAGATATTTCAGGCGGGGGGAGGTTCCTCGGCGCCGTTCACTGGGTGGGGGCTGTGACACTTGGCGCCGAGGGAAGCTATCTGAGCTACGAGTCACTGTATGATGGTTGTTTGAGGCGCCACAATGGTTCGAAAAAGGCGTTATTGTGGCGACAGTGATTCAATTAGTGTTGGCGTTCAAAGTCAAATCGCAGGGACAGGCGATTGCATCCCTGATGTCGCTCATAACAGATATCGCTTGTCAGTTGGTTGATCAAAAACCATCCGAATCCGCCTTCGGGCAGATCCCGCAGGTCGGTTTCGACAGAGGCTGGGGTTCCGTCAGGCAGTTGATAACCGGGCATTGGGTTCCCGGTGTCCGAGATCAAAATGTCCAATCGGTCGCGTTCAAGCCGGCAGGTTACCTGCACCTTTGCGGGCGCAATCCCCTCATAGGCATGTTCAACCACGTTGTTGATTGCCTCAGCCAGGGCAATCTTGACGTCATCTGCCATATGATCAGGCAACCCCTGTTGTGCCAGCCCGGTGCTGAGCTGTGCAATCCCGGCGCTGGCTTCCACCTCGGTGGCGGGAAAGCTGAGTTCCAGGCAGGTTTCGTTCCGTATCGGCGTCACGCAGTTCACTCCTGCCAGATCAGTCCAACGTCTCTGCCAAAGCGTCGTCCAGAGTTGTGAACAGTTTGAACACTGTGTCCATGCGCGTCAGGCGAAAAACCTTTTCGACAACCGGTTGCAGGCCCGACAAATCCAGTCTGCGGCCGTCACCAAGCTGTTTCATCGACGCGACGATCGCACCCAGACCGCTGGAATCAATAAACTCGACCCCTGCCAGATCCAGTATGACGCGGCCGCATTCTGTTTCGGTTTCGCGCCGCATATCCTCCTTGAACTGGATGGCCATGGCAGCATCGATTCGGTCGGATTGGACCGTTATGATCTGGGTATCCCCGGTCGTCTTGCTGGTCAGACCCATTTTGACCGCCCTCTTCGCTAAAACTACGTCGTAGAAATACGCTAGACGGCAAATCTTACCATTCGGTATTCAGAGGACAGAATTCGAACAAAGGAAGGCCGGGATGAAAGATGTTGTGATCGCAGGGGCCGCGCGTACCCCGATGGGTGGGTTTCAGGGCATGTTTGATGGCGTCTCGGCGGCGGAGCTCGGTGGCACGGCGATCCGGGCGGCGCTTGCGCAGGCGGGCACCCAGTCGGTGGATGAGGTTCTGATGGGCTGCGTTCTTCCTGCCGGGCAGGGGCAAGCCCCCGCGCGTCAGGCTGGTTTTGCAGCTGGCTTGGGCGAAGATGTTCCAGCGACAACGCTGAACAAGATGTGCGGGTCGGGCATGAAAGCTGCCATGATGGCTTTTGATCAGATCGCGCTGGGCCATGCGGACCTGATGGTTGCGGGTGGAATGGAGAGCATGACAAATGCCCCCTATCTGCTGCCAAAGATGCGAGGTGGTGCGCGCATTGGGCATGGGCAGGTTGTGGATCACATGTTCCTTGATGGCCTGGAAGACGCTTATGACAAGGGTCGGCTGATGGGCACCTTTGCAGAAGACTGTGCCGAGGCCTATCAATTCACGCGTGAGGCGCAGGATGAATACGCCCTGCAATCCTTATTCAACGCATTGGCCGCGCAGGAAAACGGAGCGTTTGACGATGAGATCACCCCTGTATCCGTGCGGACGCGCAAGGGTGAGGTGACTCAGTCCACGGACGAGCAGCCTAAATCCGCCCGGCCTGAGAAAATTCCGACCCTGAAACCCGCCTTCCGCAAGGATGGTACGGTCACGGCGGCCAACGCTTCCTCGATCTCGGATGGTGCGGCCGCATTGGTGTTGGCGTCTGCAGCCCAGGCCGAAGCACAGGGTCTAAAGGTCCGTGCTCGAATTTTGGGTCATGCCAGTCATGCTCAAGCACCGGGTCTGTTCACCACGGCCCCGGTGCCCGCAGCGCGGAAACTGCTGGATCGGGTCGGTTGGGCAGTCGAGGATGTCGATCTGTGGGAAGTAAACGAAGCCTTTGCCGTGGTTCCAATGGCTTTCATGCATGAAATGGGATTGCCACGGGAGAAAGTGAATGTGAACGGCGGCGCCTGCGCGCTGGGTCACCCGATTGGTGCATCCGGCGCACGGATCATGGTCACATTGTTGAATGCGCTGGAGAAACGGAACCTTAAACGCGGTGTTGCAGCGATTTGTATTGGCGGAGGGGAAGGCACCGCCATCGCCATCGAACGCATTTGACGCTTTATCGTTTTCCACATAGTTCGGGGATGCGGGGCTGGCTCCCGTTTCCCCTACCTGAAAGCGCGTCATGACAATCGATTACGATACCCTTGCCAAAACCATCGCGTCCCTGACCGAAGGGGAAACGGATCAGGTCGCCCTGATGGCCACTATCGCGTGTGAGGTTCATCATTCCGATGATCGGTTTGACTGGACGGGGTTTTATCGCGTGACCCAGCCCGGCCTGCTGAAGATCGGACCGTATCAGGGTGGTCATGGCTGTCTGGTCATTCCGTTTGAACGCGGCGTTTGCGGGGCCGCCGCACGCACAGGCGAGGTGCAACTTGTGCCGGATGTGGACGCGTTTCCCGGCCATATCGCCTGTGCTTCGTCCACCCGGTCCGAGCTGGTTCTGCCGGTGCGCGACGCCACGGGTGCCGTGATCGCGGTGTTTGACATAGATAGCGATCGGCCGGACGCATTTAGTCAAACCGACGCAGATCGCCTTGCATCGATCCTGACTCAGACATTCGGCGGGTAGCTTTCGTGTCTCACTTTTTGTAGATCGGCACAACGTCAGTATCCGTGAAAAAACTCTTGGAAATTTCACAGAACTGCGCCATCGTGAAAAACGAGACGTAAATTTCACGAGATTCGGAGCGCCCTTTGAACAGTCAGGCCCCGCAAAGCGCCACACTCGGAGCGGACCTGCGCGCCTTGCGCAAGGCGCGGGGATTAACCTTGTCCGAGATTGCCGAGCGTCTTAACCGCTCCGTCGGGTGGCTCAGCCAGGTTGAGCGAGACATGTCCGACCCGTCGATCTCGGACCTGCGTCAGATCGCAGAATGTCTGGGTGTTCCGATGTCGATGTTGTTTGCGCATTCGTCGGTACCCGCGGAAGAGCAAGGTTATGTGGTCCGTGCCGGTTCACGCCGACCTATGGGTTCGGGCGAGGAAGGGTTGATTGAAGAGCTGCTGTCGCCCGATCTGACAGACGATTTCGAAATGGTCCATTCCACCTTTGAGCCCCGATCAAGAATGCAAAAGCCTGCCAATCGACCGACGCAGGAAGTTGGATATATGATCTCGGGCCGGCTGGACCTGATCATCGGCGCGCGTCAATACACCGTCGAACCGGGTGACAGTTTTCGGATCAAGCATGAACCCTATCAATGGGCGAACCCCTATGATGAGCCTGCCATAGCCATCTGGGTGATCGCCCCGCCGGTGTATTGATGAGTTTCGAGGCCTGGACCATATTCGCCCTGTTCTGGGTGGTGTTTGTGACGACGCCGGGGCCGAACGCGGTCAATTGTATCTCAAACGGGATGAGCTTGTCATTTCCCAAGGCCATGTTGGGGGTTCTTGCGATCCTGACGCAGGCAAGCGCGTTTCTGATCCTGTCTGCGCTGGGTGTGACCGCGCTGATTGCTGCCTCTCCGACCGGGTTCTTCATCGCCAAACTGATCGGGGCCGGTTTTCTGATCTGGCTCGGGATACGCGGCTGGATGAACGCAGCAAAACCTGCGCCAGCCAGTGAAAGACCCGCAAGCCATGTATATCTGCACGCGTTGGCCGTAGCGACGATCAATCCTAAAAGCGTGGCCGGATACCTTGCCGCCTTTTCGCAATTCGTGCAGCCCGACGTGCCGGTCTGGCAGCAAATGGGGGTGATCATGCCCACCGCGCTGGTGATCACCACGCTCAGCTATACGGGTTTCACAGTGCTGGGCGCGATGATGGGCAAAGCGGCGTTGGGGGCGGTGTTCAACATCTGGGTGCGCCGTGTGATGGCAACCTGTTTCATCATCTATGGTGTCATGCTGGGGGCCAGTTCGACGCCCGTAACAAGGGGGTAAAACCATGTATTCCGGATCTTGCCTTTGCGGTTCTGTTGTCTTTGAGATTGACGGGGAACTGTCGCCACCCTCGGCCTGCCATTGCGGCCAGTGCCGCAAGCAATCCGGGCATGTCTGGGCCTCGACCTGGACGCATGAGGACAATCTGAGTTTCACCGCGCGCGACACGCTAAAGTGGTTCGAAGCTTCTGATACCGCCCGTCGCGGGTTCTGCAATGCATGCGGGTCGTTTCTCTTCTGGCAGCACAATGACGAGGACACGATTTCGATTTCCATGGGGGCCTTTGACGGGCGCACCGGGTTGCACCTCGCCCGCCACATCTTCGTGGCTGACAAGGGCGACTACTACGACATTACGGACGATCTGCCCCAAGAGGCACAGTAACAGGGACTGAATGACATGAATGATTTTCCGACAAAAGCCCGCGTGGTTATCATCGGTGGTGGCGTGGTGGGGGCCTCGTCCCTGTATCATCTTGCCAAGAAAGGCTGGACTGATTGCGTTCTGCTGGAAAAGAACGAACTGACCGCAGGCTCGACATGGCATGCAGCAGGCAACGTGCCGACCTTCTCGACCTCATGGGCGATCATGAACATGCAGCGGTATTCGACCGAGCTTTATGCGCGGCTGGGGGATGAGGTCGACTATCCGATGAACTATCACCAGTCGGGTTCGATCCGTCTGGCGCACAGCAAAGAGCGGATGCAGGAATTCGAACGCGCCTTGGCGATGGGCCGGTATCAGGGCATTCCGATGGAAATGTGGACCCCGGAAGAGGCCAAGGAGCGCTATCCATTCTTGGAAACGCATGATCTTGAAGGCGTTTTGTATGACCCAACAGATGGCGATATCGACCCCGCCCAGCTGACACAGGCGCTGGCCAAAGGTGCTCGTGACATGGGCCAGAAGATCATCCGCTTCTGCCCGGCGACAGGTGTGACCCAACACGACGATGGCACCTGGACGGTGCACACAGATCAGGGCGATATTCCTTGTGACTATGTCGTGAATGCTGCTGGTTACTACGCACAGCGCGTGGGTGAATGGTTCAAACCTTTTGGTGGTCGGACCGTTCCAGCAATGGTCATGAGCCATCAGTACCTGCTGACCGATGAGATTCCTGAAATCGAAGAATGGTCCAAGGAAAATGGCGGCAAGCTGCCACTGCTACGGGATGTTGACGTGTCCTACTACCTGCGGCAGGAGAAGCACGGCTTCAACCTCGGCCCGTATGAGCCCAACTGTAAGGGCCACTGGATGACCGAAGATGACCCGATGCCTGAGGATTTCTCGTTCCAACTCTGGAACGACGATCTGGACCGGATCGAAGACATCATCACCGATGCGATGGAGCGGGTGCCGCTGATGGCTACCTCGGGCGTTGGCCGCGTTATCAATGGCCCGATCCCCTACGCGCCGGACGGTCTGCCGTTGATCGGTCCAATGCCGGGTGTGAAAAATGCGTTTGAGGCGCATACCTTTACCTTCGGCATCGCGCAGGGTGGCGGGGCCGGCAAGGTGCTGGCGGAATGGATCGTTGATGGCGCCACCGAATGGGATATGTGGGCCGTCGATCCGCGCCGTTACACCGATTACACCGATCAGGACTACTGTAACCAGAAGGGGCTGGAGGTGTATGGCAACGAATACGCCATGCACTTCCCGCATCACGAATGGCCTGCCGCACGCGATAAGAAACTGTCGCCAGTGCATGACAAAGTCATCGCGCAAGGCGGTGTCATGGGGGCTTATAACGGCTGGGAACGCGCCAACTGGTTCGCGCAACAGGGCGACGATACCTCGCTTGAGGCCACGCATACCTGGGGTCGTTCGGGTCCGTGGGAACAGCGGATCAAGGAAGAATGCGAAGCTGTGCGCGACCATTGTGGCGTGCTGGACCTGCCGGGTTTCTCGCGCTTCATCGTCAAGGGCGAGGGAGCTGCTGAGGCGCTGCGCGGCCTTGTCACCGGTGGTCTGCCCAAGATCGGACGTATTAACCTGGTCTACATCGCAGATGCACGCGGTCGCATCCTGACCGAGATGTCCTGTGTCCGTCTGGGTGAGGATGAGTTCGTGATGATCACTGCCGCGACCGCGCAATGGCATGACCGGGATATCCTGTTCAGCGCGATGCCCTCGACTGTCTCGATTGAAGACGTCACCACAACCCGCGACACGCTGATCGTCACAGGGCCCAAGTCGC
This sequence comes from Ruegeria sp. YTSA168, assembly GCF_059610045.1. Lineage (NCBI taxonomy): Bacteria > Pseudomonadati > Pseudomonadota > Alphaproteobacteria > Rhodobacterales > Roseobacteraceae > Ruegeria > Ruegeria sp. YTSA168. Next base: position 103,993 of record NZ_JBXWMW010000006.1, read on the forward strand.
GTGAGATACTGGCGGGGATGACCGACGCCGATCTGACCAGCGGCTGGCTGACCCATCAAAGCGCCACGGTGGCCGGACACCCTGCCCATCTGATCCGTGTGTCCTTCGCAGGAGAGTTGGGTTGGGAGGTCCATGCCCTGAACGCGGATATGCCAGCCATCTATGACGCGATCCTTGACGCCGGGGCCAAGCCGTTTGGGATGTACGCCCTGAACTCCTTGCGCATCGAGAAAGGATACCGCGCTTGGAAGGGCGATCTGAGCACCGACTATTCACTGCTTGAAGGCGGGCTGGAGCGTTTCGTGAAGCTGGACAAGCCGCAGGATTTCCCCGGCAAGGCTGCGATCCTGAACGAAAAACAGCAAGGGGTGAAGAAATCCTTTGTGACACTGACCGTTGAAGCCGGTGATTGCGATGCGCCTTACATGTCCTGCATCTGGCAAGGTGATCAGATCGTGGGTGAGACGACCTCGGGCGCATGGGGCTACCGCGTCGGAAAGTCCATCGCGCTGGGCATGGTTAAGACCGACGCCGCGAACCCTGGAACCGAGCTTCAGGTGGAAATCTACGGTCAGAAATACCGCGCTGTGGTAGAAGAGGACCAACCGCTCTGGGATCCGGCGAACGAGCGGCTGCGCGCCTGATCGTTAAGAAGGAGACCCAAAATGGGCAAACGCTATTCAGTTCTGGGGCCTGGTGACGGCCCCAACTATGACTGGGAAAACGACCATACGTTTGTGAAAGTGTCCGGTCGGGATACGAATGGCGCTTATACTCTTATGGAGGACAATCTGAAGGCCAGCTTTGTGCTTGGCCTTCATCGACACGAAACCCACGCCGAAACATTCTATTTTCTGGATGGTGAGGTTGATTTTTACATCGATGGCGATTGGCATCGCTGCAGGGCAGGGACCACGATGCACGTGCCCCCGGGTGTGCCGCACGCGTGCCGAACAGCGGGCAATGCACCCGCAAAGATGCTGATGATCTTTCAGCCTTCGGGTTTTGACGATTTCCTGGCTGAGCTGGCGAATATGAGTGAGGCTGACTTTGCTGATGAGGCAAAGATGGCTGCGCTTAATTCCCGCTATGATATTGTACCGATGGGCCCTGTTCCGCCCCATCCCGATGATGCAGGTTGAACGGCGTCCCCTATGACTATCCCAACCACAATGTCCGGCGTTTATCTGACCCACCATGGTGGGCCCGAGGCGCTGGAATGGCGTGAAGATATTGCCGTGCCAATGCCCCGCCCCGGGCAGGTTCTGGTGCGCGTTGCAGCTGCCGGGGTCAATAACACGGATATCAATACACGGGTCGGCTGGTATTCGTCGGATGTAACCGGGGCCACAGATGACGTCGATCAGGATGTCGAGGCCGGGGGCTGGGGCGGTGCATTACAATTTCCTCGGATTCAAGGGGGTGATTTGTGTGGCATCGTCGAAGCTGTCGGCTCTGAGGTGGGGTTCAAGCCGGGTCAGCGCGTGACCTGCCCGATCAACCTGCCACGTCCGCGTCCCGGTCATCCGCACGGGTTCATCGCGCTGGGGTCCGAGATCGATGGGGCCTTTGCGCAATATTGTCTGGTTGAGGCGGATGATCTTTATGACGTCTCCGCTTCGCCCCTGTCAGATATCGAGATTGCGGCCATCCCTTGCGCATACGGGACCGCCGAGAATCTACTGACCCGCGCGGGTGTCACCGCTGGTCACAAGGTCCTGATAACTGGCGCATCGGGTGGCGTAGGTCTGGCCGCTGTGCAACTGGCACGCCTGCATGGCGCACAGGTCTGGGGCGTGACCGGGGAGGCAAAAGCCGAGGTGGTGAAATCTCAGGGCGCGGTCGGGACCTTTGACCGCGATGCGCCTCTGCCTGCCGATATGTTCGATGTTGTTATCGACGTGGTTGGTGGCCCGGCATGGGCAAATCTGATCCTTGCGCTGAAACCCGGCGGTCACTACGCCGTATCCGGTGCAATCGCGGGCCCGATGGTACAGGCAGACCTGCGCGATATCTATCTGCGCGACATCACCATCCACGGCTGCACGCATCAAGCGCCCGAGGTCTTTGGCCGCCTGGTCGAACTTATGAATGCTGGTCGCATCAAGCCATTGATTTCCCGTACATACCCCTTAAGGGATATCACTCAGGCGCAAGAGGCTTTTCAGTCCAAAGCGCTGCCGGGGAAACTGGTGCTGATCCCGTAAGGAAGGTTTGGTATGGCGAAGATTACTTTGTTGGATGGCTCAATCGGGCAAGAGCTGGTGAAACGCAGCGGCAAGCGCCCGACGCCATTGTGGTCGACGCGGGTGATGATTGATCATCCCGAACTGGTACGTGAGGTACATGCCGAATACTTCGCCCGCGGCGCAACCGTTGCCACGACCAACACCTATGCCGTTCACCGCTCGCGCCTGATGCGTGAAGGGATCGAAGATCAGCTGACGCCGCTGGTTCAAACCGCTGTGACACAGGCCAAGGCCGCGCGGCCGGATGGAACAGGGCGGGTTGCCGGATCACTGGGGCCTTTGTTGGCGTCATACCGACCCGACCTGATGCCCGACCCGGACGACGCGGCGCAAAAGTTTGGTGAGCTGGTCGCGTTGATGGCGGATGATGTCGATATGTTCCTGCATGAAACCGTGTCCTCGGTTCTTGAGGCCGAAGGAGCCCTGCGCGGGACGGCCAACTGCGGGAAACCTGTCTGGTTGGCCGTGTCGGTGATGGATGAGGACGGAACACGCCTGCGCTCGGGTGAGCCTTTGCAGGATATCGCCCCCTTGGTCGCCGAACATCACCCCGACGCCGTTCTGATCAACTGCTCGCCGCCCGAGGCAATCCCGGCGGCGTTGGATGTTTTGTCCGGCATGGGTCTGCCCTTTGGGGCCTATGCCAATGGTTTCACCCATATCACAGATGGGTTCCTGAAAGATGCCCCGACGGTTGATGCGCTGGAACAGCGCCATGATCTGGGGCCCGAAGCCTATGCCGATCATGCCATGGCCTGGGTCAATCAAGGCGCGACGATTGTTGGCGGATGCTGTGAGATCGGCCCAGATCACATCGAGGCTTTGGCTCATCGGCTTAAGGCTGCCGGTCATCAGATCGTCTGAGAAATGTGCAGGGCTGAATGACAGAGACACCCGTTTCAGCCTCCGCCGAACCAGACCCTGATCTTGTCCATTTCGACATACTGGTCGCGCCGGGCTATGTGTTGTTGGAACTGGCGTCTTTGGTCGATGTGCTGCGTATTGCAAACCGGGTCTGCCCGTCGCCCCGGTTTTCCTTTGGCTACCGATCCCTGCGCGGAGGGCCGATTGCCAGCAGCAGCGACGCGACCGTTGAGACCAAAGCCGTTTTGCCCAACCCGACAGCGGCCTATCTTTTTGTCATCGGGAATACGGACCCGTATCAACCCGACCTGTCACTGGGCCGTGTCGTCTCGGACTACACCTATCGCGGCGCGCAGGTGTTTCTGCTGGCCGAAGCGGCCAGCCGCTACATTGACGAACAGGGAACAGCCGATTTGGCAACCCACTGGGAAAACGCATCTTTCCTGCGTGAACGTGGTGCAGGTTTTGAGGCTAAACTGTCAATCGCAACCGAACGTGGCGCGGTGGTCACCTGCGCCGGGATGGGAGCGACGACAGATATCGCCCTGGCGGTGATCGGGCGCCACATCTCAGGCGCGGTGAAAATGACGGTCGCGGATATCATGCTGCACGAAAACATCCGCGATTTTTCGTCCTTACAGCCATTTTCCGGGGCCAAGACCACAGCGACCGGAGACCTGAAACTGGATCAATGTATCAAGCTGATGCAGGCAAACATCGAAGAACCGCTGCCCATTCATGAGATCGTAGACCTGCTGGGCTTATCGAACCGGTCGCTGGAACGGAAATTCAAAGCCTTCTTCGGAACCACACCCAATGGGTTTTATCGCGAAATGCGGCTGGCCAAAGCCAACAACCTGCTGCTGAACACAACCATGAGCGTGCGCGAGATCGGTCTTGCCTGTGGATTCCCAAACGGGTTTTCGTCGGTCTATCGAAGCTTCTTTGGGGTCACGCCTTTCGCGATGCGGCGCCAGAAGAGGCAAATCGCGCATAGGTGATTTTTGTAGATGTGCTGACGTTTTTGATAGGTTTTCTGTCGATCTTCCGTGCGATGCAGGTAAAAACCTGACAAAGCGGAGTCTGCACAATGGTTGATCTGCCCAGCAAAGCCCGAGTGGTCATCATCGGCGGCGGCGTCATCGGATGCTCGGTTGCCTATCACCTGACCAAGAAGGGCTGGAAAGACGTTGTCCTGCTTGAGCGCAAGCAGTTGACCAGCGGTACCACATGGCATGCGGCGGGCCTGATCGCGCAGCTGCGCGCGACGGCAAACATGACCAAATTGGCGAAATACAGCCAAGAGCTTTACGGCGCGCTGGAAGAGGAAACCGGCGTCGCCACCGGGTTCAAGCGCGTCGGGTCAATCACCGTCGCGCTGACCGACGAACGTAAAGAAGAGATATACCGCCAGGCCGCCATGGCCCGCGCCTTTGGTGTCGAGGTCGAAGAAGTTTCGAACGAACGGGTAAATGAGATGTATCCGCACCTGAACCTCGACGGTGTCAAAGGTGCGGTTTACCTGCCGCTCGACGGGCAGGGCGATCCTGCGAATATCGCCCTGGCATTGGCCAAGGGCGCGCGGCAGCGGGGCGGCGTCGTCAAAGAACGGGTGAAGGTCACTGATATCGTCAAGCAAGGCCGCACGGTCACCGGTGTGGACTGGGTTGCCGATGATGGCGGCGCCTCGGGCCATATCGAATGTGATATGGTGGTGAACTGCGCGGGTATGTGGGGCCACGAAGTTGGCCGGATGGCAGGTGTGAACGTCCCGCTGCACGCGTGCGAGCATTTCTACATCGTCTCGGAACCCATCGAAGGTCTGACCCCGCTGCCGGTTTTGCGCGTGCCGGATGAATGCGCGTATTACAAGGAAGATGCGGGCAAGATGATGCTGGGTGCGTTTGAACCCAACGCCAAACCCTGGGCCATGGGCGGCATTCCAGACAGCTTTGAGTTCGACCAACTGCCTGAGGATTTCGATCACTTTGAACCGATCCTCGAAGCGGCCTGTGAACGCATGCCGATGTTGGCCGAAGCGGGCATACATACCTTCTTTAACGGGCCGGAAAGCTTTACGCCCGATGACGCTTATCATCTGGGTCTCGCGCCCGAGATGGACAATGTCTGGGTTGCCGCCGGTTTCAACTCGATCGGTATCCAATCCGCCGGTGGTGCGGGCATGGCGTTGGCCGAATGGATGGACAGTGGTGAAAAGCCGTTCGATCTGGGTGACGTGGATATCAGCCGGATGCAGCCGTTTCAGGGCAACAAAAAGTACCTGTTCGAGCGTTCGAAAGAGACATTGGGCCTGCTTTACGCCGACCACTACCCCTATCGTCAAAAGGCGACCGCGCGCGGCGTGCGCCGGACGCCGTTCCATCATCACCTGAAGGAACAAGGGGCCGTTTTCGGCGAATTGGCGGGTTGGGAACGCGCCAACTGGTTTGCCAATGACGGGCAGGAACGCGAGTACCAATATAGCTGGAAACGTCAAAACTGGTTCGAAAACTCTGCAGCTGAGCACCGTGCTGTGCGCGAGAATGTGGGTATGTACGACATGTCCTCCTTCGGCAAAATCCGGGTCGAGGGGCCGGATGCCGAGAAGTTCATGAACTATATCGGTGGCGGTGACTACTCGGTGCCCAATGGCAAGATCGTCTATACGCAGTTCCTGAACCGCACTGGCGGGATCGAAGCGGATGTCACTGTGACCCGCCTGACCGAAACCTCCTACCTGGTGGTCACCCCGGCGGCGACGCGGCTTGCTGATCAAAGCTGGATGCAGCGCCACGCGGGTGGTTTCAACGTGGTCATCACCGATGTCACTGCGGGCGAGGGCGTATTGGCCGTGATGGGCCCGAATGCGCGCGCGCTCCTGGAAAAGGTCTCTCCGGCTGATTTCTCGAACGCGACCAATCCGTTTGGTACCGCGCAGAACATCGAGATCGGCCTGGGCCTGGCCCGCGCGCATCGCGTAACCTATGTGGGTGAACTTGGCTGGGAGGTTTATGTCTCCTCAGATATGGCCGGCCATGTGTTCGAAACGCTGCATGAAGCCGGTCAGGATATGGGGCTGAAGCTGTGCGGTATGCATATGATGGACAGCTGCCGGATTGAAAAAGGTTTCCGCCATTTTGGCCACGACATCACTTGCGAAGATCATGTGGTAGATGCGGGGCTAGGCTTTGCCGTCAAGGTAGACAAGGGCTGCGATTTCATTGGCCGCGAGGCCGTGATCACACGTAAGGAAAATGGACCCCAAAGCCGTCTGGTACAGTTCAGACTGGCCGATCCCGAACCGCTCCTGTTTCATAACGAACCGATCGTGCGGGATGGCGAATATGTCGGCTATCTGAGTTCGGGCAACTACGGCCACACGCTGGGCGGCGCTATCGGCATGGGCTATGTTCCCTGTGAAGGTGAGAAAGCAGCCGATGTCCTGGCTTCGACTTACGAGATCGATGTCTGTGGCGTGAAGGTCAAAGCCGAAGCGTCTTTGAAGCCAATGTATGACCCCAAATCCGAACGCGTCAAAGTCTGAGATGGGTCAGGGGGCTCTGCCCCCGGCTCCCTGCGGGCACCTCCCCCGGGATACTTCGGGCCAGATGAAGCTTGGGATCCTGACTTCATCTGGCTAAAAATATCTCGGAGCGCGAGGCGGAGCCTCGCTGTATTCAAATTGAATTGTGTACGCGCTCAGACATCGACCCATCACTATTCGTTATGTTAGGCTTCACTGATTTCGGAGTTTTCAATCCCTAAGTACCTGCCGTACACCGGTCCGGTACCAACCGGAGATCTGCCGTGTCAGACACACCCTCTTCACTTCAGAACGCGGATACCCCAAAGGGGTTGGTGCTTGCGGTTACGGCTTATGTTCTTTGGGGTTTCTTGCCGCTTTATATGAAAGCGATGGATCATATTGGTCCGGTCGAAGTGGTTGCACATCGTGTGATCTGGTCAGTGCCGGTTGCGGGTCTGTTGTTGATCCTTCTGGGGCGCACGGGGGATCTGAAAGCAGCCCTTGGTAATCCTAAGATGCTGGGGATGGCGGCGGTCACGGCTGCGCTGATTTCAGTGAACTGGGCGATTTATGTTTGGGCGATTTCAACCGGACATGCGCTGGATGCTGCGCTAGGGTATTACATCAATCCTTTGTTCAGCATCGCGCTGGGCGCGATATTGCTGCGCGAGCCGCTGAACCGAACGCAGCTTGTGGCGGTTGGTCTGGCCGCGCTGGGTGTTCTGGTTTTGGTGTTCGAGGCCGGTCGGCTGCCTTGGGCCGCATTGGGCTTGATGGTCAGCTGGGGTTTTTACGCCTTTTTCAAACGCTCTCTGCCCATTGGTCCCAATCAGGGATTTCTGCTAGAAGTGCTCATCCTGCTGATCCCGGCGTTGGTTTATGTGACATTGCTGGGCGTGCAAGGCGCGGGTCATTTCGGAATGGTTGCGTCCGACACTTTGCTCTTGTCTTGCGCAGGTATTGTAACCGCTGTGCCCTTGTTGGTTTATGCCAACGGGGCCAAGCTGGTGCGGTTGTCGACGATGGGTATTCTGCAATACATCGCGCCCACAATGATTTTCATCACTGCGATCACTTTGTTCGGAGAGCAGATTGATCGTGGCCGGATGATTGCGTTTCCGTTGATCTGGGCGGCACTGATTGTCTATTCGATTCCGATGATCCGACAGGCGCGACGTCAGGTTTGAAGCAAAAGTTTCACAGCTCTTTCAGCCCAGATCGCATAGGTCTTGGGGCTGGGATGGTAGCCGTCTGGCGCGACCAGGGCAGGGTCGTCAGGTAAGTCCAGTTTCAGATGTCTGAGTTCGGGATGCACTGCTGTCACTCGTTGCAAACCCTGGTCCAGCCGTGCGGATTGCTGGCCCAGAACCCATGCCAGAGGCTGGGGCAGAGCAGGAAACCGGTTCATTTGGGGGACGGCTGTAACCACGACCCGACGTGCGCCAAACATCTGCGTCAGCAGGGTCGCCAATTGGGTCTGGCGCTCAACGAAACGTTTGAGAGTGACGCCACGGGTCACATCATTCACCCCCAGCGCAGTGACAACAGCGTCATATGTGCCGCCTAGCTGCGATAGCCTGTTGAGCGTGTCTTGAGTTGTATGCCCGGTGGTGGCCTCTAGCCGCCATTCGACCGCGTGATGTTTCGACAGGTGACGCAGCAAATGGCCGGAAAGGGCCTGATCTTGCCTGCCTGCGCCGACCCCTGCGGCAGAACTGTCACCCGTGATCAACAGGCGGAGCCGGGGCCCGCGACCGATTTGCCCGTGGCGTGGGCCAGCGGGTTCCGGCAGCAGTTGAGCGCTGCGGCGCACCGAAAGGCCCTGCAACGCAAGAACCGGCGCCAATGGTAAGCGGACAATCTGATCGGCGGCAATTGAGATTGGCATGATCAGCTGAGTGCGGATTTGAAGTCCAGAAAGCGCGGATCGCGTGTGACGCGGGCCATCATCGCCTCGCGCAGGGCCCCGATAGTTTTGTAAGGGCGCATGACGACCTCGAATTCCTGTATCAGGCCGACGTTGTTGAGCGTGATCAGATCCACGCCAACCGCGTCCAGATCACCGACCTTGCATTGAAATTCCAATGCCCAATCGCAGCCGCTGCCCATGATCCGTCGATACCGAAAGTCGGAAAACACCTGCCCCACATGGCCCAGGACAGCCGCAACGGGCTCTCGTCCTGTCCATGTGCTGAAATAGGTCGGGGGCAAGAAACGGACGTCTTCGGCCAACAGTGGGCGGATCTGCGCCTCATCCCCTTTGGCGACAACCTGTTGCATGTGTTCGATTGTTGGATGCATGGCCTCTCTCCCTTGCTCGGTCCAAGGGTTCACGAACACCGTGTGGCGCGCAAGGACGACGTTGCGGTAGGGTGCGCCCTGCGTTAGGCAGGCGCGCATGACCGAAGCCTATGATCCTCCGAACACACCGCTGGATGTGCTGCATGAAGATGCGCAGCTGATCGTGGTCAACAAACCTTCGGGGTTGCTGTCTGTTCCGGGCAAGGGTGAGCATCTGGCAGATTGTTTGTTGACCCGTGTGCAGGCTGCGTTTCCGCAGGCCTTGTTGGTACATCGGCTGGATCGTGACACCTCGGGCGTCATGGTGTTCGCCCAGACCCCTCATGCGCAACGGCATCTGAGCATGCAGTTCGAAAAACGTCAGACGCGAAAAACTTATGTTGCGCGCGTTTGGGGTCGGGTCAAAGACAAGACCGGAACCGTTGATCTGCCTCTGATCGTCGACTGGCCCAACCGCCCGCGTCAGATGGTATGTCATGAAACCGGCAAACCGGCGTTGACCGACTGGCGCGTCGTTAAACACGAGGGTGAGAGTACCCGTATGCGCCTGTTTCCCAAGACCGGGCGGTCACACCAGCTGCGAGTTCATATGCTGGCGCTGGGTCACCCGATTTTGGGTGACCCGTTTTATGCCGAAGGCCCTGCGCGCGATTTCCCGCGCCTGATGTTGCATTCCGAGGAACTGCGTCTGAAAAACCCCGAAGGCGGGCTTTCCATGAAATTCAGGGCGCCGGCGGATTTCTGAATTCACGCGATGCTGGTCCACAACGTCTTCAGATTGCCAAGCGAAAAGCGGCGCGCGCGTTTTTTTGTGTTGGCTTGGCAAGGCTGTCTTACCTGCGCAAGTTCGCGTTCAATCTCATAGGCGCGCAGCGTGTGGTCCTCCGACCAGCGGCCAAGTTTCAGGGTCATCATGACGTGGTTGTCGAGATAGGGCATGCCATCACTCCTTATTCGGGACTGTTCCAGCTTCGCCCATCACTCCTGACACCCCCTTGTCAGTGGGGCGTGCTAATGTGTCAGTAGCGTTGAGGGAGAAAAACATGCGCCGTTCGACCCGATTGTTCGAAATCATCCAGATATTGCGTGCTGCCGACGCGCCGGTGACGGCTGAGGCATTGGCGGCCAAGCTCGAAGTATCGGCGCGCACGGTTTACCGGGACATCGCGGCACTGCAGGCGCAGCGCACCCCCATCGAAGGCGAGGCGGGGATCGGGTATCTGATGCGCCGCGGGTATGATCTGCCGCCGCTGAATTTCGATGCGGAGGAGGTTGAGGCCCTTTGGGTAGGGCTGTCGCTTTTGGCGCGCACCGGCGACAGCGAACTGCAGGAAGCTGCCCGCCGTATCTGCCGCAAGATCGACGCGCTGCACGACACGCCCAGACGCTGGCTGCGGGTCTCGACCTGGGGAACGCCGCCTGATGATCCGGCCAAAGGCTGCGTGCCTGTTGCCAGCTATCGAGAGGCCATTCGCAGCGAACAGAAAATCCGCATTACTTATGTGAATGGGGCAGAGGAACGTACAATTCGTGTCGTCCGCCCCGTGGCCCTGATCTATCATATCGAATGCACGATGCTGGCCGCCTGGTGTGAGCTGCGCAGCGGGTTTCGTCATTTCCGGACGGACCGTATCTGGGCCAGCGAAAGCATAGACGAGAGCTTTTGCGGGCAAGGCGAATCCCTGCGCACTCTCTGGCAGGAACAGACCCGTTGGGACAGCCATGTCGAAACCGCCTGATCGGTGGGTTTGGGCAGGTATTCGCCGACTTCACCGCATTGTTGCTTGAGCCTGTAGGTAGTCCCCATGATATAATGCGCTGAACAAGGCAAACCCGAACAAACCGGGGGCCGGAGCAGAAGGTGATATCATGACGATTTCCAAGTTTTTCGTGGCGACCGGGCTGGGTTCGGCCCTGGCACTCGCAGCATGTACCGATCCGGGCACGCTGAATGTACCCAGCGATCCGAACCAAAACGCCAAACAAGGCGCGCTTATTGGCGGCTTGATTGGGGCGGGTGTTGGGGCCATTTCTAACGATTCCGACCCGCTGTTGGGTGCTTTGGCGGGCGGCGCAATCGGTGCGGCAGGTGGCGGTCTGATCGGCAATCAGCTTGACCGCCAGGCAGCTGAACTGCGCCAGCAGCTAGCCAACGATGGCATCAGCATCGTGAATACCGGGGATCGCCTGATTGTCACTGTGCCGAACGACATCACGTTCGATACGGACAGCGCCACCGTGCGCCCGGCCCTGCGCTCGGACCTGGTTAAGGTTGGACAGAACCTGGTGAACTACCCGAACTCGAACGTCCAGATCATTGGCCATACCGACAGCGACGGCGATGCCGCCTACAATCAGGGCCTCTCGGTCCGTCGCGCGAATGCGGTGGCGGATATTCTTCAGGCCAATGGCGTGGGCTACAACCGCATCACAACCATCGGGCAGGGCGAAAACAATCCGATTGCGTCGAACCTGACACCAGCGGGTAAGGCACAGAACCGCCGTGTTGAGATAGTGATCGTCCCCAGCGGTAACACCTGATCGCGCAGGGCCTGTGCATAAAACAGGGTTTGGATCGGGCCTGTGCCGGTTTAACTATGGGGAAACAACGAAACGGAGTTTCCCCTGATGTCCAAACCGATCCTGCTGGGCCTGTCCGGGTCCCTGCGCCAAAGCGCAACCAACCGTAAATTGCTGCGTGAAGCCGCGCGGCTGTTTGATCCTGCTCAGTTTGTTGAGGCTGACCTGAATCTGCCCCTCTATGATGGGGATTTGGAGGAAGGCGAAGGTATCCCTGCTGTCGTTCAAACGCTTCGCGGGCAGATTGAGCAAGCCGATGCGGTGATCATCTCGACCCCGGAATACAACAAGGGCCCCTCTGGGGTTTTAAAAAATGCACTGGACTGGGTCAGCCGTACCGAGGGCAACCCATGGGCCGATAAGCCGGTTGCCGTCATGTCAGCCGCTGCGGGTCGCGCAGGTGGAGAGCGGGCTCAGATGATCCTGCGGGCTTACATGGTGCCGTTCCAGCCGCTGATTTTACAGGGACCGGAAATCCATCTGGCCGACAGTTCGAACGAATTTGACGATCAGGGCAGGTTGACCAGCGCGCGCTATGAAAACATGCTGGGGACCCTGATGCAGAAGCTGCGGAACCTGAGCGTTTAGATCCGGGTCAAAGCGAGGCTTCGGGCCGGAAGTCATCCGGGATTGTATCGCGCTCGTCCAGTATCAGATCGGCCATGACCTCGGCGATTTTCGGGGCCATGCCGAAACCGATCTTAAATCCGCCATTGGCGATGAACTGCCCCTTGTGTAACGGGTGTGCGCCCAGCATCGGCGCGCGGCTTTTGCTGCGAGGGCGGACACCGGCCCAACGCTCGATCACTTCGGCGCCGTGAAGCAGCGGAACCGCCTGCATGGCGCGCTCGATCACATCGTCCAGCGCGCTGTCAGTATTGGCGGGATCGTCATAGTCACGTTCCGAGGTCGAGCCGATGGCCAGCGTCCCGTCGGCATGGGGAACGATATGGATCGCATCTGCAAACAGCTGCGGTACCGAGCCCGCATCAAACCGCAGCAGCGCCGCCTGGCCTTTCACACCGTTGCCGATTGTTTTGCCAAAGACTTCGCTCAGTTCTTGCAGGCCAGCGACCCCGGTGGCGTGCACAACTCGACCTGCATCGGGTGCATCAGTGACCACCTTTACCCCCATGACCGCCAAAGCCGCGACTAGTGCAGCGCAAGCGCGGCGTGGGTGCATCCGGGCGGTTAGCGTGTCATGAATGACATAGCCGGTCGGGCTGGGCGGGCACCATGATCCGGCCTCGGCGATCTCTATGACCTGCCACGCAGCACGGCCCTGCCACAGCTCTTGTGCCGTGAGTTCGCGCGCGCGCGCCAGATCAAGGCTGTGCGGGTCGGCAATCGGCTGAATGCGCCCCAAACGCCCATACCCGGCAGAGACACCGCCGATAGTCTCAACTTGCGTCCAGAACGGTTCGGCCATGATCAGGCTGTCGAACTGAAAGGCCTTCTTGGCGTTCCAGTTTTCAGGCACATGCGGGGCCAAGGCACCGACCAGACCGCCGCTGGAGCCCGCACCCGGACCAAAGGGATCGACGATGCGCACCTTCGCGCCGCGCTGCGCGCAGGTCCAGGCGATGGACAGGCCGAAAATCCCGGCTCCTCGGACGGTCACATCGACCATTGCCAAACTCCTTTTCCTTGTTCAGTGTCGCGCCGTTTAGCTACAGGATTCCCCGATGGCAAACCAGCGCGCCGAGGTCACGTGGACCGAGGATCAGATACCCGTCTCGGATCGTTTCGACGACCCATACTACTCGTTGCAAAACGGGGTCGAGGAGACGCGGCATGTTTTCCTTGCGGGCAACGAGCTGCCTGCGCGGTTTGTGCCGGGTTTTCACATTGCTGAGCTGGGGTTTGGCACTGGGCTGAATATGCTCACCACGTGGTCTGCCTGGGAACAGGCGGGTCAAACGACCCCGCTGCACTTTACTAGCTTCGAAGCTTTTCCAATGGACACAGCGGATATGCGGCGGGCTTTGACTGCATTCCCTGAACTGGCGCTATGGGCGGATCGATTTCTGGAGAAATGGACAGGGAAAGACTGCCTGCTCGATACGCTGGTACTAACCGTCATTGAAGGCGACGCGCGCCAGACGTTACAGAATTGGCAGGAGCGGGCGGATGCGTGGTTTTTGGACGGTTTCTCACCCGCCAAGAACCCCGAGCTTTGGGGCCCTGACTTGATGCAGCAGGTTGCAGATCATACGGTCCAAGGGGGCTCGGCGGCCACCTATACCGCCGCCGGATTCGTGCGGCGCGGATTGGAGGACGCGGGTTTCCAAGTGACCAGAACCCCCGGCTATGGCCGCAAACGCCATATGACACGGGCGGTCAAAGCATGACCCAGCAGAACAATACGCGCGCGGGCGTTGCGTTGATGATTGGCGCGACAATCGTCTTTGCCTTGCAGGACGGAATCTCTCGCCATTTGGCCGAGTCCTATAACACTTACATGGTCGTGATGATCCGCTATTGGTTCTTCGCTGCCTTCGTGATCGCCCTGGCTGCGCGCGCGCCTGGCGGGTTGAATACAACGACCCGAACCAACCAACTCGGATTGCAAATCTTTCGGGGCGTCTTGCTGGCGGCTGAAATCTGCGTCGCCGTTTTCAGCTTTACCATTCTGGGTCTGATCGACAGCATGGCTGTTTTCATCTGCTATCCACTGCTTGTTGCGGCGCTCAGCGGCCCGGTGCTGGGCGAACGGGTCGGATGGCGTAGGTGGACGGCGATTGGTGTCGGCTGCGTTGGCGTTCTGATCATCCTGCAGCCGGGGGTTGGGGTCTTTAACCCTTGGGCTATCATTCCGCTGATTTCAGCCTTGATGTTTGCTTTGTACGGCTTGTTGACCCGCTATGCCGCGCGTCAGGACAGCACGGCCACCAGCTTTTTCTGGACCGGCGTGTCCGGTGCGGTCGCCATGACGCTTGTTGGCATGTGGTTCTGGGAACCCATGGCCCAAGGCGATTGGGGCTGGATGGCGGTGTTGTGCGTCAGCGGGGCGCTTGGGCACTGGTTGCTGATCAAGTGCTATGAGATGGCCGAGGCCAGCGCCGTTCAACCCTTTGCCTATTTCCACCTCGTCTGGAGCGCAATCCTGGGTATTTCAATCTTTGGTGAAGTGTTGCGCCCCGAAGTGGTTGTCGGGGCGGCGGTTGTTGTGGCCGCGGGCCTGTTCACACTATGGCGCGAACGCAGCCAGGGTTGAGCCCTTCAACTCCTGCGAAAAGGGGATTGGCAGGGCAGGTTGACCCAGGCGAGCCCGATAAACCGGAAGGCTTTCTGCCACGCGCATCACATAGTTGCGGGTTTCGCTAAAGGGGATGGTCTCGATCCAATCGACCACATCCACCTGGCCCCGGCGCGGGTCGCCATAGCGTTCCATCCAGGAAATAGGCCGCCGAGGTCCGGCATTGTACCCTGCCGCCATCATGACCACATTGCCGTTGAAATCAGCCGCCAGCCCCGACAGGTAATTGGCCCCGAGTTTCGCGTTATACTGCCAGTCCGAGGTCAAGCGTCCGGTCTGATGCCCGCTGAGGATACCTAGCTCCTGCGCCACCAGTTTCGCGGTGGCTGGCATTACTTGCATCAGACCGCGCGCGCCTGCACCGCTGATGACGACCGGATCAAACTCGCTTTCGCGTCGTGCGATGGCTAGTGTCATTTCCTTGGCCATCGGCAGGCCCATATCGGCCACAGGGTGCACGGGGTAGTAGGCCGCCGGTAGGACTGTACCGGTGGTGGCTGCCCGTTTGGCAATCATGACCGCCAGATGGGGTTCGTTCAGCTCGATCGCCAGATCGCCCAACTGAGCGGCCTGAACCGGATCAAGGCCTTCGACCAGGTGCGTCAGAAACCGCTCGGACAGATTATCCTCGCCTGCTTTCAACAGCAGCAGCCCGGCTTCCAGAACACTGGAATTGGTGAAATCCGCCTGCCGCCAATGCGGCGCACGGCGGGGTGTGGCCAATTCAGGATCAAACGGGCGTCCGATCTGTTCAGCCGCCAGCAACCCGTAGAACGAGGTCTGATTGTCCGCCCCGATGGCGTAAGCCTCATAAGCCTTTTCTGCCTCACCCTGCGCCGCATAAGCGCGGCCCAGCCAATATCCCCCGCGACCTTTCGAGATCGGGGATTGCACGGCGTCCGAGAAATTCTGGAAATGACGCACAGCAGTGGCTGGATCGTTCAGTCTGCGTAGGGCCAGAAAACCTGACAGCCATTCCAGATCAGCATAGGCATAGCCCATTTCCGGCGTCATATGATGGGTTGAGGCAACCTTGTAGGCCCGCGCCGGTCGGCCTTGCCGCATCTCCAGCCGTGCCAACCTGCGCCGTCCTTCGGCCCACTTGTCAGGCTCGCCTAAAGCCTCCGGGCTGGTAGATCGGGCCAGCATCAGATCAACCGCGCTGTCGTCCAGTTCTTTTCTGTCGCGCCAGACGAAACGGTCAAAGGCAAGACCCGGGGCATCCGCAACCGACTTTGGCACTGCCGCCACCTTTGTATCGACGCCAGGTAGACGCTTTTGCAACGCAATCCGTGCTTCGGCCAGTTTGCGATCATCCGCGCCCACCAGTGGTAACATCTGGGATGCACTCACCAGATGGCCATCCCATAACATCCGGTCCAACCGCGCTGCGTGATGGGGTTTCAGCAACTTGCCAAAATTCTCGACGTAATTTTTCTGCAACCCCGTGCCCATGGGCATGGTGCGCCAGGCTGTGACGATATCCGCCTGTGCCTCACCCTGTTGTCCTTTTGCCATCAGGGCGACGGCGTAATTCAACGCACCCTCCGCCGTTTGCGGCGGCACATCTGAGTAGAACTTCAGCACGCGATCGGGGTCTGCGCCGGTAAAAGACGGCTCGCTTTTGCGGCGCAGCCAGGCCAGACCGGGCCAGTCCGGACGGCGATCCAGAAACACCAGCACATCGCCCGAGCTGCCAAAGCCCTGCCGCAGCCATTCCCACACGATGATATCGCGCGAAACCGATCCGCGCTGCCCAGACACGCGCAGTGCCTCGTTCCAGTCACCCTTGCGCATCTCGCTTAACCCGGCACGCAAATCGGCAGCAGCATCCGCCTGCGCGGGTTGTGGCGTTAAAGCGGAATACAGAATCACGGCCATCATCAGGCCCAGAACGCGTGTCATGCCTTGCATTTCCCAACCAACCAAGGATAGAGCCTGTGAGGATAAACCTTGCATCGCCGGGATCAACTCACAAAGCCTAAATCGTGATGGCCCGCGGTGTAAAAAACACGGAAACTGCACCTTAAGGAGCGTGTCATGTTCAAAGGCTCTATGCCCGCCCTCGTCACCCCGTTCACAAACGGCGCGTTGGACTTGGATACGCTCAAACACCTTGTCGAATGGCAGATCGAATCCGGCTCTACCGGGCTGGTCCCCGTGGGCACCACCGGCGAAAGCCCGACGCTGAGCCATGATGAACATGAGACGGTTGTGGAAGAGGTGGTCAAGGCCGCCGCAGGTCGTGTGCCGGTGATTGCCGGTGCGGGTTCGAACAACACGGTTGAAGCAGTGCGCTTTGTGCAATTTGCCAAGAAAGTCGGCGCGAATGCTGCACTTGTTGTGACGCCCTACTACAACAAGCCGACTCAGCGTGGCCTGTTTGAACATTTTGCCGCGTTGCACGACTGTGCCGACATTCCGATCATCATCTACAACATCCCTGGTCGCTCGATCATCGACATGACGCCCGCCACGATGGGTGAACTGGCCAAGCTGCCACGTATTGTAGGGGTAAAAGACGCCACTGGCGATCTGGCGCGGGTCAGCCAACAGCGTGCAAGCTGCGGTGCCGACTTTTGCCAACTGTCTGGGGAAGATGCGACGGCTTTGGGCTTCAACGCCCATGGCGGTATCGGGTGTATCTCGGTCACGGCCAATGTGGCCCCGAAACTCTGCGCTGAATTCCAACAGGCGACATTGTCAGGCGACTACGCAACAGCATTGGCCTATCAGGATCGGTTGATGCCCTTGCACGAGGCTCTTTTTATCGAGCCCGGCCTTGTGGGTGCCAAATACGCGCTTAGCAAATTGGCCCGCTGCAGCGCTGAGGTGCGCCTGCCGCTGACCAGCTTGGAAGACAGCACCAAAGCCGCCATTGATGCGGCCATGGCCCATGCCGGTCTGATCTGAGCCTAAACAAATCCAAGCAAAAAGGGCGGCCTCGATCCCCGAGCGCCGCCTTTTCCATTTCAGCCCGGATCCAGACTTCATCTGGCCAGAAATATCCCGGGGGGTGAATTGAGCCGCGGGCTCAAGAGGGGGCTGGCCCCCTACCTATCGCTTGCCATAATACAATCCGACCACATGCTCGGCTTGGGCAAAGAACAACCAGCGCGACGTGGCAATGCCCGCCAGATGTGAGATCACGGCCAATAGCGCAAACAGATGCTTTATCGCCAAACCTCCGACCGGTAGAGCCAGCAGAATAAGCGGCAAGACAAAGCCCAACGCAAACGCGATCATCCGCAGTTTTTGCGCATGTTTGCGGCCCACCACATGGACGAATTCGCGCAGCAGGTAGTTAGTGCCTGTATGCGGCGGCTCAAACGCGCGCACGGTTCCACGCGCGCCCAATCCGGTTGCGGTGCCCAGATCAGTTCCAGAGTTTGCGAGCGCGCTGTCTCCTTGGTGCCAGTACAGAATCTGGACCAACGCAGCAATCAACAACAATGGTATGGCGATAGACGTCTGGCCGGCCAGCAGTGCTCCCCCGGCCAGGCTGAAGCTGAGGAACATCGCCGGCGTCAGCTTCAAGTTCCAGCGCGGTATCGTCTTGAGCTGCGTGTAGATCATTGATGTCGTAAACACCGTCGCAAGCGAAAATAGCGCGCCCAGTAGTCCAAGTGCACCCCAATGCTGCCCTAGAAACACTGCGCCGATGGCGTATAATCCCATGACGATCAACGCGATAACCGCGCACCAACCTTCGCGGCTGAGCCAACTTGAGCGCCATTGCGTGAAGGCTTTGATCGCGCGTTCCGGGTGGCCAAGGTGAAAGGTCGACGCCATCAGGCCGCCGACGGCCAGGGCATAGGCGATCGCAAAGAATACAAACGCAACCCAGCCCGTGACTTCTGGCAGGCCGAGGCCCAGAAAGACGAGCAGGCCAAAGCCCAGCCCGGACAAGGTGGTAAAGATGATGACGGAAGGGGCCGGATGCATCAGAGCTTCTCCAGTGTTTTGTCGAGCCAGCCGAGGAACCCCTTGGGCTCTTCCGCGATGGGGGCCAGGAGAGGGGCGAGGATATCGATCTGCTCCTCGATCTGATCCTTGGGTCGGGGTGGCAGGTATTTGTTAACCGGTTTGGTGCCCATCTCGGGCATCAGGTCCATGCCGTCCCGCTCGGCCACCAGTTTGCTGACATCGCTGTCCGGATCGCCGAGGTCGCCGAAATGGCGGGCACCGGCCGGGCAGGTGCGCACACACGAAGGCACGCGGTCTACTTCGGGCAGGTTTTCGTTGTAGATGCGATCAACGCAGAGGGTGCATTTCTTCATCACACCTTCGGCCATGTCCATCTCGCGCGCGCCATAGGGGCAGGACCATGCGCAGAGCCCGCAGCCGATACAGTCGTTTTCATTGACCAACACGATCCCGTCCTCGACCCGCTTGTAGCTGGCCCCGGTGGGGCAGACGGTGACGCAGGGGGCGTCTTCGCAATGCAGGCAGGATTTGGGGAAATGGATGAGTTGAGCCGCGCCCTGTTCGGGTTGCACCTCGTAAGAATGTACACGGTTCAGGAAGGTGCCGGATGGGTTGCCGCCATAGGCGTCCTGATCCGAAAGAGGGGCGCCGTAGTTTTCGGTGTTCCAACCTTTGCAGGAAATCACGCAGGCGTGGCAGCCCAC
Source organism: Ruegeria sp. YTSA168 (assembly GCF_059610045.1). Classification (NCBI taxonomy): domain Bacteria; kingdom Pseudomonadati; phylum Pseudomonadota; class Alphaproteobacteria; order Rhodobacterales; family Roseobacteraceae; genus Ruegeria; species Ruegeria sp. YTSA168. The sequence continues at coordinate 123,403 of NZ_JBXWMW010000006.1, forward strand.
ACAGGTATCAAGGTCGATGACCAGACCCATCTTGCGTTCCGTGGATTGGGGGAGCTGGGTCATGACTGCCTTGCCTCCGCTTTGATGGTGAGAGTGGGCTGGGGCTCTGCCCGTCGCCATTGTCTCTCGGACCAATGGCGCGACAATGGCGACCCCGAGATATTTTGGGCCAGATGAAGAATGGATTCGGTCATTTTCCAACCTTCCATGCGATATCCTTTGGGCCAGTGCCAACCGGAGATTGAATCGAGGCGAATTCGGGTTGGCTTTCGGCGTCTGATGGCGGGTTAGCCTTTTCAATTTTGACCTTCAGGTCGAACCAGGCGGCCTGTCCGGTCACTGGATCAGAATTTGCCCATCGCATTCCGTCGCCCTTTGGCGGCAGGAGTTCGTGGATCAGATGGTTCAGCAGGAAGCCTTTGGTGGCTTCGGGGGCGTCGTCCTGCAGGGCCCAGGCGCCCTTGCGTTTGCCGATGGCGTTCCAGGTCCAGACGGTGTTGTCGTTGAGCGCGGCCATCTCCATAACTGGCACTGTGATTTCCCCGTGCGGAGAGCTGACTTTGGCCCAGTCGCCATCCTGCAGCCCATGTTCGCGCATCAGTTTGGTTGGGACGTAGAGCGGGTTACGCCCGTGCAACTGCCGCAGCCACGCGTTCTGGGTGCCCCAGCTGTGATACATGGCCATTGGGCGTTGGGTCAGAGCGTTGACGGTGAAGCCTTCGTTACCTTGTTGGTCTGTTTCATACCAGATCGGTAGCGGGTCCATCTTGTCTTTGATCCGCTCGCGCAGATGGTCCGGCGGCTGGCGATCTCCGTGCCCTTCAGCGGCCAGTTGGAATTTGCGCATAGGTTCGGAATAGAGCTGGAACAGGTAGGGTTGTGGGCTGTCATAAATACCCATGCCCACCGCCCAGTCCTGATAGGCTACATTCCATGGTTTGTAGTAGTCGGCGCCTTCGGGGATGTGGGCCACGTAGAAACCACCGTTTTCGATATAGCGGTTCAGCTGGTCTGGATTGACCTCTCCGCGCCCTTCTTTATCGCCATTTTCACCCCGGAACCCCGCCAATGGGCCGATGCCCGGCTTGCGTTGGTGATTGACGATGTAGTCCGCGTAGTCTTTCCACTTGGGCGTGCCGTCTTCATTGGTGAAGCCCGGCAGGCTCATCCGGTTGGCCAGTTCGATCAGAACCGATTGGAAGCCACGCACATCGCGATCAGGTTCGATCACGGGCCAGCGGATCGCATCTGCGGCGGCGTCAGCCTCGCAGATTGGACGATCCAGCAGGCTGATACAGTCGTGCCGTTCCAGATAGGTCGTATCAGGCAGGATCAGGTCGGCATAGGCTACCATTTCCGAGGAATAGGCATCCGAATAGATGATGTTGGGGATGACATATTTGCCGTCTTCTGTCTTGGCCGTCAGCATCTCCATCACACCTTTGGTGTTCATGGAGGAGTTCCACGACATGTTCGCCATGTACATAAACAGCGTGTCGATCTTGTAGGGATCACCCGCAGCGGCGTTTGAGATAACCATATGCATCAGCCCGTGTGCCGACATCGGATTTTCCCAGGTGAAGGCCTTGTCGATGCGTTGTGGGGTGCCACACGCGTCAAGCAGTAGGTCTTCGGGGCCACGCGGGAAGCCCAGATGCGGGCCCTCCAGCGGGCGGCCCGGGCGACGGTCGCCATGCGGGGTTGGATGCGCCTCGACTGGTTTGGGGTAGGGCGGTTTGAAACGAAAGCCGCCAGGTACCTCGACCGTGCCCAGCAGAATTTGCAGCACATGCAGGGCGCGACAGGTCTGGAACCCGTTGGCATGGGCGGAAATCCCGCGCATGGCGTGGAAGCTGACCGGGCGACCCGTCATCTTGGAATGGGTTTCGCCTCGGAAGTCGGTCCATTCATGATCCAGCTCGATGGCCTCATCAAAGGCGACGCGGGCAATTTCTGCGGCAATGGCGCGGATGCGTTGGGCAGGGATGCCACAGCGGTCGGCCACGTTTTCGGGGGCATGGTCGTCGCTGAGGTATTTCTCGGCCATCAGATGGAAGACCGGACGGTGGGTGATGCCGTCTTTGTCATAGGTGGCCGACAGGTCGGGCCGGACGCCGGGTTTGTCGAACGCTGTGGGCTCTCCGGTAACGCGGTCGATAACCAGCGGTTTGCCGTCGATGTCGCGCAGGAAGAGGCCCTTTTCCGGCCCCTCAGAGGCGTTCACCAATACCGGCGCGTTGGTGTAGCGGCTGAGGTAGTCGAGGTCGATCTTACCTGCTTTCATCAACACGTGAATTAGCGACAGAATGAACAGGCCATCGGTGCCGGGCGTAATCCCGACCCAGTCGTCAGCCACGGCGTTATAGCCCGAGCGGATCGGGTTCACCCCGATCACCCGCGCGCCGCGCGCCTTGATCTTGCCGATGCCCATCTTGATCGGGTTGCTGTCATGGTCCTCGGCCACGCCGAACAGCATGAACAGCTTTGTGTGATCCCAATCGGGCTGGCCGAACTCCCAAAACGCGCCACCCATCGTGTAGATGCCGCCCGCCGCCATATTGACGGAACAGAACCCGCCATGGGCCGCATAGTTTGGGGTGCCGAAGTTCTGCGCCCAGAAGCTGGTGAAGCTTTGGCTTTGATCGCGGCCCGTGAAGAAGGCCAGCTTTTGTGGCGCAGTTTCGTGCAATTCATTTAGCCAGCCAACGGCGGTGCTGATCGCCTCATCCCATTCGATTTCGCGGAATTCACCGGATCCGCGTGGGCCAACCCGCCGCAAAGGCTTGCGCAGACGGGATGGGGCGTTGACCTGCATGATACCGGCGCTGCCCTTGGCGCAAAGAACGCCTTTGTTCACCGGATGATCGCGGTTGCCTTCGATATAGGCGACCTTGCCATCCTTCATATGCACATTGATGCCACAGCGGCAGGCGCACATGTAACACGTGGTCTTGCGTATCTCGTCCGAGACTTTGGGCGATGTATCAAGGATCGGCTGCTGATGGGTCATTGGCGGGTCCTACCTGTTACTTCGGGAGAACATTGTCATTTTCCCGTCGATTTGAGAACATCGTTCTGAGGTCGATGCCTGATTTGGGTTCTAGATTTCAATTGCTTGCAATGCGGTCACAGCGATCATCTGGGTCACGTCCTCGGCGCTACAGCCGCGCGACAGGTCGTTGGCGGGTTGGGCCAACCCTTGCAAGACAGGGCCAACCGCTGCGTAGCCACCCAGCCTTTGGGTGATTTTATAAGCGATATTGCCCGCATCGAGATTGGGGAAGATCATCACGTTGGCCTGACCGGCAACGGATGATCCGGGGGATTTGCGGTCTCCAACCGACGGAACATAGGCTGCGTCGAATTGCAGCTCTCCATCAACTTCCAGATCAGGAGTGGTGCGACGCAGCGTATCTGTAGCCGCGATCACCTTGTCAACATCCGAATGCCGGGCGCTGCCTTTGGTTGAAAAGCTGAGCATCGCGACCTTGGGATCGATCCTCAGTAGGGTGCGGGCTGAGGCGGCCGAAGCGATGGCGATCTTGCTGAGTTCGTCCGGGGTCGGATCAATGATCAGCGCGCAATCGGAGTATATCATCGCGCGTGCACCGGGGTCTGAGTTTTTCGGCGGGTACATCATAAAGAAAGAGGAAACCATACCGGCGTCAGGAGCCATGCCAATCACTTGCAGGGCGGCGCGGACAATGTCTCCGGTCGTGTGAACAGCACCGCCAAGCGTGCCATTGGCGCGGCCACTGCGGACCAGCATGGCCGCATAGATAGCGGGTGTTTTGACAGCGGCCTGCGCTTTCGCAAGGTCGACGCCCTTGTGCTGTCGCAGCTCAAAATAGGTTTGGGCAAATTCCTCGGTCAGGTCCGAGGTTACGGGATCATGGATCATGATACCGTTCGTAGGGGCGGCTTCGTGTTCTTGCAGCGCGGCCTCGACGTCGGCCTGTGGGCCAACCAGAATAATATCGGCCAGATCGGCCTGATGAGCGGCCAGCGCCCCCGCGACGATGCGGGGATCACTGCCTTCGCAGAGAGAGATAACAGGTCGGGTCGCCGGGACGTTCTGACGCAACAGCTCGATGGGCGTTAGGGTCATACGTTCCGGCTCCGATCCGAGTTTGGCTTACTGTGCAGCCATGTCGCTGGCATCGATACCAGCAACTGCAACAGGTTTCTTCATCGCGTCGCGGCGGAAGGGTTCACCCAGTTCCTGGTTGATCATGGCTTCGATCAGGGTGGTGATACCGTTTTTCTGGTCCTCGATGGCCTGGTTCAGGGCTGCTGTCAGCTCGTCCTGCGTGCGGGCGACCACACCTTTCAGACCACAGGCCTGTGCGATACCGGCGTAAGACACTTGCGTGTCCAGTTCGGTGCCCACGAAGTTGTCGTCGAACCACAGGGTCGAGTTCCGCTTTTCCGCACCCCACTGGTAGTTGCGGAAAACGATCTGGGTCACGGCGGGCCATTCCGAGCGGCCGATGGCCGTCAGTTCGTTCACCGCAATGCCAAATGCGCCGTCACCAGCAAAACCAACAACCGGCACGTCCGGCTGACCGATCTTGGCGCCGACGATGGCGGGCAGACCGTAACCACAGGGACCAAACAGGCCCGGAGCCAGATATTTGCGGCCTTCGTCGAAATCGGGATAGGCGTTGCCGATGGCGCAGTTGTTGCCGATGTCCGACGAGATGATGGCTTCGCGCGGCAGGGCCTGCTGGATTGCGCGCCAGGCCATGCGGGGGCTCATCCAGTCGGGTTTGGCGTCGCGAGCGCGCTGATTCCAAGTGGTGCCGGGATCGTCATCCTCGTGATCCATGCTGGACAGTTGCTGCGCCCAGGTGGATTTCTTCTGGGCAATGTTCGCCTTGCGCGCGTCACGGCCTTCGTCACCAGCGGTGTCGGACAGTTGCGCCAGAATGCCCTTGGCCACTTTGGCTGCATCTCCCACGATGCCGACGCTGACTTTCTTGGTCAGGCCGATGCGGTCCGGGTTGATGTCGACCTGAATGATCTTGGCGTTTGCGGGCCAGTACTCCATGCCGTAGCCGGGCAGGGTCGAGAACGGGTTCAAGCGCGTGCCAAGGGCCAGAACAACGTCGGCGTCCTTGATCAGCTCCATCCCGGCTTTCGAGCCGTTATAGCCCAACGGACCCGCAAACAGCGGGTGCTTGCCGGGGAAGGCGTCATTGTGCTGGTAGCCGACACAAACCGGCGCATCCAGACGCTCGGCCAATGCCATCGAGGCGTCGATCCCGCCCTCGGACAGAACGACGCCCGCGCCGTTCAGGATAACCGGGTTCTTGGCGTTTGACAGAATCTCAGCCGCTTTCGTGACCGAGTTTTCGCCACCCGGGCTGCGTTCGAATTCGATGGGCTCGGGGATTTCGATGTCGACCACCTGTGTCCAGAAGTCGCGGGGAATGTTCAACTGCGCCGGACCAGACAGACGCTTGGCCTGGCTGATGACGCGGGTCAGGACTTCGGCCACGCGGGACGGATCACGGACTTCTTCCTGATAGGCGACCATGTCTTCGAACAGCTTCATCTGTTCGACTTCCTGGAAACCACCCTGACCGATGGTCTTGTTCGCCGCCTGCGGGGTGACCAACAGGAGCGGCGTATGGTTCCAATAGGCGGTTTTGACGGCGGTAACGAAGTTGGTGATGCCGGGGCCGTTCTGGGCGATCATCATCGACATCTTGCCGGTGGCGCGGGTGTAGCCATCGGCCATCATACCGGCGCTGCCTTCATGGGCGCAGTCCCAGAACATGATCCCGGCTTTGGGGAACAGATCCGAGATCGGCATCATGGCCGAGCCGATAATCCCAAACGCATGTTCGATCCCATGCATCTGCAGGACCTTAACAAAAGCTTCTTCTGTGGTCATTTTCATGTGACTGATCTCCGGGCAGGTGAGGAATGGCCGGGCACGCTGCCCCGCCGTTGCTTTTGGTTTTGACCCATTGGACAGGGTGGCGTTAGGTCCAGAACGCAGCGCGGACTAGGTCCAGTCGGTTGTCAGATGGCCCGGATCGCCTCGGCGATCAGCTTTATCCCGGGTTCGATCCGGTCCTCTGGAATCGAAGAGTATCCGAGGCGGTAATAATTCTGCGGCTGCTCCGGCCCCGAGAAGAAGGGCAGGCCAGGTTCGATATGCACGCTTTGTCCCTGCAGCTTTTGTGCAAGCCGGGTGGTATCGACATGTCGAGGCGCCGACATCCACAGCGATGACCCGCCCATGATGCCTCGCCCGGCAACGGTCAACCCGTGGTGTTCGACGGCTTTGTCGAGCGCCTCCCGCCGATCTGCCAGTGCTTTGGACATGCGCCTGATTTGAGCGTCGTAGTGGCCCAGCGACAGGAAATAGGCCGCAGTCCGTTGGATGTGTCCCGGCGGGTGGCGCAACACCATGGATCGCAGGGCGCGCGCTTCTCGGATGAAGGGCTCGGACCCGACCATGTAACCCAGTCTCAATCCTGGAAAGAGAGATTTTGAGAAGCTGCCCACATAGATCACGCGCCCATCCCGATCCATCGACTTCAGCGCCGGAGAGGGCGCGCCAAGAAAGGCCATCTCGAACTCATAGTCATCTTCGACCACCATCGCGTCCAATTCGCGCGCGCGTTCCAGCAGTTTGTGTCGGCGCGCAATGGGCATGGTCGCGGTGGTCGGGCTTTGATGGCTGGGGGTTGTGAAGATCACATCAGTGTTTTCGGGCAACTGATCTGGGGGCAGGCCGTCCCGGTCGACGGGAAGGGCCGTTATATCGCAGTCCCAATGGTCTAGCAGGTTGCGCAGCGAGTAATAGCATGGGTCTTCGATTACCGCGGTGCGATGATGGGTTAGCAACACGCGTGAAGCCAGCCAAAGCGCGTTCTGCGCGCCCATGGTAATCAAAATCTCTTCGGGCCTGGCAGCAATGCCACGGCGGGGCAAGGTGTGGCGGGCAATGAATTCCACCAGCAGCGGATCATCCTGATCCACGTAATCAGCTGTTAACGAAGCGAAGTCCTTATGCCCAAGCGCGCGAACAGCACAGAGCCGCCAGTTGGCATGATCGAATAGGGTTCGGTCGGCCTGCCCGTAAATGAATGGATATCGGTAATCGCGCCAATCAGCGGGTTTGGACAACAAATCCCCGCCTGAAAACCGACGGGCCAAGGCGCTGTTCCAATCAATGGTTTCTTCGTTGCGCTGTACTGGCGTATATTTTGGCGGTACTGGCGCATTCTCGGACACGTAGTATCCGGATCGGCCTTTCGCAGTCAGGTAGTCGTTGGCCAGCAGTTCAGTATAGGCCAGCGTCACGGTGATGCGGCTGACGCCCAGATGTGCGGCCAGTTTCCGGGAAGATGGCAGTTTCTCTCCGACATGGAACCGACCTGACAGAATACCTTCGGCGATCATCTGCTGGATCTGTGCCTGCAGGGTGCCTTGCCCATTGAGCTCAAGGAAGAAGGTGTCGATCGAGATGGCCATAGGCGCTTATAGGTTGGACTTAAGGATGGTGCAATCTGGACTTACTCTATTTGTTGAAATTTCTAGCAGTGGATTGACGGGCAGCTCGAATCAAACTAAATAACTAGAAAATTAGTTTAATGGAGAAGTCAGATGTGGGAAACCGCAGCAGCAGGATTCTCGGCCATGGGCTCCGAGGCCCGGCTACAGGTTCTGAAAACACTCGTCCGTGCGGGTGAGACTGGTTTGACGGTTGGTGAAATCCAGTCGCGTACCGGGATTGCACCATCGACGCTGGCCCATCACCTACGGTTTCTGGCTGCCGGTGGCGTGGTCGAGCAGGAGAAGATCGGACGCAGTACGATCAACCGCGCCTGCTTTGATGAGTTGAGAAATCTGGCAGAATTCATTCTCAGCGAATGCTGCGTGGATGAGGTAGGAAAGGCCGCAAACGATGGCTGAGTTAACACAAAATCCGAAACTGTCATCTAAGGCCGTGTTTGACCTGATCAAAACGCCCTGGGCACTGATCGTCGCCATATTGGCATTGGTGGCGATTCTGGATCCGGGTAACTGGGGCGAGGTTGTGACCTTTGCGGTCAAAGCGCTTGCACATACTGGTCAATACATCCTGTTCGCCGTTTTGCTTCTCTCGTATCTCAAGGCTACAGGGGCCGAAGTTATGGTGGCGCGCGCCTTTGAAGGGCGCGAAACACGGATGATCTTTCTGGCGGCCCTGTTCGGTGGTCTCGCGCCGTTTTGTTCCTGCGAGGTTATTCCGTTTATCGCCGGTCTGTTGGCTTTGGGTGCCCCTTTGTCGGCAGTGATGGCGTTCTGGCTCAGCTCGCCGCTGATCGACCCGCCGACGTTGCTGATTACGGCAAGCGCATTGGGTTGGCCCTTTGCCATTGGCAAGGCAGTGGCAGCCGTAGCGCTGGGCCTGTTCGGCGGTTTCGCCGTCCGCTTTCTGATGCGCAGCGGGGCGTTTTCCCAGCCGTTGCGGGAATACAAACCGGCGGGATGCTGCGGCTGCGGGCCCAAGATGGACGACAAGCCGGTCTGGAAGTTCTGGCAGGAACCCGAACGACGTCAGCGTTTCCGCGCCGAGTTTCTGCACAATGGCATCTTTCTGCTGAAATGGCTGGCGCTTGCCTACGTGCTTGAGGCGCTGCTGGTTAGCTACGTGCCTGCAGACCTGATTGCCCGCGTTGTTGGTGGCGAAGGCGTGCTGCCCATCGTGATCGCGGCACTGGTTGGCATGCCTGCTTACCTGAACTCCTACGTTGCGCCACCGCTTTTGGCGGGTTTGATGGAGCAAGGTATGACTGCAGGCGCTGCGATGTCGTTCATGGTCGCGGGTGCTGTGAGCTCGATCCCTGCGATGGCGGCGGTCTGGTCACTGGTGAAACCGCGTGTTTTTGCCACCTATCTGAGCCTCGGTGTTGGCGGTGCAATCGTCGCCGGGATCGTGTTCCAGGCCCTCTAAAGGGAACCGCCCGGCACAATGGCCGGGCGGTTTCAATTCCATTCAAGTCAGCTTGCGTCGCAGAACTTTGGCAGTTTGAAACGGTATCTGGGCTCTCCGCTGTCCACATAGATGCGTTTTTCGATACAGGCGCTGGTGCCAACCGTCTGAGAGATCGGGGCCTCGGTCGACGTGATCGAGGCCGCGGTACCATCCGGCAGCCGAACCGATGCAATCACGCCATTCCTGAGGTCACCATTGATCGCGGTGGCGGACAGGACCGGGACAGTCATGAACGAATGATGCTCGTGCTCGCCATCTCCGCCCAACAAGAACAGCGTGGATACGATTGCGATCATCCCAACGCCCGCAGCCAGACCCAGGCCCCATGTCCTGAGGAACGCATAAATCGAAACGGCGTTGTGTGGGCCAAAAATGGCGGAAAGTACGCTAAGCATAAGGCTTCCGTTGGAAAGAAGGCCCCGGCCTGTTTAGACCGAGGCGGCCAACACATCAGGGGCGCTGATCGTCTTCATCTTCTTCGTCACCGCCGCCTTTGGGCAGGTTGAAGAAGCTGTCAGCATCCACGATCGGATCGCTGTCTTCTGCCTCACCTTCCGGATCATCGGACAGAGAGAACGTTTCCAGACCTTCAATCGCCGTCGGGATTTTCGGTGCAGCGTCCATTTCCAGCGACTGCTCGGTTGAGACCAGCTTGCGGCGCTCGTCATCGCTCATGACGCCGCCTTCGGCCGCCTTCTTCGCGGCCGCCTTCTGAACCACTGCGTCCAGCTCGGACTGTTTACACAGGCCCAGAGCAACAGGGTCGACGGGCTGCATGTTGGCGATATTCCAGTGCGTCCGCTCGCGGATCGACTGGATGGTCGGCTTGGTGGTGCCAACCAGCTTGGCGATCTGTCCATCAGTAAGTTCGGGGTGGAATTTGACCAGCCACAGGATCGAGTTCGGACGGTCCTGACGCTTGGACAGCGGGGTGTAGCGCGGGCCGCGGCGCTTTTCCTCGCCCGTGGCCGACGGGTTGAACTTGAGCTTCAGCTTGTGCAGCGGGTTGTTCTGCGCGGTGTCGATCTCTTCCTGTGTCAACTGGTTGTTGGCAATCGGGTCGAAGCCCTTCACACCAGTGGCTACATCACCATCGGCGATGCCCTGCACTTCCAACTCGTGCATCCCTACGAAATCCGCGATCTGCTTGAAGCTGATCGTGGTGTTGTCCACCAGCCATACGGCGGTTGCCTTGGCCATAAGCGGTTTTGCCATCAGCCCGTCTCCTATACATACATCTTTCCCGTCGCCGGAATTCGGCGGCCCCGGATTTTGGGGCAGGTTTCCGTTGTCGGGGAACTTGGCCCGTATATAGTCGCGCCAGTACAAGAAGGGAAGAGGCGAATGCGCCAAGGGGTTTTGGGCTTTGTTTTCGCGCTGATCGGCGCTGTGGCTGTTCAGGCCGAGGGCGAGAAGGCGGGCGAATTTGACTATTATGTTCTGTCGCTCAGCTGGTCGCCCAATTGGTGCGCCCGCGAAGGGGACGCGCGCGGGTCGGATCAGTGTGATGCGCGACATGACCACGGTTGGGTCCTGCATGGGCTCTGGCCGCAGTTCCATCAGGGCTGGCCGTCGTACTGCCGCACGACCGAAGTTCCGCCATCGCGAGGGATGACCCGAGACATGGAGGATATTCAGGGCAGTTCCGGCCTGGCCTGGCATCAGTGGAAGAAACACGGCACCTGCTCGGGCCTCTCTGTGCCCGCGTATTTCGCCCTATCGCGCGAGGCCTATAGCCGTGTTGAACGCCCCAGTGTTTTCCGCCAACTGGACGCAACCGTGAAACTGCCCGCCGCAGTGGTCGAAGAGGCGTTCCTAAAGGCCAATCCCGGGCTAGAGCGCGACATGATCACCGTGACCTGCAAGCAGGGTTACATCGAAGAGGTTCGCCTGTGCCTGTCACGTGATCTGGCCCCGGTTCCCTGCGGACGGGACGTGATCCGCGATTGCAAGGCAACCGACGCGGTGTTTGACCCGATTCGTTAAAGCTCTTTGTTCTGACACTCGCGCGCGTATTCCAGCGCTTTTGCGGTGCCTGTCAGATCAATCGCCATCACCGGCTGATCTTCGGGGTTGAACACGGTCATCGTCTTGTTCTGCGCAATCGCCGCCACGAAGGTACGGTCAGTGAAGAACACCGTCGCCCCCGGCACGCGGTCCTGTTTGAACCCGATGGCGGTGGCGTCAAAACTCTTGCCGTCCAACTCGAACCGGATTGGGTAGCTCTGCCCCGGCTCAATCTCGCCCCAAGCCTTGTTGAACACAGTAAAATACCCGCGATTGTCCAACGCATCATAGCCCAGCCGCACGACCGAGAGGTCCTGATACACGGTTTGGATCAGGCACCCATTCCCAAGCGCGGGGTCCATCATGATGTTCCAGCCTTCGACGAAACCTTTGTCGATGAGGTTTTGCGCGAAGGCGGTCGTTGCGGTGAAGGCTGCGAAGGTAAGGGCGAAAAGGCGGGTCATGGATAGAGTCCTCGGCTGGATGACTGTATTGAAAGTTTATTGAATTACAAAGGCGTGAATTTGATTTAAGCGCAGGTAGGGTTTGGTTCCGATGAAATTCCTGTTGACCATCGTTTTTAGCCTTGTTGCATATGCCGCAATGGGGAGGGTTCTGTTTGGTGATACCTTTCAACCAATTGCTTTGCTTATGATTTGGGGCGGCAGACCGGGTATCGCATTTTGGTTAGTCCTCGTTTACCTTGGTGCCGTACTTGGTTTCTTGATCGCCGCATTGCTAGGGCGGCTTGGGGTCAAGTCTTACGTAACAATTCCGTTTTTCATTGTTCTTGCGATGGGTTTCTCCACGGCGCTGGTCGGGGCTTGCGCAAGCGTTTGGAGGGCAAAGGAGATTCGTGCCTTCGGCCCAGATATGGAACTCAGGAACTCTTTTCTTCAGACACTCCGGAATGCTCCCAGAGAGGAACAGTTCTTTTTGCACGGGGCCGCCCTAAAGGACTGTGTTCCATATGCATGGAGCTACCGGAGCATGTCGTTTTATCAACTGCCGAACAACGTCGCTGTCAATGTCCTTCCAAAGGATTGGTTAGAGATCTGTGACATCGTCAGAGATTAATTTTAGCAAAGCAGCACGCAATAGAGAGAACTACAACTCCTTCCGCGCCCGCAACGCCGCCGTAATCGTCCCGTCATCCAGATAATCCAACTCGCCCCCAATCGGCACACCCTGCGCCAGTGAGGTCAGACGCACCTGCCCTTCCAACTGATCCGCGATGTAGTGGGCGGTGGTCTGGCCATCTACGGTGGCGTTCAGGGCCAAAATGACTTCGGTGATCTCTTCGGCCACGACGCGGTCTTTGAGCCGGGGGATGCGCAATTCGTCCGGGCCCACGCCATCAAGCGCCGACAACGTACCGCCCAAAACATGGTAGCGACCCTTGAACACCCCCGCACGCTCCATCGCCCAGAGGTCCGAGACATCTTCGACCACGCAGAGCTCTCCGGTCGCGCGGGCCTCGTCATTGCAGATGTCACAGATATCGGTTGTGCCGACATTGCCGCAATTCAGGCATTCGCGGGCGGTGGCGGCGACCTGCTGCATCGTGTCCGCCAAAGGCGTCAGCAACAGGGCGCGTTTGCGGATCAGGTGCAGCACAGCGCGACGGGCCGAACGCGGGCCGAGGCCCGGCAATTTGGCCATCAGGTCGATCAGATTGTCGATGTCGCTGTTTGAACTCACGGCCTGTCCTGTCTGGCGCCGGGGGAGGCCTCCGGCGGAAGTGTATTCGAAAAGATAAAGATCAGAACGGTAACTTGATGTCCGCGGGCAGGCCCATGCTTTCGGTCAGCTTGGCCATCTCGGCCTGCGAGCGCTCAGCTGCTTTGGTCTGTGCGTCCTTTATCGCGGCCAGGATCAGATCTTCGACCACTTCTTTGTCGTCGCCGTTGAAGATCGACGGGTCGATATCCAGCCCTTTGAGCTCGCCTTTGGCTGTGGCCGTTGCCTTGACCAGACCTGCACCGGATTCACCAACCACCATGATGGTGTTCAGCTCTTCCTGCATATCGGTCATTTTGGTCTGCAGGTCCTGAGCCGATTTCATCATCTTGGCCATATCGCCCAGACCGCCTAGTCCTTTGAGCATTTAGAGTCTCCTGTATCTCTGTTTGATGCTTAAATACGGGGGGTGTGGTTGCGGTACAAGGGGGCAGAAAACCTCCCGTCCGTCGTCAAGGTCTTTGGCAAGACCTTTCCTCCCGTTGGGCCCGGCAGCGCACGGGCTTTGCCCGTGCGCTGCCGGGCCCAAGGCCGTTCAGGGGTATCGGCGTCAGCCGATGGCCCGTGACGGGCGCGGGAGTATTGGCTTTTGAGCCACAATCAATCCTCCTCGAACGGGTCCCATTCGTCTTCTACCTCAGGCAGGGCTTCGGTTTCCACCTGTGCGGCGCGTTGTTCGGGGGTCTCGATTTTGGTAATTTTGGCTTTCGGGAACTGCGCCAACACGGCCTGGACCAGAGGGTGCTCAGAGGCTTCTTCCTTCAGTGCAAATTCGGCTTTGTCGCGAATTTCGGCAATGGTCGGCGCCTCTCCGTCCGACACAATTGAAACGGCCCAGCGGTTGCCCGTCCAGCGTTGCAGGGCCGAACCTAAACGCGGGGCCAGATCGGTCGGGGCCTGAGGTGCGGGTGAGAACTCGATTCGGCCGGGTTGGTACGAAACCAGGCGAACACCATTTTCGACCTCGACCAGAAGTTTGACATCGCGGTTGGTCCGGATCAGCTCGACCACATGGTCAAAGGTTGGATACCGCGCAAGTGCCGCCTGCACATCCTGCGCCAGCGCCGCGACCGGTGCGCCCCCGGAACTGCGCGCGGTGGGCTGGTGATGTGTGGGCATCGGACCGCGCGCTTCTACCGGCGCTGCGCCATTGTTGTGGGCAGGTGCGCCGCCTCCCGGTCCGCCCATGGGCGGTGGCGGTGCATCCTGAAGACGTTTGATCAATTCTTCCGGGCTGGGCAAATCGGCCACATGGGTCAGGCGGATCACGGCCATTTCGGCTGCCATCATCGCGTTTGGCGCGGCCGAGACCTCCTCAAGCGCTTTCAACAGCATCTGCCACATCCGGGTCAGCACGCGCATGGGCAGGGCCTCGGCCATCTGCTGGCCGCGCGCGCGTTCGTCAGGCGATACGGTTGGGTCCTCTGCTGCGTCCGGCGTGATTTTCACGACCGACACCCAATGGGTGATCTCAGCCAGATCACGCAGCACAGCCAGTGGATCGGCGCCTTCGGCATATTGCGCGCTGAGTTCGGTCAGCGCGCCACCGGCATCGCCGCGCAGGATCATATGCATCAGGTCCAGAACCCGGCCACGATCCGCAAGGCCAAGCATGGCGCGCACCTGATCCGCTGTCGTCTCTCCAGCCCCGTGCGAGATCGCCTGATCCAGAAGTGAGGTTGCATCCCGCGCTGACCCCTCGGCCGCGCGGGTGATCAATGCCAATGCGTCCTCGGCAATCTCAGCCCCTTCGGCAGCCGCGATTTTGCGGAGCAAGCCGATCATATCTTCTGGTTCGATCCGTCGCAGGTCGAAGCGCTGGCAGCGAGACAGAACTGTCACCGGGACCTTGCGGATCTCGGTGGTGGCGAAGATGAATTTGACATGTGCGGGAGGTTCCTCAAGCGTCTTGAGCAGCGCGTTGAAGGCGCTGGTCGAGAGCATGTGAACCTCATCAATGATATAAATCTTGTAGCGGGCCGAGGCGGCGCGATAGCGGACGCTGTCGATGATCTCGCGAATGTCATTGACGCCGGTGCGGCTGGCGGCGTCCATCTCCATCACGTCGACATGACGGCCTTCCATGATCGCGGTGCAGTGTTCGCAGACGCCGCAGGGTTCGGTTGTCGGGCCGCCATTGCCGTCCGGCCCGATGCAGTTCATGCCTTTGGCGATGATCCGGGCCGTGGTGGTCTTACCCGTCCCGCGAATGCCGGTCATAACGAAGGCTTGTGCAATCCGATCGGCTTCGAACGCGTTTTTCAGGGTGCGGACCATCGCATCCTGCCCCACCAGATCCGCAAAGGTTTCCGGGCGATATTTGCGGGCGAGAACCTGATAGGCGGGGCTGTCTGTTTCGGTCATGTCTGCTCTGGCGGATTCGGGGCGTCGACACAGCGTAGTGGCCGCTGCTGTCCGCGTCCACAGCGCGATTCAGGAAATTTGGTTTGGAGCGAATCGGGATATGCGTAAACTGAGGTCTCAGATTTGTAGAAATACAACTATTGAACAGGTGCGTATTTGGGAGGAGGTCGTTGATGTCTCAGCTAGTGGTCTATGCTTTGCAAGTCGGGGGCGGCACGCTTGCGTTGACATCACTGCCGGGTCGAGGTGGCGATTATGCCGATGATCTGAACAGGATATCTGACTGGAAACCCGGGCTTGTGATCTCGATGACGACGGAAGTTGAGATGCTTCAGGACGGAGCCCAAACCTTTGGCAGTGATATTCAGGGGCGTGCCAGCCGGTGGGTGCATCTGCCGGTCGAGGACTATGGAGCTCCTTTGTCCAATATCGATGATGAGTGGGTTGCCGTCAGCGCGGCAGCGAGACATGCGCTGTCCGGGGGTGGCCGAGTGTTGGTTCATTGTCGGGGCGGGTGCGGGCGGTCCGGAATGGTAGTTTTGCGGTTGATGATCGAATGCGGTGAGCGTTTTGATCAAGCGTTGGCCCGCTTACGGGCGCTGCGTCCGTGCGCTGTGGAGACCAACGAACAGATGAGCTGGGCTACACGCGCGACCACTGACGTACTCGAACTGCGTTCGGGGTGATCCGGTAGCACCCCTGAGGGTCTATAGCGGTATCTTTGCAACGTAGGGCAGATGTATGGTGTTGCGTAGGTGGACGTTTGGTCAAGTAGCCCTCGGGTTGACTCGAACAAGGTTTGCTGTGCTTTCTAATTCGGTAAACTGATCGGTTCAGAAAGCACCCGAAGACGCGATGTTAGACACGCACGAGGCAGCGACGGTTGAAGACTTTCGGTTCCCATCCGGATCAGCGATGTTGTCGGCGCGCTTGTATTGCCCCGTAGTCGAACCCGAAACAGTTGTTGTGTTAAACGGCGCAACGGGTGTGCCGCGTGACTATTATCAACACTTTGCGCGCTGGTTGGCAGCAGAACGCAGCATTGCCTGCTTGACCTATGATTATAGCGATTTTGGCCATTCATGCACGGGCCGTTTGAGAGATTCTAAGGTCACAATGGCCGATTGGGCCTTGATCGACATGCCAGCCGCACGGGCCGAGATGCGGCGGCGTTTTCCTGATGCCAATCAGTGGACAATTGGTCATTCGGTTGGTGGGATGCTGGGGCCAATACAGCCGGACATCGACAAGATCGACCGTATGATCTGTGTCTGCTCGGGGCTGGTCACCTTGTCGGATCATCCTTGGCCGTACAAAGGGCTGGCCTGGACGTTTTGGCGTGGGCATGTGCCTTTGCTGGTGAAGGCGCTGGGGTATCTGCCGGGCAAGGCGATCGGGTTTGGGGCTGATTTGCCGGGGCCTGTCTATTGGCAATGGCGCAGGTGGTGTACCGCACCGCGCAGCTATCTGCCCGAGATGGGTCAAGACCTGCCACAAGCGCGCTGGGCGGAACTGGGTGTCCCGGTGGATCTGTTCACCAGCGATGATGATCAGACCGTTCCACCTAAGGCGGTCTGGGGACTGGCCGATCTTTATGGCTCCGAGGCGCGACGCCATGTGCTGTCTGCACGTGATTTCGGGGTTAAGGAGATCGGTCATATTGGCGCGTTTGCGCGGCGTAATGCGGCCGTTTGGCCGCGTCTGATTGAGTAGGGGCGTCGATCGCGCAACGCCCCTGATTTGATCATCGACCTTTTAGGTGCTTTTTGCCTTTCACAACCGACCGGACCATCTTTCCGAAGGCTTTGTCACGTGCGCGGGATTGGGCGATGGTTTCTGAGTTCCTCTGATCCTCGCGCCGCAGCTTGCGCCATCGATCCAGCCGCGCGGGATCAAGTATGCCATCGGTAATCGCAACCTGCACGGCACATCCCGGTTCCTGATCATGCTGACAATCCGAGAACCGGCACCCTTGCGCAAGGTCGAGAATGTCCGAGAAGACCTCATCCACCCCCTCCTGCGCGTCAAGCAACCGCAACGCGCGCATGCCCGGTGTGTCGATCAGCCAGCCCCCGTTTCGCATAGGATGCAGGGCACGAGCAGTTGTGGTGTGACGCCCATGGGCGTCATCCTCGCGAATGCCTGCGGTAGCCTCGGCCTGACCGGTCATCCCGTTGGCCAGCGTGGTTTTGCCAACGCCGGACGAGCCGACCAGAGCAGCCGTCTGTCCGGTGGGGCACCAGCTGAGGACGGATCCTATATCCGCAGGATCAAGCGCGTTGACGGTCAGAATGGTCAGGAAAGGCCCAAGTTCCTGTGCCTGGCGCTGAACCGCGTCGGGATCAGCACACAGGTCCGCTTTGGTCAGCACGATGACCGGATAGCACCCGGCCTGATTGGCAAGCGCCAGATATCGCTCCAGCCGGGGCAGGTTGAAATCCGCATTGCATGAGGTGACGATGAACAGCACATCCACATTTGCAGCGATCAGCTGCGCTTCGGCCCCCGTGCCAGCGGCACGGCGTTGCAGCAGGCTGCGCCGGTACAGCAGGTGCTGAATGCGCTGATCCTGATCAGCAAGAACCCAGTCGCCCACTGCAAAGTCGCCAGTTGAACGAGAAGGTGAGATAAGTGGCACTTCGCCTGCAGTTGACAGCCCGATCAGACGATCACGATGCACCGCTGAGATGCGATAGGGGATACAACTAGGGTCATCCACGCTTTGCGCGGCAAAATGAGAGGACCATCCAAGGTCCGAAAGTGTATGAGACATTGATCTGCCTATGTTCAGAAACAGCATGGCGGCCAGATGGCAAACGCGCATCCGGCGGCGATGTGTTCAGGCAGTTGGTTAGATGGTGATCAGAACCACGCTGCCTGAAGGGGTTTTGCTACACTCATAAAAGCCCTCCCGCGGCTTGTGGGTTGCGATCAGTGAGAGGTTGGACATCGACCCAAGCGGGGCTCGTTGTGGCTGCTTCCTTCCGGACCTGACCAGGTTGGCGAGGCGCTCGCCCGCGCCAACCTCTCAGGGCCTGATATAGGCAAGCCCGCTGCAAATGGCAACCCGTCAGAGAGTTAACTCAATGCGTTCAAAACCTGAGGGATCAGGGGTCAGAACTTGTGGTTCATATATGTCTAGCTCCGCCAAATACTTCAGCGCGCCAGGTCCGGTGGTCAGGATCGCCTTTGCCCCGTCTTGGGGGGCAAGTGCAAAAGGATAGGGTGTCTGCGCCAGCGGATCGGCGGGCAGATCGCCAATCAAATAGTCGCGCAGGACCCGTTTGATATCCAATGGCGGTAAGTTGATGGCATGCGCCTCATTGACGAAGGGGAAATACCCACCTCCGCTGGCGCGATAGTTGTTGAGTGCGACGATGACCTCCTGCTCGAGCCGCAGGTCAGACCCGTTAATGCGCAGCTGGCGTATGCGCCGATGGTCTTGGCCTAGCAATTGCCCTTGGCGGTCAAATCGCGCTGGTTGTGACAGATCGATCTGGTAGGTCAGCCCAAACAGCACGTCAAAGTTATGCCCTGCGCGGCTTGGATCAATCAGTTCGCATGCGGCATCGCCTTGTAACTGTTGGAAAACGCCGGCCGACATCTCAAGCCAGTCAAGAACCTGTGCTCCGGTGAGTCTGACGGCGCGCAGCTCATTGGGGAAAATATGCAGGTCGGCGATGTGGCGCAGGCAAACCTCACCTGCGGGGACGTCGGTATAGAAGCGAGGGCCAGATCGACCACCACACTTGTAAGGAGAGACAGCCGATAGAATTGGTAGATCTGCCAGTGCCGAGCCAGCTAAATATGGCCTTAGGCCTGCCGCCTGAGCCACAGCAACAAGTGCAAGCCCCTGATCCGGGGCGCAAAAGCTGAAATAGCTGTGCAAGGGCTGTGAGATTTCAGTCACCGGTTTCGCCATCTCGGCGCGGGTTTTAGAGTGGATTGGTGCAAAGAGCGCGACCAGTTCGGGATCTTCCGGCACTTCATCATCTTCGGAGGCCGCGCTTACCGCATGCAGTTTTGCGCTTTGCGCGATAATGGCCCAGCCAACATCGGCTGAATGCGTCATATGCAGATCAATCTGTCCCAGATGTGAGCCCGCGGATCCAGCCATGACCACAGGTTTGCCATGGATCAGCCCGGCGTCGTGATCGACATGGGGCATGGTGCTATGGCTTGGGCCGGGCAGCGTGAAATGGGTATGTCCTGCGATCAGGGCATCTATGCCCTTAAGATCTGCCAGTGCGATCACCGTATTCTCAGACCCGGGGGCGTCGTCTTCCTGCTCGATACCTGAATGCGCCAAGGCGATGATCAGATCGCATCCCGCCGATTTCAAGGTATGTACTGCGCGTTTGGCCGCGTCGAGCATGCCTTCGGCGGCGACCATCCCACTTAGGTGATGGGCCTCCCATTGGATTGTCTGCGGCGGTAGAACCGAAAAAACACCGATGCGCAGCGGGATATCTTGCCCGTCCCACAAAACGGTTCGGTCAAAGATCGTGTGGCCTTGCCAGCGCGTCCTGATGCCTTTGGCAGGGTGCATATTGCTGCACAGAACCGGGCAGGGCGCGTCGGCAAGAATGCGGTCCAGAGCATCCAGTCCGAAGCCAAAGTCGTGGTTACCCAGACCTATCGCATCGTACTGTAAAGCGGCAAAGCCCTGCATCATCGGATTAGGGTCTTGGTCTTGCACTGCCCGGTCGCCAAGCGGAGTGCCCTGAAGCGCATCCCCATTGTCAAACAACAGGACAACTGCGTTACCTGCGGATTTACGCGCGGAGTTGATCAGGTTGGCGGTGCGCGTAAGCCCGACCGAAACATCGGGCAGGTCGGAGTAATAGTCGAAACCGGTCAGGTTCATGTGCAGATCGGTTGTCGCAAGAATACGAATTTTCACGTCTGCGCTTTCAGTCTGACCTGTACAAACTGGTCTTGTTTTCACTCTGAACTACTACTTTTGGGCGATAATATTATTCAAAATCAACATTTAGTAGATTTAATGCACATATTTTTAGGCGTATCAACCACTGCGTTGTCGCAGGGTCAGGCGCGCGCCAAGAAATGGCATTGCAACATTCCGGTTGCCGTGGCAGCCCTGTCAGCAAAGCCCAAGGGACAATGAATGAAAAACGCAGAACTGGTGACTTTTGGTGGTTCGGGCCTGAATCGAGCCGCCGAGCTGCGATCTGATGCAGAACAGCTGCAACAAGCGCACGATGATACAAAGGCGCGCTGTGTCCTGCTGTGGCGCGGAAAACTGCTGGTGCAGGGTGAGGCGCTGGATCAGCTTGTCAGGCTTCCAATGTCACACCCTGTGATTCAAAACGGACCGGGTGGGATTATCTCTGCCCCGATCCTTTTGGGTTTGGAAGAAGCGCGCGCACCGATCTTTGCCTATGATATCTCGGGCTGGGCAGCCGAGGGGCAGGATCTGACCGGCCTTGATACGTTTGTTGATCGGTCTGAACAGCAACATCCCGACCTGCCCGCGGGCACTGCGTTCGCTGAGCTGCGCCGGATCATGACCCGGCTTTCAAACCGCGATGCCGAGTTGGCTGCAACCGCCAAGTCCGTTGTTGGCTGGCACAAGACGCATAAGTTCTGTGCCCAATGCGGTGTGCTATCTCAGATCGCGCAGGCAGGGTGGCAACGCAGCTGTCCGTCTTGCGGGGCCCAGCATTTCCCACGCACCGACCCGGTTGTCATCATGCTGATCACCCATGGCGATGCGGTTCTGATGGGCCGGTCGCCTGGATGGCCCGAAGGGATGTATTCTCTACTCGCGGGGTTCGTTGAGCCGGGTGAAACGCTGGAAGCCGCCGTGCGCCGCGAAGTGATGGAGGAAGCAGGAGTGCCGGTGGGCGCCGTCTCGTACCTGTCCAGCCAGCCCTGGCCGTTTCCGTCGTCGCTGATGTTTGGCTGCGCGGGAGAGGCACTGTCGCGTGACATCAAGATTGACCCGGTTGAAATCGAGGACGCGCTTTGGGTCACCAAAACCGAAATGATGCAGGCCTTTGCCGGAGATCACCCCAAGCTTCTGCCCGCCCGAAAAGGTGCAATCGCGCATTTCCTTTTACGAAACTGGCTTGCAGATACCATAGACTGACGAAAAACTAGATAAAAGCACAGCAAAGGCCGAAATGCAGTTTTCAGCACGTGAAGATATCGAAGCCCCGATAAACTCGGTGTTCGAAATGGTCGCCGATTTCGACCGGTTCGAGCGGATGGCGATGCGGCGTGGCATCGATGTGCGGCGCGTGACGCAAGATATACCGCCCGCCGCAGGTACTACCTGGGACACTGAATTCAAACTGCGTGGCAAAGCGCGCCAGATGACCGTCGTCATGACAGATTGTGAACGCCCGGCGCAGATGCGGTTTGAGGCCAACAGCAAGGGGATGGCAGGCGTTACGACAATTGATCTGCTTGCGCTGTCGCAGCGTAGGACCCGGTTGAGCGTGGATATGTCGCTGAGCGCGAAATCCCTGCCCGCGCGGTTGCTGTTGCAATCCATGAAGCTGGGGCAAGCGCGGTTCCGCAAGCAATTTCAACTACGGCTGGCTGAATTCGCGCGCGAGTTGGAGCAACGTTACAAGCACGGGGCATAATGTTGGTTGCTGCGGGCAGTTAGGGGCAGGGATTTGAGCGAAATCTTGTACAGACCTGCGCGAGAAGGTGACGCAGAGGGTATCGCAAGCGTCTTGCAGCACATCTTTGAGGCGGGAAAGCGCAAGGCGCCAGCAACAGCCGAGTTTGTTCTGGGTCACTATATCACCCATCCTGACAGTATTCGCTGCACGGTTGCCGTTAATCAAAGCGGGCAGATTCTTGGGTTTCAGTCGCTGAGATATGCCGCCAAAAACAATCCGTACGATGTCGCGATCGGTTGGGGCATCATTGGCACTCATATCCGGCCATCAGCCGCACGACGCGGCATTGGGCGTGGATTGTTTGCCCAGACGCTGAATGCTGCTCGCACTTTCGGGTTGACGTCAATCGACGCTACGATTGGTGCGGATAACGAGGATGGCCTTGCCTACTATGACGCGATGGGGTTCCGAACCTATCGACAGCTCGATGGTGGGGTGTCGAAAGCCTATACTCTGTTAGTCTGATACGCATGTCTCATATCATTGTCCTTCATGGCGCATCGAGTAGTGGCAAGAGCACAATCGCCCGCGCACTTCAGAAGAAGATAGAACTGCCGTTCTGGCATATCTCGATCGACCATCTTCGGGATGCCGGGGTGCTGCCTTTGGATCGGTATCGCGCAGAAGAGTTTAATTGGCCCTCGGATCGGGCCGCATTCTTTGATGGATTCCACAGGTCGGTGGCCGCTTATGCGGATGCGGGCAATCATTTGATGCTTGAGCATATCCTGGATACACCGGGTTGGGCGGAGCAGCTTCAGTTCCTGTTCAGAGCTCATGATGTGCTGTTTGTCGCGGTCCATTGCCCTTTGCCGGTACTAACCGAGCGTGAGCGTCGACGAGGGGACCGCCCATTGGGCAGCGCCGCGCGGGATCAAGCTACGATCCACATCGGCAGGCGATACGATCTTGAGGTCACCTCGACCGATGGAACCGATCTATGCGTTGATGCCATACTCGCCACATGGCGCAGCGGTGAACGCCGGTCCGAGTTCTCGGACGCCACAACCTAGCGAGTAGTTGTCAGCCTCTGGGCCGGGCGGCCGGGTAGACCCCCAGAATCTCGACATTGGTCGTAAAGTGCTGCAGCTCATCCATTGCCAGTTGGACATTCCGGTCGTCCGGATGCCCCATGATATCGGCGTAGAACTGGGTCGCTGTGAACGAGCCATCAACCATATAGCTTTCCAGCTTGGTCATGTTAATCCCATTGGTCGCAAACCCGCCCATGGCCTTATAGAGAGCAGCGGGAATGTTGCGGACCTGAAAGACGAAACTGGTGATCATCTCATGGTCACCACGACGCGAAGTATCAGCCTCGGGTGACATAACCAGAAACCGCGTTGTGTTGTCGCCGTGGTCCTCGATATGGCGCGCCAGCACGTCCAGGCCATAGATTTCAGCGGCCAGTTCGCTGGCCAATGCGGCTGATTGCGGATCGTTAGCCTCAGAGACTTCACGTGCGGCGCGGGCGTTGTCAGGGCTGACGCGGCCCCGAATGCCATGTTCGCGCAGGAAAGTGGCGCATTGAGGCAGCAAAACCAGATGGGAATGCGCCTCGGTCACATCCTCAAGTTTGGCGCCGGGGACACCAAGCAGATTGATGTGAACCCGCACATACGCCTCATCAATGATGTGCAGGCCGCTATGGGGCAGAAGCCGGTGAATGTCGGCCACGCGCCCATACGTGGTGTTCTCGACCGGCAGCATGGCCAGATCGGCCTGGCCCGAGCGAACCGATTCGATCACATCCTCGAATGTCCGACAGGGCAACGCCTCCATATCCGGCCGCGCATTGCGGCAGGCCTCGTGGCTATAGGCACCGGGTTCCCCTTGAAATGCAATGCGATTGGTCATTTGGTCGATTCCGTGCAACAAGTTCTTGAATTGGGCGTTTAGTCGCGGTGTCTATACCTTGCCTCTCGTCAGGGGAAGCCTTAGACACCTGCGCAGACAGCTGAAATGGACACGCGATCAATGTTCGACACGATGACAGTTACCAAGGCCTCAGCAGGCCTGTTCGGCACTTTCCTGGTGCTTCTTCTGGCTAAATGGGGCGCGGATATCCTGTATTCGCCCGGTGGTCATGGCGAGGCGGAAGCCGCTTACATTATCGAAACCGAAAGCGCGGGCGAAAGCGCGAATGGCGAAGAATTGGTCTTCGAAGACCTGCTGGCCGCAGCCGATGTCGACAAGGGCGCCAAAGTGTTCCGCAAATGCACCGCATGTCACAAGCTGGAAGACGGAGCGAACGGAACAGGCCCCTATCTGTATGCTGTGGTTGACCGCCCTGTTGCAACGGCCAAAGGGTTCACCGGCTATTCGGCAGCGATGCAAGCGCATGGTGGCAACTGGACGCCCGAAGCGCTGGATGCCTTCCTTGAGCGCCCAAGCGCTTATATCTCGGGCACATCCATGAGCTTTGCTGGCCTGAAAAAGCCGCAAGATCGCGCAGATTTGATTGCCTATCTGCAGACCATCGGCAATTGATCCTTTGACAGATCAAAAACTCGTGAAAGCCGCTGCCTGTTGCAGCGGCTTTAATTTTTGCGTGAGGATTACTTCACAATACGCTCATGCATTCTAAACTTGAAACTGTGTGTTCTAGGCCTTTAGCTAGGCTGAGACGCATCAAGACGTTGACAGGTTTGTAGGAGAGGTGGGGATGACACGCAAAAGCACGATACCAACGCAGGCGCGTATGAACAGGCGCACCGCGCTGCAGCTATTGGGCGGTACGGCAGTTGCTGCAACCGCCCCCGGGCTCGGCGGCGTCTTGGCCGCTGGTACTGAAGCAGAGACCATCATTCGGGCACATGGGTATTCGTTCTTTGGTGACCTTAAATATCCACCTGACTTCAAACATTTTGATTATGTGAACCCGGATGCTCCTGTCGGGGGCCATATATCGGTTTCAACGCGCGGCACGTTCGATGGGATGAACCGGTTCAACTGGCAAGGCAAAGCCGGGCGGTATTCGGGGCTGATTGCGGAAAGCATGTTTGGCGAAAGCCCATTTGGATCTGCGACGCCTGCAGACTCCATCACAGAAGCTTACGGGTTGTTGGCCGAGGCCGTCGAATACCCAGACACCAAGGAATGGTGCATATTCTATATGCGCCCCGAAGCTCGGTTTGCAGATGGCACTCCGCTGACCGCTCATGACGCAGCGTTCACGCATGACCTGTTTCTGGAACAAGGCATCCGCAGCTATGCCCGCGCGGTGAAGCAGCGGATCGAAGGTTATGAGATCATCGATGACCACACGATCAAATATAACTTCGTGGATGGGGTTTCGCGCCGCTCCTTGATTTCTCAGGTTGGCGGGACCCCTGTGTTTTCAAAAGCCTGGTACGAAAAAACGGGCGAGCGATTGGATAAGCAGAGCTTGCAAACTCCGATGGGCAGCGGGCCCTATGTGGTCGATGATTTTGAGCTGAACCGCTATATCGTCTATCGCCGCAACCCCGACTATTGGGGTTGGGACCTGCCGATCAATGTGGGTCGTCACAACTTTGAGACCGTTCGGGTCGAATACTTCGCAGACGATGCTGCCGAATTTGAGGCGTTTAAGGCGGGTGTCTACACCTTCCGGGCCGAAGGCAGCACCAAAAAATGGGCAACGGGATATGAGTTTCCGGCTGTCCAAAACGGCTATGTGAAACGTGAAGAAATTCCGGTCATGTCGCCTCCATCGCCTTCGGGTTTTATCTTCAATATGACGCGGGCACCGTTTGACGACATCAAAGTGCGCGAGGCTTTGGGGCTTGCCTTCAACTTCGAATGGACGTCTGAATCTCTGCAATATGGTCTGACAGAACAGCGCCATTCCTTCGCAGAAAACTCGGAAGTCGCTGCCGAGGGGGTCCCGACAGGTCTTGAAAAAACCTTCCTCGAGTCACTTGGCGATTTGGTCCCCGAAGAGGTTCTGACACAAGAAGCGGTGCGTGCGCACAGCTCAAATCCATCGCGTACCGTGGATCGTAGGAACAAACGCACCGCGTTGAAACTGCTGTCCGAAGCGGGCTGGACTGTAAATGGTGCGGGCAAACTGCAGGATGCAGATGGCAATCCAATGTCCATCCAGATCATGCTGAATGCGTCCTCTTCGGACACGGCAGAGGCTATCGTGACTACCTATGCATCAAGCCTGGAAAGCTTTGGTGTTTCAGTCACGGTTGAAAAGATCGACAGTGCCCAGTGGATTCAGCGGTACTATGATAAAGACTTCGACATGATCTTTTTCCGCAACCAGCCGTTCTTGGAAGCAGGTACCGGTCTCAAACAGGCGTATGGATCAGAAAACGCCGTCGTATCGTCTTACAACCCGCAATCTTTGCAAAGCCCGTTGGTTGATGCGATCATTGATGCGGCTCTGGATACCAAGTCGCGCGAGGAAGAGATCGCATCACTAAAAGCTCTGGATCGTGTCCTTAGATACCTGCGTATTCAGGTACCGTCTGGATATGTTTCAGATACCTGGGTCGCCTACTACGACATGTATGAGCATCCCGAGGTACTGCCTCCGCTGGCTGTGGGTCAGTTTGATTTCTGGTGGTTTAACGAGGAAAAATACCAGAAACTAAAAACTGCCGGCGCGGTGAGGTAACAGGCTTTGGGCGCATATGTACTACGCCGGCTTTTGCTGGTCATTCCAACGCTGCTTGGCATCATGATCGTGAACTTCACGCTCGTGCAATTTGTGCCAGGTGGCCCGATCGAGCAAATTCTGGCTCAGATGCAGGGCGAAGGTGATGTATTCGCCGGTTTTGCCGGGGGCGAGAACGTTCAGACCGAAGAAACATTTGGGTCGGACAGCGAATACATCGGCGCCCGTGGACTGCCGAAGGAATTCATCGAAGAACTGGAAAAGGAGTTCGGTTTCGACAAACCGCCGCTAGAGCGGTTTTTGAACATGTTGGGTAACTACCTGACGCTGGATTTTGGTGAAAGCTACTTCCGGTCGATCAGCGTGATCGATCTGGTGCTCGAAAAGATGCCCGTGTCGATCTCTCTGGGCCTTTGGTCGACCCTGATTGCCTATCTGGTCTCCATTCCCTTAGGCATTCGCAAGGCCGTCAAGGATGGATCGACCTTCGATACCTGGACCAGCGGAACCATTATCGTCGCCTATGCCATCCCAGGTTTCTTGTTCGCCATCCTGCTGCTGGTTCTTTTTGCCGGAGGATCCTATTGGCAAATCTTTCCACTACGCGGGCTGACCTCGGACAATTGGGAGAGCTTGAGCCTGTTTGGCAAAATTGCTGACTATTTCTGGCACATCGCCTTGCCGATCATTGCGCTGACCATTTCTGCCTTTGCGACGCTGACGCTGCTGACCAAAAACTCGTTCCTGGATGAGATCAAAAAGCAGTATGTCATGACGGCCCGCGCGAAGGGGTTGAGTGAGAAACGGGTTCTCTATGGCCATGTGTTCCGCAATGCCATGTTGATCGTGATCGCTGGATTCCCTGCTGTTTTCATTGGGGTGTTCTTCGGTGGATCAATCATTATCGAGACGATCTTCTCATTGGACGGGCTCGGCCGTCTCGGGTTCGAAGCTGCCGTGGCGCGTGACTATCCGGTGATATTTGGGACGCTGTTCATCTTTGGCTTGATGGGTCTGGTTGTAGGGATCATCAGCGATCTGATGTACGTCCTTGTCGATCCGCGGATCGACTTTGAAAAGCGGGAGGGATAAGTGGCTCTCTCCCCTCTGAACCAGCGCCGCTGGCGCAATTTTCGGCGTAACAGCCGGGCTTTCTGGTCTTTGATCATCTTTTCAATCTTGTTCGGCTTGTCCCTGTTTGCCGAGTTCATCGCCAACGACAAACCGATCCTGGTGCAATACCGCGGCGATTTCTATACGCCGATCTTCAACTTCTACGCTGAAACTGAATTTGGCGGCGACTTCCAAACCGAAGCGATTTATCGCGACCCAGAGGTCATGTGCCTGATCGACAGTGGTGGTATGGACGCCTGTTTCGACGATCCCGAAGGCATCATTGAACAGATCGATGCCGGAACATATCAGGCCGACGGGTTCGAACGCGGCTGGGCCATCTGGCCTCTGATCCCGTATTCCTACAACACCAGCGTCGACCGCCCCGGAGCGGCCCCATTGCCGCCCAACGGGCAGAACCTGCTGGGCACGGATGACACGAAACGCGATGTGCTGGCGCGGGTTATCTATGGCTTCCGCCTGTCGATCCTGTTTACCCTGCTTGTAACAGGCGCGGCCAGCCTGATCGGTATCTTTGCGGGGGCCATTCAGGGGTTCTTTGGCGGTTGGCTTGATCTGATTTTCCAGAGGATTATCGAGATCTGGTCAGCAACGCCCTCACTCTATGTCATCATCATCATGTTTGCCATTTTAGGCCGAAGTTTCTGGTTGCTGGTGGCATTGATGATACTGTTCGGCTGGACCGGTCTGGTGGGTGTTGTTCGGGCCGAGTTCCTGCGGGCGCGCAATCTGGAATATGTCCGTGCCGCGCGCGCGCTGGGCGTGGGAAACATGACCATCATGTTCCGCCACATGCTGCCCAATGCAATGGTTGCCACGCTGACCTTCATGCCATTTATCGTAACCGGCACCATCGGCGGGCTGGCCTCACTGGATTTCCTTGGTTTCGGCCTGCCATCCTCGGCCCCGTCTCTGGGTGAGTTGACCTTGCAGGCCAAGCAGAACCTTCAGGCCCCGTGGCTGGCCTTCACCGCGTTTTTCACCTTTGCCATCATGCTATCGCTGCTTGTCTTCATTTTCGAAGGCGTCCGCGATGCATTTGATCCCAGAAAGACCTTCTCATGAGCCTTTTGGATGTGAACAACCTTAAGGTCTCGTTCCGGCAGGACGGGCAGATCTCTGCGGCGGTCAAAGGTGTTTCGTTCACCGTGGACCGGGGTGAAACTGTTGCGCTGGTCGGGGAATCCGGATCGGGTAAATCTGTGACAGCCTTGTCGACGGTGTCCCTGTTGGGGGACAGCGCGATTGTGGAAGGGTCCGTGCGGTATGACGGGCAAGAGATGATTGGCGCGTCTGATGCCAAGCTGATGGAGGTACGCGGAAACGACATCAGCTTTATCTTTCAGGAGCCGATGACATCGCTGAACCCATTGCACACAATCCAGAAGCAGATGGCCGAGTCTCTGGCGTTGCATCAGGGGTTAACGGGCGATGCAGCGCGCGTTCGGATTGTCGAATTGCTGACCAAGGTTGGCATCCGCGACCCCGAGGAACGGCTGGACAGCTATCCGCACCAACTGTCGGGTGGGCAGCGCCAGCGGGTGATGATTGCGATGGCCTTGGCCAACAAGCCGGACATCCTGATCGCAGATGAGCCCACGACCGCGTTGGACGTGACTATACAGGCGCAGATACTGGAACTGCTGGCAGAACTTCAGAAATCCGAGAATATGGGGATGCTGTTCATTACCCATGACCTTGGAATCGTGCGGCGGATTGCTGATCGAGTCTGCGTGATGAAGGATGGCGAGATCGTCGAAACCGGGATCACGGCTGAGATCTTCGACAATCCGCAACACCCCTATACGCGCAAGCTATTGGAGGCTGAGCCTTCGGGCCAGCCTGACCCAGTGGCTGCGGACGCCGAAGAGGTTGCACGCACGGATCATCTGAAAGTCTGGTTCCCGATCCAGCGTGGTTTCCTGAAACGCACCGTCGGGCATGTGAAGGCTGTCAATGACGCCACGCTGAGTGTCAGGGCTGGAGAGACGTTGGGCATTGTCGGCGAAAGTGGTTCGGGCAAAACGACGCTTGCCTTGGCCATCATGCGGTTGATCGCATCTGAAGGCGGTATCACGTTCCGCGATCAGGACGTGCGCCGCTGGTCAACGCGCGAGTTGCGGCGGTTGCGCAAGGACATGCAGATCGTGTTTCAGGACCCGTTTGGCAGTCTGAGCCCGCGTTTGACCTGTCAGCAGATCATTTCCGAAGGGTTGGCCATTCACAATGTCGACCCGCACCGCGCGCCGCGCGAATTGGTGGCCGAGGTGATGACCGAGGTGGGTCTGGACCCTGCCTCGATGGATCGATATCCGCATGAGTTTTCGGGCGGGCAGCGTCAGCGGATCGCGATTGCGCGTGCCATGGTGTTGCGACCAAAGCTGCTGGTACTGGATGAACCGACCAGCGCGCTGGATATGACGGTGCAGGTGCAGATTGTCGACCTGCTGCGGGATCTACAGCGGAAATACGGGCTGGCCTATCTGTTCATCAGTCATGATCTGAAGGTCGTTCGGGCGATGTCGCATAACGTGATCGTCATGCGCAACGGCGATGTGATCGAGATGGGCGCAGCAGAAGACCTGTTTGAAAACGCTCAAACAGATTATACACGCGAACTGATCGCAGCGGCGGGCTGACGCCCGCCTCGCGCGCTTTTTATGCGTTGGCTTTTTCGCGTGTGGCCGTAGTTGGGACCGGTCCGCGCAACTCCTCGTAGTGATCGAAGTTCAGGTTTACCCAGCCGGTGCCACGCGTGGCGCTGGCGAGGGTTCGGTGCAGTTCATCCTGTGCGACGGCCGGAAGTTGGGCGTTGAAAATTTCCCACCCCGACGCATTTGGGTTGCCTTCGAACCCCAGAACCTGGCCTTGCAGCGAACTGATCGTGGGGACCAGATCACCCACAAAATCGGATGGCAGGTGAATCTCGGCACTCAGAATGGGCTGCAGCACAACCGGCTTGGCTTGCGGCAGGGCCTCACGTACAGCGTTCTTGCCAGCCGTTCGGAATGCATAGTCCGAGCTGTCGACATTGTGGTGTTTACCATCGCTCAGGATGACTTTGACATCTACCACCGGAAAGCCCTCGGGGCCTTGAACCAGAGCATCCTGTGCCCCGTGTTCAACCGATGGGATGTAGTTCTTGGGAACGGCCCCGCCCTTGACGACCTCTTCAAACTGAAAGCCCGAGCCGCGGGGTAATGGCGAAACCGAGATGACGACATCAGCGAACTGTCCTGCCCCACCTGATTGCTTGCGGTGTCGATGTCGGTGGTCGACGGGTGCGCGAATTGTCTCGCGATAGGCGGTCTCGACCGCGTCGGTCTCGATCTCGATCCCGAAATCTTCGGCCAGCTTGGCGGTAACGCGCCGCATATGCTGCGGTCCTTGCGAACCCAGAATAGCATGCCCGCTGAGTTCATCCTGTTCCATCTGAAGCCCTGGATCGATCTCGACCAACCGTGTCAGGGCATTTGACAGGCGCACATCGTCCCGCTCATGCGCGGGCGAGACCACCTGTCGATGCGCAACCGGGTGCGACGCGGCCCAATCGGGCAGCGGTGTCGCTGCGCGGCTGTCATAGATGAACCCGGGGTTGAGGTGATCGGACTTGACCGCCAGACCGATCTGCCCGGCCTCAAGGGCACCAATCTGTGTCTTGGCGTCCAGCGTGGTCAGGTTGCCAACGGTTTCGCCGCCTAAGGCCTCATGCGCTTTGATACCATCGCCCAGGCAGCGCAGCACGGTAATCTTACCGATATGCTTTTTCACATCGGCAAACCCTGCGATGGCCCGCGCATTGTCCGCCGCCTCATCTCGTCCGGCGGCGATGTCAAACTCCGGGGCTTCGTGTCTTAGAGCTTTCATGAGCCGGGTCAGGCCGTTGCCATGGCTCGCGGCCCCCAGGCAGGCCGGGATCAGTTGGTGGTTCTGTAAGACTTGCGCGGCGAGTTCATAAACCTCGGCGCTTGGGGGTTGCTTGTCCTCGATCAATTGTTCCAGCAGGTGATCGTCAAAGTCCGACAAGGTTTCCAGGAGCTCGGTGCGCGCCTCTTGTTCGCGATCCTCAACCGATTGTGGCAGCTCAATCAGAGCCGAGGGTTGGCCTTCTTGATATTTCCACGCCCGCTCGGAAATCAGATCAACCGCGCCGATGATCGTGTCCCCATCCCGGATTGGCACTTGTCGCAATGCGATGTGATGGGAGCAATAGGTCTGCAGCGCGCTGATGATGTCGCGGACACGGCCATTTGGGTTGTCCATTCGATTGATGAACAAAAAGCAGGGGATACCAGCCTCTTCGATCAGGCGCAGATAGGGTGCGCAAAGTACCGCGGCGTCCGGGTCGGGTGGCACGACCACAACCGCCGCGTCCGAGATTGCCATGGCGGGGCCGACATAGGCCAGCGCATCGCCACCGCCATCGACGTCAACCGCGCACCAGGGCTCGTCCAAATAAGAAAAACCGTGCAAATGCACGGTTCCGCAGATGTCGAATGTTGTGGGGCGCCCGTCGAGGCGGCTTATGGCCTCGACCAGAGTGGATTTGCCCGATTGGCTGGGGCCTAGAACCGTGAAAACGCGCATAAGTGCTGTCCCTCTTTCAGGTTGCAGAGTGGCTGCACGAAAGGGGTTGCCTTACGCTTGGGGCGTCGGCACGGGTTGTCTGCGAATGGGCCTGCCTCGGGCTGTGGGCCCATATAGAGGCCCACGCCTTGAGTGTGCGGAATACACATGCCGTGCGTCAAGTCCCCTGTTTCGCATCGCCTGTCCGGGGGTGCTGCGCAACTCGGGATGTTAGATCGCGGAACTATGCCCGGCTTTGCTCAGGTCATAGGCATCGAAATTCCGTGCGATCATCCGGGTCAAGGCGCGGGCCTCAGGCGGAATGAACAGCCCATCGGTGGTGACGCGCAGTAACCCGTCGAAGGCTGCGTTTACCGAATTGCACATACGGTTCAATTCCTCAGTTGACACATCGTGGTCGCGCAGAATTTCCGCTGAGTTGATTTGGAAATCGCACATCAACGCTTCGATCAGCCGAGACCGCAACACGTCCTGACCTTTGAACAAATGTCCGCGTGAGGTCGAGAATGTGCCGTCGCGGATCGCCTTGATATAGGCCGAAGTCGCCGGGTCGTTCTGTGCATAACCTTGCGGAAAGCGCGAGATCGAACTTGCGCCAATGCCTATGAGAACCTCGGCCTGATCGTCAGTGTAACCTTGAAAGTTTCGTTTCAGCCGCCCTGTATTCAACGCCTTGGTCAGGCCGTCTTCTTGCGACGCGAAATGGTCGATGCCGATCTCTGCGTAGTTATCCCATATGAACAGGCGGCGGGCTGTGTCGAAGAGATCCAGTCGCTGCTCCGGGGTGGGCAAGGCATCCGATGGAATCAGCTGCTGCCGCTTGGCCATCCACGGCACATGTGCATAACCATATAGGGCGACCCGATCCGGATTGAGCGACAAAAGCTTCTGAACGCTTTCTGTCATACGCGCCTTGGTCTGATGGGGCAGGCCATATAGAATATCGGCGTTCAAACTGGTGATGCCGCGGGCGCGGATCATGTCTATTGCATGTCGGGTGGTCTCGTAGCTTTGAACGCGGCCAATTGTCTTTTGAATCTCATCATCGAAATCCTGCACGCCGATTGAGGCCCGGTTCATGCCAACCTCGGCCAGCGCATCCAGCCGTGCCTCGTCAACCTCATTCGGGTCGATTTCAACCGAGAACTCCGCCTTGGGGCCCAGGGGAACAATGCTAAGGATATGCCGAGATAGATCGCGTATCAGATTGGCGTTCAACAAGGTTGGCGTGCCGCCACCCCAATGAAGACGCGATAAAACCACACCGTCGGGCAGGCGCGCTGCCAGCAAATCAAGCTCGACTTTCAGCACATCCACGTAAGCGATCACTGGGTTATCGGTTTGCGTTCCCTGCGTGCGGCAAGCGCAGAACCAGCACAGTCTGCGGCAGAAGGGGACATGAATGTATAGCGAGATCGCGCTTCCAGGCTTGATTGCGGACACCCAGTCACCAAAACGATCCGCCCCCACATCATTGCTGAAATGGGGGGCGGTGGGGTAGCTGGTGTAGCGCGGTACCTTCGCGTCAAAAAGTCCAAGCCGAGCCAATTGTGATTTCTGTATCATGGCGATACCCTAGGCACCTAGACGACCTGGCTGCTTTGACCGAGATCAAGTGGGAACGCGCATGACTGCAAAAGTACAGTTCGATCACGCCAACTGTGAAAGTTGCCCCATCCGTCATCGCGCCGTGTGCGCGCGCTGTGATGCGGATGAGCTCGAAGTGCTCGATAACATCAAGTACTACCGCAGCTTCGAAGCGGGCCAGACGATCATATGGTCAGGCGACCAGATGAACTTTGTTGGCTCGATCGTGTCGGGCATCGCCTCGCTGACACAAACCATGGAGGACGGCCGGACCCAGATGGTGGGTCTGTTGCTGCCCAGTGATTTTGTCGGTCGCCCTGGGCGCGACGCGGCGGCCTATGATGTGCAGGCCACCACGGATGTCGTCATGTGCTGTTTTCGTAAAAAACCCTTCGAAGACATGATGAATGTGACGCCACATATTGCACATCGTCTGCTTCAAATGACCTTGGATGAGTTGGACGCTGCCCGCGAGTGGATGTTGGTCCTGGGGCGCAAAACCGCGCGGGAAAAGATTGCCAGCCTGTTGTCGATCATTGCCCGGCGCGATGCATCGGTCAGCCAAAAGGGGCTGTCTGGTCCGTTTGTTTTCGATCTCCCGCTTACACGCGAAGCCATGGCGGATTACCTTGGTTTGACGTTAGAGACCGTCAGTCGACAGATTTCAGCGCTCAAAAAGGACGGGGTGATCTTGCTGGAAGGCAAACGACATGTGACCGTACCGGATATGGATCGGCTGATGGAAGAGGCCGGAGATGACTCGGATGGCGGATTTCTTGTCTGAGTGTCCGGCTCGGCAGCGGTCGCAAAGGGCCGCACGCCCTTTTTAAGGAGAAGACCGTGGAATTCAGCAGTGTATTGGCCATGGTTGCAATCGGTGCAATCGCAGGTTGGTTGTCGGGCAAAATCATGGAAGGTCGCGGGTTTGGACTGTTCGGGAACATCATCGTCGGAATAGTTGGCGCTTTTGTAGCCGGTCTAATTTTCCCGGCGCTGGGTTTTTCCGTTGGCGGTGGCGTGTTCTCGTCCATCTTCGCCGCCACTATTGGCGCGGTGATATTGTTGTTCCTGATCGGTCTGGTGCGGCGCGGGTGATCAAGGAAGCTGCCCGGACAGGCAGCCTCCACAGTGTAAGCCTTGTTTAGTGGGCAAGAAAAACCGGCACCACAGACTGTTCCAGCATATTGCGCGTTGCCCCGCCCAATATCGCCTCGCGAAAACGCGAATGGCCATAGGCCCCCATGACAATCATGTCCGATTCCGTGTCGGTCGCATGTCGGTTCAGGATGTCGGAGACCCGAGTCATGGTTTTGCTGAGCACTTCGATTTCGCATTTGACGCCGTGCCGTGCCAGCATCTGTGACAAGCCGCCGCCCGGATCCGATCGGTCGGGCCCGTGGCGGGGTGGGTCGATTACAACGATGTGTGCCAATTCGGCTTGCCTAAGGAATGGCAAAGCGCGTCGAACGGCGTGCATCGCTTCGATACTTTCGTTCCAGGCAATCATGATGTTTTGAGGCGCAGAGACAGGATTGTCCGTGCCCGGTACAACCAGAACCGGGGCATGACCTTCGAACATCGCGGCCTCGATGATGGGTTCGGCTTCGGCCCCGCAATCCTCACCATAGGGTTGAGGCAGAACGACTAGGTCTGAAAACCGCGCGCGGTGCGCGACGTGGCGACCAATGTCGGCAATCTGGGCAACGCCGCTTTCCGCCGACCAGCGCGCACCTGTTTTTTGCAGATAGTCCTTTGCAAAGGCCAGCACTTCTTCGGCTTCAGCGTTGGCCCGGCTTAGGGTTTCCTGAAGGATCATCGCGTTGGCCCCGGCATAGTAATAGCCGGTTTGGCTGCGATCGACGCCTAGGCACAAGGCCTCGGCATGGCCATCCTGTGCCTGGGCCAATGCGGCCGTCTGAGCAAGCGCGGGCAGCGCCGCCTTTGTTTCAGTCATGATGGTGAGAATAGATTTATAAGCCATGTTGACCTCATCTTCCGGGCGTGGGTTCGGTATCAGTAAACGCCCATTCACCTATTATGCGTGTCACAGAAAACGGCGGGTTGTCTTGACTCAGATCAAAGCAGTCGGGACCATCATTCGACATTACATCAAGCAGTCAAAAAGGTTCTTCGCGGCATGTAAATCGCGCAGAGCAGGGTAAAGGGACGCAATATGTCGAATTACATCAAGCTGATCGTGCTTGGCCTTTTGGTGGTGTTTGCCGCCATCGGGACAAACTATGCACGGGATTTGGCGTATCAGGTGCATGCGATTCTGGTGATGGTCATCGCCGCGGGATTGTTTATCTGGACGCTTCGAAACACGGATGAGCCAGATATCCTTGTAGATCGCTCGGGCGAATACATGGATGACGTGATCCGCTATGGCGTGATCGCAACCGCCTTTTGGGGCGTTGTCGGGTTCCTTGCGGGAACCTTTATTGCGTTCCAGCTGGCCTTTCCAACGCTCAACTTTGAATGGGCTCAGGGCTATCTGAACTTTGGGCGCCTGCGTCCTCTGCACACTTCGGCGGTGATTTTTGCCTTTGGTGGCAACGCGCTGATCGCAACCTCGTTCTACGTGGTGCAGCGCACCAGTGCTGCGCGCCTGTGGGGTGGAAACCTCGCATGGTTCGTGTTCTGGGGCTATCAGCTGTTTATCGTACTGGCAGCAACCGGCTATGTTCTTGGTGGCACACAATCCAAGGAATATGCCGAGCCGGAATGGTATGTCGATCTGTGGCTGACCATCGTCTGGGTCGCTTATCTGGCGGTCTATCTGGGTACGATCATCAAGCGGAAAGAGCCCCACATCTACGTGGCCAACTGGTTCTATCTGGCCTTTATCGTGACCGTTGCCATGCTGCACCTGGTCAACAACATGACCATCCCGGTCAGCATCTGGGGCTCGAAATCGGTCATTGTCTGGTCGGGTGTTCAGGATGCCATGATCCAGTGGTGGTACGGCCACAACGCCGTTGGCTTCTTCCTGACCGCTGGCTTCCTGGGGATGATGTACTACTTCATTCCAAAGCAGGCCGAACGCCCCGTGTTCTCGTACAAGTTGTCGATCATCCACTTCTGGGCCCTGATCTTCCTGTACATCTGGGCTGGTCCGCACCACCTGCATTATACCGCGCTGCCAGACTGGGCGTCGACGCTTGGTATGGTGTTCTCGGTCGTGCTTTGGATGCCGTCCTGGGGTGGAATGATCAACGGTCTGATGACCCTGTCGGGCGCATGGGACAAGCTGCGCACAGACCCGATTATCCGCATGATGGTCATCTCGGTCGGCTTCTACGGCATGTCCACCTTTGAGGGACCGATGATGTCGATCCGCGCGGTGAACAGCCTGTCTCACTACACCGACTGGACCATCGGTCACGTGCATTCGGGCGCGCTGGGCTGGAACGGCATGATCACCTTTGGCGCGCTGTACTTCCTGGTTCCTGTCCTGTGGAAGCGTGAGCGTCTGTACTCGCTGCAGATGGTCAGTTGGCACTTCTGGCTCGCCACCATCGGCATCGTGCTCTACGCCGCGTCGATGTGGGTCACCGGTATCATGGAAGGCCTGATGTGGCGCGAAGTGGATGCCAATGGCTTCCTGGTGAACTCGTTCGCTGACACCGTGGCCGCCAAGTTCCCGATGTATGTGGTACGTGGCTTGGGTGGGGTCCTGTTCCTCGCTGGCTCGGTGATCATGTGCTACAACCTGTGGATGACTGTACGGAAAGCGCCGGCCCGTGAGGCCAACCTGACCGTCGCAGTCCCGGCTGAATAAGGAGGGCCGGAGCAATGGCAATTCTCGACAAACACAAGATCCTCGAGACCAACGCGACCCTCCTGCTGATCTTCAGCTTCCTGGTCGTAACCATCGGTGGCATCGTTCAGATCACCCCGCTGTTCTATCTTGAGAACACCATCGAAAAGGTGGAGGGCATGCGCCCTTACACCCCGCTGGAGATGGCAGGGCGTGAGATCTACATCCGCGAAGGCTGCTATGTCTGCCACAGCCAGATGATCCGCCCCATGCGGGACGAGGTCGAACGCTATGGCCATTACTCGCTGGCGGCTGAGTCGATGTATGATCACCCGTTCCAATGGGGATCCAAGCGGACGGGGCCTGATCTGGCCCGCGTGGGTGGCCGTTACTCGGATGACTGGCACGTGCGCCATCTGCGCGATGCACAGTCGGTTGTGCCGGAATCGGTGATGCCGAAATACGGTTTCCTTGAGAACCGCAAGATCGACGGTGAATACATTGGTGACATCATGGCGGTGAACGCTGTTGTTGGAACACCCTACACCGAAGAGATGTTGGAGAACGCTGTGGCGGACTTCCGCGCTCAGGCCGATCCGGACAGTGATTTTGACGGGTTGCTGGAGCGTTACGGTGACAAGGTCAATGTGCGCAACTTCGATGGTCAGCCCGAACTGACCGAGGCTGATGCGCTGATCGCTTATCTGCAGATGCTGGGCACGCTGGTCGACTTCTCGACCTTCACCCCCGCAGCAAACCGGTAACAGGAGGGTAAGATGGAAGAATACACACTCCTACGGCAATTCGCGGATAGCTGGATGTTATTGCTGCTCTTTGCCTTCTTCGTTTGCATCGTGGTCTGGGTTTTCCGGCCGGGCGCCAGCAAGGAATACAAAGATACGGCCAATATTCCCTTCCGGCACGCCGATGCGCCTGCACCGCAGCAAGACGAACCCGCCACATCCAAGGAGGCGCGGCAATGAACAAGACACCTGATAAACAGCCGGGTGATCCAAACACCACTGGCCATACCTGGGACGGGATCGAAGAGTTTGACAACCCGATGCCACGCTGGTGGCTCTGGACCTTCTACGTCACGATTATCTGGGGTGTGATCTACACGATCATGTATCCGGCATGGCCACTGGTCCAATCTGCCACCGCAGGTGTCATGGGATGGTCATCCCGTGAAGAGGTGCAGAAGGAACTGGTTGCGTTTGAAGAGGCCAACGCGCCTTGGAACGTAAAGCTGGTGGAAACCCCGCTTGAGGATATCTCGAAAGATGCCGAGTTGCAGCAATATGCCGTCAACGCAGGCAGCGCGGTGTTCCGCACCTGGTGTGCGCAATGTCACGGTTCGGGTGCGCAGGGTGCAACCGGCTTCCCGAACCTGCTGGATGACGCATGGCTGTGGGGTGGAACGCTGGAAGATATCGAAACTACAGTCAGCTATGGCATCCGTAGCGAAGAAAGTGACGACACACGGTGGTCCGAGATGCCGGCCTTTGGTGACATCCTTGCATCAGAGGAGATCACCCAGGTGGTGCAATACGTCATGTCACTGACCAACGCGCAAACCGACGATGCGGCGGCGCAAGCTGGCAAGGTTGTGTTCGAAGATAATTGCTCGGCCTGTCATGGTGAGAATGGTCAGGGGGATGTCTTCCAAGGTGCCCCGAACCTGACCGATGCGATCTGGCTTTATGGCGGAAGCGAGGAGGCCTTGACCGAAACGGTGACATACAGCCGCTTTGGCGTGATGCCGCCTTGGGATAACCGCCTGACCGAAGCTCAGATCCGTGCGGTCACGGCCTATGTCCACCAGCTGGGTGGCGGTCAGTAAGCATACAAGAATACCTGCAGGCAGTGCGCTGCCCGCAGGTTCAGGCACCGGCTGCTCGATCTGTTCGCGCGTTTCCTGGGCAACCGGTGTCTGTATATTAACAATATGGCTGCCTTTGGCAGCGGCTCGGATACTTTATCTTTGCGCGTATCAAAGATTGCTCAGATCCACATCGCGCGGATTCTTTACCCACCAGTGACCCTCTGGCAGCCAGCGACGTTTGCGGTCGCCTGGTTTTGGTGCGTCTTGGATGCGCGGTGTGTCTATTCGGGTCGCAGTCATAAAAGAGCGTGCAAGAACAGTCAGCATGGTTTCTCTCCTGTGCAGAAGCGTTTCTGACAATAAAGATTGACCTTTGACGCGCTGAATGCCACTCAATTACCATTCCGTCATGTAAGTATGGGTTACATATGGATTGGCTTTCTCTGCCCCCGATGGCCTCACTCAGGGCTTTCGCGGCCTTTGCTGAAAGGCGGAATGTGAGCGATGCCGGTGCCGCGTTGAACGTCAGTCATGCGGCAATCAGCCAACAGCTTCGCGTGCTTGAAAAACACCTCAGCGTCGCCCTGTTAGATCGCACTGGAAAGGCGTTGACCCTGACAGCCGAAGGTGAGCATCTGGCCCGCGCCCTGCAGCTTGGTTTTGGATCAATCAGCGCCGTTGTAGAAGATCTGATGAGGTCAGGCGAGGCGCGCCCGGTTCATGTGTCTTTGACACCTTCATTCGCCGCATCGTGGCTGATGCCACGCTTGCCCGCGTTTCAGGCCGAGCACCCTGATATCAACCTGGCCATCGACCCCTCACCACATCTCGTCACCCTTGCGCCCGGCGGGGTTGATGTCGCAATCCGGTACGGTGCTGGCGGGTGGCCGGGAGTAGATGTTGAGATGTTGCTAAAAACACCTTTTGTCGTCGTGGCAGCGCCTGCTTTGTTAGGGGGCAAAACCAAGTGGACGCCAGAGGAGTTGAGCCAGTTGCCTTGGTTGGAGGAACTTGGCACAACCGAGGCCAGCAATTGGTTGGCCAAACGGGGTGTGGATCATCCCCCGTTGGCGGGCCGTCTGTCTTTACCAGGCAATCTGCTGTTGGATGGGCTTCGCGCAGGGCAGGGAGTGACGGCCACGGTGCGACATTTCGTCGAACAGGATATCCGCGCCGGACGCCTGGTTGAGCTTTATTTCGAACCGGAAAGCAGCGGATACCATGTGTTAACGGCAAAAACGCCGCTTAGACCCGCCGTCAAGACATTTGTACGCTGGCTTAAGCGACAAGCGGACGCAACGCCCTAAAAGATGTGTGTTCGATGCGCGTTTTGACCCATGTCAAAGTTTGCGCGGACGTGATCTGAGAGAACACGCGAGCCAAAGTGCCATTTTTTTGGAGCCAGCCCGTGAGCGATTCCGACCCCGCCCCCAGCCTATATGCCGCCCGAGAGCCGATCTTTCCGCGGCGCGTATCCGGACCATTTCGCAACCTGAAATGGATCATCCTGATCGTGACCTTGGGGATTTACTATGTGACCCCGTGGATCAGGTGGGATCGTGGACCCAGCCTGCCGGATCAGGCAGTGCTGCTGGATCTGGCCAACCGGCGCTTTTACTTTTTCTGGATCGAAATCTGGCCACATGAGTTCTACTTTGTCGCTGGCCTGTTGATCATGGCGGGGCTGGGCTTGTTCCTGTTTACCTCGGCCTTGGGCCGGGTTTGGTGTGGTTATGCCTGCCCGCAGACCGTCTGGACGGATCTGTTCATTCTGGTTGAACGCTGGATCGAGGGGGACCGGAACGCGCGCTTGCGCCTGCACCGGCAAGAGAAGCTGGATTTCCGCAAAGCACGCCTGCGCCTGACCAAGTGGGTGTCATGGTTTCTGATCGGTCTTCTGACGGGTGGTGCCTGGGTGTTCTATTTTGCCGATGCGCCAACCCTGTTGCGTGATCTGGTGACCGGCAATGCGCATCCGGTGGCGTACACAACTGTTCTGATCCTGACCGGCACGACCTTCTTGTTCGGCGGGTTCGCGCGTGAGCAGATTTGCATCTATGCCTGCCCATGGCCACGTATTCAGGCCGCGATGATGGACGAGGATACTCTGGTCGTCGGCTATCGCGAATGGCGGGGTGAACCGCGCGGCAAGGGCAAACGCACCGCCGATTCCGAGCTAGGCGATTGCATCGACTGCATGGCCTGCGTGAATGTCTGCCCCGTTGGCATCGATATCCGCGACGGCCAGCAACTTGAGTGTATCACTTGTGCCCTGTGCATCGATGCGTGTGACGACATGATGGCAAAGATCGGCAAGCCCCGCGGGTTGATCGACTATATGGCGCTAAGCGATGAGCCCCGCGAACGTGCAGGCAGGACCCCCAAGAGCGTGTGGAAGCATATCCTGCGCCCGCGCACCATCATGTACACAGGCCTGTGGTCTGCCGTCGGCTTCGCCTTGCTCTTTGCCCTGTTCATCCGATCCGATATCGATCTGACGGTTGCGCCGGTTCGAAACCCTACCTTTGTGACTCTGTCTGATGGCACCATCCGCAACACCTATGATGTGCGCCTGCGCAACAAACATGGCGAGGACAGGTTGTTCAATTTGTCGCTGGCCGGGGACCCAAGCATGCGGTTGGAGATTGAAGGTACAAACCTACATACTGTAAATGTGACGGCCGATACGGCCCAATTGGTACGGGTTTACATTATCGCCTCGGGCGATACCGGCCCCGCCGGTGCGCACACAACGCCGGTACGGATTTGGGTTGAGGATATCATCAGTGGCGAACGCGCTTACAAAGACACCACGTTCAATGGACGAGGAAACGGATCATGACAGAACGTAAGTTTACGGGAAAACATGCGCTTGCCATATTTGTGGGGGCTTTCACGGTCATCATCTCGGTCAATCTGCTGCTCGCTTATAGCGCCGTGAAAACCTTTCCGGGGTTGGAGGTAAAGAACTCCTACGTGGCCAGCCAGAACTTCAATGAACGTCTGCAAGAGCAACGGGCCTTGGGGTGGGACGTGCGGGCCGAAACCAAGGGCGGGTTGCTGATCCTGCATATCACCGATGCGACCGGCGCACCGGTTCAGGTCGCCGAATTGCAGGCCGTTGTAGGTCGCGCGACCCATGTAAAGGATGATTTCTCGCCCGAGTTCACCTTTGATGGCATCGCCTATGCGACACCTGCTGCATTGGGTAAGGGGAATTGGAATATCCGTCTGGTGGCTCGCGATCATGCGGGGGCTGAGTTTGCTCAGCGCGTTCCGCTTTATGTGAAAGGCTGATGGTGTGACGGCACAGATGTCTTCAGGTACGGCAGCTTGTCCAGGGTGCATCGCAACCCCGGCTGAACCGGCGCGCCCGATCCCCGAGGATGTGCAGATTGCGCTGTCATTGCCGAGCATTCATTGTTCGGCCTGTATCGCGAATGTCGAGCGTGCACTGAACGCACATCCCGGTGTCGAGGATGCACGCGTGAACCTGACTCTGAAACGCGCGATGATCAAAGCCACGCCCGAAACGCGGGCGACAGACCTGATCCCGGTTCTGGAACGCGCCGGATATGAGGCGCATGAGCTGGACCCCGGCGCCCTGTCTGCAACCAG
This sequence comes from Ruegeria sp. YTSA168, assembly GCF_059610045.1. Lineage (NCBI taxonomy): Bacteria > Pseudomonadati > Pseudomonadota > Alphaproteobacteria > Rhodobacterales > Roseobacteraceae > Ruegeria > Ruegeria sp. YTSA168. The sequence continues at coordinate 166,288 of NZ_JBXWMW010000006.1, forward strand.
TGCGGATAAGGCGGGAAGGGATCTGTTGATGCGGCTCGCTGTGGCCGGGTTTGCTTCGATGAACGTGATGTTGTTGTCAGTGTCGGTCTGGTCGGGTGCAGCCGATGCAACGCGCGATATGTTCCACTGGATTTCTGCCGCCATCGCCTTGCCCGCGATTGCCTTTTCGGCACAGCCCTTCTTTGCCAACGCCTGGAGCGCCCTGCGCGTGCGACGTCTGAACATGGATGTGCCGATTGTATTGGCGATCCTGCTGGCCTTGGCGACATCGCTTTGGGAAACGGCGCTTAGCGGGAAACATGCTTATTTTGATGCTGCGCTAACGCTGACCTTTTTCCTGCTGGCTGGACGATATCTGGACTACCGAACCCGGGCGGCGGCGCGCTCCGCAGCCGAGGAGTTGACCGCGCTTGAGGTGCCTCGCGCCATTCGCGTCATTGATGGGGTCGAGGAAGAGGTTGCTGTTTCGGACCTGACCGTGGGCGATCTGATCCTGGTTCGCCCCGGTGGGCGTATGCCGGTGGATGGTCAGATTGTCTCGGGCCAGTCCGAGTTGGATAGGTCGTTGCTGACGGGTGAAACCTTGCCAGTGTTCGCCGAAGCAGGCCAGATCGTGAGCGCGGGAGAGGTCAACTTGACCGGGCCCCTGACCATTCAAGCCACCGCTGTGGGCGAAGACACTTCACTCCACCGCATGGCCGATCTGGTTGCGATCGCTGAATCCGGTCGATCCCGGTATACCTCGCTGGCCGATAAGGCCGCGAAGCTTTATGCGCCGGGGGTTCACATTCTGTCGGCACTCAGCTTTTTGGGGTGGTACATCTATTCCGGCGATCTGCGCACTGCATTGAACATTGCGGCGGCGGTTTTGATCATAACCTGCCCCTGCGCCCTGGGTTTGGCTGTGCCTGCGGTCACGACCGCCGCATCGGGTCGGCTGTTCCGCAAAGGGATGCTGATCAAACATGCAACGGCGCTGGAACGTCTGGCCGAGGTGGACACGGTGGTGTTCGACAAGACCGGCACGCTGACATCGGGGGCACCCGAGTTGACCAATCTGGGTGACCATTCCCGCACTGACCTGGAAATTGCATTGGCACTGTCCGAGGCATCGGCCCACCCGTTGTCGGTTGCGTTGACGCAGGCGGTGCGGGCTGCCGGGGTCAAACCTGCTGGGGTGCAGGATATTGCTGAGGTGCCGGGTTACGGCACGGAAGGGCAGTATCGCGGTCAGCGGGTTCGCCTGGGTCGGGCCGCTTGGGTGGGGGCTGTGCAAGGGGCCGAAACATCAGCCTGGTTGGCCGTCGGGTCAAACCCCGCCGTGGGCTTCACCTTCTCGGACGCCTTGCGCCCAGGGGCGGCAGAGGCGGTCGAGGCACTTTCCCAGACCGGTAAGCAGATCATTTTAATCTCAGGCGATTCCAAAGGCGCTGTAGAGGCATTGGCCGATAAGTTGGGTATCCGGAACTGGATTGCCGAGGCGCTGCCGCAAGACAAGGCCCAGCGTATACAAGAGCTCAGTGATCAGGGGCGGCATGTGCTGATGGTCGGCGATGGTCTGAACGACACGGCGGCCCTGGCTGCGGCGCATGTCTCGATCTCTCCGGCTTCGGCCTTGGATGCCGCCCGTGTCGCGTCGGACATCGTTTTGTTGGGCACTGATCTGTCGCCCATTTCGGATGCCTGCGACACCGCCGTCAAAGCAACCAAACGGATTCGTGAGAACTTTCGGATCGCCACCGTCTACAACGTGATTGCAGTGCCTCTGGCAGTCATTGGTTTGGCTACGCCCCTGATTGCGGCCTTGGCGATGTCGACCTCTTCCATTACCGTATCCTTAAACGCCCTGCGGCTGAGGTAATCCAAATGGAAGTTCTTGCCTATCTGATCCCGATATCCCTGTTTCTGGGCTGTGTGGGTCTGGTCGCCTTTGTCTATACCGTTCGGTCGAACCAATACGAAGACCCCGAAGGCGACGCCCATCGCATTCTTAGCGATGAGTGGGATGATAAGCCTAAGCCATAACCGTGCCACACTCCTGCGGCAGAGTTGATCCAACCGCCCTTGAAATTGCCGCATTGCCCGGTTATGTCCGGCGCATTCGCTAGCAGAGAGAACCCGCCACATGGCCACCACCAACCCGATCCAGTTCATTCAGCAAGTCCGTGCCGAAGTTTCCAAGGTCGTCTGGCCGACCCGGCGTGAGGTGCTTTTGACGACGGTTATGGTGTTCATCATGGCTGCCCTGACCGCTGCCTTCTTTGCGCTTGTCGATCTGGGCATTCGTGGGGGTCTGCAACTGGTGCTGGGCGCGTTCAGCTAAGGCAGTTCGGGCAGGCGGAAACACCACTGCCCCCTTGCACAGCACGGCGTGTCAGAGTAGGTGACATGACTATTCGGAATGGGCGTGCGGCGAATCAGGTTGCGCGCCGCTTTTTATTCCGGGTCACGCAATTGAATTTCAACGCGGGGCGCGCGGCTCGCCGCCTCGAAGCTAAACAAGGACGACAGGTTCATGGCGAAACGGTGGTACTCGGTCAGCGTTCTTTCGAATTTCGAAAAGAAGATCGCAGAGCAGATCCGCACGTCGGTGGCTGAACAGGGCCTTGAAGACGATATCGACGAAGTGCTGGTGCCCACCGAAGAGGTGATCGAAGTGCGCCGGGGCAAGAAGGTTACAACCGAACGCCGGTTCATGCCCGGCTACGTTCTGGTGCATATGGAAATGTCCGATCAGGGCTATCACCTGATCAACTCGATCAACCGGGTCACCGGTTTTCTTGGCCCTCAGGGCCGCCCGATGCCGATGCGCGATGCTGAGGTGAACCAGATCCTCAACCGGGTTCAGGAAGGCGAAGACGCGCCCAAGCTGATGATCACCTTCGAAGTCGGCGAGAAGGTCAAAGTCAACGACGGCCCGTTCGAGGATTTCGACGGCATGGTCGAAGGCGTGGACGACGAGGCGCAGAAGCTGAAGGTCTCGGTCTCGATCTTTGGCCGCGAGACGCCGGTCGAACTGGACTTCACGCAGGTTACGAAGCAGAGCTGATACGCTTTCGAAAGTGTAAGAACAGGTCAAAGCCGCAATGTGTACGCATCGCGGCTTTTTTCTGGTTCAACAAGGTGAAGGTCTCAAACGGACGGGTTTTCGCGCCCGGTACCAACGATGTTGTCGGGTTCAACCGACCTCAACGATGCCGCAGACCAGACGTGGACCAGCTCCGCCGATGGGTTGGGTGATCTGATCGTCTTCATTGGCATGTATGACAATCGCGGTCCCGTCTGCGTCCAGAAGGGGCAGGTCGTCACCTTCTAGAAAGACGCCGGTTTTGAAGAACTGCATCTCACCTATGCCATTCTCGCCAACATAGATGTTTCCAAGATCGCCCTTGCCGGGGCCCTTGGCGTTCACCAAGCCATGCTCACCTTCGCCCTCGCCGTGATGGCCGTGCGACGATTTGAAACCCGTATCTGCAGCGCAATGCGCTTTGGAATGGAAATGCACACCTTTGGGGCCCGGAGGCAGGTCGCTGATCTTGATGTGGACCAACACCCCATGTGAGCTTTGGGTGATATCTGCCGCGCCAATTGTTTCCCCGTCCAGGTTCTTCAAATCTGCGGTTGCACTGTGAACATGACCACCTGCATGAGCGGGGCTCAGGCTAAAGCCAATCGCGCCTGCCAGAGCGGCAACCAGAACCAGATCTTTTACAGTTTGTTTCATCGGATGTTTCCTCATGTTGGAGTGAACTTGCGCAATGAAAACAACTGGTCGCCGGGTATTATTTGACTAAAACAGTCGGCCATAGTGTCGCATGTCTGGGTTGGGGTTTGCCGGGTTGTTCGTTTTGTTGAATGAAAGCGTTCCATTTTATGCGATGGGCGAGGGTCAGAAGAGCTGGAGCGGAAATTCAGGGAGCTCATACCTCCCAAGTGCTGATAGCGTCGATCTCGTTTCTTCCCTGCGGTTTTGCAGTTGAGTATCCAGTTGGAGCGGTTGTTGTCCAAACACGGGATGACGCGTCTAAGGTCGTCAGACGTGATGCAGCGGGTGCCAGTCGGTATAGAGATTGAGACAAATTTGAGTGATGGGGAACTCAAGATGTTTGATGCGTATTTCAATTGGGTGGATTGAGATTGAACGACGAGTCCGCATCGTTTTGACGGCACGTTCGAGGATTTCGAAGGTGTGGTCGACGAGGCGCAGAAGCTGAAGGTCTCGGTCTCGATCTTTGGCCGCGAGACGCCGGTCGAACTGGACTTCACGCAGGTTACGAAGCAGAGTTAGAACGGCGCTTCGGCGGCTTTGGCCGCGCGAGTGCCGCTTTTGGTGGTGTCCAAGCTTCCCACTCGACTCGTATCCGAGTTGATCAGAGTGCGCGGATAGTCCCTGAAAAATTGCACTTGATTCAAGTGAACCAGGTGACACGATCGATGTTTGATATCAAGCTGACTTTCAAGGTATCTGCGTGTCCTACCTACTCTCTGGAAAGCGAGAAAAACCTCAATACTACACCAAACACGATTGTTGAGAAGAATATCCAAATGGACCAGCTGAGACTTGGAAAAACCGGTGCTTGATACAACCCGACTGTTCCATCAAAGCTATACAAATTCACCAATAGGTACGGAACCATCGGTATCGAACTGATGACGAACAAAAGAGCTTCAATGAAGTTAACAGAAGCGTGCGGATAGAAGGAATTGATTGCGCCGAATACAAAAATGGCAGATCCAATAAATGGAATCGCTGCGAATTCTATCGCTGTAAGTAGAAGAAACCAGACGACACCAAGTTTTTTTCGCGCCGCCTGACTCTGTCTGGCAACCATTTGCTGCATCATCGAAGTGCGATTGGGTACAAAGGTTGAGATCGCTTTGGCAACGCTGAAAAAAACAAAGCGCACGATGCTCGCAAAGACCATGACCCCCCCTAAAACCAATGAAACCCATGTCAGTATCTTTGACTCGGTGATCAATTCCAGAAAGTTAAAAACTGTCGCGTTCGAAAGCCCGAACGCCAGCGACAGATAGATAAAAGTTAGGAAGGTGGGCAAAGCAAGGACACCTAGCGCTTTTTCAACTAGTTGTATCGCCGCATACTGTAGTATTGGGCGCTGCACTTTCTTATTCCCAGCTTGAATCCACTGCGCCGTTTCTGCCGAGTTGCCGATCACATAGTAGGGGCTCGGAGGCATGAACTCTGAGAGTCCATCGATAGCTGTCGGGTCATCTTCGTCCATGGTGATGAAACCGTTCTGGGCTACCCGCATGTCAGCAGAGAACAAAACTCCCGAGTAGATAGTGGGGGCATCCAAGGTGTAAGCTTTGCCGAGCGCCCAATATGATTTCTCGTTGATGTTTAAACGATAATCGCCATTTTCGTCCTTGCCGAATATGGCGTCTATTGCTGCCTCAAGGCGTTTGGCTACATCAGAATCCTTATCAAGTCCGGGTATTTGCCCTGAGTTGGTAAGAAAGTGGAACGCACCTTGATCGGCGTGGACGATCTGTCCAAAGAAGGTAACGTAGTTTGCAACAGTGCCAGCATTCAAACAAAGACCAATTGCGGCATTGGTTGCGTGCATGAAATCGCCACTGTTGCGGAGACAAACAACGCTAGGTCCGTCGCTTGCAGCCTTGGAAACGCAGACTAAAACTATCGAAAACGATCCTTCCGAAATCAAACACTTTTGCATCCCGTTATGCGCGCTGGTAGACCAGTGGGCTTGAAAAGAGATTTTGTATGCCTCGTAGGAATCATACGGACAGCTATAGAAGCGAGAAACGGTCGCTTTTGAGTGATCAAAACACTCCCCGCTGACACTTTCAATTTGCCTAATAACCTCTTCCGCCTCTTCGGCAGGGCAAGAACACCACATTGAGCTTGTCAAACTAATCACCTCAAAAAAATATTTTATAAATTCTGTCATCGGTGTGTCCAAAGTCAAGGTGCCTGACCAATACTACTCTTAGCGGATCATCTTTTTCATCTTTGGTTTGTGTCAGTGTAAAATGCTGAACATGATCTAGGCGACAGTTTAATACGCCTTGCCAACCCAACCATTCCCCTATAAATGCCGCCTCTATCGTCTTCGGGCGAGATTCTCTCGTGGGAGGTTGCTGGGATCGCGATCCCGGGCCGGACCACGCAACATAAACCGGGTGGAACGCGTTTCACCTACGTTGAAAGGAAAACCAAATGGCCAAGAAGCTTGCTGGTACAATGAAACTGCAGGTTCCTGCAGGTCAGGCGAACCCGTCGCCTCCAGTTGGTCCGGCGCTGGGTCAGCGCGGCATCAACATCATGGAATTCTGCAAGGCGTTCAACGCCAAGACCGCAGACATGGAGCAAGGCGCTCCGTGCCCGACCGTGATCACCTATTATCAGGACAAGTCCTTCACCATGGACATCAAGACGCCGCCCGCGTCTTATTACCTGAAAAAAGCGGCTGGTCTGAAGCCGGTTGGCAAGCGTAACCGTCCCCGCGGTGCGGAAAACCCCGGTCGTGAGACCGTGGCCACCGTGACCAGCAAGCAGGTTCGCGAAATCGCCGAAGCCAAAATGAAAGATCTGAACGCCAACGACGTCGAAGGCGCAATGCAGATCATCCTGGGCTCGGCCCGCTCTATGGGCATCGAGGTGAAGTAAGATGGCAAAACTCGGTAAACGTACCCGCGCTGCGCGCGAAGCTGTCGCTGGCAAGGAAAACCTGTCGGTTGAAGAAGCCGTTGCCCTAGTAAAAGGCAACGCGACCTCGAAATTCGACGAGACCATCGAAATCGCGATGAACCTGGGCGTTGATACTCGCCACGCGGACCAGATGGTTCGTGGCGTTATCGGTCTGCCGAACGGCACCGGTAAAGCGATGCGTGTTGCTGTTTTTGCGCGTGGCCCCAAGGCTGACGAAGCAAAAGAAGCAGGCGCTGATATCGTTGGTGCAGAAGACCTGATGGAAACCATTCAGGGCGGCACCATCGAATTCGATCGCTGCATTGCAACCCCTGACATGATGCCCATCGTTGGCCGTCTGGGTAAGGTTCTGGGCCCTCGCAACCTGATGCCGAACCCCAAGGTTGGCACCGTGACCATGGACGTGAAAGCCGCCGTGGAAGCAGCCAAGGGCGGTGAAGTTCAGTTCAAGGCGGAAAAAGGCGGCGTTGTGCATGCCGGTGTTGGCAAAGCGTCGTTTGACGAAGCCAAGCTGGTCGAAAACGTCCGTGCCTTCATCTCGGCTGTGGCCAAGGCCAAGCCGTCGGGCGCCAAGGGCACCTATATGAAGAAGATCGCGCTGAGCTCGACCATGGGCCCCGGTGTGACACTGGATGTGGCAGCTGCTGCGGGCGAATAAGCCCTTGGCATCTAGCCATCAGTAACAAGACCCGGGTGGTGCGAACTGCCCGGGTTTTTCTTTGCTAAGGGAAAATCTGTTTCAGGCGCGCCTCTAACAGGTCGCGCCTGCGTTCTTCAAACTGGCTGCAAATGAAATCCGGCCGCCAGAGGCGTAGCCAGTCTTTCAGCAGGCGGCCCCGCAGGCAGCAATCCAGAATCTCCGTGTCGATTGGGTGGCGGTAGAGTTTGAAGAACATCTCTTTGTTGGTCTTGAGCATACCGCTCCGGTCAACCTCCTCCTGAGTGGCGCTGCGAAAGATGTCTGCTTTCACAAAATCGACGATGTCGTAGACCGCCAGCTTGTCGCGCGCTTCGGTGAAATCGAGGCCGATGGCCGTGCCCTGACCCATGATCAGATTGAGCCCGTGGAAATCCCCGTGCGAAAACACACGCAGATCGGGTCGGTTCCGCAGCCGGGCGGCTTCGGCCAGAAACGTGTTGACCATGGGCTGACTGATCGGAGTGATATGATCCGGGACAAGGGCTGACAATTCGCGGATGTTATCAGTCATCCAACGGGGCCGGAACGCGTATTGAACTGGCTTCTGCAGGCTGTGAAGATGATGCAGCCAAGCACCGGCCCGACGATAGACCTGCGCAACCTGTTTGTCATCGTCGCTGTTATAGATCACATCGACAGCTGTGGGCCGGTCGACATATTCCGTTACCATGTAAGCGCCACCGGGGGCCAAATAGACAGGCCGCACGACGCGACCGGATTCGTGCCCTTTGAAATGGTCGAAGACCCGGTTGAGTGTTTCGAACTCTCTGCCCAGACGTCCCGACTCAGGTGAGACCGTATCGATTTTGAGGGCAAAGTCCTGACCCGGTGTTTCCACCTTCATGACCAGACGGGATCCCGGAAACCCGTGAGAGCGATAGACGCATTCCAAACCGGTGATGCGGTCGTTCAACTGATGTTGGGCAAACTCATTGGCAAAGCCCGATGCCATGTCGTATTCGGTAATCGTGAGTGTTGGCATGGTCAGGCGGATTTGCGTTTGGTGAATTGGGTGTGATCGGCCTGTTCGACAAGACAAGAGCGACCTACCAGTGTCAATGGTTCGCGCCCTGTCGATGGGTAAGGGCGAACGGCGCGATTGATTGCGCGGACGTGCAATTTACCTCTTGGAAACCGGGCGCGTCTGCCCTAAGTAGACCTGCGGAACAAAGCGTGCGATTCGTCGTGCGCTTTATTTCGTTTCGTCCAAGACGGTGGGTGGTGTCATCTGACCCCTTAATTTCCTGCCTGAGACGGGTAAGACCAAAGAATTCTGAGGGTCCCACCCTCGGGCGCGTTTTGGCCAATCCCGTAACAACGGACCTGAACGCCGGGGTTTCGACCGCGGCAAATATGAGCCGGGGTGAGGTATCACCCCTAACTTGGAGAGAACTGTGGATAGAGCCCAGAAAGAGAAAGTGGTCGAGGAACTCGGCCAAATCTTCGAAAGCTCTGGCGTCGTAGTGGTTGCTCACTACGCCGGTCTGACAGTTGCCGAGATGCAGGACCTTCGCGCACGTGCTCGTGACGCGGGTGGCTCTGTGCGTGTTGCCAAGAACAGGCTCGCCAAAATCGCCCTTGAGGGTAAGCCGTGTGAAAGCATGGCCGACCTGCTGACAGGGATGACCGTTCTGACCTATTCCGAGGACCCTGTGGCAGCTGCCAAAGTGGCCGAGGACTACGCCAAAGAGAACCAAAAGTTCGAAATTCTTGGCGGTGCAATGGGTGAGAACGCTCTGGACCGGGCTGGTGTTACAGCCGTGTCGAAAATGCCGTCGCGTGAAGAGCTTATTGCTACGATCGCTGGTATGCTTGGCGCGCCTGCTTCGAACATCGCCGGTGCAATTGGCGCACCTGCAAGCAACATCGCAAGCATCCTTTCCACCATCGAAGAGAAGGCGGAAGCTGCGTAAGCGGTTGGCACTGAATGATCTGCGTAGGGAAAACCCCCTGACGTTGGAACACACACTGTAAACGGAAAGAGCTGATACAATGGCTGATCTGAAAGCACTCGCAGAAAGCATCGTGGGTCTGACCCTGCTGGAAGCACAAGAACTGAAAACCATCCTCAAAGACGAGTACGGCATCGAGCCCGCAGCTGGCGGCGCCGTCATGGTCGCAGGCGCAGCTGGCGATGCCGGCGGTGCAGCTGAGGAAGAAAAAACCGAATTCGACGTCGTTCTGAAGAACGCCGGCGCTTCGAAAATCAACGTGATCAAAGAAGTTCGCGGCATCACCGGTCTGGGCCTGAAAGAAGCCAAAGAGCTGGTCGAAGCTGGCGGCAAGATCAAAGAAGGCGTGGACAAAGCCGAAGCCGAAGAGATCAAAGGCAAGCTGGAAGCAGCTGGCGCCGAGGTCGAACTGGCCTAAGTCAGTCCGCTGGCACATCGCTGATGTGCCTGGAAATTTGGCTGGGTCCGGAGAAATCCGGGTCCAGCCGAACCTGTCTTAGAAAGGGCCTCATGACGTGGGGTGTTTTCTAAGACACGGTTTTCGGATCGGGAGGCCGCCTTCGGGACGGTGGCCACGAATTGATCCGGACGTGTTGTCTCGATTGTGCAAGATGCCGGGGCCCGACGGTGTCTTTGCCCGCTGAGAACATCGAAAGGTGACATCTGACATGGCTCAAACGTTCCTTGGCCAGAAACGTCTTCGTAAATATTACGGCAAAATCCGTGAAGTTTTGGAAATGCCGAACCTCATTGAGGTGCAGAAATCTTCTTATGATCTTTTCCTGCGCTCCGGTGATGCTGAACAGCCCACAGACGGCGAAGGCATCAAAGGCGTGTTCCAGTCGGTTTTCCCGATCAAGGATTTCAACGAAACCTCCGTTCTGGAGTTCGTGAAATACGATCTGGAAAAACCCAAATACGATGTCGAAGAGTGCATGCAGCGCGACATGACCTACAGCGCGCCGCTGAAGGTTACTCTGCGGCTGATCGTATTTGATGTCGATGAGGACACTGGCGCGAAATCGGTCAAAGACATCAAGGAACAGGATGTGTTCATGGGCGATATGCCCCTGATGACACCGAACGGCACGTTCATCGTGAACGGCACCGAGCGTGTGATCGTGTCTCAGATGCACCGTTCGCCCGGTGTGTTCTTTGATCACGACAAAGGTAAAACCCATTCCTCGGGCAAGCTGTTGTTTGCATGCCGCATCATCCCGTATCGCGGCAGCTGGCTGGACTTTGAGTTCGACGCCAAAGACATCGTATTCGCCCGTATCGACCGTCGCCGCAAACTGCCTGTGACAACCCTGCTGTATGCGTTGGGTCTGGATCAGGAAGCGATCATGGATGCGTATTACAACACCGTGTCCTACAAGCTGGACAAGAAGAAAGGCTGGGTCACGCCATTCTTCCCCGAGCGTGTACGCGGCACTCGCCCGACCTATGATCTGGTCGACGCGAAATCCGGTGAAGTGATTGCCGAAGCAGGCAAGAAAGTCACCCCGCGCGCGGTCAAGAAACTGATCGACGAAGGCAGCGTCACCAACCTGTTGGTTCCGTTCGACAACATCGTCGGCAAGTATGTCGCCAAGGATATCATCAACGAAGAAAACGGCGCGATCTATGTCGAAGCCGGCGATGAGCTGACTCTGGAATACGACAAAGACGGCGACCTGATTGGCGGCACAGTCAAGGACCTAATGGATGCGGGCATCACCGACATCCCAGTTCTGGACATCGACAATGTCAATGTTGGTCCGTACATGCGCAACACCATGGCTCAGGACAAAAACATGAGCCGTGAAACCGCGCTGATGGACATCTACCGCGTCATGCGTCCGGGTGAGCCGCCCACCGTTGAAGCTGCGTCGGCCCTGTTCGACACATTGTTCTTCGACAGCGAGCGGTATGACCTGTCGGCTGTTGGTCGCGTGAAGATGAACATGCGTCTGGCTCTGGATGCGCCGGACACCTTGCGGACCCTGCGACGCGAAGACATCGTGGCCTGCATCAAGGCGCTGGTGGAATTGCGTGACGGCAAAGGCGACGTGGACGATATCGACCACCTAGGCAACCGTCGTGTCCGTTCGGTCGGCGAACTGATGGAAAACCAGTACCGTGTTGGCCTGCTGCGTATGGAGCGCGCGATCAAAGAGCGTATGTCGTCGGTCGAGATTGACACCGTCATGCCTCAGGATCTGATCAACGCGAAACCGGCTGCTGCTGCTGTCCGCGAATTCTTTGGCTCGTCGCAGCTGTCGCAGTTCATGGACCAGACCAACCCGCTGTCGGAAGTTACCCACAAACGCCGCCTCTCGGCGCTTGGCCCCGGTGGTCTGACACGTGAGCGTGCGGGTTTTGAGGTGCGCGACGTACACCCGACCCACTATGGCCGGATGTGCCCGATTGAAACGCCGGAAGGTCCGAACATCGGTCTGATCAACTCGCTGGCCACCTTTGCCCGCGTCAACAAGTATGGCTTCATCGAAACACCTTACCGCGTCGTCAAAGACGCCGAGGTGACTGATGAGGTTCACTACATGTCAGCGACCGAAGAAATGCGTCACACCGTGGCGCAGGCGAACGCGACGCTGGATGAGAACGGCAAGTTCATCAACGATCTGGTGTCGACCCGCCAATCGGGTGACTATACTCTGGCCCCGCGCGAGAATGTGGACCTGATCGACGTCAGCCCAAAACAGCTGGTCTCGGTCGCTGCCTCGCTGATCCCATTCCTTGAAAATGACGACGCCAACCGCGCTCTGATGGGTTCGAACATGCAACGTCAGGCGGTTCCGCTGCTGCGGGCCGAGGCGCCGCTGGTCGGTACCGGGATTGAGGAAAAGGTTGCGATCGACTCGGGCGCTGCGATTCAGGCGAAACGCGCAGGCATCATCGACCAGGTCGATGCTCAGCGTATCGTGATCCGCGCCACCGAAGATCTGGAGCTGGGCGATGCTGGCGTTGACATCTATCGTCTGCGCAAGTTCCAGCGTTCGAACCAGAACACCTGCATCAACCAGCGTCCGTTGGTGAAAGTGGGTGACACGGTTGGCAAGGGCGAGGTGATTGCTGATGGTCCGTCCACCGATATCGGTGAACTGGCCCTTGGTAAGAACGTGGTCGTCGCGTTCATGCCGTGGAACGGGTACAACTACGAAGACTCGATCCTGATCTCTGAACGTATCGCGCGTGACGACGTCTTTACCTCGGTCCATATCGAGGAATTCGAAGTCGCCGCCCGTGACACCAAGCTGGGCCCGGAAGAGATCACCCGCGACATCCCGAATGTCGGTGAAGAAGCGCTGCGCAACCTCGACGAGGCGGGCATCGTTTACATCGGTGCGGATGTTGAACCGGGCGATATTCTGGTCGGCAAGATCACTCCGAAGGGCGAAAGCCCGATGACCCCGGAAGAAAAGCTGCTGCGCGCCATCTTTGGTGAAAAAGCATCTGATGTGCGCGACACCTCGCTGCGCGTGAAGCCGGGTGATTACGGTACGGTCGTCGAGGTCCGCGTCTTCAACCGTCACGGCGTCGAAAAAGACGAGCGTGCGCTGCAGATCGAGCGTGAGGAGGTCGAACGTCTGGCCCGTGACCGGGATGACGAGCTGGCGATCCTGGATCGTAACATCTATGCGCGTCTGCAGGGCCTGATCCTGGGTAAAACCGCTGTCAAAGGCCCGAAAGGTGTCAAGGCAGGGTCGGTGATCACCGAGGAGCTGCTGGAAACCCTGACCCGCGGTCAGTGGTGGCAGCTGGCGCTGGAAGGCGAGCAGGACGCACAGATCGTTGAAGCTCTGAACGAGCAGTACGAAGTGCAAAAGCGTGCTCTGGATGCCCGTTTCGAAGACAAAGTCGAGAAAGTCCGCCGTGGCGACGACCTGCCGCCGGGTGTGATGAAGATGGTCAAAGTCTTCATCGCCGTGAAGCGCAAGCTGCAGCCGGGCGACAAGATGGCCGGTCGTCACGGGAACAAAGGTGTGATCTCCAAGGTTGTTCCGATGGAAGACATGCCGTTCCTTGCCGATGGTACGCCGGTTGACTTCTGTCTGAACCCGCTGGGTGTTCCTTCGCGTATGAACGTTGGTCAGATTCTGGAAACCCATATGGGTTGGGCCGCGCGCGGTCTGGGTCTGAACATCGATGACGCCTTGGGTGAATACCGCCGTTCCGGCGATCTGACTCCGGTTCGCGAAGCGATGAAACTGGCCTATGGCGAGAATGTCTACGAAGAAGGCATTGCCGGCATGGACGAGGATCACCTGATCGAGGCGGCGGGCAACGTGACCCGCGGTGTTCCGATCGCGACCCCGGTCTTTGACGGTGCCAAAGAGGCTGACGTCAACGACGCGCTGGTGCGTGCGGGCTTCTCGGAAAGCGGTCAGTCGGTTCTGTTCGACGGTCGTACCGGTGAGCAATTCGCGCGTCCGGTGACCGTGGGCATCAAGTACCTGCTGAAACTGCACCACCTGGTGGACGACAAGATCCACGCACGTTCGACCGGGCCGTACAGCCTGGTTACCCAGCAGCCGCTGGGTGGTAAGGCGCAGTTCGGTGGTCAGCGCTTTGGTGAGATGGAAGTCTGGGCTCTGGAAGCTTACGGCGCCGCCTACACCCTGCAGGAGATGCTCACCGTGAAATCGGATGACGTCGCCGGCCGGACCAAGGTCTACGAGTCGATCGTCAAGGGCGAGGATAACTTTGAAGCAGGCGTACCGGAATCGTTCAACGTTCTGGTGAAAGAAGTCCGTGGCCTCGGCCTGAATATGGAACTCCTGGATGCGGAGGAAGAGTAGGGGCGGCAACGCCCCACACTCATCCCATCCCAATTTGTAAGGACGCAAAATGAACCAGGAAATCACCAACAACCCGTTTAACCCGCTGACGCCCCCGAAGGTTTTCGACGAGATCAAGGTCTCGCTGGCGTCGCCCGAGCGGATCCTGTCTTGGTCCTATGGTGAGATCAAGAAACCCGAAACCATCAACTACCGGACGTTCAAGCCCGAGCGTGACGGTCTGTTCTGCGCGCGTATCTTTGGCCCGATCAAAGATTACGAATGCCTGTGCGGCAAATATAAGCGGATGAAGTATCGCGGCGTTGTCTGCGAGAAATGCGGTGTGGAAGTCACCCTGCAGAAAGTCCGCCGTGAGCGCATGGGCCACATCGAACTGGCCGCACCCGTGGCACATATCTGGTTCCTGAAATCGCTGCCGTCCCGCATCGGTCTGATGCTGGACATGACGCTGCGCGATCTGGAACGTGTTCTGTACTTTGAAAACTATGTCGTCATCGAGCCCGGTCTGACTGACCTGACTTACGGCCAGATGCTGACCGAAGAAGAGTACATGGATGCGCAGGATGCCTATGGCATGGACGCGTTCACCGCGAATATCGGTGCCGAAGCCATCCGTGAGATGCTGGCCCAGATCGATCTGGAAGCCGAAGCCGAGCAGCTACGCGCTGATCTGGCCGAAGCGACAGGTGAGCTGAAGCCCAAGAAGATCATCAAGCGTCTGAAGGTTGTTGAATCCTTCCTCGAGTCGGGCAACCGGCCTGAGTGGATGGTTATGACCGTGATCCCGGTCATTCCGCCGGAACTGCGTCCGCTGGTTCCGCTGGATGGTGGCCGCTTCGCGACTTCGGATCTGAACGACCTGTACCGCCGCGTCATCAACCGGAACAACCGTCTGAAGCGTCTGATCGAACTGCGCGCGCCTGATATCATCGTCCGCAACGAAAAGCGGATGCTGCAGGAATCCGTTGACGCTCTGTTCGACAACGGCCGTCGTGGCCGCGTGATCACTGGCGCCAATAAGCGTCCGCTGAAATCGCTGTCGGACATGCTGAAAGGCAAGCAGGGTCGCTTCCGTCAGAACCTTCTGGGGAAACGCGTCGACTTCTCAGGTCGTTCGGTCATTGTGACTGGTCCGGAACTCAAGCTGCATCAGTGTGGTCTGCCCAAGAAGATGGCGCTGGAACTGTTCAAGCCGTTCATCTACTCGCGCCTTGAAGCCAAGGGCCTGTCTTCGACCGTGAAACAGGCGAAGAAACTGGTCGAGAAAGAGCGCCCGGAAGTGTGGGATATCCTCGACGAGGTGATCCGCGAACACCCTGTCATGCTGAACCGTGCGCCGACGCTGCACCGTCTTGGCATTCAGGCGTTCGAACCGGTTCTGATCGAAGGTAAAGCCATCCAGCTGCACCCGCTGGTCTGTTCGGCCTTTAACGCCGACTTTGACGGCGACCAGATGGCCGTTCACGTCCCGCTGAGCCTTGAGGCCCAGCTGGAAGCCCGTGTTCTGATGATGTCGACGAACAACGTTCTGTCGCCTGCAAACGGCGCGCCGATCATCGTTCCGTCGCAGGATATGATCCTGGGTCTCTACTATGTGACGCTGGAACGCGAAGGCATGCCGGGCGAAGGCAAAGTGTTCGGTTCGATCGACGAAGTTCAGCATGCGCTGGACGCCGGTGAAGTACATCTGCACACCAAGATCACTGCGCGGATCACGCAGATCGACGACGAAGGCAATGAAGTTCAGAAGCGTTACGAAACCACTCCGGGCCGTTTGCGTCTGGGTGCGTTGCTGCCGCTGAACAACAAAGCACCGTTCGATCTGGTCAACCGCCTGCTGCGGAAGAAAGAAGTGCAGCAGGTGATCGACACCGTCTACCGGTATTGCGGTCAGAAAGAGTCGGTTATCTTTTGCGACCAGATCATGTCGATGGGCTTCAAAGAAGCGTTCAAGGCGGGCATCTCGTTCGGTAAGGACGATATGGTCATCCCGAACGACAAGTGGGGCATCGTCGATGAAACCCGCGGTCAGGTGAAGGACTTTGAACAGCAGTACATGGACGGCCTGATCACACAGGGCGAGAAGTACAACAAAGTTGTCGATGCCTGGTCGAAGTGTAATGACCGCGTCACCGAGGCCATGATGAGCACCATCTCATCCTCGGAACGGGCTGAGAATGGTTCTGAACAGGAACCGAACTCGGTCTACATGATGGCTCACTCGGGCGCGCGTGGCTCGGTCACTCAGATGAAACAGCTGGGCGGTATGCGCGGCCTGATGGCCAAGCCGAACGGTGACATCATCGAGACGCCGATCATCTCGAACTTTAAAGAAGGTCTGACCGTTCTCGAGTACTTCAACTCGACCCACGGTGCCCGTAAGGGTCTGTCGGATACCGCTCTGAAGACGGCGAACTCGGGTTACCTGACCCGTCGTCTGGTGGATGTCGCGCAGGACTGTATCGTTCGTGAGATCGACTGCGGAACCGAGCGTGCGATCACTGCCGAAGCTGCCGTGAACGACGGTGAGGTTGTCGCCTCGCTGGCCGAACGTGTGCTGGGCCGTGTCTCTGCCGATGACGTGCTGCGTCCGGGTACGGATGAAGTTCTGGTCGCTGCCGGTCAGCTGATCGACGAACGCATGGCCGACACCATCGATGAAGCTGGTGTTGCCTCGATGCGCATCCGCTCGCCTCTGACCTGTGAGTCCGAGGAAGGCGTCTGTGCAACCTGCTACGGTCGTGACCTCGCGCGTGGTACCATGGTCAACACAGGTGAAGCTGTCGGTATCATTGCCGCGCAGTCGATCGGTGAACCCGGTACACAGCTGACCATGCGTACATTCCACATCGGTGGTGTTGCCCAAGGTGGTCAGCAGTCGTTCCAGGAAGCCAGCCAGGACGGTGTTGTTTCGTTTGAGAACCCGCAGATCCTGGTCAATGCGGCAGGCGAAAGCCTGGTCATGGGCCGGAACATGAAGTTGGTGATCAGCGACGAACACGGCGAAGAGCGTGCCAGCCACAAGCTGGGCTATGGTTCGAAATTGTTCGTCAAGGACGGCACGAAAGTAGCCCGTGGCGACAAGCTGTTCGAGTGGGACCCGTACACCCTGCCGATCATCGCCGAGAAAGCCGGTACTGCGAAATATGTCGATCTTGTTTCGGGCCTTGCTGTTCGCGACGAGACCGACGAAGCAACCGGTATGACCCAGAAGATCGTGATCGACTGGCGCGCGGCCCCCAAAGGCAGCGACCTCAAGCCCGAGATCATTCTGGTTGGCGAAGATGGCGAGCCGGTCCGCAACGATGCGGGCAACCCGGTTCACTATCCGATGTCGGTGGATGCGATCCTGTCGGTCGAAGACGGTCAGCAGGTCGAAGCTGGTGATGTTGTCGCGCGTATCCCGCGTGAAGGCGCCAAAACCAAGGACATCACCGGTGGTCTGCCGCGTGTGGCCGAACTGTTCGAAGCCCGTCGTCCGAAAGATCACGCGATCATCGCAGAAGCCGATGGTTACGTGCGCTTTGGCCGCGACTACAAGAACAAGCGCCGCATCAGCATCGAACCGGCTGACGAGTCCATGGAGACCATCGAGTACATGGTACCCAAGGGCAAGCACATCCCGGTCGCCGAAGGGGATTTCATCCAGAAGGGTGAATACCTGATGGACGGTAACCCGGCTCCGCATGACATCCTGTCCATCATGGGTGTCGAAGCGCTGGCGGATTACATGATCGACGAGGTGCAGGATGTGTATCGTCTGCAAGGCGTGAAGATCAACGACAAGCACATCGAGGTTATCGTGCGCCAGATGCTGCAGAAGTGGGAGATCCTGGATTCAGGTGACACCACCCTGCTGAAAGGCGAACATGTCGACAAGCAGGAGTTCGACGCGGCCAACGAAAAGACCATCTCTCGTGGTGGTCGTCCGGCACAGGGTGAGCCGATCCTGTTGGGGATCACCAAAGCCTCGCTGCAGACGCGTTCGTTCATCTCGGCGGCGTCGTTCCAGGAAACCACCCGCGTGCTGACCGAAGCGTCAGTACAGGGCAAGAAAGATAAGCTGGTTGGCCTGAAAGAGAATGTCATCGTCGGACGCCTGATTCCCGCCGGTACAGGCGGAGCCACTCAGGCCGTGCGCCAGGTTGCCCAATCGCGCGACAATGTTGTGATCGAAGCCCGCCGGGAAGAGGCCGAAGCCGCCGCTGCGCTGGCAGCTCCGACCTTCGACGACGACATGGTTGGCGACGAGCTGGACGTTTTGGTGGAAACCCCGGAAAGCCGCGAGTAAGCATCGCTTTGTACGATTAGAAAAGGCCCCGCGATCCCGCGGGGCCTTTTTCGTTTCAGGGGAATGGCGTTCCGCGGTCTTTGAGTGTAAGAGGGCTTGCCTTCCTTTGTGACATGCGTGTTTCTTACCCTATGTCCAAAACCTCAGATCACTCGGTAATCTATTTCTACGCGCAAACAGATAGGTATGCAGAGTTTTCTAACTTTGCCCCGTTTGGTGTCGCTATGGATGGTCATTGGTGGCGAACGGTTGAACACTTCTTCCAAGCCCAGAAGTTTCTGGATACCGACTACAAGGAACGTATCAGGCTGGCAAACAAACCAAAGGACGCCAAGGTCCTTGGGATGAGCCGAAAATTCCAGCTGCGCGCAGATTGGGAAGACATCAAGGACCAGATTATGCTGGACGCAGTTCGGGTGAAGTTTCAGACTCATGTGCAGCCACAGAAACTTTTGTTATCAACCCAAAACGCCGAGATCGTAGAAAACGCGCCGATGGATTCCTATTGGGGATGCGGTCCAGATGGGCAGGGTTTGAACAAACTGGGGCAGATATTGATGCAGGTTCGCGAAGAGCTTGGTTCGATTTGATGTCCAAGCATGATGGAGGTGCCGGTAGATCAAATGCGGCAGCTCCGAGCGGTTTTCCAGATTGTATGCCGCTTGATGTGATGCACCCATTGGTTTAGTGGTTTGCTGATTAAAAACAAAGAAATTGGGTTGAGGAATGGGTGGCCAGCAAACCTCATTCGAGGAGCGAGTTGCTCGGATAAAGCAGCACAATCTTCAGACGACCGGCAGTGGCAATCGCATCAGTACTGAAAGCATCTGGCAGCGGCTGGCCTATCCGGCCTCCTTTGTTGGAGCGTTCTTGCTGGGCTTTTTTGCCGTATTTCTAACGCGGTACATTCGGTACCACATGGTCGGTGTGCCAGAGGCCGGGCAGCTAGATACACAGGAGATTGTCAGCGTTGTTATGGCCAGTGGCGCAGGTTTCTTTGTTTCGTTCTTTCTACGAGATCGAAAGAAAGAATTCGCCAGCCTGGTCACGCTGGGCGTGTTGTGTAGCACATTCACCTTTCACAACCTAGTTTGGGCATACCCAGAGGTTTTTGAGTACGTGTACGGAGAAGATTGGGTAGAGTTCATCCAAAAACTGACCGAACCATCAAGCCTTTATATGTTCGGCAACAGTGTTGTCTTTGGCTAACATATCGGCCGTTGCGGAAGTTTGATTGACTTCGGGTTTCAGTTGCGGGCCAATATGGCCTGTTGCCTATCCCCGGAGCCGAAGCAGAATGTCCGCAAACACCAAAGGTGCGCTGCTGATGATGGGCAGCATGATGGCCTTTACCATCAATGATACGCTGGTAAAGGTCGCGTTGCAGGATTTGCCGCTGTTTCAGTTGATTGCCTTGCGCGGGTTGTTGGCGACGGTGCTGGTGTATCTGTTGGCCCAGTATCTGGGCGTGCTGCATCTGAGGTTTCCGCAGCATGACAGATGGTTGATTGCCCTACGCTGTGTGGCGGAGCTGTCGGCTACCTTCTTCTTTTTGACTGCGTTGAAACAAATGCCTTTGGCGAATGTGACGGCGGTGTTGCAGGTCTTGCCCCTGACCGTAACGCTTGGGGCCGCGTTGTTCTTTCACGAAGCAATCGGCTGGCGGCGCGTGCTGGCGATTGCGATGGGGTTTGCCGGGATGTTATTGATCGTCCGCCCCGGCCCCGAGGGGTTTGACCTCTACGCGATCTTTGCGCTGGTCGCAGTGCTGTCGGTCACGGCGCGCGACCTGATCACGCGCCGAATGTCGGCTGAGGTACCTTCGATGGTCGTCACACTTGCAACCTCGCTGTCGATCACGGTGACGGCCGCGATGATGTCGATCTTTGAAGGATGGGTGCCGGTCTCTGCCGCCACAGGAGGGCTGGTTGTTTCGGCTGCAATATTCGTTTTGGTTGCGTATTTGTGCAGTGTCATGGTGATGCGGGTTGGAGAGGTCGGTTTCGTCGCGCCGTTTCGCTATACCGGTTTGCTGTGGGCGCTTGGGCTGGGCTGGCTGGTCTTTGGGGACTGGCCGGATGCGATTACCATGCTGGGTGCGGTGCTTGTGGTTGGCTCGGGCCTGTTTACGCTGTTTCGGACGCGCGCGCGTCAACCCGAGGCATGAACCTTTCGGACGGTCTGAGAATCAATGGCAAAGCGTTCTTGAAATTCTGCTTCTAGTTCGTTGTCCAAAGGTTCCAACGCGGTTTGTGCGTTGCGTGTGGCAGGTGAATCGTTGAACCCGTTCAGGCTGCGCACCCACATTGGAGCGTCCGGATAGCTAACGACCGGCATAATGCGAGCCAGCCGGTTATGGGTATAGTTCATGATGGTGGCAGAACTTCCACCGGGCACATACATACCCAGGCCAGCAGTGACGAGAGGCCGATGCACCATTGCGGCCCGCACACCACCCGCATCCATACGCGCAAGATAGCCGCAATTGAAGTCGATCCCCACAGTTTCATGATTTCGCATCAGGCCGGCGCAATCCTGAGCGGCTTGGCGCAGACGCTCCACAAAATCCACCGAGACGGCATCATCATCGTCATGGCGAAATTGCAGACACGATTGGCCTAGGTCGGTGCGGGCGTCGTTCAGAACCTCTTTCATCAAACGCCGGTGCCGGGCAGGGGGCTTTTGTATGATCCGCACTTGCGACATTCCGGTGGTCAGATCACGCAGGCGATCATGGGCGTGCTTGGGCAAGCAGTCCCCGATCAGGATCAGCAGTTGAAACTCCTGATCCGTCTGGTGGCGGAAACAGGGTAAGGTCGAGGCTTCGAATAACCGTAACCTCTCTTCCAGACGTGCAGGGTCATAGAGGTAGCGCCGCCGTTCCTCGGTTGTTTCATGCTGGACCTGAAAACCACCGATAGCGGGATAGGAAAACCGGCACAGGCCAATGACTGGCAGAGAGGTTGGATGCGTCATGCCGCGCCATGCACCTGGCGCACGACATCCTGATCAATGGCGTAGCGGGCGATAAACTCACCCTCCATTTCGGGGGTCAGGGGCTGCAGGTCGACCTTGTTCTTGCGGGCGTGAGGAGAGTCGTTAAAGCCATGCAACGTCCGCACCCACATCGGCGCGTCCCCGTATGAGATCACGGGCATCGACCGCCCGATCTTGTTATGGGTATAGCTGATGATGGCTTTGTCGCAGCCGCCGGCAACATACATGCCCAGTCCGACGCCCAATTGATTGATGAAAACGCGTGCGGCCTGAATGCCATCTGAGTCACAGCGCGCCAGAAACCCCTGGCAAAAATCCACTGCGACGGTTGGATGAGCCTCGATCAGGCCGCGACCTTCCTGGATGGCGATGCGCAGGCGTTCGACCAGATCAACGGATACAGCGTCGTCATCATCATGCCGGAACTGAATGCAAGGTTTATCCGGGTCTGTGCGGGCGTTGTTCAGAACCTCACGCATCACTTGCCGCGTCTTCAACCCGCTATCGGCAGGCTTTGAAATAATCTGAACCTGTTTCACATCTGCTGTCAGATCATGCAGCCGGTCGCGCGCCTGTTCTGGCAGACAGTCGCCTGTCACGATCAGAAGCACAAAATCCTCATCCGTCTGTTCGCGGAAACACGGCAGGGTCGAGGATTCGAACAGGCGGAACCGTTCTTCCAACCGGTCGGGGTTGTACAGATGGTGCCGCCGCTCTTCGATCGTTTCATGTTCGATCTGAAAGCTGCCCAAGGCCGGAAACGAGAAACGGCACAGTCCGATGACTTGCATTGAGAACCTGTTATTTTCGCTCTTCCGGCCACTATGGCGTTGCTTTAGACCCGCGGCAACCGAAAGACGCGCAGGGTACGAGCTGGTGGGGGCTACCCTGTAAATGCCGGGCTGTTGACACTTGCCCCGACTCCCCCTATTACGCGCGTCATCTCGGTACCGGGGGCCGCCCCAAAACCGATTTCAGTAATGAACTGGTCAAGGCCCGGACAATTTTGCCGTTCGCGCCCTCTGATAACCAACCGCGACGTTCACCTCGGAATGGGAACGCTCGCGGATTTTGCGCTTGTGGACGCACGAACGCAGTGAAGTTTAGCCGCACGCAACTCGCGTGCATGTCATGTGTGTTGCAAAACGGGGAAGAAACCGGAATGCCAACTATTCAACAGCTGATCCGCAAACCGCGACAGCCTAAAGTAAAACGCTCGAAGTCCATGCACCTGGAGCAGTGCCCGCAGAAACGCGGCGTCTGTACCCGCGTGTACACCACCACACCGAAAAAGCCGAACTCGGCGATGCGTAAGGTTGCCAAGGTGCGCCTGACCAACGGGTTCGAGGTCATCTCGTACATCCCCGGTGAAAGCCACAATCTGCAGGAGCACTCGGTTGTTCTGATCCGTGGCGGCCGTGTGAAAGACCTTCCCGGTGTGCGTTACCACATCCTGCGCGGTGTTCTGGATACCCAGGGCGTCAAAGATCGTAAGCAACGTCGTTCGAAATACGGCGCGAAGCGTCCCAAGTAAGAAGGAGAGGCTGATATGTCACGTCGTCACGCCGCCGAAAAACGCGAAGTTTTGCCTGACGCCAAATTTGGCGACAAGGTTCTGACCAAATTCATGAACAACCTGATGATCGACGGCAAGAAGTCGGTTGCAGAGCGCATCGTCTACAACGCGTTTGACCGCGTTGAAGGCAAGATCAAGCGCGCTCCTGTCGAAGTCTTCCACGAAGCGCTCGACAACATCAAACCCTCGGTCGAGGTTCGCTCGCGCCGGGTTGGTGGTGCAACCTATCAGGTTCCGGTCGAAGTACGCCCCGAGCGCCGCGAAGCACTGGCCATCCGCTGGCTGATCACTGCTGCGCGCGGCCGCAACGAAAACACCATGGAAGAACGCCTCGCCGGTGAACTGCTGGACGCTGTACAGTCCCGCGGTACTGCCGTTAAGAAGCGCGAAGACACCCACAAGATGGCCGAGGCGAACAAAGCCTTCAGCCATTACCGTTGGTAATTCCAGAGGCTTATCAAAATGGCACGCGAATATACACTCGAACACTACCGTAACTTCGGTATCATGGCGCATATCGATGCAGGTAAAACCACCTGCTCGGAACGCATCCTGTTCTACACTGGCAAATCCCACAACATTGGTGAGGTGCACGATGGTGCAGCCACAATGGACTGGATGGAGCAGGAGCAGGAACGCGGCATCACCATCACGTCGGCTGCAACCACCACGTTCTGGGAACGTACCGAAGATGGTGTAACGGCTGACTCACCCAAGCACCGCCTGAACATCATCGACACCCCCGGCCACGTTGACTTTACCATCGAAGTCGAACGCTCGCTGGCGGTTCTCGACGGTGCCGTCTGCGTTCTGGACGCAAACGCCGGTGTTGAGCCTCAGACCGAAACCGTGTGGCGTCAGGCTGACCGCTACAAGGTTCCGCGTATGGTCTTCGTCAACAAAATGGACAAGATCGGCGCAGACTTTTTCAACTGCGTTGCGATGATCGAAGACCGCACCGGCGCACGTGCTGTTCCGGTTGGTATTCCGATTGGCGCCGAGTCCGAGCTGGAAGGCCTGATCGATCTGGTTACCATGGAAGAATGGCTGTGGCAGGGCGAAGATCTGGGCGCTAGCTGGGTCAAAGCACCGATCCGTGACAGCCTGAAAGACATGGCTGACGAATGGCGCGGCAAGATGATCGAAGCGGCCGTCGAAATGGACGACGACGCGATGATGGAATACCTGGAAGGCAATGAGCCCGACGTTCCGACCCTGCGCGCCCTGCTGCGCAAAGGTACGCTGGAAATCGCGTTTGTTCCTGTTCTGGGTGGGTCTGCGTTCAAGAACAAAGGCGTTCAGCCGCTGCTCAACGCTGTGATCGACTATCTGCCCAGCCCGCTGGACGTTGTCGATTACATGGGCTTCAAACCCGGCGACGAGGAAGAAGTTCGTGACATCGCACGTCGTGCCGATGACGACATGGCCTTCTCGGGTCTGGCGTTCAAAATCATGAACGACCCCTTCGTTGGCTCGCTGACCTTCACCCGGATCTACTCGGGCACCATGAACAAGGGTGACTCGATCCTGAACTCGACCAAAGGTAAGAAAGAGCGCATCGGTCGTATGATGATGATGCACTCGAACAACCGGGAAGAGATCGAAGAAGCGTTTGCAGGCGACATCATCGCGCTGGCGGGTCTGAAAGACACCACCACCGGTGACACCCTGTGTGATGCGAAGGATCCGGTGGTTCTTGAAACCATGACCTTCCCCGATCCGGTGATCGAGATCGCGGTTGAGCCCAAAACCAAGGGCGACCAAGAGAAGATGTCCCAGGGTCTGGCCCGTCTGGCCGCCGAAGACCCGTCTTTCCGTGTGGAAACTGACCTGGAATCCGGTCAGACCATCATGAAGGGCATGGGCGAACTTCACCTGGACATCCTGGTTGACCGTCTGAAGCGTGAGTTCAAGGTTGAAGCGAACATCGGTGCACCGCAGGTGGCCTATCGCGAAACCATCTCAATGCCGGTTGAGCACACCTACACCCACAAGAAACAGTCGGGTGGTTCGGGTCAGTTCGGCGAAGTTAAGCTGGAAATCCAGCCGACCGAGCCGGGCGAAGGTTACTCGTTCGAAAGCCGCATCGTTGGTGGTGCTGTTCCGAAGGAATACATCCCGGGTGTTGAAAAAGGCATCAACTCGGTCATGGATAGCGGCCCGCTGGCTGGCTTCCCTGTGATCGACTTCAAGGTTGCCCTGCTGGACGGTAAGTTCCACGACGTTGACTCGAGCGTTCTGGCGTTCGAAATCGCGGCCCGTATGTGTATGCGTGAAGGCATGCGCAAAGCTGGCGCGAAGCTGCTGGAACCGATCATGAAGGTCGAAGTGATCACCCCGGAAGAATATACCGGCGGTATCATCGGTGACCTGACCTCGCGTCGTGGCCAGGTGTCTGGTCAGGAACCGCGCGGCAACGCGATCGCGATCGACGCGTTTGTTCCGCTGGCGAACATGTTTGGCTACATCAACACCCTGCGTTCGATGTCGTCGGGCCGTGCCCAGTTCACCATGCAGTTCGACCACTACGATCCGGTTCCGCAGAACATCTCGGACGAGATCCAGGCGAAATACGCATAAGCGAAGATTTGAGGGAGCGCCGTTCAGGGGCTCCCTTCATTACCGAAAAAGGAGGCCATCATGGCAAAGGAAAAGTTTGAGCGTACAAAACCGCACGTCAACATTGGCACGATTGGGCATGTTGACCACGGCAAGAC
>NZ_JBXWMW010000007.1:0-175803 GCF_059610045.1 Ruegeria sp. YTSA168
CGAAGGTCTTCCTATCCGCAATCGCACTCGCAGCTACCGTCCTGTTCTGGCTGTAATTTAATGAGTCTGGAGCCTAAGCATAGGCGTGAGTGGGAAGATGATATTCGCCGAGAAGCGCCACTGAGCGACGGTTTACTAATCGAAGGATTGGCATTTCCCAGTGTTAGTTGGGAAGTGCTGCGATTGTCATGCACGCAATGGGACGTGGCTAGCCTCGAATTGAGAAACGCAACAACACAACACTTACGAGCTGCCCTAAGCCGATCACCTAAAGTCGAATTCTTGCGGGCATGTGGGCGATCTTCTTGCACTCCTGATCCATTCGGCATGGAAGATCCAACCCAATGCGGGTCCGCACCTCCGAGTGTGCAACTACCGCCGATTGATTAATGCGTAGTACCAAGGCCCCCACGTGATGAAAAAAAGGCCGCCCCTTTTTGGGACGGCCTTCTTTAGTTCAACCGAGTGGGCTCTCATTGCTCTTTCAGAGCAACTGCCGCCCACCAGTCGGCAAAGCCGCCTTACTCAGTGATTTTCGACACGACGCCGGCGCCGACGGTGCGGCCGCCTTCGCGGATGGCGAAGCGCAGGCCCTGCTCCATTGCGATCGGCGCGATCAGCTCAACGCCGAACGACACGTTGTCGCCAGGCATGACCATCTCGGTGCCTTCCGCCAGGGTCACGGTGCCGGTCACGTCCGTGGTCCGGAAGTAGAACTGAGGACGGTAGTTCGCGAAGAACGGCGTGTGACGGCCACCCTCTTCCTTGGTCAGGATATAGGCTTCGGCTTCGAACTTGGTGTGCGGTGTCACCGAGCCCGGCTTACACAGAACCTGGCCACGCTCAACGCCTTCACGGTCCACACCACGCAGCAGGGCGCCGATGTTGTCGCCCGCTTCGCCGCGGTCCAGCAGCTTGCGGAACATTTCAACGCCGGTGCAGGTGGTTTTGCTGGTGTCGCGGATGCCGACGATTTCAATCTCGTCGCCAACATTGATCACGCCACGCTCAACACGGCCGGTCACAACGGTACCACGGCCCGAGATCGAGAACACGTCTTCGATCGGCATCAGGAACGGCTGATCCACAGCGCGCTCAGGGGTGTCGATATACTCATCAACAGCCGCCATCAGTTCCTTGATCTTCTCTTCACCGATTTCAGGCTTGTTGCCTTCCATCGCGGCCAGAGCCGAACCTGCGATGATCGGAATATCGTCGCCGGGGTATTCATACGAAGACAGCAGCTCGCGGATTTCCATTTCCACCAGTTCCAGCAGCTCTTCGTCGTCAACCTGGTCCACTTTGTTCATGAACACGACCATCTTCGGGATGCCAACCTGGCGGCCCAGCAGGATGTGCTCACGCGTCTGGGGCATCGGGCCGTCCGCGGCGTTCACAACCAGGATCGCGCCATCCATCTGAGCGGCACCGGTGATCATGTTCTTGACGTAGTCGGCGTGGCCGGGGCAGTCAACATGCGCATAGTGGCGTGCGTCTGTCTCGTATTCCACGTGGGCGGTCGAGATGGTGATGCCGCGCGCTTTCTCTTCCGGCGCACCGTCAATCTGGTCATACGCTTTGAAGTCACCAAAATACTTGGTGATTGCTGCGGTCAGCGTCGTCTTGCCGTGGTCAACATGCCCAATCGTGCCAATGTTGACGTGCGGTTTTGTACGCTCAAACTTTTCCTTTGCCATTCCTCAGGCGCCCTTTTGCATTTTGGGGGACCCTTGGTCCCGTGGTTACATCTGCGCGCGCGAGATATTTGGTTCAGGGGGGAAAATCAAGCACATCCTTGGGGAAAAGCCAGGCTCAGGCCGGATTTTGCACCAGTTCGCTTGAGTCAAGCGGTTGGATCAGCTCTGGCCGCTTGTCAAACCAGCCATTGTTGTTGTGTTCCTCGGCCAGCCATTCTTCGACACGGTCAGCAACTTTGAGGGCCAGACCACTCATTTGCTCTTCTTTGGTTCGGGTGCGCCCTGAACCGGCAAAGGCGCTTTCACCAGTCGTGTCTTCCAGCACTTGGAACTGTTTGGCCTTGGCCAGAAACTCTTTCTTTTTTACGTCATAAACGTTTACCAAAACAATCGCAGTGCTTTTGGGATTATAAATGACGGGAACACCGGGAGGGGCCAGCATATAGCCTTCGAGGCTGATGCCGATGTCATATTCTTGCGCCCCTTCATAGCGCCCCAGCCGGATGTTAACCGCGTTCTGGATAGCATCTTCCCATTCCTTCGGGGTCGCATCGCGCGAGACGGGGCCCTGCTTCGCCTTTTCGGCAAAGGCATAGTTCACCCGCAGCTTGAATTCACCCAGCGACTCGGGTTCCTCGTAAACCTGAGTCTGCGTACAGGCGCCCATCAGGGCCAATCCGGTGATCAGTGTCAGAATGCGCAACATGTCTCGTCTCGATAGGCCTGTTTTTCTTTTGACTTAGCGCACCAATACAGGCTGTGCCAAGCCGCATCGGCAGAATTTCACCCGTGCGGGCCCTTTGATCACGAGAATTTATAGTCGCGCGGGAACCCGTAGGGCGGCTTTTTGCCAACACTGGCGCGTTTGGCCAGCCATTGGGACATATCCGCCTCGTGTCGGGTCTTGTCGCCGCCCATGGACCATTTGAGGCCTTCCTCCCAGTTGAAGGTGGTGATGTCGGACAGGCCGCCATCCAGTTCCAACGTCCCCTGACGCCCGCGCGCCATGTTGTACTTCTGCAGACGCACACCTTTGCCGCGTGTCATCTCGGGCAGGTCTTCGGTCGGAAAGACAAGAAACTTGCCGTTCTGGGACACCACGGCCACGTGGTCGCCTGCGATTGGCTTACAGATCATCGCCGTCTCGTCATCCTTGACGTTCAGCACCTGTTTACCGTTTCGAGTTTGGGCCAGCACGTCATCCTCGGGCACCATGAACCCGTTGCCAGCGTCCGAGGCCACCAGCAGCTTGCGCCCTGGCTTGTGGATCAAGATGTCGATGATCTGCGCTTCGTTCGGCAGGTCGACCATCAGGCGCAGCGGTTCGCCCATACCCCGTCCACCCGGCAAGTTCGCTGCGCTAACCGTGTAGAACCGCCCGTTTGACGCAAACACCAGCAGTCGGTCGGTGGTCTCAGCGTGGAAAATGAACCGAGGGCCATCGCCGTCCTTGAACTTCAATTCGCGGTTGAGGTCGATATGGCCCGTCATTGCGCGAATCCAGCCCATCTGAGAGCAGACGACCGTGATCGGCTCCTTGTCGATCATCGCCTCCAGCGGGACTTCCTCAACCTGCCCCGCTTCGGCAAACTGGGTCCGGCGGGCACCACCTTCGTAGTCTTTGCCGAAGGTTTTCTTGGTCTCTTTCAGCTGTTCGGCGATCTTGGCCCATTGCAGGCCTTCATCTGCCAGCAGGTCTTCGAGATTGGCGCGTTCCAGCATCAACTCGTCACGCTCGCGGACCAGTTCCATCTCTTCCAGACGGCGCAAAGAGCGCAGGCGCATGTTGAGGATCGCGTCTACCTGAACCTCAGACAGCTCGCCCTCACCCGGTTTGGGCGTGACGTAATCCGATTCGTCTGTGGCGCGGACGTGATCTATGCCCCAATCCTCGCGCATCAGCGCCGCTTTGGGGTCGTCGTCATAACGGATGATATCGATCACGCGGTCGAGGTTCAGGAACGCGACGATAAAGCCTTCCAATACCTCCAAACGGTGGTCGATCTTGCCCAAACGGTGGCGCGAGCGGCGCAGCAGTACCTCTTGTCGGTGATCGAGGAAGGCGCGCAGCACCTCCTTCATCGAGCAGACCTTGGGTGTGACCCCGTCGATCAATACGTTCATGTTCAGGCTGAACCGCACCTCAAGGTCAGAGTTGCGATAGAGCATGCCCATCAGCACCTCGGGATCCACGTTTTTGGAACGCGGCTCAAGGATCAGGCGGATATCATCGGCAGATTCGTCGCGGACATCGGCAAGGATCGGGATTTTCTTGGTCTGGATCAGTTCCGCGATCTTCTCGATCAGCTTGGATTTCTGAACTTGATAGGGGATTTCGGTGACGACAATCTGCCATTGGCCACGGCCCAGATCCTCGACCTCAAATTTACAACGCAAACGGAAGGACCCGCGCCCGGTGCGATAGGCTTGCGCTATGTTCTCGGGCGGCTCAACGATCACACCGCCAGTCGGGAAATCCGGACCGGGCACATAGTTCAAAAGCGTATCGTCGCGCGCATCCGGCGTTTTGATCAGATGTAAACAGGCGTCGCACAGCTCGGAAATATTATGCGGCGGGATATTGGTCGCCATGCCGACCGCGATACCGCTGGCACCGTTGGCCAGCAGGTTCGGAAACTGCGCGGGCAACACGATCGGCTCGGTCAGCGTGCCATCATAATTGTCGCGGAAATCAACGGCGTCTTCGTTTAGACCCTCAAGCAGCGCCTCGGCCACGATGGTCATGCGCGCCTCAGTGTAACGTGAGGCCGCCGGGTTATCGCCGTCGATATTGCCAAAGTTCCCCTGCCCGTCGACCAGCGGGTAGCGCACGTTGAAATCCTGTGCCAGGCGTGCCATCGCGTCATAAATCGCAGCGTCACCATGCGGGTGGTAGTTACCCATCACGTCGCCCGAAATCTTCGCCGATTTCCTGAAACCTCCAGCTGCACTGAGTCGCAGCTCGCGCATGGCATAGAGGATTCGCCTATGAACCGGCTTCAGCCCGTCCCGTGCATCCGGCAAAGCCCGGTGCATGATGGTGGACAGCGCATAGGTTAGGTAGCGTTCACCGATTGCACGGCGCAGAGGTTCTGCCACCTCGCCCCCAGTCTCAGGGGTCTCCATATTGGGGTCGTCGATCGTGTCATTCATAGATGATGTGATACGACGCAAGCGCGGCTGGGTAAAGCAAGCATGGCCCATTTTGCTGGGGACAAGTCGTGCTTTTTGCAACAGGGGGAGGCAAGCCTGTGTTTTCCCCCGATTTTCGACTCATCCATCAAAATATGTTACCATTCCGACAATAAATGAATGCTGCCTCTTTGTTGTTGTAACGATTGATTTTGGGGGATGCGCCATGACGCGCCTTATTCTTATTACATTTGCCGCACTCGGCTGGACCTTTTACGTGATGAGCGGAGGCCCGGATTTCGAACCGCGCGGCCTGCGCGCCGACAATCCGCAACGTATGGCCGAAGCTTTCAAGCCCACCTCCAAGCCCGTGGCCGCTGCTCCGGTGGAGGAATTAGTGACTCAGGTCAGCTTCGAAACCGCCCCGTCGGATCGACCTGCACCAACGCTTGAGCCACTTGCGGAGCCCGAGCCAGCCCTGGCCGAAGAAGAAACCAAGGCCATGCTGGCACAGGTGGCCGCTGGCCTGCAGACCAACCCGTCTTTGTTCGAAGATCAGACGGTGTCGCTTGCGCTCGCATCGCTTGAAGACGGTGTTACCTCACTTCAAGAGGTGACCACAGATGCCGATCCTGAAACCGTGGGCGTGCCTGCTTTAACCACACCGGAGAAGGACATCCGAGAGATTTCGGGCACCCGCGTGAACATGCGCGATGGGCCTGGTACGATCTATCCGATCATCGGCAAAGCCCGGATCGGCCAGCAGGTCGAAGTTCTGAGCGACTCGGGCACCGGCTGGCTGCGCCTGCGCGTGCTGCCCGGGCAACAGGTCGGATGGATTTCGGCATCGCTTATCCAAAAAACATCAAACTGAGGGTCAGCGTCATTGTCCTGCCCCAATGCTGACCATAGCTATTGGGCAAAGGTTGGTGTGGGATACTTATGCAAAAATCGATTCTCATCACAGGTTGTTCTTCGGGTATCGGGCTTGATGCGGCACACGGCATGCGTGCGCAGGGCTGGCGGGTGTTTGCCTCGTGCCGACAGCAGCGTGATTGTGACCGGTTGCGCGCTCAAGGGTTTGAAAGCCCGCGAATCGACTATGCGGTTGCGGACAGTATCAAGGCCGGATTGACCGAAGTTCTGCAGGCCACCGGTGGCACGCTGGATGCCTTGTTCAACAATGGCGCCCATGGCCTGCCCGGTGCGGTCGAAGATGTACCCACAGACGGGTTGCGCCACATCTTTGAAGCCAATTTCTTTGGCTGGCACGAGCTGACGCGGCAGGTCATTCCCGTCATGCGAGAACAAGGGCATGGCCGGATTGTTCAATGTTCATCTGTACTTGGGTTGGTGGCATTTCCATGGCGGGGCGCCTATGTGGCGACGAAATATGCCATCGAAGGGCTTAGCGACACGATGCGTCTGGAGCTCAAGGACACCAATATCCGCGTGATCCTCATCGAACCGGGCCCGATCACGTCAAAGCTGCGTGAAAAGGCCATCCCGTTATTCGAAAGGTTCATTGATTGGGAAAGCTCGGCCCTGCGCGAGAAATATGAGCATTCGCTGCTGAAGCGATTGTATGAAAGCTCGGGGCCCGACAAGTTCGAACTGCCCGCCTCGGCAGTCACGGCCAAGCTGGTCCATGCGGTCGAGGCGCGAAGACCTAAAGCGCGGTACTATGTCACCACACCCACCTATATTGCCGGTTATCTGCGCCGGATATTGCCCACAAAGGCGATTGACCGCATTCTATCTGACATCTGAGACGAAATTACCGGTTCGCTTTTTCGGGTATCGGGGCTAGATCAGGCCAAACGAAACAAAAAACGCAGACGGTGAATCCTCATGGACCTTTTGATGGTCGTTTTGCTTCTGGCAATGGCGTCAGTGGTGGTCGTGTTGGCGATCGGCATTTCCAACTTCGGCAAAGGCGGCATGGCGGCTGCGAAGAAAAGCAACAAGATGATGCAGCTGCGCATCCTGTTTCAGTTCATTGCCGTATTGCTGATCCTGCTCTACGTCTATCTCAGAGGACAGGGGGCGTCTTAAATGGTTGTACTGAACAAAATCTACACACGAACCGGAGATGACGGAAAAACCGCCCTCGGCAATGGTGAGCGGGTCGCGAAATACTCTGGCCGGGTGGCCGCCTATGGCACTGTAGATGAGTTGAACTCCTTCGTGGGCGTAGCACGCACAGAGGCCGGTGGTGAAACCGATGCGGCCTTGGCACGCATTCAGAACGATCTGTTCGATCTGGGGGCCGATTTCTGCCGCCCTGACATGGAAAAAGATGCCGAGGCAGACTACCCACCCCTACGCATCGCCCCGGCTCAGATCGACCGTCTTGAGGCCGAGATTGATGCGATGAACACAGACCTTGAACCACTGCGCAGTTTCATCCTGCCGGGCGGCTCACGTCTGGCCGCTCATCTGCACGTCTGCCGCACCGTGTCCCGTCGGGCCGAACGCCTTGCGGTCGAGCTGACAAATATGGAGCCGGTGAACGAGGTCGCCGTCAAATACCTCAACCGTCTCAGCGACTGGTTTTTTGTGGCGGCGCGCTGTGCCAACAACAACGGCAAAGACGACGTCTTGTGGGTTCCGGGCGCGAACCGCTGACAAGCGGCGCGGTGTCCAGTGGACACCCTGGCGACCGGAAGGGCGGAGCCCCGGACCGAAGGGCGAGTACGAACTGTTGACTGATGCGTCCGCAAATCAGCCGCGTCTATCCGCAACAAAGTTTCGCGCCGTGGCGTCAAAAAAATCAAAACGCGACGTCCCAAGCTTATGACGTGACGATTTTGCCCTGTTGTCGCCCGAGATGAGACGTTATTCAGTCGTCCGAGAGCATTGGTGGAGTCGCATTGCGGCTTGCCGTTTTTGTGAGGAGAAAGCGCAAAATGAAGGTACTCGTGCCTGTCAAGCGCGTGATTGACTATAATGTGAAGGTCCGCGTCAAAGCGGACGGTAGCGGTGTTGATCTCGCCAATGTCAAAATGTCGATGAACCCGTTCGACGAGATCGCCGTGGAAGAGGCGATCCGACTGAAAGAAGCGGGCAAGGCTGATGAGGTCGTCGCCGTTTCGATCGGCGTCAAGCAGGCGCAGGAAACCCTGCGGACCGCTCTGGCTATGGGTGCCGACCGTGCAATTCTGGTTGTTGCCGCAGATGATGTGCACACCGATATCGAGCCATTGGCCGTTGCGAAGATCTTGGCCAAAGTGGTCGAGGAAGAGCAGCCCGGTCTGGTTCTAGCGGGCAAGCAGGCCATCGACAACGACATGAACGCCACGGGTCAGATGTTGTCAGCCCTGCTGGGCTGGAGCCAAGGCACCTTTGCGTCGGAAGTAGACATCGAAGGCGACAGCGCCAAGATCACCCGCGAGGTGGATGGCGGCCTGCAGACCATCAACGTCAAGATGCCGACCATCGTGACCGTTGACCTGCGCCTGAACGAACCGCGCTATGCATCGCTGCCCAACATCATGAAGGCGAAGAAAAAGCCGCTGGATGAGAAAACGGCCGCCGACTACGGGGTCGATGTCACGCCGCGTCTGGAAATCGTCAAAACCGAAGAGCCGCCGGCACGTGCTGCTGGTATCGTTGTGGGCTCGGTCGACGAGCTGGTCGAGAAACTCAAAGAAGCGGGGGCTGTGTAATGGCTGTTCTTCTTCTGGCAGAAGTTAACAATGGTGAGCTGTCGATGGACGCCACTGCCAAGGCCGTCAACGCGGCGAAAGCGCTGGGTGACGTGACCGTTCTGGCCGCAGGTGGGTCTGCCGCTGCTGCAGGTGAGGCCGCCGCCAAAATCGACGGTGTGTCCAAGGTTCTGGTGGCTGAAGACGAATCGCTGGGTCACCGCCTGGCGGAATCGACCGCAGCGCTGATCGTGTCGCTGGCCGATGGCTACGAGCATATCGTCGCCCCTGCGACCACCGACGCCAAGAACGTAATGCCGCGCGTTGCTGCGCTGCTGGACGTGATGGTGATTTCGGATGCGTCGGGCGTGGTTGACGGCTCGACCTTCGAACGTCCGATCTACGCGGGCAACGCGATCCAGACTGTAAAGTCGAACGACGCCAAGAAAGTCGTCACTCTGCGGACTGCAAGCTTCGACGCGGCAGGCGAAGGTGGCTCGGCTCCGGTTGAGACCATCTCGGTTCCGGGTTCCGAAGGCCTGTCCTCGTGGGTTGAAGACAAGGTTGCCGAAAGCGACCGCCCCGAGCTGACCTCGGCTGGCGTTGTTGTCTCGGGCGGCCGTGGTGTCGGCTCGGAAGAGGACTTTGCACTGATCGAGAAACTGGCCGACAAGCTGGGCGCCGCTGTTGGCGCGTCGCGCGCCGCCGTGGACTCTGGCTACGCTCCGAACGACTGGCAGGTGGGTCAGACCGGTAAGGTGGTTGCCCCGGACCTTTATGTCGCTGTTGGCATCTCGGGTGCGATCCAGCACTTGGCGGGGATGAAAGACTCAAAGGTCATCGTTGCAATCAACAAAGACGAAGAAGCGCCGATCTTCCAGGTTGCCGACTTCGGTCTGGTTGCCGACCTGTTCCAGGCGGTGCCTGAGCTAACCGAAAAACTCGGCTGATCTAACAGACTGGTTTTTT
This sequence comes from Ruegeria sp. YTSA168, assembly GCF_059610045.1. Classification (NCBI taxonomy): domain Bacteria; kingdom Pseudomonadati; phylum Pseudomonadota; class Alphaproteobacteria; order Rhodobacterales; family Roseobacteraceae; genus Ruegeria; species Ruegeria sp. YTSA168. The sequence goes on from NZ_JBXWMW010000007.1 coordinate 9,446, forward strand.
TAGAAGACCGTCGAAAGGCCCGCCAACAGGCGGGCCTTAGTCGTTCAGATCTCTGAGATCCGGCAAGACCGCATCCGCAATGGCGCGATGTGCGGCGGGGCCAATCATGTGTTCGGCCATCGGCTGTTGCAACGTGCCAAACAGCATATCCTCAAGCGTCTCAGACGCGCCCGATACGGCGGCCTCGGCTTCGACCACTTTCGCTGCAAATGGCCTGAGTTGACCCACCATCGCATCGCTGATCTGTATCATGGCATCCTCGAAAGGCTGTACCCGACCCACTTTGAGGTTCAGCAGAAGAACCGGAATTTGGATGTTTTGCAGCAGGGTTTTCATCGCCTTCACCCAACCTTCTTGCAGCTCCTGCGCGACAATCTCAAATCGGGCATCCTGATTGGCTTGAAGCCGGTTCAGCAAATGGCGTACAAAATTGATCTCGGTAAAATCAATCTCAGGATACAACGCCAAAAGGTCTGACGTAGGCGCGAGAAAGCGGTCATTACGGCGAGGGTGTACGCGGTAGAATTGATTCGATTGGCCATGAACCTCGGGCAGTTGCAGAACACATACCTGGCCGCCATTGATCAGCTTCAGCAAACCGTCGTCGGCTAGAATGGCATCGACACCCGAAAACAGGCTACCAAGGTTGACGCATGTCTGCCGCAATTTGTCTTGAAGAACGGCAGGATACGGTTGCTCGACAAATCGCCCAAAGGTTTCATCCATGCCGACACAGGCCACATAGGGGCCATCCAGCGCCTTGGCAGGACCGCGAAACCACAGTTTCGACCCAGTATACTGACATAATTCGCCCCCAGCCACGCCGGAGCCTGCTTGATGATAGCTCATCTCACTCACCCATTTTTCACCCAACTGCCATCTTGAAGCCCCAGATGTTGAGATTTTCCTAATGTGCGCATTTGAAGCGAATTGCGGCCATCCCTGCCCCTTGCCGCCCACCCCGTACTGCCGATACTGTCGCCCGTAACGCGCAGGGCAAAGGCAGCAGAACATGGATGTAAAATCAGTCGGAGTTATAGGCGCAGGTCAAATGGGCAACGGTATTGCCCATGTGCTGGCATTGGCGGATTATGATGTCCTGCTGAACGATGTCAGTCAGGATGCGCTGGACCGGGCGGTCAGCACAATCCAGGGCAACCTGGCGCGTCAGGCCTCACGCGGGAAGATCAGCGACGAGGCGATGCAGGCTGCGCTACAGCGGATCACGACAACGCTGGAACTGCCGCGGCTGGGCCAGACCGATCTGGTCATTGAGGCCGCAACCGAGCGCGAGACGATCAAACAGGCCATTTTCGAAGACCTGCAACCGCATCTGCTGCCACATACGATCCTCACGTCGAACACCTCGTCGATCTCAATCACACGGCTGGCCAGCCGGACAGATCGGCCAGAGCGGTTCATGGGGTTTCACTTCATGAACCCGGTTCCTGTGATGCAACTGGTCGAATTGATCAGAGGGATCGCAACCGATGAGCCAACCTATGCCGCCTGCAAGACAGTGGTGGACCGCCTGGGCAAAACCGCCGCAAGCGCCGAGGATTTCCCTGCCTTTATCGTCAACCGCATCCTGATGCCGATGATCAATGAGGCGGTGTACACGCTATACGAAGGCGTGGGGAACGTTCAGTCCATCGATCAATCCATGAAGCTGGGCGCGAACCATCCGATGGGGCCTTTGGAATTGGCGGATTTCATCGGGTTGGATACCTGCCTGGCGATCATGAATGTGCTGCATGACGGGTTGGCGGATACCAAGTATCGCCCCTGCCCCTTGCTGACAAAATATGTCGAAGCCGGATGGTTGGGGCGCAAGACGGATCGCGGATTTTATGACTATCGCGGTGAGGTTCCCGTACCCACACGCTGAGGGGGCCAGCCCCCTCGCCCGGATGATATCCGGGCTTACCCCCGGGATACTTCTGGCCAGATGAAGAGTGGATCAGGGTTTATCTAATATGCCCAAGGACATGGTGCGGTCCCTGAGCCACGCCATGAACCCGCGCGGATCGCGTTCCAGAAGCTGCATATCGTCGTCAGAGATCGGCTCGCCGATGACCGGGGATTGCGGTTTGTTGCAGGAACGGACGATCTCATGCAGCAACAATCCCTGGCGCAGGATCGGCGACAGTTTATTGGCGATCTGATAGGCACGTGAGTTCCGACCCGGGAAATAGATCGGAACAACCGTCGCACCCGAGCGGCGGATCATTTTGGCGGTAAAAACGTTCCACTCGCGCTCAATCGCCGGGCCGAACCAATCGTCAGACGACATCACGACGCCAGAGGGGAACAGCGCGACAACGCCACCATCCTTGAGGTGGTCCATCGCCTTGCTGCGCATTTCCAGCATTTTTGCCTGCGCTTCGGGGTCATGCGGAAAAGGCACCGGAATCATAAATGACGTTGCGGCCTCGTCCAGGCCCGTCAGAACCGAACGTGTCAGGATGCGGTAGTCGCTGCGAACACGCCCGATCAATTCTGCAAAAATCATACCATCCACCATGCCATGCGGGTGGTTGGCAACAACGACAACAGGACCGGTTTTGGGAATACGCGCGATTTGGTCTTCGGGCGTTGTAAGGGTGATACCCATGGTCTTGAGCGCACCGCTCCAGAACCGCTGGCCACGATACATCTCGTTTTTTTTCTCGAATTTGTTGACCATCCTCAGAATGGTCAGCTTGCCGGTGCACCATTCGATGGCGCGAATGGCGGTCGCGGTCCAGGCATCGTCGAACGAGTTCGCATAGGTCAGCGTTCTGCGATCGTAGATCTCGCCCTGATCCTCGGCCCTGTTTACAATCGGGCCTGTCTTGGTCTCGTGCGTTGTTTCCGCCAATTCCTGGTCTTCCCGTTCTTCCTGTCCCGGTAGGGCGACTTAGAACCCTTCTCCGAACTTGTCATTCACAAGCGCTTCCAAGGCTTCTGCCAATGCCTCAGCATCCGGCCCCGAAGTCTGAACGTCAATAGTCGTTCCGCGTGAGGCTGCCAACATCAAAAGGCCCATGATGCTGTCGCCGGATGCAGAAAGGCCATCCTTTGAGACTTCGGCATTGGCATCAAACCCCTCGACAACCTCGACCAGTTTGGCAGAGGCACGGGCGTGAAGGCCTTTTTCGTTAATGATTTTCAAGCTTCGGTTGGTCATTTCAATCTGTCCGGTCTTAGTCCAATGTCACATTTTGCGCATTGATGTATTTGCGTCCAGCCTCCATTGCCTGACGTACTGCGTCGGCCACCGGCAGGTGGCGGCTTTTGGCCAATTTGATCAGCATGGGCAGGTTCGCGCCATACAAGATTCGGCGATCCTGGGGCGCACAGGCCTTGAGGCTGAGGTTCGAGGGGCTGCCGCCGAACAAATCGGTCACGATGACAACGCCATCGCCCAGATCAACCTCATTCGCTGCGCGGCATATTTCGGCCTGTTTCTCTTCGCGGTCATGATCGGCTTCGATCGCAATCGCCGCCAAACCCGGTTGCGCGCCTACCACATGCTGCATGGCGGCCAGATATTCCTGAGCCAAACCGCCATGCGCTACGATTACAATCCCGATCAATCCGGCCTCACATTCAACGCGCGTCGTTCCATTTCGCGGTGTCTAATTGCCACCTGCTGGCCCTGTTCTGCAAGGGCCTTTGCAACCGCTTCGGCCATTGCCACCGATCTGTGTTGCCCCCCTGTGCAACCAAACGCCACCGACAGGTGCGCTTTACCCTCGGCGCGAAACGCCGGTAGCAGCAAACTTAGCAGATCGATGATCCGGTCAAAAAACGGCGCATAGTTCATATCCGACTGGACATAGTGCGCGACATCCGGGTTTCGACCATCTGCCGACCGCAATTCAGGTCGCCAATAGGGGTTTGCCAGAAACCGGCAGTCGAAGACCATATCCAATCCACGCGGCAAACCGCGTTTGTAGGAAAACGATTCAATCGAGACCGCGAGATGGCGACCGTCTTTGGGAGCGAACCAGCGCTCAACCTCTTCGCGCAGCTGGTGTACGTTTAACCCGCTGGTATCGATCAGGGTATCCGCGATCTCTCGGATAGGGGCCAACAGCTCTTTTTCGCGGCGAACGCCGGTTTCGGGGCCTGCACCCTTGGCAACCGGATGGCGCCTGCGCGTTTCTGAAAAGCGCCTCAGCAACACATCATCGCTGCAATCCAGATAGAGGACTGTCAAATCCACTTGAGGCATGCGGCCCAGCTTCTCGGCAAGTTCGATAAAACCAATGGTCGAAAAATCCCGGTTGCGCGCGTCGATACCAAGGGCCATGGGCCGGTCAGCCTCTGCCCCTTCCATTAAACGCGCCAGCAACCCCATAGGCAGGTTGTCGATTGCCTCAAAGCCCAGATCCTCGAGCACATGGATCGCGGTCGAGCGACCCGCGCCTGACGGCCCTGTCACCAGAACGGTTCGCTTTTGCGATGTCATTTCGTCGGCCATTCCGGGTCTACGCGTCCGAATCTAAGAAGTTGCAGCAAGGCTGGTGCCAAATTGGGCACAGCAGCGCCCCGAAGCAAGGGCACAGTGCCCCTAAGCAGCGGCACCGTGATCAGATCAGGCAGGCGCGCCGTCTCTTGCTGATCCAGATCCACTACGAAATGCAGTGCAACAGACGGCGTATTCTGCGCCCGCAGCAAGCCGACCCCGCGGGCTTCGATCAAACCGGCAATCTCAGGTATGGGTGAGGCCATGATACAATCTCGTGCCATCCCAAGATCAACTCGATCATCGGCAACCAATACTGCGCCCTGTGTCATCATCTGCAGCGCCAAAGAAGATTTGCCCGCACCAGAGGCCCCGACGATCAGAAGTCCCTTGTCGGCAACGGCAACACAGCTGGCATGAACGCAGGCACTGTCCCGGTCTTCCGCATCTTTCAGGGATGGGATCTTCATTGGATCAGACAGGTAGCCCTACGACAAAGCGCGCGCCTAGCGGGTCCGAGGTGACATCCGCCTCGGTCGGGCGGATGTTTTCAGCCCAGATCACGCCGCCATGTGCCTCGACAATCTGCTTTGAGATCGCAAGACCAAGGCCGGAATTGTTGCCAAAATGCTCGGCCGGGCGCTGCGAATAGAACCGTTTGAAGACCTTTGTCAGGGCCTGTTCGGGGATCCCCGGCCCGGTATCTTCGACCACCACGAGAACACGATTATCGCGCTTGCGCACCCAGACGCGGATGGCGTCGCTTTCCTCGCAGAATGAAATCGCGTTGGTGATGAGGTTGACGAAAACCTGCGCCAGACGCGCCTCGAGCCCGTTCACCACAATCGGATCGGCAGGCAGGTCAGTGATGTAATCGATACCCTGTGCACGGGCATCCTCGCCCAGAAACTGGCCAATATTGCCCAGCAGCTTCAGCAGATCGAACGGCTGTTCTTCCTCTTTGACCAGTTCGGCATCCAGACGCGACGCGTTCGAGATATCGCTGACCAAGCGATCCAGCCGCTTTACGTCATGTTCAATCACGCCCAGCAGCTTCTCGCGCTGATCGTCGCGTTTGACCATACGCAGGGTTCCGACGGCGGATTGCAGGCTGGCCAGCGGGTTCTTGATCTCATGCGCGACATCCGCCGCGAATTGTTCATTCGCATCAATGCGATTGTACAGCGCGGTCACCATGCCCCGCAGCGCGCGGCTCAGCCGGCCAATTTCATCCGGTCGGGCGCTGAGGTCCGGAATGCGAATACGCCCCGGATTGACGCCAGTGCCCCGGTCCTTACCCATTTCGGCCGCCGAGGCGAGATCTGCCAGCGGGTTGGCAATGGTCGAGGCCAGAACAAGGCTCAGGCCAATCGAGACAAGCAGCGCAACAACAAACATCTGAAGGATGCGTTCCTGTTCACGCCGGGCCAGCGCATCGATCTCACCCGCAGGGCCGGACATTGCGACGGCGCCCGCCGGGACACCTTCATACAGGATCGGCGCGGCGGCCACGATCACCGTATCCCCGGCATCATCCTGCACTGCCTGAACCTGGGTTTGCCCCATGAGTGCTTGCGGAATGATTGACTGCACCTGTTGCGCCAGTGTTGGGGCCTCGGTGCCGGACGACCAGTTGAATATGCGCGACAATCCCGTCCAAACCGCATTCAAGGCGTCGCTAATGACAGTCCCGCCAGTCCGCATCTCGGTGTCGGGCCGCAATAGAACGGGAAGGTCCGACGCTTGCGGCGCCCCCCGCGTCCAGCCGATCAGCGTACCGCTGGCATCGTAGACAAAAACCTCGCCCCCTTCGGGCAAGCTGAGACCACCCAACGTATCCTTGACGTCAAGCTGACTGGTATCCTGCGTCGATTGCGCCACACCCTGGCGTAGCTGTGTTTCGAACACATTGCTGACCAGTTGGGCGTCACCCATCAGGTTCCGCGCCGTCTGCTGCACCTGTTCGAAGCGCGAATCATCCAGATAAAGCAGACCTGTGACCAGGATCACGAGAGCAATCAGGTTGAAGGTGATGATCTTGCGGGCCAGAGGTGACCCGCGCAGAGAAAACAGGTTCCTGCGGGAGCGCTTCTCTCGTAACTCCGCAGACTCGGGATCCTGGGGGATAACCCAGTCATCCCCAAGAACGACATCACCGTCGCGCGTTTCATTGGCTTGCTCGGTGTCGCGCACGGGACCCCATTACCCCTTGTAGATGGCCGCGCCTATTCTTCGTTGTATCTGTACCCGATACCATACAAAGTTTCGATTGCCGAAAACTCAGAATCTGCCGCGCGCATTTTCTTGCGCAGACGCTTGATATGGCTGTCGATGGTACGGTCATCCACATAGACCTGATCATCGTAAGCCACATCCATCAACTGATCCCGGCTTTTGACAAAGCCCGGACGCTGTGCAAGTGCCTGCAGCAACAGGAATTCGGTCACGGTCAACGAAACATCGGTGCCCTTCCAACTGACCGCATGGCGCAAGGGATCCATCCGTAGCTCTCCACGCTCCATAACCTTGGTGTCGCCGGTGGTCGCAACTGTTGCGTCGCCGCTGGTGGCTTCTTGCCGACGCAGCAAAGCGCGAATGCGCTCAACCAGCAGACGCTGAGAGAATGGCTTTTTGACATAGTCATCGGCCCCCATACGCAGGCCAAGAACCTCATCAATCTCGTCATCTTTCGAGGTCAGAAAGATCACCGGCATTTGCGTCTTCTGGCGCAGCCGCTGCAACAGGTCCATCCCGTCCATACGCGGCATTTTGATATCCAGAACGGCCATATCCGGCAGTTTCTTGTTGAACGCGTCCAGCGCGGCCTGTCCATCATTGTAGGTTTCAACCTCGAAACCTTCGGCTTCGAGCGTCATGGATACGGACGTCAGAATGTTTCTATCGTCATCCACCAGTGCAATCTTTGACATCGGGCTTACCCCTATTCCTGCTCACATACGCAATAATACGCTTTTTTGTAAGGTATTGTTGGCGTTTTTGCTGATCCGAATCAATCCGTAACCGTGAATCGTGCCATTGTTGCGGCAGCTATGCGGCAAAAATGCCTTGCTGCCCGCAAAATGCTGCCCAGTTTTCCGACAGGAAATTTTTGGTGGCGCTAAACCTGGTCTTGGTTGCGCTAACTGCGCCAAACCGTCCTGTTCACGCCCCAAAGGACCATGATAAGACCCGCCCATCGGCCGGTTTTCCCCGGCAAACTGCCCCAATGGCGCACCCGACCCAACAAGTCGCAGCGCCGCCACAGGAGAAGACACGCATGACATCTGGACGGGTTAACCCGCAATTCCGCCTCGAAGATCAGGGGATCGAGGGCCTGGGCAATGTCTATTACAATTTCATGGAACCAGCGCTGATCGAAGAGGCGCTGAAGCGTGGCGAAGGCACGCTGGGCAATGGCGGTGCCTTTCTGGTCACCACCGGCAAGTTCACTGGCCGCTCCCCCAAGGACAAGCACGTTGTCAAAACCGACAGCGTTGCCGACAGCATCTGGTGGGAAAACAACGCCGCGATGAGCCCAGAGGGGTTCGATGCGCTTTATAAAGATATGCTCGAGCATATGAAGGGCCGCGACTATTTCGTGCAGGACCTCGTGGGCGGAGCTGATCCCACCTATTCAATCAATGTGCGCATGGTCACCGAATTGGCCTGGCATAACCTGTTCATCCGCCACCTGCTGCGCCGTCCGGATCGAGAGGATCTAGACGAGTTCATCGCGGATTTCACCGTCATCAACTGCCCCAGCTTTCAAGCCGACCCGGCAAAGCACAACTGCCGCAGCGATACGGTCATTGCATTGAACTTCGACCGCAAGCTGATCCTGATCGGCGGCACCGAGTACGCGGGTGAGAATAAAAAGTCCGTCTTCACCCTGTTGAATTACATGCTGCCCGAAAAAGGCGTTATGCCGATGCACTGCTCGGCCAACCACGCAGTGGGCAACCCGGTCGACACCGCCGTCTTCTTCGGCCTGTCCGGCACCGGCAAGACAACGCTGTCCGCCGACCCTGCGCGCGTTCTGATCGGTGACGACGAACATGGCTGGTCGGATCGTGGTACCTTCAACTTCGAAGGTGGCTGTTATGCCAAGACGATCAACCTGAACGCCGAGGCCGAGCCCGAGATCTACGCGACGACCAGCAAGTTCGGCACGGTCATCGAAAACATGATCTTCGACCCCGAAACCAAGGAACTGGATTTCGACGACGACACGCTGACCGCGAACATGCGCTGTGCCTACCCGCTCGAGTATATCTCGAACGCCTCCAGCAGCGCTTTGGGTGGGCATCCGAAGAACATCATCATGCTGACCTGCGATGCGTTTGGCGTTCTGCCTCCGATCGCACGATTGACCCCGGCGCAGGCGATGTATCACTTCCTGTCTGGCTTCACCTCGAAGGTTGCCGGGACCGAGCGTGGCGTGACCGAGCCGCAGCCGACCTTCTCGACCTGCTTTGGCGCACCCTTCATGCCGCGCCGGCCCGAGGCCTATGGCAATCTGCTGCGCGACAAGATCGCCCAGCACGGTGCAACCTGCTGGCTGGTCAACACCGGTTGGACTGGCGGCGCCTACGGTGTGGGCAGCCGGATGCCGATCAAGGCGACCCGGGCACTACTGACCGCAGCCCTCGAAGGTTCTTTGGCAGATGCCGAGTTCCGCAAGGATGCCAATTTCGGCTTTGACGTACCCGTTTCAGTCCCCGGCGTTCCCGAAGTTCTGCTGGACCCGCGCCGTACATGGGACGATCAGGCAGCCTTTGACAAACAAGCCGAGAAATTGGTGCAGATGTTTGCCGAAAATTTCGAGCAATACATCCCCTTCATAGACGACGACATCAAATCCGTCGCAATCGGCTAAACAGACAGGGGCGCTTGCGCCCCTTCTTTTTTGCGTCGTCAATATAGTGCTTTGACCTTCAATAGTTACGCCACGGCACCATTCTCAACAATTTTATTGTTTTGACGCTCAGATTGAGATAGGCACATTGCCCATTACCAACACCTCCGATGCAACCGCGTCGGATCCAAAACAGAAAGCACCACAGGGTTTCTCGCGCGTGCATACTCACCTCTGCAGATCGGGCCACCCAACCAAAAGAGTAAACCACTTACACGGGGATACGTGCCAGCGCGCGACGTGTTGAACACCCAAATTCAACCCGTTTCGCAACACCAGGACTGGACGGTGTCAGGCACGAAGCAAGACAGGTAAAATATGACAGAAATTTCGAAACTGACCGAACTGCGCAAGTTGATGCAGAGCATGGAGCGTACATTGGGGCTGGAAAAACTATCGCCGGTCGAACGCGACATCTACTACGCGGCCGAGGAACTATCGAAAGCAGATCAAGAGGTTCGGACGTTCGGCTTGATCGAACACACACTGGTCCAAAGCGTCTCGCGCCCAACCTTTTTCCGCGCGCTGAAGTCGTTGGTTGAAAAAGGCTATTTATCACAAAGCGGCAACGCCAACCGCGGGCGGTATGTCGTTCATGCGCCCAGATAAGCTGCGCCTCCTGCGCGTCATCGGTTGATCCCGGTGCGCAGGTGGACCACCGAAACATTCTTTGCCTCGTTGGCGTATGTGGTCGCATCACTCCTCACCTTTGAGGTTTTGATGCCGTTACAGAACATATTCTTCCCAGAATATCCCAGCCGGGCAAGCCTGCTGTTTCTTCCGCACGGAGTGCGCGTGCTATCCGCTTGGCTGTTGGGTTGGCGGGCGATCTTTGCCCTGTTGCCGGGGGTCATTGTGGTTTTTGCAATGGTGGGGGGGGCGGATCTGTTCCTGCCCAGCCGCCTGATGGCCATTGCCATTGCGGTCACAACTGTACCGACGGTGTTCTACCTTCTGAAATGGGTGGGTTGGGATTTGTTCCCAAGGGCTGACCGAAAACCCTGCTGGATTTGTGTTATGGGCGTTGGGGTGATCACCTCATTTCTGGTCTCTGGCCTGACCAACATGGCCTTTGGCAGCGCAACGGTTGAATATATTGCCTTTTTGATCGGCGATATCTCGGGCCTGTTTTTCCTGATGCTGGGATTGTATTTCGCATTCCGTTTTGCGGACAAACGGACCTGACCCGCTAGCCGAACAAACCGCGCCTCACAAGGTTCAGCCCGGCGAACAAAAGCACCAACAGCGTGATCTTTCTAAATCTGGTTTGATCAATGCGATCCTGCAATCGCATGCCTAGCCATAGCCCTGCAAGGGCTGGAAGGACCAACACCGCCGAAAACGGTGCTGTGTCCCGGTTCAGAATGCCCGATCCGATATGCGCCGCGACCAAGGCAACCGCGCCCAAGCCATAGATCACTCCCTGAACCCTCAACTGTTCCTGCTTTGGTGTGTTCAAGGCCGTCAGATAGGCCACCGTCGGCGGCCCCCAGACCCCGGACATCCCACCGACGAAACCTGCAAAAGCGCCTATCGCGGCCTCAACTCGGGCAGAGGCGGATGCCAATGTGAACGTAACTCCGAAGACCTGGATCAACGCGAAAGCTGTCACAGGAAGACCGATCAGCAGCAAAAACGTGGCTGTCGGCACAAACGCCACCAACTGGGCGCCGATCAGTAGGAACACCAAACCGACGCCCAAAAAAACGCGGAATCGCCGGATCGAGTCATAGGCGGCTCGAACCCCTTCGCGCAGCGCTTGTACACCGTTGGTCACCAGTGTGGGCAAGATCAACCCGGCAACTGCAATTTCGGGCGGCAAGATAATGCTAAGGCCCGAGACCAATACCATAGGCATTGCAAACCCGACCATGCCTTTGACCCATCCTGCCAGACACGCAATTGTCGCAGCCAAGACAAGATCAAAAGGGGAGAGCGTGGAAAACAACGTCATGGCTTCTAGATATCACCGCAGAAAATCTCTGCACTGCAAAAATGAAGGCGTAACTTTCGAACTTTTTCGCAACGTAATAGGTATTTTTGTTGCGCTGCACGTGCAGCATGATATGACCAGACGACCCAAAACAGGACGCGATTCATGGCCCATGACGGACAGGATGTAACCCAGATGAACACCAGCACGACTTTGCCAGACCTTCTGAGCCTGACCAGCAAAGCTGTACCCGCTGTTGAGGCAGTCTTTGAAAAAGCACGCGTTTCAGTGCGGGGCATGGTGACATCCGATGGGCGCGTCTCCGGTGCGTTGATCGAAGCCAACCAAACCGCCGCCCATGGGCTGGCATGGCTGGCCACCTATCATCAGTCACTGCAACAGATGCAGCGTTGGGCCGAAGCACTGGAGGCCGCAGGTAAGTTCGGCGAGATCGAACAGCTTTTGCATCAGATCGCCTTTGGTGAATACCTGCATCAGGTGGCCGGCGGTATCCCCATGAACCAGAGCGAGGTTGTGCGCCTTCAGGATCTCGGCCTTGGTTGGGACGCGTTGTCCGGGTTCCAATGCCCCGAGGTGCAGACCCTCATGTCGCAGGCTAACACACAAGCCGCGCGGACACGTTTGGTCGAGCTGATGGAGGCGCAGGTCGGCGCTGCCATGTTCGGGGCTTCTGGCCTGGATGAAGAGCTTGAGATGATCCGCGATCAGTTCCGCCGTTACGCGGTCGAAAAGGTCGAACCCAACGCCCATGACTGGCACCTGAAAGACGAACTGATCCCAATCGAGATCATTGAAGAACTGGCCGAAATGGGCGTGTTCGGCCTGACCATCCCCGAGGAATTCGGCGGCTTTGGTCTGTCCAAAGCCTCGATGTGCGTGGTCTCGGAGGAGTTGTCGCGCGGCTATATCGGCGTCGGCTCGCTGGGTACGCGGTCTGAAATTGCAGCTGAATTGATCCTGGCTGGCGGCACCGATGAGCAAAAGGCCAATTGGCTGCCCAAGCTGGCCAGCGCTGAGATTCTGCCGACCGCGGTGTTTACAGAACCCAATACCGGATCAGACCTTGGCAGCCTGCGCACCCGGGCAGTCAAAGATGAAAACGGCGACTACCAGATCACCGGCAACAAAACCTGGATCACCCATGCGGCCCGCACCCATGTCATGACCCTGCTGGCCCGTACCAACCCGGACAGCACTGACCACCGTGGCTTGTCGATGTTCCTGGCCGAAAAAACCCCGGGCACCGATGAAAACCCATTCCCCACCCCCGGCATGACCGGTGGCGAGATCGAAGTTCTGGGTTATCGCGGAATGAAGGAATACGAGCTGGGTTTTGACGGTTTCCAAGTGAAAGGTGAAAACCTGCTGGGCGGAGAAGAGGGCAAGGGTTTCAAACAGCTGATGGAGACGTTTGAATCTGCCCGCATCCAGACTGCCGCCCGCGCCATTGGAGTGGCGCAATGCGCACTGGATATTGCCATGCAATACGCGCGGGATCGCAAGCAATTCGGTAAATCGCTGATCAACTTCCCTCGCGTCTCGGGCAAACTGGCGATGATGGCGGTCGAGATCATGATCGCGCGTCAGCTGACTTATTTCTCGGCCTGGGAAAAGGACCACGGCCATCGCTGCGATCTTGAGGCCGGTATGGCCAAATTGCTGGGGGCCCGCGTTGCTTGGGCGGCGGCCGATAACGGGCTGCAAATTCATGGTGGCAACGGCTTTGCGCTGGAATACAAGATCAGCCGCGTTCTGTGTGACGCACGCATTCTGAATATCTTCGAAGGGGCTGCCGAAATTCAGGCACAGGTCATCGCACGACGTCTGCTCGGATGATCGAACAAGGCAGCCTTGTTTCCCCAACTGACCCGGTCTTAGCGCCGGGTCTTTTCTTGCGCCAGTTGTTGTAACCAACGCAGTCCAATTCCCTGATCCCGTCGTGTTGGCAAACCTGCGGCCAAACTTCCCCTATGAAATCCGTTGGTACCCGCTTATTGGCACAAGACGAAACTGTACAATTGCTGGCACCTGACATGACACGAATACTGGTTCTCTGGGCTATGTTGACAGCCCTGATCCTAAGCGGCTGCGCGGTGCCGCAGCCAACCGTCAATCAGGACGATATCGACGCGTTGGCAAAAACCATTCAATCCCTCGGGCCAGAGGTTGATCCGGTCGAGGCACAAACCGCCGCATCGATCTCGTACACCTATTCTCAGCAACTTGCCCGAGAATGGAATATAACCGACCCGGCGATCATACATAACGCCAAGGTCGCCAATGGCTTTCGGGAATACGGGCTGTGCAATGACTGGGCACAGGCCATGACCCGACGATTGCGGCAGGAAGGGTTTCGAACGCTCGAACTGCACTGGGCCACATCACCACCGACACCCTTCCGGATCATTCACCATTCCGCCCTTATCAGTGCCAAAGGCGATTCGATGTATGACGGCATAATCCTTGATCCGTGGCGCAATAGCGGGGCCTTGTTCTGGGGGCCTGTTCGGGAAGATACCCGGTACAACTGGCGCCCAAGGATGGAGGTGCGCACGCAATTGCTAAACGGTGAGCTTGCGTTTTGAGGTCAGGATCCTGTCTGGCATTTTGAGATCGTGTCGACCACCACGGGCAACATCCGGGCCGCCACCAATTTCGACCCTTCCGCCGTCAGGTGCGTATAGTCGACATACAGGCTTTTGTCTTTGTGCTCTGGACCTGCAATCTCAGCGATTTCGGTATAGGGAATATCGGCCTGATCAAACAGCGCCGGAAACTCAGCGCGCGCGCGCGTCATCACCTGCTCTCGTCCGGGCACATACCAGTCGCGCGTGATCTGAGCGATTTCCTGATCTGCCGCGCTGAGGTTTTCGACGTCCTCAAAGACGACCTCGGGCTGCAGGAAGACATGGTAGCAGAACCCATGATAGGCACCAAAAGTCTCGATCAGCTTGTAATTGCGCAAAAATCCACGACGCGCGGTCTCGGCTAGCTCGGCTGAGAAGTCGCGCTCCAACGCGGTCACGTCGCCGGTCAGATTGTAGTTGGGGGCTTCATAGCGCTGATACAGCCCCTGTGTGAATTTCGACGCCAGCTTGAACGTATAGGAATACTTGGCCGGGGCCCGCAGGAATGCATAGGCCGCAAAGAACGGCTCGCGGTCGTTTAGAGCATCCACCATCCGGGCTGAGGAATAGCCATAGCTCTGGATCGGATTTGTAACGCCTACATTGTAGAAATCATTGTGGCCGTCCAGAAAAACAATCAGGTCGGGCTCGTACTCATAGAGCGTCTCGTAGATATACAGCACATGCTGAAAGCTATGATAGGCGGCAACACCGGCGTTGATCACCTCGATCTTCACACCGGGCATGTCATCCTTCAGCTGCTCGCGGAGCGTTTGTTCAAGAAAGTAGGACACCGTTTCACTATTGGTGAGCGTCGGATGATCTGGATACACGCGCCCTTGCGATCCGATGGCATAGGCGGTGGAGCCTCCCATCAGAAAGATGCGATAGGTGCTATTTGGCTTAGGCAGATCGACAACGGAGTCATACCTGAACCCCTGATCCGAATGAATGCGCTGCCCGCCCGTATCGAATTGACGTTGGTAGTCGGGGTTAAGTTCATGCCCTCGGATCGAGGAGTAAAGATGACGCTCGGCCTTGCCACCGAGCGCATTGTCAAACAGGTGGACAACCGCGACGTAAGACAGCAATTCAACCAGCAGGAACAAAAACACCAGATAAACCAGGACGATCACGACTTTGACGATGGGCCGCGTTCGCTTTTTGGTTTCGGTGTCGCTGACCTGTGACATGAAACAAACTCTACTTTTGGAACGACCAGTTCAAAGGGCATCGCCCTTCAGCATGAGGTGTAATGCTGACTAAGTCCCGGG
Organism: Ruegeria sp. YTSA168; assembly: GCF_059610045.1. Lineage (NCBI taxonomy): Bacteria > Pseudomonadati > Pseudomonadota > Alphaproteobacteria > Rhodobacterales > Roseobacteraceae > Ruegeria > Ruegeria sp. YTSA168. The sequence continues at coordinate 24,669 of NZ_JBXWMW010000007.1, forward strand.
TTTAGCTTGGCTCCACTATGTCGATTTGTGACCTTGGGTCAACTATGGCCTGAATACGACCAGAAGCCTTCAACTTCCTTGACGATGCCGGATCGACACGCCTAAAGGCAAAGCGTTCCAAGGTTGTAGGAAACTGATATGATCCGCCTTGCCTTTGCGTTACCGTTCATCGGGCTCTTGCAATGTGACCGGGATGAAACCGTGTCTGCCTATGGTGCGGCAGACCAGACATGGAAGTTGCAGGAGATTGATGGCCAATTATTTGAGGCCAGCGCGCTGCTAAGGTTTCCCGCAGACGGGCAGATTGACGGAAATGCCCCCTGCAACAGCTATCAAGCGACAATCAGCGCGCCATATCCCTGGTTCGAGATTGAAAATCTCAGCGCGACGCGAGCGGCCTGCGCATCGCTCGAACTTGAAGGCACTTATTTTGCCGCGTTGATGGCGATGACTCAATCCGAGGTGTCGGGGAACGTGCTGATCCTGCGCAACGAAGCCGGGCACGAGATGGTGTTCAAAGCCGTCGAGTAAGCTGATCTACAAACCGCGCCCGTGCCTGAGGCAAGGGCGTATGGCCCAACGCAGGGGCGACGCGGTTTTCGAGAAAATAGCCCGTGGTCTGAAGGCCGGTTAAAATCTCAACATCCGGTGCGTCACCTTCGCCCCGCAGGCAGGGCGGCAATGGCAGCAGCCGATCTGCCCAATGACCCGCACCCTCTGCGCTGACCGCGCGGCCTGTTTTGGGTGAGACAAAGGCCAGCCCCTCCGTCGCGCCGGTGACGGCACAGGTCGACAGGTCCAGACCAAAGCCCAGTTCCTCAAGCAGCGCCAATTCCCAACGCAGATAGGCCAGCGGCCAGATCTCATCCTGACCCAACAGGTCCATCAATTGTTCGGTCTGCTTGTAGATCGCCGGGTGCGGCTCTCGCTCTGGCAGACAGAAGGACAGCAGCGACACAACCGCGTTCAAACCTGACAAGGCCAAACGCCCCGAAAACGCCGCCGCCGCACGGGACCGCAGAGGTTCAACCTGAAACGTGCCGATATGCTCCTCCAACCGCGCGCGCCACAGCACATCCAGCTGCGCGCCGGGTTGCAGGATCGGGGCGATCTTGCGGCTGGTCCCGCCCCGCACCACACCGGCATGACGCCCGTGGCCCTCAGTAAAGACCTCGATAATCGCTCCCGTTTCACCGTGACGGCGAGAAGTCAAAAGTATGCCGTGATCGCGCCAGTCCATTGTCGAAAACTGTTTTCCCAAAGCGTTGTAGATGCCGAAATTTATCTACTGCCTTTCAAGACAGAAGATCAGGCTACCCAGTTCAGAGTGACTATGAAGCAAACGCGCCACATTCATACATAACAATTTCTTTTGTGACTTACTCACATTCAACACTCAAACCATCCATGGCAGGAAGGCACTCTAAAGAACTATTTATGTCACGAACCCATTACGAGATTTAGAATGCTACTAAGATCGCTCCTAATCTGCTTCGCAACAATTTCACTTACTGCTTGCTCTACGGAAGATGGGCTTACTGACAAACAATTCTGGGAAATCACTGAAAGCTGCAAAGGCCAACAGCTTTGCACGTACGCAAATGTCTTTGCCTTGGCATTTGGAACGCTTGTTGGAGAACCCGACAAAGATGGTTTCGAAATGACTGAGGTCACCACCGACGGAAAAACGGTTTTTATCGAAGCATCTATTCCTGATACACAATTTGATGAATACAACTCATTGCCGTCAATGAGCCCGGATAACATCATACTTGCAGACCACTTCGACGGTTGTCAGGATGAAACCATCCGAGAGTTCTTAGAAATGGGAGGCGTGCTAAGAATCGATGTCTACAACAGTTCAGGTGCCAGCATTACGCAGGAAGTTTCAGGGCACTGTTAAAACTCTGTGCACATGAGAAGTCTACTCCAACCCCTCTTCCCCCAACAGATGCCGCCCTTGCCGGTCCTCGACCTCGATCACCCAAAGATCCGGGTCAAAACTGCGCTGTCTGGTGAGGGTGGCATCCACATCGTCTTCAGGCCCCGAAGATAGCTCGATCCACTTCCGGTCGCCACTCATAAGGTCAAAGCTACGTTGATAGGCGATGGCCTGACCGTTGAGTGTGTTCATCTTGACCAGTACCGCCCCGGCCGTGTTGTCCCCATGGGCCACGACGAAAGCCGGGATATCCTGTAGACGCAGCCGCGCCAGATAGGCATGCACCCAGAATTCAGCCGTCAGGCGAGTCATGCGTTACCGTCTTTGAAGTCCAGCCCCATTTCCGAATAGCGCTCGGATTCCTCAAGCCAGTTGGGCCGGACCTTCACTTGCAGGAACAGGTGGATCTTGCGGTCCAGGAACTCTTCCAGCTCCGCCCGAGCGGCCTGACTGACGGCCTTGATCGTCTCGCCCTTCTTGCCCAGAACGATGCCCTTGTGACCGTCGCGCATGACATAGATGACCTGATCAATTCTGGCCGAGCCGTCCTTGCGTTCTTCCCAGGTCTCGGTCTCGACCGTCAGTTGGTAGGGCAGTTCCTGATGCAAGCGCAGGGTCAGCTTCTCGCGCGTCATTTCCGCCGCGATCATGCGCAGGGGCAGATCGGCGATCTGATCTTCGGGGTAAAGCCACGGGCCTTCGGGCAGTTCCGAGGCCAGCCATTTGCGGAGGTCTTCGACACCGTGGCCTTTCTCGGCCGAGATCATGAAGGTTTCGGCAAACGGGTAACGCGCATTCAGGTCGCTGGTGAGCGCCAGCAGCTTCTCGGAGGGCACTTTATCGATCTTGTTGATGGCAAGCGCGATGGTGCGGCCCTGTCCGATCTCTTCCAAACCTTCAAGGATGCGCTCTACGCCTTCGGTGATGCCGCGATGGGCCTCGACCATCAGGACAACCACATCCGCATCCGCAGCCCCGCCCCAAGCGGCGGCGACCATAGCGCGGTCCAGGCGGCGGCGGGGTTTGAACAGGCCGGGCGTATCGACAAAAACCAGTTGCGCGTCGCCCTCCATCGCCACACCGCGAATGCGGGCGCGGGTGGTCTGCACCTTATGCGTCACGATCGAGACCTTGGCCCCGACCATGCGGTTCAAAAGGGTGGATTTGCCTGCGTTTGGCTCTCCGATCAGGGCGATAAATCCGGCGCGTGCGGTCATGTGTGCTGCGATCCTGTTTGCAAGTGCGCATCCCTATAGCAGAATGGCGCGGCGGGCCAGAGGGATTTGTCGCATTGCGGGTGGGCGACGTAGTTCTGGAGCGTTCGAGGAGCCGGATGTTTCAATGTCATTTGATTAAGCATTGGAAGACCCGGCCAAGCGGGTTTGTCCGGCAGGTTGATCTTAATCTTGCCCTTGTATTCTCAAGGCCAGCACATGGTTTGGGTAGGTTTGATCCCCGATACGGAAATCCGTGATACCAACCTGCCGGAACCCTTTGGACAGGTAGAAATCAATTGCGGGTTTGTTCTCGGAATTGGTTGTCAGCCAGATCCCGTTACGGCCTCGACCCCGAGCATATTCGATCGCAACATCCAGCAATGCGGAGCCTATGCCTTTGCCGTGATGGCGGGGCTGGACGTAAAACGTCAGGACCTCAAGGTCGGAAAGCCCATCAACAGGTGCAACGCGTTTCTCTGACAGGCGAACATAGCCATCGATCCCATCGCTGTTTTCAGAGACCATCAGCATATCACCCCCCTCTTCAAGCAGAGCCTCGAACCGGGCGGTCGTGAATTCGGATAGAACAAACTCGGCGAAGAATGCGTTTACGCCTCGCCGCAGGTAGGTACTGATCCAGACCTCAATCGACAATGCCGCAAGGCTGGCAGCGTCCGCTTTTTGTGCCGGTCTGATCTTCATGTCCCGAATTCGGCGAAACAGCTCAACTCAACTGACCCAACAGGGATTTCGCAGCAGCCTGCTCGGCCTGGCGTTTGGAGCCTGCGGTCGCCTGCGCCTCAGTGCCATCTTGCAGACGGGCGGCGATGGTAAAGATGGGGGCGTGGTCGGGGCCGGTGCGTTTGACCTCGACATAAGCCGGGGGTTTCTGACCGCGGGCTTGCGCCCATTCCTGCAGCGCGGTTTTTGCGTCGCGGGCGTCGGCTTCGACCTTGTGGATGCGGTCGCCCCACAGAGCTATGATGACGTCCCGCGCCGCCTCAAAACCGGCATCACGATAAATGGCCGCGATGACAGCCTCCATCGCATCGCCAAGCAGTGCCTGTTTGCGGCGCCCCCCCGACAGCATCTCGGACCGGCCCAGTTTCAAGACGGCTCCCAGATCAATCTGGCGAGCGACATCAGCACAGGCCTCTTTGCGAACCAACGCGTTGAAGCGCGGTGCCAACTGGCCTTCGGTGGCTTTCTTGTCCGCCTCTAGCAAGGCAGTCGCCATAACCAGGCCCAGTACGCGGTCCCCCAGAAACTCCAACCGCTGGTTATCGGGTCTCGTGGCCGAAGACACTGATCCATGGGTCAACGCGCGCACCAGCAGTTCGGGATTGGTGAATTCGTATCCCAAACGCTGCTGGAATGCTCTTATCTCGGAGGAAAGCTTCAATTCACCGCCTTAAAGAACCGATCCCCGCGCCAGGTCCAGAAGAACAGCATGGACCGCCCGGCGGACGAGAACATGATCCGGTCGGCACGGCCGATCAGGTTTTCGTATGGCACAAAGCCAACACCACCGGCAGATTGCGGCAAGCGGCTATCGGCCGAGTTGTCGCGGTTGTCCCCCATGAAGAAATAGTGGCCTTCGGGCACGGTATAGATGCCGGTATTGTCTGACCCCTGATTGCCAATGTTCAGCACATCATAGGACACGCCATTGGGCAAAGTTTCGATCAGGCGCGATTTTTCGCAGGTGCCGCCATTTCCAACCGGCCCGTTTTCACAACGCGGGCGCAGACGTTGCGGCCCCTGTGGTTCAGCGATTTCAGTGAACACGCCGTCTGGCTGCTGCGGCACCGGCGTGCCGTTCAGGATGATCTGGCCTTCGCGCACCTGAATGCGATCACCCGGCAATCCGATCAGACGTTTGATATAGTCCCGCCCCGTGACCGGGTGGCGGAACACGATGACATCACCGCGCTCGGGCTCTCCGCCCCAGATACGCGTGTTGTCGTCGCCGGGCAGCCAGCCACAGATATCTTCGGCATCGATGTTCACGAAATTCAAGCTGGGACAGGAGGCATAGGAGTAGCCATAGGCCATCTTGTTCACGAACAGGAAATCCCCGATCAGCAGGGTCTGCTTCATCGAGCCGGAGGGAATCCAGAACGGCTGAAAGAACAGGGTGCGGAAAACGCCCGCGATCAAAAGGGCATAGACGATGGTTTTGATCGTCTCCCACACGGGGTTACCTGTTTTGGCGTCTTCGGCCATGCTGCTCTCCGGTCATTACGTCGTTGGGATGCTACATGCGGGGCGACTGGGGCCAAGTCAAGGCCGCAGCCGTGTCTGCAAGCGGTCTGGCCTCGATCACCACAAAAGCCTGCGCCCAGGGGTGATCATCCGTCAGAGTGACATGGATGATCGCCTCATGCCCCTCGGGCGTCATTTCCTTGAGCCGTTCGGCCGCCCAGCCGGTGACATGCATGATCGGCTGGCCGGTTTTCAGGTTGGTAACAGCCATATCTTTCCAAGAGATACCCATGCGCAGACCAGTGCCCAACGCCTTGGAACAAGCCTCTTTCGCGGCCCAGCGTTTGGCGTAGGTGCCAGCGGCGTCAGCACGGCGTTCGGCCTTGCGCTGTTCGGTCTCGGTGAAGACCCGGTTGCGGAACCGGTCGCCAAAGCGATCCAGCGTGCCCTGGATGCGGTCGATGTTTGCGAGATCTGTGCCGATGCCGAGGATCATTGCAACCGCACCGTCAGAATCTTGTAGCTCGCCACCCCAAAGAACCCGGCAAATGCCAGATCAAACCAGCGGCGGGCCCGGCGGTAACCTTGGACCATACGGCTTGAGGAAAAGAGAAAGGCATATCCGATAAAAATTAGTAGTGATCCGGCATAGAGAAGCGCGAAAAACCCCAGCAGCATCAGCAAGCTGGCGTCGCTCGGCGCGACGATAGCGTAGATAGAACCCCAGCTGAGGATTGCCTTGGGATTGGTCAGGTGGATCGCAGCGCCCTTGGCAAATATTGTCGACAGAGAACCTGTGACAGGTTGGCCCAAAGCGACCTCATCCGCGGCCATTGCCCGGCGCAGGGCTTTAAAGGCGAGCCAGCCCAGATAGGCCACGCCGACATACCGGATAATTTCGAAAACCCAGACATTGGCCAGCATAATCGCCGACAGCCCCAGCGCTGCTGCGATCCCCCAGGCCGCAGAACCCGCACAAATGCCCAGCGCAAAGGCCAGACCGGCGCGGCGGCCTTCGTTCATTGCGGTTCCAGCGATGCCCATGGTTGCAGGTCCCGGAGAGCCCCCGGCCATGAGCCAGGCAAACCAGATGGCGATGAAGCCGGATGTGATCACGCGCGCGCCTCGTCCATCAGGCGGCGCATCTGCTGGATGGCAGGCGTGAGGCCCAGAAAAATCGACTCGCCAATCAGGAAGTGACCGATATTCAGCTCTTTCACCTCGGGGAAGGCCGCGACCGGTTGAACCGTGTCATAGGTGAGCCCGTGACCTGCGTGCACCTCAAGCCCCAACGAATGCGCGAAACTCGACATGGCGCGCAGCGCCTCAAGCTCGCGCGCGGCATCTTCCAGCCGGCCTTCGGCATGGGCATCGCAATAGGCGCCGGTGTGCAGTTCGATAACCTCAGCCCCGATGCGATACGCGGCTTCAATCTGGCGTTGATCTGCGGCAATGAAGATCGACACCCGACATCCCGCATCACGCAACGGCGCAATAAAATGCGCCAGTTTGTTTTCTTCACGCGCCACTTCAAGCCCGCCTTCAGTGGTGCGTTCCTCGCGTTTTTCGGGCACGATACAAACAGCATGCGGCTTATGGCGCAGGGCGATTTTCTGCATCTCGTCCGTTGCGGCCATTTCAAAGTTCAGTGGGACCGAAAGAACCTCCATCAGCCCGTCAATATCTGCGTCCGAGATATGGCGACGGTCTTCGCGCAAATGGGCGGTGATGCCATCGGCCCCAGCCTCTTCGGCCAGCTTGGCAGCACGCAGAGGATCCGGATAGGCCCCGCCACGTGCATTACGTACGGTGGCGACATGGTCGATGTTTACACCCAGGCGCAATTGGTTGTCAGACATCGTTCGATTCCTTTTTCAATGTTTGGCCCGAGCCTAGGGTCTTTGAGGTCAGGGCGTCAGCCGATTCTTCTGCCCGCCGTTTGATTTCTTCGAATTTCGCTTTGATCTTGTCGCGGCGGCGTTGCTGATACGTCCGGATCAGCGGCAGGCTGAGGTAGTAACAAATGGCCCCGGCCAAAAGGCCGGGCAGAATGCCCCCAACGAGGTAAGGATAAAACACCTCATGGTAAAACACGCCAAGCCCATGCCAGTCGGCAACCCGATCGGTGAAAATCGATAGAAAGTTGTTTTTGAGATCGCCCAGCGCGCTGGCGAACTTTCGCATCAGGCCGTGTTCGACACCTTCATCGAATTCAGTGCCCAGAATGAAATGACCCGCTTGCAGGCAGATCACCCCGATAGGGACATAAGTCAGCGGATTCCCAAAGAACGTCCCGCTGAGCGCCGCAAGGATATTGCCATTGATCAGCCGTGCACAAAGCGCAGCAACAACAAAGTGCATCCCGTAAAACGGCGTGAAGGCCGCAAAAACCCCGGCGCCGATGCCACGCGCGATTCGATCAGGCGAATCCGGAAGCCGCCGCACACGATGCTTGACGTAGTGAAAGGCGCGGGTCCAGCCACCGCGCGGATAGACGAACTCCGATGCGATCTGGATGGGCGAGCGTCGATCTCGGCGCTTGAAAACCACTCCTGATCACCCCTACTCAGCCAGCCGCAACAACTGGTTTTGCCTGTTCCCTGTGCCGTTCTACGGCGGCGACATGGCTTTCAGCCTCAAGCATCAGCATGAGTGAATGCAACTGTTCCAGGTCACGCAACTCAACATTGATCAGCAACCGGTAAAAATCTGGTTTCCGATCAACAAACTCCAGGTTCGAGATATTGGCCTTTTTCTCGCCAATCAATGTGCAAATGCGCCCCAGTACCCCGGCATCATTGCCGATGGTCAAATCAAGCGTCGCGCCATAGGCGGCGGGGTGGGTGCCGGAATGCCAATGCAGATCGACCCAGCGCTCTGGCTCGCTTTCGAAATCCGACAATCGATTGCAATCGATTGCGTGCACCTCAACGCCTTTACCGCGATAGGTGATGCCAACAATGCGCTCACCCGGCAGCGGCTGACAACAAGGTGCACGGTCGAATTTCTGCCCCGGCTCCAGGCCAATCACCGCGCGGCGCATCGGGATCGCATCGCCCTCATCCTTGGTCAGTTCGGGATAAACGGCCTCGACCACGTCATGGGCGGTCAGTTCCGCACTGCCCAATCTCGCCAACAGTTCATCCCGATCCTTCAGGCGCAAGTGCCGTGCCGCAGTGTCCAACGCCTTGTCGGTCGCTTTGCGACCTACATGTTCAAAACCCGAGCGTGCCAGCTCTTTACCCAACCGAATAAAGCGCTCGCGATCAACCTCGCGCAGCGCACGCCGGATCGCGGTGCGCGCCTTGCCTGTTACCGCGATCTCAAGCCATGTGACCTGCGGCGTCTGTCCATCTGCGGTGATGATATCCACCGACTGCCCGTTCTTGAGCCGGGTCCATAGCGGCACGCGAATACCATCTACCTTTGCTCCGACGCAGGCGTGGCCAATGCGTGTGTGGATGGCATAGGCGAAATCAATCGGTGTCGCCCCGCGCGGTAGTTTCACCACCTCGCCCTTGGGCGTGAAACAGAAGACCTGGTCGGAGTACATTTCCAGCTTAACGGCTTCGAGGAAATCTTCGTGGTCTTCTTCGTTGTCGAACTGTTCAGTCAGGTTCGAAATCCATTTGGCCGGGTCCACGGCAAATGGGTTTTCCGTGCGCACACCATCCCGATACGACCAATGCGCTGCAACCCCGGTTTCGGCCACATCGTGCATCTGACGGGTGCGGATCTGCACTTCGACCCGCTTACCATCGCGGCCCGACACGGTGGTGTGGATCGAACGATAGCCGTTCGATTTCGGCTGACTGATATAGTCCTTAAACCGCCCCGGGACCGCACGCCAACGCTGATGGATGGCTCCAAGCGTGCGATAGCAGTCTTCCTCGGTCATCGTGATGATGCGGAACCCGTAGATGTCGGACAGGCGCGAGAAACCCTGGTCTTTCTCCTGCATCTTGCGCCAGATCGAATAGGGTTTCTTGGCGCGGCCAAAGACCTCGGCTTCGATCTCTGCCTTTTCCAACTCATGCCGCATATCACCGGTGATCCGGTGGATGACATCGCCGGTTTCGCGTTGCAGGGTGATAAAGCGGCGAATGATCGATTGGCGGCCTTCGGGATTGAGGACACGGAAGGCAAGGTCTTCCAACTCCTCGCGCATCCACTGCATCCCCATCCGGCCTGCAAGTGGCGCGTAGATATCCATCGTCTCGCGCGCCTTGATCACCTGCTTTTCGGGGCGCATCGCCTTGATCGTGCGCATGTTGTGCAGACGGTCGGCGAGTTTGACCAAGATGACCCGCAGGTCCTTGGACATCGCCATGAACAGCTTGCGGAAATTCTCAGCCTGTTTGGTTTCGCGGCTGGAAAGCTGCAGGTTGGTCAGCTTGGTGACACCATCGACCAGCTTGGCGACCTCATCCCCGAACAGCTCGGCCACTTTACCATAGCTCGCCTTGGTGTCTTCGATCGTGTCGTGCAGCAAGGCAGTAATGATCGTCGCATCATCCAGACGCTGTTCGGTCAGAATGGCGGCAACGGCAACGGGATGGGTAAAATAGGGCTCGCCAGAATGGCGGAACTGCCCCTCATGCATCTGCTGGCCAAACTCATAGGCCCGTTCGATGCGTTCGGCATTTGTCTTGGGATTGTAATTGCGGACCAGCGCAATCAGGTCTTCTGCTGAAATCATCCGGTCCGCACCTTTACCGCTGGGGTTACCCCTGGCCTTGCGCCTCCATCAGAGCACGCAGGAGCTTTTCTTCGGACATGTCATCATCGGCGGGCTTGTCCGTTTCGGCGCCCATCAGCAATGCCATCTGATCTTCTTCGGGCTCATCAACCTCGATCTGGGTCTGGTTGGCTTCGATCAGACGCTCACGCAGTTCATCCGCGCTCTGGGTTTCGTCGGCGATCTCGCGCAGCGACACGACAGGGTTCTTGTCGTTGTCACGGTCAACTGTGATCGGACCGCCGGCAGAAATTTCGCGCGCCCGGTGGGCCGCCAGCATCACCAGTTCGAACCGGTTCGGAACCTTGTCTACGCAGTCTTCAACCGTCACGCGGGCCATTGGGCGCTCTCCGTTACTGAGTCCATGTCAGGAAGAGGTTTATCTAAGGCCGATTGTACGTCTTGACAAGCAAGAAATGCGGCCCCTGCACCAATCACAGTGGCGTGACCTCAGCCACGTCTGTAGCAGGTAAGGTAGCCAGCATCTGCTTCACCGTCTTGTTCAGCACCGGATGCCGCCAGTCCGGCGCAATATCGGCCATGGGAACCAACACAAACGCCCGGTCCTGAAGACGCGGATGCGGCAGGATCAGTTCGTCCGGGGCCGCCTGCGCCTGCAGTTCCGGATCAAGATCGCGCCAATGATCGAAAGTGGCACGGTCGGGCAATACGTGATCCTCATAGCAGATCAGATCCAGATCGAGGGTTCGCATACTCCAGCGTTGCGCGCGTTCGCGACCGAATTCATGTTCGACGGCATGCAAATCCTGCAACAACTCCTCAGGTGCCTTCGCCGTTTCAATCAGTGCGGCCGCATTCACATAGTCCGGCCCGGCACCTGCGGGAAAACAAGGGGTGGAAAAAAACCGGCTGACGTCGCGAATCACCAAGCCCTTCCCCGAAAGCGCAGAAAGCGCCTGCCGTAAGGTCAAGTGCGGCTCAGTTGGTCCCAAACTGAGATTTGCCCCCAAGGCAACGATGGTTTTTGGCACAGAATCACTCATATAGGGCCGTATATTCGGTCAACTGCATACTTGCGATGCCCAACAAAAGCCCTAATTATAGGGGCACCAAAGCGCGACATTTTTACACCCACTCACACTTCACTCACCGCGCTGTATTATACCGGAAGGGACTATTTATGTTTTATAAAGACGAACGGCTAGCGCTGTTCATCGACGGCTCCAATCTTTATGCGGCCGCCAAAGCGCTTGGGTTTGACATCGACTACAAGTTGCTACGCCAGGAATTTATGCGCAGAGGCAAACTGCTTCGGGCTTTCTACTACACAGCGCTTTTGGAAAATGACGAGTATTCTCCGATCCGACCGCTGGTGGACTGGCTACACTATAACGGCTTCACCATGGTGACCAAACCGGCCAAGGAATACACTGACAGCATGGGGCGTCGGAAGGTCAAAGGAAACATGGATATCGAACTCACCGTCGATGCCATGGAACTGGCCCCCCGCGTTGACCATATCGTGTTGTTCTCGGGCGACGGAGATTTCCGTCCGTTGATCGCCAGCCTGCAGCGACAGGGCGTGCGCGTTTCGGTCGTCTCGACCATCCGTAGCCAGCCGCCGATGATCTCTGACGAACTGCGCCGTCAGGCCGATAACTTCATCGAACTGGAAGACCTCCGCGATGTGATCGGGCGGCCCCCGCGCGAAATGCCCGTTGAACCGCGCAGCGTCGCAGTCGCTAGCGGAACCTGATCGAAATTTGGCCAATAAAGGCCAGGAAGGTCGCGCGGCCAGGGCTCACTGATCTGGCCGCGCTTCATTAACTATAGCTTGGTGCTCAAACACTGGCTGGCTAACACCGATTCATGTCACATGGATGACAGATCTGGCGGCTGGACCAATGCCGGGAAAAGCCTTACCTGTGCCGTAAGGAGACACCGACATGACCAAGCCACCACTGACATTGCATCTGGTCGCCCCTCGCGGATTTTGCGCGGGCGTAGACCGGGCCATCAAGATCGTCGAAATGGCGCTGGAAAAATGGGGGGCGCCTGTCTACGTGCGCCACGAAATCGTTCACAACAAATTTGTCGTCGATGGCTTGCGTGACAAAGGCGCTGTATTTGTGGCCGAGCTGGACGAGTGCCCCGATGATCGGCCTGTGATCTTCTCAGCTCATGGCGTTCCAAAATCTGTCCCGGCTGAGGCATCCAGGCGCGAGATGCTGTTTGTAGATGCGACCTGCCCGCTGGTGTCAAAGGTGCATATCGAGGCGCAACGCCATTTCGATGCCGGTCTGCAGATGGTGATGATCGGCCATAAAGGACACCCGGAAACGATTGGCACCATGGGGCAATTGCCCGAAGGCGAAGTGCTGTTGGTCGAAACGGTCGAAGATGTCGCTGATATCGAGGTACGAGACCCGGACAAGCTGGCGTTCGTGACCCAGACCACCCTGTCGATTGACGACACCAAAGACGTGATCGCAGCCTTGCAGGACCGCTTTCCAGCCATCGTAGGGCCGCACAAGGAAGACATCTGCTACGCCACCACCAACCGGCAAGAAGCTGTCAAAGCCGTGGCGCCGAAGTCAGACGCCCTGCTGGTGGTCGGCGCGCCGAACTCATCAAATTCGAAACGTCTGGTCGAGGTCGCCTCGCGCGCCGGATGCAGCTATGCGCAGCTGGTTCAACGCGCACCCGATATCGACTGGCGCGCGCTAGAGGGTATCTCCAGCGTGGCCATCACAGCCGGAGCCTCGGCCCCCGAGCAACTGGTGAACGAGGTGGTCGACGCCTTCCGTGAACGGTATGACGTGACGGTTGAGCTGGCCGAAAACGCCGTGGAAAACGTGGAATTCAAAGTGCCTCGCGTCCTAAGGCAGCCCACATGAATGGCGTACCAAGGGCTTCGCTGTATTTAGGTCTGGCCGGGCTGATCCCGTTTATCTGGGGCGCTTTGACTTATCTGAACAGCGACCTGAACGCTTGGGGTTCGCGCCAATTTGGGACCCGCTTCGTCGGGCCATACATCCAGCTGTTTTACGGCTCGGTGATCCTGAGTTTCATGTCTGGGGTGCTTTGGGGGTTTGCGACCAAAGCCTCAGGTAGCCGAGCAACAGTGGGGTATACCCTGTCGGTTCTGCCCGCGCTCTGGGCCTTTTTCATGACAGGTGGCGGGCCGGTGAATGCGGGCAATAACCTGATTGCTGGCTTTGCGGGGCTCTTGGTTTTGGACGCCATCTTCTGGTATTGGGGCCTGGCCCCCAACTGGTGGATGCGACTACGCATTTTGCTGACCGCGATTGTATTGCTCTGCCTGGCAGTTGGAGTTTACCTGTGAGCGACCGCAACACCATATCCGTCTATAACGCTCAGGCGGCGCGCTACGCCGAGTTGACCAACAAAGACAATACAGGCGATCCTCAACTCAGCCGGTTCATTCAAGCTGTGCCCGCCGGTGGCAAAGTGCTGGATCTGGGGTGTGGACCGGGCGCATCCTCTGCAATCATGGCCAAGTCCGGATTACAGGTCGACGCAATGGATGCGTCGGAAGAAATGGTAAAACTGGCCTCAGAACACCCCGGTGTATCAGCCCGGCAAGCCACATTTTCCGATCTTACAGTCACAGGCATCTATGATGGTATCTGGGCCAATTTCAGCTTGCTGCATGCCACGCGGGCAGATTTCCTAAAACACCTCAGCGCCATTCACCACGCGTTGAAACCCGGTGGCGTGTTCTTTGTCGCCATGAAACTGGGCGAAGGTGAAGGCCCCGACCGATTGGGGCGTTACTACAGTTACTACTCCGAGGATGAATTGAAGACTTATCTGGAAAACGCAGGCTTTACCATTACCGACCAAAGGCTTGGCAGCGGCACTGGCCTGGAGGGCTCTGTCTCGGACTACATCGCGCTGGCGACCCATGCCTGAGCTGTTCGCCTACACAGATGGTGCCTGTTCAGGCAATCCCGGCCCCGGCGGCTGGGGCGTATTGCTGCGCGCGATGGAGGGTGAGAAGGTTCTGAAAGAGCGTGAGTTGAATGGCGGCGAGGCCGAGACCACGAACAATCGCATGGAATTGCTGGCCGCGATCAGCGCCTTGGAAACGCTGGAGCGCGCATCTCGGATCACTATTGTAACCGACAGCGCTTACGTCAAAAACGGCGTCACCGGCTGGATTTTCGGGTGGAAGCGGAACGGCTGGAAAACTTCGAACAAAAAACCCGTCAAGAATGTCGATCTATGGCAACGTCTGGATGACGCACAAGCGCGCCACGATGTGACCTGGGAATGGGTCAAAGGCCATGCGGGTCATCCCGAAAACGAAAAAGCCGATGAACTGGCCCGCGCTGGCATGGCCCCGTTTAAACCCAAAAAGGCACAGGCGTGAACGGGCTTGCACTGCTCGACTATGCCTCGGTCCTGATCTTTGCATTGACCGGTGCGCTTGTCGCCAGCCGGGCACAGCTTGATCTTGTGGGGTTTGCGTTCATGGCCTGCCTGACGGCGGTCGGCGGTGGAACTGTACGGGACGTGCTGCTGAATCGGCATCCTGTCTTCTGGATTGGTCAACCCGATTACATCCTGATCGCCGTCAGCGCCGCCGTTCTGGTGTTTTTCACCGCTCATCTGGTTGAAAGCAGATATAACTGGCTCGTCTGGCTTGACAGTTTCGCCCTATCCATCGCCGTGGCCGCCGGGACAGGCGCCGCGCTTTCACTGGGCCAATCCGGGATCATCGTGGTGTTGATGGGTGTCACAACCGGATGTCTGGGCGGCCTGATGCGCGATGTGGTCTGCAATGAGGTGCCACTGGTGCTGAAACAGGGTGAGCTATATGTCTCCTGCGCCTTGGCAGGCGCGTTAAGCGCGGTTTTGGCCACCAAGTTCGGGCTGGAGGGCCTACTGGCTCTTGGGTTATGTGCTGCTGTCTGCTGGGTTCTCAGAGCAGGCTCTTTGCTGTTTGGCTGGAAACTGCCGGTTTACAAAGCCCGACCACCGCGACAATAAGCTCGATATCTGCGTACCAACTGCCGGCTGTTTGCAATCTGCTAAACTTTGGAGATCGAAGACTGATGAAAGCATATGCGATTTTGACGGGTCTAACCGTCCTGACCGCCTGCGCTGAGCAATATACGCCCGTCAGCTTTGTCGCCCGAGGGGATCAGATCATTGCGACCGGCACCATTGACCATACTACGCTGGATGCTTTTGAAGAGGTGGTCGCGCAGAACCCTCAGGCCAAAACGCTGGTGTTGCAGCAAATCGAAGGGTCCGTCGATGACGATGCCAACGTCATCTTCAGCCGCGTTGTTCATGAGAATGGGATGAATACACTGGTGCCCTCTGACGGGCTGGTCGCATCGGGCGGGACCGATCTGTTTCTGGCCGGGAACACCCGCATTCTGCAACCGGGGGCCTGCGTCGGTGTCCACAGCTGGAGCGGTGGGGGTATCATTGCCACAGAGTTGCCCGAGGATGATCCCGAGCATGACCGCTATCTCGATTACTTCGAAGACATCGGCGTGGATGAGGAATTCTACTGGTACACACTCAACGCCGCCCCTGCTGAAGACATGCACTGGATGACCGCAGCCGAGGCTGACCAGTTTGACATGACCAATAGCGCCGCACCCCGTTTGGGCTCAGCAACGATGTGCGACGAACGCTAAGACGCATCTGATGTTTGCTTGGACAGCTAAGCGCCAACGGAGCTTGCTATCGACGACGAATTGCCTGCCAAATCCAGATCACCAGCAACGCCCCCAGCACAGCCCCGACAAAGCCAGATAGCCAGCCCATCATCGTCGCCAGGGCCCGCAGCAGGAAGCCGCCAACCAGCGCACCGACAATACCAATCAGCATCGTTGTGGGGATATCGGATTCGATCCGCATCAAACGGGTCGCCAGAAAGCCCGCAGCGGCACCGATGATGATCAGGGCGATAACGGGCATGTTATTTCCTCCAATGGGTCGGCACGATGATCAGCGCACCGACCGACGACAGGACCGCGTCCAGCCCAGGAGGGCCAAAGCTGATCCCGAACATGATGCGTACAAAGTAGAACAGAAACGCCCCACCGACGCAGATGATGATAGATTGCAAATAGCCATTATGGGTAAAGCCGGTTTTTTCGGACAGGTATCCAACGATCCCGGCGATCACCACAGTACCCATCAAGACCATGAACATGAATGCGCTACTCCGATACCAATCGTGTGCCGGGTGGGATCGGCCAGCCCCGCAGGAAGGTTTCCCGATCCTGCCCACCTTTGCCTGCCCTTTGCAAGCGCAGCAGTTCAACCGCGCCCTGCCCGCACGCCACCAGCAGATCATCGTTCAAAACTTCACCGGGCGCGCCCTGCCCCTCTGCCAGACGCGAGGCCAGTAGCTTGATCCGTTCCCCCTCCATCTCGGTCCAGGCACCGGGAAATGGCGACAGGCCGCGTATCTGGCGATCAACCACGGCAGCGCTGCGCGACCAGTCGATCCGCGCCTCGGCTTTGTCGATCTTCGAGGCATAGGTGACGCCTTCGTCGGGCTGCGGCTCGGGGGTCAGATCAGACAGTCGGTTCAGCGCTTCAACGATCAGCTCCGCACCCATAACTGACAGGCGGTCGTGCAGCTGGGCCGTTGTTTCTTCGGTCTGGATCGGAGTTGCTTGCCGAAGCAGGACGGGACCTGTATCCAACCCGGCCTCCATCTGCATGATACAGACGCCGGTTTCCTTATCCCCCGCCATGATCGCGCGGTGGATAGGCGCGGCTCCGCGCCAGCGCGGCAGTAAACTGGCATGGATGTTCAAACAGCCCTGATCCGGCGCATCCAGAATAGCCTGTGGCAGGATCAGACCATAGGCAACCACGACCGCCACATCCGCATTCAGTGCCGCAAAAGCGGACTGTTCTTCGGCTGACTTCAGAGACACCGGATGGCGCACTGTCAGACCCAGCGCCTCGGCGCGCGCATGAACCGGTGTCGGGCGATCTTTCTTACCGCGGCCCGCCGGACGGGGCGGCTGGCAATAGACGGCGGCAATCTCATGCCCGGCCTCGACCAGCGCATCCAGCACCGGGACCGAGAAATCAGGCGTACCCATGAAGATAACGCGCATCGCTACCCCTGTTTTTTGGCTTTGCGCAGCAGCATGTCACGTTTGACCTTGCTGAGCCTGTCGAAATACATCTTACCGTTCAGATGATCGATTTGGTGCTGCACGCTGGTGGCTTCGATCCCCACGAAATCGCGGCGGTCGATCATCCCGTTTTCGTTCAGGAACTTGACCGTTACAGCACGCGGGCGTTTCACCTTGGCGGATACACCCGGCAGATTCGGACTGGCCTCATCATGCTCACGCATCTCGATTGAACTGTGCAGGATTTCCGGGTTTGCCAAACGCACCGCCCGTCCCCGTTCAGTCGAGCCGTCAACAACCGCCAAGCGCAGCATCACACCGATCTGCGTGGCGGCAAGGCCAACGCCTGGCATCGCCTCCATCGTGTCGATCATATCGTCCCAGATTGCGCGGATTTCATCCGTGATCTCGACAACGTCGTCAGCCTTGGTGCGCAGGCGCTTATCGGGCCAGGGCAGGCAAATCCGAACGCTCATGCCCGCGCCTTTTCGCGCTTTAGCTTCTGCATCTTGCGCGTGATCATCTGCCGTTTCAGAGGCTTGAGGTAGTCGATAAACAGTTTGCCATCCAGATGATCAATCTCATGCTGCACACAGGTCGCCCAGAGCCCATCGAAGGTTTCTTGCTGCAGGTTGCCGTTCCGATCCATCCAGGCGACATCCACAACCTTGGGGCGCGTCACCTCGGCATATTGTTCGGGAATCGACAGACAGCCCTCTTCATAGACATTGGTCTCATCGGAGGAGGCAATGATCTCGGGGTTGAACATGATCAACGGGCGTGGGGCCTCGCCCTCTTCCTTGACACAATCCAATACGATCAGCCGATCCAAAACACCGATCTGCGGCGCAGCCAAGCCAATACCCGGCGCGTCATACATCGTCTCGAGCATATCATCAGCCAGTTTGCGCAAATCGTCCGTCAGGTCAGCCACCGGCGCGCAAACCTTTTTCAGACGGGGATCAGGGTGAATTAGAATAGTGCGTTTCATGGGGCTGATTTAGGGCATCGCGCGCGCCGCCGCAACGCCCCCCTTGCGCATGCTGCAATTCCCGATAGCTTGCGAAACGATCATACAGGAGACACACATGAGCTTTGACGACCTCATCAACCGCCACGGCACCCATTGCGCCAAATGGGACATGATGGAGCCGGTTTACGGCGTGCCAGCCGATGACGGCCTGGCGATGTGGGTCGCCGACACTGACTTTCGCGCACCGTCACCTGTGCTGAACAAGATGCGCGAGCTGCTGGATCATGGCGTTTTTGGCTACGTGAATCTGGATCAACCCTATAAGGACGCGATCCGCTGGTGGATGCGCACCCGTCACGACTGGGTGGTCGATGCCGATGCGATCTTTACGACCACCGGTCTGGTCAACGGGGTTGGCATGTGCCTGGACACCTTTACCAAACCGGGTGACGGGATCGTATTGTTCACCCCGGTCTATCACGCCTTTGCCAAAGTCATCCGCAATGCCGGGCGCGAAGTCGTTGAATGCGAGATGCGCAATACCAATGGACGGTATGAGATGGATTTCGACGCCTATGACGAACAGATGACCGGCCGCGAGAAGATGGTTATCCTGTGCTCGCCACACAATCCCGGTGGGCGCGTCTGGAGTCAGGACGAGCTGCAAGCCGTTGCCGATTTCGCCAAGCGTCATGACCTGCTGATCCTGTCGGATGAGATTCACCACGATCTGGTCTTTCCGGGTCACACTCACATCCCGATGCAGAACGCGGCCCCTGAGGTTTCCGACCGTTTGTTGATGCTGACTGCGCCGTCAAAGACGTTCAACATCGCGGGGCTGCACACCGGTCAAGTGATCATCCCCGATCCCGAATTGCGCGGCAAATTCGCCAAACGTATGGCTGCCTTGTCGCTTGCACCCAACTCGGTCGGCCAGTTTGCAACGGCGGCCGCGTATTCGGCGGAGGGTGCTGCATGGGTGGACGAACAGGTCGCGTATATCGAAACGAACCGCCAGGTGTTCGACGCGGCCATCGCTGACATCCCCGGCCTTCGGTCAATGCCGCTGGAGGCCACTTACCTTGCCTGGGTTGATTTCTCGGGAACCGGGATGGAGCGTGCCGAATTCACCAACCGTGTCGAACAGACCGCCAAAATCGCGGGGAACCACGGCACAACTTTTGGAACCGGCGGCGAAAACTTCCTGCGCTTCAACCTGGGAACCCAGCGCGCGCGGATCGAGGACGCCTGTGCGCGGTTGAAAAAGGCTTTCTCGGATTTGCAGTAAGCGATCTGCTTTTGCATAAAAAACAAAGCCGGGCGAACTTCTTTACGGAGCACCCGGCTTCGATCCAGCCTTAAGGCCCTAGTCCTCGTGCCCCAACAACGCGATTGGCGCGTCCGGCGCACGGTAGAAATCGAGCGGTGCCTTATCATGCGCCGCTGTGCTGCGCTTGAACTCGTACCGCATCTCACCGCCTTCATCCTCATCCGCGATGATCAGGCATTGGTATAGATGGTTCGCCCCGTCATAGATATCGACTAACCCGCGCAAGCGCGGCGTGGTGGCAGCCTCAACCGTGAACCCATCTTTCCACAATTTCAGAATTTTATGGGTATTGTCGCCCATCTCAACCCGCAAACGGCTCGATTTTTTCAGGGCGGCGATTCGTGCGGCGTCTAATTCGGCGCGAATCTCTTTGGAAACATAAGTACTCATCAAACTATTCCCCCTCTTGTATCTATTATTGTGGGCACGTGAGCGTAAAAATCCAGTGAACTTCGTCACATAGACCGGACCGGGTGGCAAAATGTTGCGCAGCCATCGCAGGCCTGACTGTGCAAAGGCGCAGGCCAGATGCGCATAGGCTAATGTGGCAGGACTATCCCTGCCCTCCTATCTTTGCTGAAGACTCAAAATGCGGAGGATGACCAATGGGTTTGCTGGTTGACGGCACATGGCATGATAGCTGGTATGACACTAAATCCACCGGCGGGGCGTTCAAACGCAGCGCCGCACAGTTTCGCAACTGGTTGACTCCCGATGGCAGCGCGGGACCATCTGGTAAGGCCGGGTTCAAGGCAGAACCAGGTCGCTATCACCTGTATGTCTCTCACGCCTGCCCTTGGGCACATCGCACATTGATCTTCCGCGAACTCAAAGGGCTGCGCGATTTGATCCCGGTCTCAGTCGTGCATCCGGACATGCTGGACAAAGGCTGGACGTTCGAGACGGACGATCACGGGGCGACGGGTGATGACCTCTATGGCCTCGATTTCGCCCATCAGATCTATACCAAGGCCGATCCCGTTTACTCCGGTCGCGTTACCGTTCCGATCCTTTGGGATAAGCAGCAACAGACAATCGTATCGAACGAAAGCTCGGAAATCATCCGCATGTTCAACGCGGCTTTCGACGGGATTACCGGCAACACCGATGATTACTGGCCCGAGGCGATGCGCGATCAGATCGAAAAGGTCAATGCTCGCATCTATTCCGATGTCAACAATGGTGTCTACAAATCCGGTTTTGCCACCTCGCAAGAAGCCTACGATGCCGCTGTCGGCCCGTTATTCGACACACTGGATTGGCTCGAAGACCGCCTGAGCCGGAACCGTTATCTGATGGGGGATCGCGTAACCGAGGCGGACTGGCGCTTATTCACAACCCTGATCCGGTTCGATCCGGTCTATCACCTGCATTTCAAATGCAATAAGCGCCGGCTGGTCGATTACCCGAACCTCTGGGCCTATACCCGCGAATTATATCAGTGGCCGGGCGTCGCGCAGACCATCAACATGACCCACATCGTGCGCCACTATCACTATAGCCACGACAGCATCAATCCGCACCGGATCATCCCGGTAAACCCGGTGCTGGACTACATGGAGCCGCATGGCCGCGATCAGCGACCTGCCGCGTAGTGTTCAACCATCGCCGCCAGATCCTCTGGCGGTGTTCCACTTTGCACATAGGCACAGGCATTGGGGCTATGGGCAAAGATTGACCCGTCTGAAAAGAAAGTGGTGTTGGTGACAAAGATCACCCGCGCCTCGGGGCGGCGATAACTGGCGAAATCAGCCACTGCCAGCGCGCTGCCGCTTTCCAGCACCAAATCCAGCACGATGATGTCAAACGCCGTCCCATAGAGCGCGAGGATCGCAGCCTCTTGCCCGGTGACCAGTTCAACATCTGCACCTTGTCTTTCAAGATGCCTTTTCCAAACCCGACCGAGGTCGGGGTTACTCTCAACAATCAGAACTTTCATTTGCAACAACCTCGGCACTTGGTATGGTGAGTGGTGCCGACCCCCGTGGTCTGTGATCCCGTTATTTCCTTAACAAAATGTTAACGACGCCAGCGACACGCGCTGATCATTCGGATTTGCTTGTCAAAACGGCAAAAATCCGCTTGAAGCAAGGCAAATTTGGCGTTTGAGGCTTAAGGCGCGATGAGTGACAACATGTTAGATCCGCGCGCCGAACGCGACCATGGCGGTGGGCTGGATCAGGCGATCAAGCACTATGGCGGCACCCGCGGCGATTGGATCGACCTGTCGACCGGGATCAACCCACACCCCTATGACCTGCCGGCCTTCCGGCCCGAAGATTGGATGCAATTGCCCGATCATGGCGCCTTTGAACAGCTCTGTAAGGCTGCGCGGAACTTTTGGAATGTGCCGAAGGATGCGCAGATACTGCCCGCCCCCGGCGCATCCGCTGTGATTGCACGCCTACCCGCGCTTGCGCCTGCCGGGCGGGTGCAAATCACAACGCCCACCTATAATGAACATGCAGCGGCCTTTGCGGCGCAAGGCTGGCAGGTTCAGGAAGACGGCCCCGCCGATGCGCGCGTTCTCGTGCACCCGAACAACCCAGACGGTCACCTCTGGCGCGAAGAGGATGCCAATGCGCCCTTGACCGTGATTGACGAAAGCTTTTGCGACGTGAGCCCAGAGGCGTCTCTGATCCATTTAACTGCCCGCCCTGGTGTCGTAGTTCTCAAGAGTTTCGGCAAGTTCTGGGGCTTGGCTGGGCTGCGGCTTGGCTTTGCGATCGGTCAGCCTGACATGATCTCTCGGCTGAACGACCTGACCGGTCCTTGGTCCGTGTCCGGCCCGGCCCTGCGAACAGGTACCGCTGCTTTGCAAGACGTAAGCTGGGCTGAGGAGACACGCGCAAAACTGGTCGCCAGCGCGAACCGTCTGGACGCATTGCTTCTGAACAGAGGCGCGCAGCTGGTTGGCGGCACCACCTTGTTTCGCCTGTATAAGGTCGACAACGCGCAGATTTGGCGAAACCGTCTGGCGCGCGGGCATATCTGGAGCCGCATCTTCCCCTATTCCGACACCTATCTGCGCCTTGGGCTGCCCCCGTCAGACGGATGGAGCCAGCTGGAAAACGCATTATGAGCACCGCGTTCATGCTGACCTGCGCCATGCTGCTGGACGCGGTACTGGGCGAGCCCAATTGGCTCTGGTCCCGCTTGCGCCACCCTGCGGTGATCATGGGGAAAGCGGTTGCTACACTGGACAGAACCCTGAACCACCACCCGTACCGCCGTTTGAAAGGCGTGGGAACCTTGATCTTGCTGATCAGCCTGGCTGGCCTCTTGGGCTGGGCACTGGCCCGGTTTGGTCCGGTGGTCGAGGTGATCATCTGCGCCATCCTTCTGGCGCAGAACTCACTGGTTTCACATGTGCGGGCCGTGGGCGATGGGCTGCGACAATCTGTGGAGAATGGCCGCGCCAAAGTCGCCATGATCGTATCCCGCGATACGACGGATATGACGGAGGCCCAAACCGCCCGTTCTGCCATCGAAAGCGCGGCAGAAAACCTGAGTGACGGGGTTATCGCCCCTGCCTTCTGGTTCCTGATTGGCGGCCTGCCTGGGCTGTTGATCTACAAGGTCGTCAACACTGCCGACAGCATGATCGGCTACCGCACGGAAAAGCACCGCGCATTCGGATGGGCCTCGGCCCGGTTCGACGATCTGCTGAACCTGATCCCGGCACGGTTGACCTGTTTGATGATCATCGCGCTTTCCGGCCAATGGTCTCGCTGGGCCGAGATTGTCGCAGATGCGCGTCGTCATATCTCACCCAACGCAGGCTGGCCCGAAGCCGCAATGGCCAGGGCGCTGAACATCGCGCTCGCCGGGCCGCGCAGCTATGACGGACAGCTCCGCGATCTGGCTTGGGTGAACGGAAACGCCGAACGTGAGATCGGAGCGGAGGAGATTTTCCGCGCATGTACCATCTTGTGGCGGGTCTGGGGGCTTGCACTCGGCCTTCTGTCAGTGTGGGTTGGGATCACGTTTATATTCTGAAGGACTTCCGATGCGTTTATTGCCCTCTCTGTTCGCCGCCGCCCTGTTTGCGGCACCTGCCTTTGCCCAATGCGGTGGCGGTTTCAACCAGTTTGTAAACGGGTTGAAATCCGAAGCCGCGCAAAAGGGCTTTGATCAGGCCACGGTGAATGCCTTCTTTCAAGGCGTACAGCAGGACCCAGCGGTGCTACGCGCTGACCGGGCTCAGGGGGTGTTTCAGAAACCCTTCATCGATTTCTCACGCCGCCTGATTTCGCAAAACCGGATCGACCGAGGGCAATCCATGTCGCGCAAATATGACGCGGTGTTTGACCAGATCGAGCGGGACTACGGCGTCTCACGGGGCGTTTTGCTGGCCTTCTGGGCGTTCGAAACCGACTACGGCGCGTTTCAGGGTGATTTCAATACGCGCAACGCGCTGGTCACCCTGGCCCATGATTGCCGCCGTCCTTATTTGTTCAGACCGCAGGTTTTTGCGGCAATCGAACTGTTCAGCCAGGGCAATTTCGACCCGAACCGCACCACCGGGGCCTGGGCGGGTGAAATCGGCATGGTGCAAATGCTGCCGCAAGATATTCTGGACAATGGCGTCGACGGCGATGGCGATGGTAAGGTTTCCCTAAAAACCTCAGCCCCCGATGCATTGGTGTCGGGTGGCAAGATGCTGTCACATCTGGGGTGGCAACCGGGCCAGCCGTGGCTGCAAGAGGTGATAGTTCCTGCCCAGATGGACTGGTCCTTGTCTGGCCCTGGCAAACCACGTTCGGTCGCGGATTGGCAAGCCATGGGCGTTCAGGCGCGCAGCGGGTCTCTGGCCAACCTTCCGGCCTCGCTAATCCTGCCGCAGGGGCATAAAGGACCTGCCTTTCTCGCCTATCCAAATTTCGATGTTTATTTCGAATGGAATCAGAGCTTTGTCTATGTGCTGACCGCTGCTTATTTCGGGACCCGGCTTGAAGGCGGTCAAATCTATGACGCGGGCACTCCACCCGCAGGACTGTCGGGTGCGCAGATGAAACAGCTGCAAACCAAATTGCAGGCCAAAGGCTATGACGTCGGCAAAATTGACGGCATTTTGGGCGCGGGCACGCGCGCCGCAGTACAGGCCGAACAAAAGCGGCTGGGGCTGCCTGCGGATGGGTGGCCTACCGCAGACCTACTGAATCGGCTATAAAGCCTTACGCGACTGCGGCCTGATCCAAAGCCTCGAATGGTCTGAACGAATGGACCTTGACCGAGGACCCTTCGGTTTCAATCGCCGTATTGGGTTGGATTTCGATCCAACCCTCATTGTTTCCGTCCAGCGGTTCGGACGAGATGATGATGCCGTCCTTACAGGTTCGGTAGTGCAGACTGGGCGCGTGTTTATCCGAGGCGTAACGTGCCGCATACAAGCGCTCGCCATCTGACCAGCAGGCGGCAAACCTCATGTAAGGCAGAACCTTATTCCCTCTCGACACCAGTTCGACGCGCGCCACGGCGCGCGCCATTGCCCCGATAGGATCGGCATCTAGCCCCTCTCCATGTGCAACCAGAAAGATGGCTTCGCTTTCAGTTGCTCCAAAGCGGTGTCCGTACAGATGCGCCGGGATCATCGCATCCAGCTCCTGCCGTATCAGGTCATGCCCACCCGCCTGCCCGTTATGCATAAAACTCCAGCGGTCGACCCCAAAGGGGTGGCAATTGTTCCGGGACGTCGCCGTACCGGTGGAGGCCCGCACGTGGGCCAGAAAAAGCCGTGATCTCGTATGATGCGCCAGCTGTTTCAGGTTGGCATCCGACCACGCCGGGTGCGTGTCTTTGTAAAAGCAAGGCACCTTTCGGTCTGAATACCAGGCAAGACCAAACCCGTCCGCGTTGATCGGCGTCTTTCCAATCAGCGCATTGCGGCTTTGGATGACAAGAGATTGCTCTTGCTCCAGCACCAGTTCATCAAGATATCGCTGCTTGCCGACCCAAGCCAAAAACCGACACATCTGATCACTTTCTTCACCATTCGAGTTGAGAGAAGAGTATCAAAGCAGTGTGGAGGATTTTCCCGAATTTTCTTTACAGATTTCCTCAATCTTCAATCATATGATCGCTTGAACCGACAAATAACGGGTCAATTACTTCGGTCGCACCGGATACCTATCGCCTTTTTGATCGATCAGGATCAATCGCTCACCATTGCGCACATACAGATCACACCGATCAAACCCATTGCGATATGCGATACAAACACTGCCATCTTCGGCAATCGAGTATGTCCCGAACGCCGCGTCACCACTGGAATAGGTGAAAGAGTAGGCCCCACCTGCCGAAAATCTGGCCTGGCCATCATCGTAGAATGTCAGCGTTTGGCCGGCCAAAGCATCCAATTCGTCGGAAGACAGCGGGATGTCACCGGTTTTTGTTGGCCAATCGGCGGCGAAGGCCGGGCTGGCGGCGATAAGGGCGGGGATCAGAACGCGTTTCATAAGACTAAATTAGCGCGATAAGCCCGACATCATCATAACGAAACGGTGATGGGTCAGGCGACCATCTGCTCGGCCTTTTTCAGGTCGACCGAGACCAGCTGACTGACGCCCTGTTCCTGCATAGTAACACCGAACAACCGATCCATCCGCGCCATGGTCACCGCATGGTGGGTTATGATCAGAAACCGCGTGTCGGTCTGGCGGCACATCTCGTCCAGCAAATCGCAGAAGCGGGTGACGTTGGCGTCGTCCAAGGGCGCGTCGACCTCGTCCAGCACGCAGATCGGGGCCGGGTTGGCAAGGAAGACGCCAAAGATCAGCGCGGTCGCTGTGAGCGTTTGCTCGCCGCCTGACAACAAGCTGAGGGTCGACAGCTTCTTACCTGGTGGCTGGCACATGATCTCAAGCCCCGCATCCAGAGGGTCGTCGCTTTCGACCATGACCAGATTGGCCTCTCCGCCGCCAAACAAATGCTTGAACAGCATCGCGAAGTTTGAATTCACCTGTTCAAATGCAGTCAATAGACGCTCGCGCCCTTCGCGGTTAAGGCTGGCTATGCCGCTGCGCAGGGCCTTGATCGCCTCTTCCAGATCAGCCTTTTCAGTGTTGAGCGTGTCAAACTCTTCCTGAACCTCTTTGCTGTCCTCTTCGGCCCGCAGGTTCACCGCGCCCATCGCATCACGCTGGCGTTTGTGGCGGTTGACCTCGGCTTCGAGCGCATCGGCAGCGGGCATCTGATCGGGGTTCACGTCCAACTGGTTCAACAACTGGTTCGGGGTCAACTGCTGATCTTCGGCGATCCGCTCAGCTGCCGCAACAACGCTTTCCTTCGCCGCGTCACAGCGCGCCTCGGCTGCCGCTCGGATTTCGCGCGCTTCCGAGGCCAGACGTTCTGCCTCACGCTCGGCCATCACAACCTCGCGCTGCTGGGCCTCGGCCGCGGCCAGCTTATCGGCAGCTTCAGCCCGTCGCGCCTCGGCAGTTTCGATCAGCGTGTTTAGCTCTTCGCGCGCCGCGGCAATTTCGCTCGGTGCCGCTGTGGCCTCGGTCAGTTCTTCCTCGGAACTTTCCTTGCGCTCCGCAAGTTCGGAAATCCGTTTCTCGGCGGTTTCCAGACGATGCCGCCAACCGCTGAGATCCTTAGTGACTTCCTGCGAGCGCCGGGTCCGGGCCTCGCCCTCACGGCGTAGTTCGTCATGGGACGAACGATGAGTCAGCATGGTAATCCGCGCAGCCTCGACCGTCTGTTTGATGTCTTCAACCTGCGCCCGCGCACTGTCGAGATCACCCAACCCAGTCAGGGCACCTTCGGCCTCGCGCAATTGCGCGCGGGCGGCCATGGCATCCTCTTTATGGCGATCCACAGCCAATGTCAGGGTTTCCAGCTTGCCTTGCGCCAGGTTGCGGTCTGCCTCTGCCCGGCTCAGCTGTCGGGCGGTTTCGGCCATACGCTGATCGGCTGCCCGGCGCGCCTCACGCGCTTCACGATCGGCTTCGGTCACCTCTGCAAGTTGTTTTGACAGG
This sequence comes from Ruegeria sp. YTSA168, assembly GCF_059610045.1. Lineage (NCBI taxonomy): Bacteria > Pseudomonadati > Pseudomonadota > Alphaproteobacteria > Rhodobacterales > Roseobacteraceae > Ruegeria > Ruegeria sp. YTSA168. The sequence goes on from NZ_JBXWMW010000007.1 coordinate 52,159, forward strand.
GCCTCATGCGCCGCACGCGCGCCGTCAGCTTGTGCTTCAATCCGCGCAAGCTCCTGTTTAAGCGCTTCCAGCTTGTTCAACTGCTCTAGCCGCAGAGCCGCCGCGCTGGGGGCATCCTCAGCCCAGGCGCGGAACCCATCCCAGCGCCACAGATCGCCGGATCGAGACACAAGCCGCTGACCGGGTTTCAGCTGGGCCTGCAAACGCGCGCCCTGATCCGCATCCACCAGCCCGATCTGAGCGATCCGTCGGCTCAGCCGATCCGGGCCGTTGATATGCAAGGCCAAGGGTTCTGCCCCCTCGGGCAGTGGCTGGTCACTGTCGTACCCCGCCATCGGAACCCAGCCGGATGGGCCATCGCCCTCGACCAGTGGCGCACGCAGATCGTCGGCCAGTGCGGCACCCAGAGCTTTTTCATACCCCGGTGCCACGCGCAGCAGGTCCAACACTTGACCGCCCTCAGCCGTGTCGCGTTCGACCAGCTTTGCCAGCGCCATGGTTTCAGCGCGGATTGCACCCAATTCGCCTTCGGCCTCGGACCGTTGCGCCCGCGCTTCGGCTTCGCGTGCCTGCGTCTCTGCGCGTTTGTCATCCGCAGCCGCCAATGCTTGTTCGGCCGCATCCGCCGCCACGCGGGCCTCTTCCTCTCCGACCTGGGCTGTTGCGAAGGCTTCACTTGCGCGGGTCAGGGCCTGCTGGGCGTCATCTACCGCGGCGCGGGCCTTCTCTTCTTCGCCTTCCGACCGAGCCAGGGTTTTGCGGCTATCCTCGACCAAGCGCTGCGCCGATTGGTGACGGGCCACCAACCGGGCCATATCTTCGGTTTCCTGCGACAAGTGATCTTCGCGCTGCTGCAAAACGGTGGCAGCTTCGCGGGCAACCTCGGCGGCTTCGGCCACTTTGTCATCGTAACCTTCAGCGGCTTTGGCAAGCTCTCGGGCCTCCCATTCCAGCCGTTCGATCATCTCGCCCGCATCGCGGTTCAGGCCGGATTCGCGTTCGATATCGTGGCCCAACTGCTTGATCCGGTTGGTCAGCGTCTCAATCGTCTGGCGCGCACGGGTTTCCTGATCGGACAACTGATCGCGCTGCACCTGCTGGCGCTGCAACACCGCAGCGGCAATGGCCTCTTCTTCGCGCAACGGGGGCAAGGTTTCTTCGATCTGAGCTCGCTTTACCCCGGCTTCGCGTGCGGCTGCTTCGGCGCGCGAGGCTTCGGTGATCCGTTCGCGCAGCTTTTCTTCGGCCTGCTGGCGGGCCATGTCGGCCTCTTTCCAACGGCGATACAGCAGCATGCCTTCGGCCTGACGCAGCAATTCTCCAATCTCGCGATAGCGGGCGGCTTGCCGAGCCTGGCGCGCAAGCTGCGATAGTTGGCCTCCCAACTGTTCCAGAACGTCATCGACGCGGGTCAGGTTGGCCTCGGTGCCTTTTAGCTTCAACTCGGCCTCGTGACGCCGTTGATAGAGGCCCGAGATCCCGGCGGCCTCTTCCAGGATACGACGACGCGCCCGAGGTTTGGCGTTAATCAGCTCGGCAATGCGGTTCTGCCCCACCAGCGCAGGCGAATGCGCGCCCGTCGAAGCATCCGCAAATAGCATCTGCACATCGCGCGCCCGCACATCTTTCCCATTGGTCTTGTAGGCGCTGCCGACATCGCGGGTGATGCGGCGCACGATCTCAAGCTGATCGCTTTCATTGAAACCCGAAGGCGCGAGGCGTTCCGAATTGTCCATGGTCAGGACAACCTCGGCAAAGTTGCGCGCGGATCGCGTGGCCGCCCCGGCAAAGATCACATCTTCCATCGCGCCGCCGCGCATGGATTTCGGGCGGTTTTCGCCCATCACCCAGCGCAAAGCTTCTAGAAGGTTGGATTTGCCGCAGCCATTGGGACCGACCACCCCGGTCAACCCGTCCGCGATGATCAGATCGGTCGGGTCAACGAAGCTTTTGAAGCCGGTCAGTTTGAGTTTGCTAAAGCGCAATGGCTGCTCTTTGGATGATTCCTATGGGTAAGAAGTCTGCGCAACGGATCACGGAGGTGTCAACGTGTATGCGCAGGATATGGCATATTGCGGCGAGTTATCCACAATATCTTGCCAAAATACGAGGTGAAACCCGTGTTTCAATACGGCGTGCACTCGAACACTTCGTAGGCATAGCCACTGGATGCGCCGTAGTTTATGCATTCGTAGTTGGGGCGCGAGATTGCAGTCAGCAGCAAACGTTCCCCGGCTTCGCGGTCACAGCCTAGCACTCCGACCGTCACTGCGGCATCACCCAGCACATCCAAAATGGGACACCCGGACACCTGCGCCATGGCAAGCGCGGCCCGATCCCGGATTGGCCCCAACCGAGGCGCATATTGAGCGTTCACTCGGACCGCCTCGGCCAACTCCCCGCGCACACGCACGTCAAACACGCTGCCGTTGACCGATACGCGCGTCGCAGGCAGATCGCGGAAATGAGGCGTGCCAGCCGAACAGGCCGCCAGCAGCAAAGGGGCAAGATACCGAAACATGCCCGCAGGTTTGCAGTGAATTGGTTAACAGAACCTTTCCGCACTCACCCGCGCAGCACGACACCCAAGCGGCGAATACCCTCGCGGATCGCATCTTCGTTGGAATTCGAAAAGCTCAGCCGGATCGTGTCGGCACCGCTTCCGTCCGGGAAAAAGGCCCGACCGGGAACAAAGGCCACCTTTTCTGTCTCCAAAGCTCTCTCCAGCAAGACGGCGCCATCGATTTCTGACGGCAAAGTCAGCCAAACGAACATACCACCCTCGGGCCGGGTCCACTGAACGCCAGCTGGCATATGCTGTTCCAACGCCGCCAGCATCGAGTCGCGGCGCGCGCGATAGGCCGCACGGACCTTAGGGATATGCGTGTCGAAACAGGTCTCAGCCACGTGGTGAACAGCCATCTGGTTGATGGTTGCCGAGTGCAGATCGGCGGCTTGTTTCAACAGCACCATCTGCGAAATGATCGGTTTGGCCGCGACGACCCACCCCATACGCAGCCCCGGTGACAGTGTTTTTGAGAAACTGCCGCAGTAAATCGTGCGACACGCTTCGATCGTTCCTTTGCGCGCAAGCTCCAGCGCCAGGATCGACGGTATGGCCTCTCCGTCATAGCGCAACGCTTGATAGGCCCCGTCCTCGATTATGGCACAATCAAGCTCCTCTGCCAGATCAAGCAATGTCTCGCGTCCGCGCAGATCAACGGTTTCCCCCGTCGGGTTTGAAAAGTCAGGCGACAGATACGCGAACTTTACCGCCCCATCACCGGCAGCATCCCGATATTCCGCCGCGCCGCGATTGCCATGGGGGTCAAGCCGGTCAAAACGTGGTTCATAGGCGTCAAAGGCGTTGATCGCTCCCAGATAGGTCGGCCAGCCAACCAACGCCCTATCACCCGGAGACAGGAACAGCTTGCCCAGATAATCCAGCGCCTGCTGCGAACCAGAGGTGATCAGGATGTTGTCAACATCACACTCCACACCGATCCCGCGCATATGATGCGCCAACCATTCACGCAAAGGGGCATACCCTTCGCTGACTGAATATTGCAGCGCCTGCGCCTGCTTTTCAGGCCCGAGTGCGTTTTGAAACGCCTCTGCAAAGGCGTCCGCGGGAAACAGGTCAGGATCGGGAATACCACCCGCAAAAGAGATAATGCCCGGTTGGCCCAGCAGCTTCAGCAACTCACGGATTTCGGATGCCTTCATTCTTGATGTACGGGTGGCGTATAGCTGATCCATCTGTCTGGGCCTCCTCTGCCCCAGCGCACAGACTAGGCACTTCACTTTCTAAGTCAATAATGCTGACCTATTATTTCAAGCACCGTGATCGGCTTGAACGCCGCCTTCAATCGTGGTCAAATGACTTGACCAATTTTGGCGCACCCGGAATACCCTATGCCATTTCAAAAAGTTCAGACTGAAAAACTGTCTCTGGCTGTCGTTCGCCAGATCGAACTGCTGATCCTGCGCGGCATCCTGCGCCCGGGTGAGCGTTTGCCCTCAGAACGGGAACTGGCAGACCGGATGGGAGTATCACGCCCGTCGCTGCGTGAGGCGATCTCGGACCTGCAGGAACAGGGATTGCTGACCGCCAAGGCCGGGTCAGGCATCTATGTGGCCGAGGTTCTGGGATCAGCCTTCTCGCCCGCATTGATCCGGCTGTTCGGCAATCACGATGAGGCGGTGTTCGACTATCTGTCCTTCCGGCGCGATATGGAAGGGCTGGCGGCGGAGCGCGCCGCCCGGCTGGGATCGGATAGCGATCTGAAGGTTGTGCAGACCATTCTGAACAAGATGGAAGACGCACATGCCCGCAATGCAGCCGACGAAGAGGCGCATCTGGACGCGCAATTCCACATGGCGATCATCGAGGCCAGCCATAACGTCGTGATGCTGCACATGATGCGATCGATGTTCGATCTTTTGCGGCAGGGCGTTTTCTACAATCGTCAGGTCATGTTCCAGCAGCGCACCACGCGCGATGCCATACTGGATCAACACCGCTCCATCAACACGGCCCTGCAAGACCGCGACCCAAAAGGCGCGCGCCGTGCGGTTGAAGACCACCTGAACTTTGTCAAAATCTGCATGGGCGATCAGCAAAAGGCCCAGCGCAATGAAGAAATCGCACAGCAGCGCCTGCAACATGAGACAGGCGGTGTTTGAGCTTTACCACGCCGAGTCTTAAGCGCGTTTGAACCACATCCCACAAATGCGGCCCGTCTTTGTCACCCCATCTTGCCAAGAATGAAGGATCGGGTCTTTTCATGTGCGGGATGTTCAAACACCTGCTCTGTTGGGCCCAGCTCCAACAACTCTCCCAGATGGAAATAGGCGACACAGTCGGCGACGCGCCGGGCCTCCATCATGGAATGGGTGATCACCACGATGCTATGATCCTCGCGAAGCTCCAGCATAAGTTCTTCGACTTTGGCGGTGGCGATCGGGTCGATGGACCCTGTCGGCTCATCCATAAGCATGATGTCGGGCTTGGTCCCCAATGCGCGCGCAATACAAAGGCGCTGCTGCTGTCCGCCTGACAAGTCTGTTCCATCTTTGCGATGCAGATCGTCCTTAACCTCATCCCACAAATGCGCCCGCCTGAGGCAGTGTTCGACATGTGCTGACACTTCATCTGACGAGGTGCAAAGCCCATGCAGTCGGGCGCCATAGGCCACATTTTCCCAAATCGACATCGGGAACGGGTTCGGCTTCTGCGCGACCCAGCCGAATTTTCGGCGATGGATCGGCGGGTCGATGCTGGGGTGATGAATATCCACGCCAGCCATGGTGATCGACCCTTCAATACGAACACCACGGGTTTCGTCATGCATGCGATTAAGGCATTTAAGAGCGGTTGATTTTCCGCACCCCGAAGGGCCGATGAAAGCCAGGATTTCGCTGGCGTACAAGTCAAAGCTTACATCTTTGAGAGCCTGCTTTGCCCCGTAGTAGAGTGAGAGGTTTCTGACCTCCATCACCGGCGGGGCGTTTCTGAGTTGCTGTGCTGATTTGTGCAGATCGTGGTGTTCAGTGTCGAGCATTGGAACCTCCTGCAAAGCGTCGGGCAGAGGATCCCATAGCTGCGCGCAGCAACGTTTGATCCAGCGCAATGTTCAAAAGAACTTCATAAAAGGGTCACAAAAAACCCGGCACTCAGGCCGGGTTTAATGGGTCTGATTTGATGCAAGCTCAGTGCAGCTTGGCATCCACATCCGCAATGGACGCGTCAATCAGCTTGTTGGCTTGCGCCGCGTTCATCTGTTTGGCCAGAACCGCACTAGCCGCCGAGACCGCCACAGAAATCGCCTGATCGCGGACTTCTTTCACCGCCGAGGCTTCCGCCGATGCGATCTGATCCTGAGCAGCCGCCAGACGGCGCTCGATCGAGTTTTCCAGATCAACCTTTGCCTGTTCAGCAGCACGGACTGCGTCTTCCTTGGCAGCGGCCACAATGGCGTCTGCCTGTGTCTGCACTTCGCGATGCTTACGCTCGTACGAGGCCAGCAGGCTGCGGGCTTCTTCGTGCAGGGCGCGGGCTTCGTCCAGTTCCGACTTGATGCCCTCGGCGCGATTGTCCAAAGCACCACCGATCATGCCCGGGACCTTGAAATAGAACAGAACCGCAATGAAAACGATGAAGCCCAGAAGGACCACAAAGTCGGTATTGCCAAGCGAGAAGAACGGGCCGCTTGCGGCCAGCGCGGGGCTGGCGGCGCAAAGGGTCAGGATAAGGGCAAGAGTGTTCCGCATGTCACTTATCCTTTCATCTGAGCGTCGATCGCACCGTCGATGGCTTTGGCATCCGCCTCGCCGCCCAGTGCAGTGACCAGTTCAGCCGCCGTATCCTTGGCAACCACTTGAATGCTATCCAGCGCACCGGCACGGATGTCGGCAATTGCCTTTTCCGATTCAGCCGCCTTTGCAGCGATTTCCGCGTCCGCCTTAGCAATCGCATCATCCAGACCAGCCTGGATTTCGGCGCGGGCTTCCGCTGCGATACGCTGCGCCTCAGAACGGGCATCGGCCAGCGCCTTGTTATAGGCCTCTTCGGCCTCGACCGCCTTGGCCTTCAGATCTTCGGCCGCAGCCAGGTCATTTGTAATGGTCCCCTGACGCTCCGCCAGGATTGCCGCGATGCGGGGCAAAGCCACGCGGGACAGGACCAGAAAGATGACGACCAGCGTAATGACCAGCCAGAAAATCTGGTTGGGGAACCAATCGAAGCAGAGCTGCGGCATCCCGATGGCAGAGCCATAGGAGTCGACGCACGAGCCGGCTACCTCTTTTGTAATGGGTTCAGTCGCCATGATATCCTCCGTCGGAAACTTGTCTTTACAACAGGTGGGCCGCTATGGCTTGGACCCACCTGCGCGTAAGGATCAGGTTCCGCAGATTATACGGCGAACATCAGCAGCAGCGAGACCAGGAATGCGAAGATCCCCAGGGCTTCTGCGAACGCGATACCGATGAACAGGGTTGCGGTCTGCGAAGCAGCCGCCGAAGGGTTGCGCAGGGCGCCGGCCAGGAAGTTGCCTGCTACGTTGCCCACCCCGATTGCGGCTGCGCCGGAACCGATTGCTGCCAGGCCTGCGCCGATGTGTGCGAGATCGCCTTCCATGATGTTTCTCCTTACGAATTGGAAGTTTCGATGTTGGGTGTTCGAACCTTAGTGCGACGGATGCAGCGCATCTTTCAGATACACACAGGTCAGAATGGTGAATACGTAGGCCTGAATGAAGGCCACAAGGACCTCAAGACCATACATTGCGGTGATCGCCAGAACGGACACGGGCGAGATCACGGCAACCGCGGCGAAGCCCGCGAAAACCTTGATCACCGCGTGGCCAGCCATGACGTTACCAGCAAGACGAATGGAGTGGCTGACGGGACGCACGAAGTACGAGATCAGCTCGATGATTGCCAGGATTGGGCGCAGTGCCAGAGGCGCGCTGGATACCCAGAACAGACCCAGGAACGCAGCGCCGTTCTTGACGAAGCCCAAGATGGTCACAGTCAGGAACACGGCCAGCGCCAGCGGGATGGTCACGGCGAAATGCGATGTGGTGGTGAACGAGGTCGGGATCAGGCCCAGGAAGTTCGCGCAGACGATGAACATGAACAGGGTCATGACATAGGGGAAGAACTTGACGCCTTCCTTGCCGCAGATGTCTTCCAGCATTTTATAGACGAAACCGTAGGTGAGCTCCGCAACCGATTGCATGCGTGTCGGAACGATCGCGCGTTTCGAGGTCGGCAGAACCAGCAACAGAACCACGGCGACAATTGCAAGGAACAGCCACAGGGTCACGTTGGTGATCGTGAACATGCCCACTGCACCGTCACCAAACAACGGCTTAACGATGAACTGGTCCATCGGGTGGAAAACCAGGCTGCTGCCTTCTGCTGCGGTGGTCTCAGTTGCCACGTTCAGTCCCTCTCGTCCTTCTCGGCCGCCTCAGCCGCCGCTTGTTTCTCTTGAACCTCTTTCGCGCTGCGGAGCATAACCTTCACGCCCGCGACAAGGCCCAGCAATGTGAACAGCACCAGAAAGATCGGGATCGTCCCGAGCAGGCTATCCAGCCCGTATCCGATGCCAAATCCGATCCCCAGACCGGATACCATTTCGATGACCATCCTCCAGGCAAGTTCGCCTCCGGATACGTCACTGTCTGCACGGGTCTCAGGCTTTTTGGCCTTTTTCGCCGCTTCGATCTTGGCCTCCAGCTGCGCCATACGCTGCTTTTGGTCGTCATCGGTCACGGGCGTTTTCCTCGCACAGTCTTGAGGCTAGGTGCTAAGGGCGAAGGGGCACAGAGTCAACGCTGTTGAATGCCCGAATTGCCGCATCTTAGTGCATTGTTATTTATATATATTTTGTCACTTTCACAACGAGCGAAACAATGCGCGTGCCCGCCACGGCCGGAAATCGATGCAATTTCCGATATTCAACCAATCGGTTGACCAAATCCGTGCAGTATGGTTCAGCGGGCCATGTCTAATGACCTGGATACCGTGTTCGCAGCGCTTGCCGATCCGACCCGCCGCGCCATCCTGGCGATGCTGCTTGAGGATGATATGGCCGTGACAGATGTGGCCGAGCCGTTCGAGATGTCGCTGGCAGCCATCTCGAAGCACCTGGTCATTCTGACCAAGGCCAAGCTGATCTCTCAGGAAAAACGCGGACGCGTCAAATGGTGCAAGCTGGAGCCAGACGCGTTACGCGCCGCCTCGGTCTGGATGCAGGGATTCGGGCAGTTCGAGCCGGTCAACCTAGATGCGTTCGAACGGTTTTTGGAAGCGGAACTGCCCACGTCGCAGGATGGTCCTACCTGACCACAAAGACAGACACCTTGGCGTGTTTCGCCAGATACCCCGCATGGCTTGAGAAGATATAGTCCGTGATGCGCGGCGCATGGGTTCCGACGACGATCAGATCCGCACCCAGTTCCTCTACCGCACGAGCCAGATCGCCATCCACCTCTGCTGCGACATCGACGGAATGGATGTTTCGGGTTTCGACCTGCACACCAGCTTTCGCTGTCAGATCCTTGGAAAGCGCAGCCAGCCCCTCAGCAACTGAATCTTGGGAAACAGGCGCGTCCCCAGGCTGCGTGCCCGTGACGCTGACGAGGGTCACCCGCGCGTTCTGCCATTTGGCGATGTCACCGGCCACGGCAATCGCCTTATGGACCTCGGGTGGCAAATGAAGGTCTACTGGTATCATGATATGTTGAAACATGGTGTCCTCCTCTCCTTACGGAAAAGCATAGACACCGGGTACGTTCAGGACCTTGATCTGCCTCAACAGAGGCTTTTGCCGCCAGTTTAGCCCTGTATCACGCTGGTAATGACACCCGTTTGATCGGTCGAACACGACCGCGGGTCGTTTTGACCTTCGGCCAGAACCGTTGTGACAGACCCCGTCGGGTTCGTTTGTGTTTCCTGCGCTTTGACGGCGTCGATACGCACGCCACTTTCGGCTGAGACCAATGCCTCACAACTGGCTTGCGTGATTGTCTCGTCACCGGAGCCTTGCAAATTGCTTTGCCCGCAGGCCGCCAATAGCAACACGACTGAGCTCGATAGAGTGAGTTTCATTGACCTACCCGACATTTTTTATCTTCACCGATTGCATGGTGCCAGACGCAGACGCGAACACAAGCCTCAATCCGCAGTGTATAAATCAGCGCTTGTGCTGGGCGTTTCTTCTTTCAACAGCAAGAGTAAGGCCAAGACGGTCAGCGCGATGCCGATGATGATCAATCCGGTTGGGACGCCGTTGCCCAGGGCGATCTCCCACAGAATGACCCAGCTGGGCACTAGATAGGTATAGGCCATTACCTTTGCCGAGGGCAGCCTGAGCGCCGCGAACTGTACCAGCACAAAGCTGACCGCCGTGGCGAAGAAGGAGACATATAATAGACCGATCCAGAAAATGGTCGGCAAGCGCGACCAATCGGTGCTAACCAAATCTGACCAGCCAAATGCCACCAATAGACCGCATCCCGCGACCAAAGTGCCAAAGGCAAACACGACCGCAGGTTCGCCTCGGTTCAGCTTGCGCACCATCGGTGTGTAGATCGCATGGGCGACACAGCCAACAAAATAGATGACTTCACCTTGGCCAATCTGAAAGGCGCGGAAAAGCTGCCAATCGGCGCGAAAGATCACCCATAGCGCCCCGGTGGCCCCCACAGAAAGCGCAAGCGCCATCCTTGGAGTTGTGATCTGACGCAACAAGGCCCATCCGGCAATGGCCGACAAGACAGGGGTGAGAGTAAACACAGCCGCTGCGCTGACCGGTGGGGCCGTCTGCAGGCCGTAGAACATCAGCACGAAATAGGTGGCAAACAAACCTCCAAGAACCAAGTAGCGCCAGGGCGCTTGCAGCGCCGCACGCGACACACCGGTTGTAACGAAGGCGGCGATCCCGATCACGACCGCCGCAATTCCAAAGCGCACGGCATTCAGCGCAGCCGGCGCAATCTCATTCGCAATTATCGATCCCAGCGAAAAGCTGCCCGCCACCAGCGCCGAAAAGACCAGCATGGCCAGATGGCCACGGGTTTGCTCAGTCACAGATCCAATCCTTGGACTTCGCCTTCAGGAACTTCAGAAAAGCCTGAACCTTGGTGGTGCGGTGCAGATCGACATGGGTCACTAGCCACAGCTTTCCAGACCATTCCGGCAGGTTCTGCATCACTTCTTCCAGATCTGGATATCGGGCCGCCTCCCAGCGGGCTATGAATCCAATCCCGGCCCCAGCCCTGACCGCCTCGGCCACTGTGAAATTGTTCGAGCAGCGAAACGTCAGCGCCTCGGCCGGGGCATTCGCCCGCAACCATTGCGCAAAAGGCGCGCGGCTGGTTTCGTCATCATTACCGACAAAAGCATGCTGCGGGAATTCTTCGACACTTTGCGGCTTACCCCGACGGGCAATGTAGTCCTTGCTTGCAAACAAACCCACGTCCTGAGTCACAAAGGGCTGCACTACATTGTCCGGCTGGTCCGGCGCTGACCCGGCCCGGATAGCAACATGCGCCTCGCCATATTCAAGCCGGAACAAGCGGTCCCCGGTCAGGTAGCGCACGATCAGGCCCGGATGTGCTTGCTGGAATTCGCTGAGCGCCGGGGCCACCAAAGGCACCAGTGACGCTAAAGAAGTCACAACCAGCTCGCCCGAGACATCATCGCCCCGGCCCTTCATCCGCCCCACAAGCTGGTTGAACTGATCCTCGGTCGCCTGCGCCACCCTCAACAGATCTTCACCCGCCTCGGTCGGCGTATACCCACGGGCGTGACGTTGAAACAGCTTCACCCCCAGCCGAGCTTCGATCGCATCAATATGGCGGATGACCGTCGCGTGATGCACACCCAGTACATCAGCCGCGCCGCTAACGGTTCCCATACGCGCCACCTGATAGGCCGTTCTCACTTCGTCCCAGTTATCCACGGCAGTGTCACCATTGTGCAATTTCCAACAATACCCGCTGGTATATTCGGGATTTGTTCGAAAAAACAATGCTCATATCAACTCAACCGTACCGACCAGCCCTGTCACATCAAGTGATCCAAAGTTTTCCGTGGATAAAAGCACTTTTTATAGATCCCCCGACCTGTACCCTTTTGACGGTTACCCAGCCAAGGCCTGGATTGGCCCTGCCGCCCATGCCTCAGCCGCACTTGCGCTGGCTTTTGAGGGGGCCTAGGGCAACCAGTTCACGTTACATCCTGTCTTTTCGAAGAATGTCGTCAGATCACCACGAGAGATCGCGATGGTCCGGTCATTGACCAGCGGATGCATGTAAATGACGTCCACCTGCTGCGCCGCGCTATCCATAAAAAACCGCACATCATTCTGAACGCCGTTGATCATCGCCAGGGGGCTTACGGCACCGGGGCGGATACCAAGGTTTTGCAACAGCCGATCCGCCGATCCAAAGGACAAGCTGCCAACCCCCAACTCGGCGCCCAGCGCTTTCAGATCGATCTCGCGGCTTTGTTCCAGCGTCACTAGATAGTTCCGCTTTTTCTTGTCGCGTAGATAAAGGTTCTTGAGACGCAGCGCGTTCTCACCAGGGATCATGAACTGTTCTTCAACCGCCTTGGAGTCTTCAACGGTGCGCAGCGGGATATGCGTGTGCAAGCGATACGTCAGCCCCCAAGCATCCAGCTGTGCCAAAAGCGCATCCGAACTAAGCGGCAATGTATCCTGAAAAGCTGATGATGCGTCCATGGGCTCCTCCTTCTATGGCGCTCTCATCGCGCACCTAAGGGGCAAATTCAAGCCACGACAGGCGCCGTATTCGGTGCTAGCGTGCCGCCATGAAAGTCACGCGCAACACTCCGAACCAACTGATCTTGTCCAATACGCCATGGTTCATCGGCATAACGCTGGTGTTCTTCATTTTGACCTTTGTTAGCGTTGGCGTATTCATGGCCAGCGAAGGCGGCGAGGGTATACTCTTCGGTTTATTCTTCGCGCTATTTGGCGGCGGCATCGGCGTCGGTGCCTTCTGTGTCTTTGTCCGGCGTGTGCAGATCATACTGGATCGCAACACGGACAGCATCCTGATCCGCAGACAGTACGTCTTTGGCTATGAAGCTGTCGTGCACAAGCTCTCAAACCTCTCGCACGCGGAAACCGAAAGCACGACCTCACGTAGCGACAATAGGACATCGACCCTGTATCGCCCTGTCCTGATACTGGATGAAGGTATGAGCGCCGGGCGACATCCCATTGTCGAGGCCTTCTCGAACGGTCGCGGCGCCCACCAACTGGTTGATGCGGTTAACGACTGGCTTCCGGCGCGCAAGGTTGACTCTGACAGCCAATCCGCCTAAAGCCCCATCCAAACATCCGGAAGCGTCTGATCTTCCGGTCCCTTGAGTCGTTCAGGGATCGCCCCCCACCAGCGAGTTTCGCCCGTGGGGGCAATGCCATTTGGCATTACCCCCACGTCTAATTCAGTGGGAGGGGGCGTTTGTGCATTTAACCGGCGCATCCTACATAGGGCACGCCATAAGACAACCGGCATAGGAGGCCGAAGGCATGTTTGAAAATCTATCCGAACGCCTCTCTGGCGTCTTTGACCGGCTGACGAAACAAGGCGCCCTGTCCGAAGAAGACGTGAAAACCGCCCTGCGTGAAGTCCGCGTTGCCCTGCTTGAGGCTGACGTCTCGCTGCCGGTGGCGCGTGAATTCGTCAAGAAGGTGCAGGAGCAGGCCACCGGTCAAGCGGTTACGAAATCGATCACCCCCGGACAACAGGTCGTCAAGATCGTACACGACGCGCTGGTCGATACCCTGCGTGGCGAGGATGACCCCGGCGCGCTGAAGATCGACAACCCGCCTGCCCCGATCCTGATGGTTGGTTTGCAGGGTTCGGGTAAAACCACAACAACCGGTAAGCTCGCCAAGCGCCTGAAAGAAAAAGAGGGCAAGAAGGTCCTGATGGCCTCGCTGGACGTCTATCGCCCGGCAGCGATGGATCAGTTGGCGGTTCTGGGCACGCAAGTTGGCGTCGATACGCTGCCGATCGTGCCTGGCCAGTCACCCGTCGACATCGCCAAGCGCGCCAAGCAGCAGGCCACTTTGGGTGGCTACGACGTTTACATGCTCGACACCGCAGGCCGGCTGCACATTGACGAAGTCCTGATGGACGAGGTCGAACAGGTCCGCAACGTAGTGGATCCTCGCGAGACCCTACTGGTGGTCGATGGCCTGACCGGTCAGGTCGCTGTTGAAGTGGCTGAGGAATTCGACGCCAAGGTCGGCATTTCCGGCGTGGTTCTGACCCGTATGGACGGTGACGGTCGCGGCGGGGCGGCTCTGTCGATGCGGGCCGTTACTGGCAAGCCGATCCGTTTCGTCGGTCTGGGCGAGAAGATGGATGCGCTTGAGACCTTCGAGCCGGACCGGATCGCCGGACGTATTCTGGGCATGGGCGACATCGTGGCCCTGGTTGAAAAAGCCCAGGAAACGATGGAGATGGAACAGACCGAGCGCATGATGAAGCGCATGGTCAAAGGTCAGTTCAACATGAACGACCTGAAGATGCAGCTGGAACAGATGATCCAGATGGGCGGCATGCAGGGCATGATGGGCATGATGCCGGGTATGGGCAAAATGGCCAAGCAGGTCGAAGAGGCGGGCATGGACGACAAGGTGCTCAAGCGCCAGATCGCCATGATCCAGTCGATGACCAAACGCGAACGCGCCAATCCCCAACTGTTGCAGGCCAGCCGCAAGAAACGTATCGCCGCTGGTTCCGGCATGGAGGTCAGCGACCTCAACAAGCTGCTCAAGATGCACCGGCAGATGTCAGACATGATGAAGAAGATGGGCAAGATGGGCAAAGGCAAGATGCTGAAACAGGCCATGAAAGGCATGTTCGGCAAAGGCGGTCCCTCACCCGAAGAAATGGCGGCCGGCATGGACCCCAAGGCGCTGGAACAGGCGGCCAAGGCGATGGGTGGCCGCGGTGGCTTGCCCGGCATGGGTGGCGGCATGGCGCTGCCTCCAGGCCTCAGCGGATTCGGGAAGAAGAAGTAACGTGATCGTCGCTTCGGACATAACTACAGCACGTTTGCGTTTGCGCCGGCCCGACCCATCGGACTTGCCTGCATATGCGGCCTATTACATGGGTCCGCGTAGTAAATTCGTGCGGGGTCCTTATACTGAGGCCGAGTGTTTCGATAAGTTTGCGGCCGTACTTGGTCACTGGGAAATCCGTGGCTTCGGCCGCTACACCATCACTCTGGATGATCGCCCCATCGGACATGTCGGTCCGTTGAACATCGACGCAAACAAAGTGCCAGAGCTGACTTGGACACTATGGGACGGAGCCTGCGAGGGTAACGGATATGCCACCGAAGCCAGCATCGCCGTCCGCGATCACCTTTTGGGCGAGTGTCGCTGGCCACTGCTAGAAATCCTCGTACAGCCCGGCAACACACCGTCCGTGCGCGTGGCTGAACGCCTGAATGCACGCTTGACCGATGCGCCTGCGCCAGAGTGGTATCCCGGGGCGTTGACTTATCATCTGGACGCGGGGTCAATCCAATGACCTTCCGTTTTGAAGCTGCGCCAAATGCTCAGGGGGCTGAACTGGCGTCTCGCGTGGCGGGTGCCATTCCAACACTCGAAACCGGGCGTCTGGTTCTGCGCGCGCCACATTTGTCGGATTTTGACACCTACGCCCGGATCGTGGCAAGCCCGCGCGCGCGGTATTTGTCTGTCATGTCGCGTGAAGACGCTTGGTACGACTTTGCCCAGATGGTGGCCATTTGGTCCTTGCGCGGCCATGGATTGTGGTCGGTCGCGACGAAAACAGAAGGCACGCTTTTGGGGTTTGTCGTTCTGGGATTTGAACCGGAAGACCCCGAACCAGAGCTTGGCTTTATCTTCACCGAAGACGGCGAAGGCCACGGCTATGCGTTTGAGGCAGCCAGTGCCGCGCGCGGCTTTGCCTTCGAGCAACTCGGTTGGGACACTTTGGCGAGTTTTGTCGTCAAAGGGAATGAACGCTCTCAACGTCTGGCAGAACGACTCGGCGCGTTTGTGGAACGCGAGATCGTTGAAGCGGATGGCGTGACTCTGGTCTATCGACACTTGTCGGCTGATGGCGATGGCGGGATGGAGGCTTACGCATGACAACCTTCACCATCCCCACCATCGAAACAGACCGCCTGATCCTGCGCGCGCCGCATCTGGATGATCTGCCCGCGATCACCGCTTTCTTTGCCACCGAACGCAGCCACATGGTAGGCGGGCCACGAAACGAGATGGACTCGTGGAGATCTCTGGCCGGGCGTCTTGGTCACTGGGCGCTTCACGGCTATGGCGGCTGGCACATTACCGAACGATCCACCGGCCAATTTGCCGGTTGGGTTGGCATGATGGATGCACCGGGTTGGGCCGAACCCGAACTCGGCTGGGTAGTGATGTCCGACTTTGAAGGAAAAGGACTGGCCTTCGAAGCGACACTCGCCGCGCGCGACTACGCAGCGCGACATCAGGGTCTGAACGGTGTGATCAGCTATATCGCCCACGCCAATGATCGTTCGCGCGCATTGGCGGAACGGCTTGGGGCCACATTGGAAACTGAACGCGCCGAGCTTCTGGGCAAGCACGCTCAAATCTGGCGCCACCCGCAGATTGACCTGACCACCGAAAGGACCGGCCAATGACCAACCCCGCGACACAAGCTGCCACGCTGTTGAAGGACCATCGCGAAAGCATCGACCGGCTGGACGCGATCCTTGTCTACACGCTGGGCGAGCGGTTCAAGCACACGCAGGCCGTTGGCAAGCTCAAGGCCGCACACGACCTTCCCCCGTCCGATCCCACGCGCGAAGCTGCGCAGATCGCACGGTTAGAAGACCTGGCGAAAGAGGCCGATCTGGACCCCGATTTCGCCAAGGCTTTCCTGAATTTCATCATTCAGGAAGTCATCCGACACCACCGGAAACATCAAGAGTGAACCTCCGGTTCAACAAGCACCAGAATTGACCGGGCAATTCCCGGCACACGCCATCTAAAGGAGATACCATCATGGCAATGAAAATTCGTCTCGCCCGCGGCGGCTCGAAAAAACGTCCCTTCTACCGCATCGTGGCTGCTGACAGCCGCATGCCGCGCGACGGCCGTTTCATCGAGAAACTGGGCACCTACAACCCGCTGCTGCCGAAAGACAGCGAAGAGCGCGTGAAAATGAACATGGAGCGCATCCAGTACTGGCTGGATCAGGGCGCACAGCCCACCGACCGGATCGCACGTATGCTGGAAGCAGCCGGCACCCGCGACAAGGCCGAGCGCAACAACCCCAACAAAGGGGCTCCGGGCAAGAAAGCTCAGGAACGCGCGGAAGAGAAAGCAGCCAAGGCCGCTGAAGCAGCCGAAGCTGCGGCTGCACCTGTTGAAGACGCAGCTGCAGAAGAGTAAGCAGGCGGTTGCTGTGCGGGATCAGACTTTCACCGACGATTTTCGCACGCAGTTCGACCTGCTGATGCGGCTCCGGCGCGATGTGCGCCGGTTCCGCACTGACGCAATTGACGAGGCAGTGCTGACGCGCTGTCTCGACGCGTTTCGGCTGGCGCCCTCTGTGGGGCTCAGTGAGCCCTGGCGCGTCATCCGCGTCGAAAGCCAAGCCGCACGCGATGCGGCATTGAAAAATTTCCAAGCCGCAAACACCGAGGCCCTGAAAGGCTATTCGGGCGAAAAAGCGCAACTTTACAGCCAATTGAAACTGTCAGGTATGCAAGAGGCCCCGGTGCAATTGGCGGTGTTCTGCGATGACAGCACCGATAAGGGGCTTGGTCTGGGGGCTGAGTCCATGCCCGAGATGCGGCGCTATTCCGTCGTCTCAGCGATTACCCTGTTCTGGCTGACCCTGCGCAGCTATGGGCTTGGGCTGGGCTGGGTTTCCATTCTGGATCCCGACCGGCTGAGCCGCGACCTTAACGTATCAAACGCCTGGCGCCTGATCGGGTATTTCTGCATCGGCTGGCCGGAAGAACCCTCGGACACGCCGGAACTGGAACGGGCGGGCTGGGAATGCAGGGACGATGCTCTTGCCATCGAGGTACGATAGCTGATGTTTGGATTGTTACGCCTTCCCATCCTGCTGGTGATCGCCTTTATTGTCGGTGTGTTCTTTGAACGCAGCAATCAACGCGAAGCCTGCGAGGGTCTGGGAGAGTGGAAGAGCGGCATATGCGTAACTCCGGGTGGTGCAAATGAGTGATCTAATCTGTGTCGGCACCATCGCGGGCTCTTACGGAGTACGCGGCGAAGTACGGCTGAAAAGCTTTTGCGCCGAACCATCGGATATTGAGACCTATTCCCCCCTGACTGACGAGGCTGGCAAAAAACGCTATCCTCTGGTTTTGACCCGCACCATCAAGAACGGGTTTGCTGCACGATTGGGCGGAGTGGAAACCAAGGAACAGGCAGATGACCTGAAAGGCCTGCGCCTGTTTGCGCGCCGCGATCAATTGCCATCTTTGCCGGATGACGAGTTTTACCACGCCGACCTGATCGGACTTGAGGTTTTTGACACCGGCGGCACCCTGCTGGGACAGGTGAAATCCGTTCAGAACCATGGTGCAGCCGACCTGTTAGAACTGCATGGGCCGGGACTGAAATCAACTGTCCTGCTGCCCTTCACGCTTGAGGCGGTGCCGACAGTCGATCTGGAGAAGGGCCGAATCGTTGCAGACCCGCCCGAGGGGCTGATCTGATGCGGCGCGTTTTGCTGCATCTTGGGCTGCACAAAACCGGCACCACAGCGGCGCAATCCTTTCTCTATGAAAATCGCGAGCTGATCTGGCCGCATTTCTCATTGGTCCTGCCCTACAAAACGCGGAAATCGGGCCTGGCAAATGCGGCGACGCGCCATTCGGTCTATAGGCTGGACGACACGCTGGCCACATTCGGCAGCAAGATGAACACGTTTTTAGGACAGATCGATTTCGGCACGCGCCGGGGTTTGATCATCAGCGAGGAGAACTTTGGCGGCTTGCGGCCAAGCCGAAATCGCGCCGAAGGCTATGCTGCCACGCCCGAGCTTGCGTCGACATTGGTGGGCACCATTCGCCGCCAACTGATCGGGGACGAGGTCGACATCACCATTTATCTGTCGCTACGCGAACGCTCTGAATGGCTGCGCAGCCTTTGGGCTCATGATTTACAGCGCCGACGCTTGGTTGAGGATTTCGATGCGTTTTGCGCGGCGCTGGATCACCTTCCAGATTTGCCGAGCGTCGCCGACAGAATTCAGGAACGACTGCCCGAAGTGCATGTGCAGACAAGATGGCTAGAGGATTTACAAGAAACCCGCTTTGGCCCCGGCACCCCGTTTGCAGAGTATTTAGGGCTGCCGCAAGACAATGCATCCAAGCTTGTACCGCCGTCAAAATCCAATACCAGTCTGCCGCAGGAGGCGCTGATCGAATTGTTAGCGCTCAATCG
Source organism: Ruegeria sp. YTSA168 (assembly GCF_059610045.1). Classification (NCBI taxonomy): domain Bacteria; kingdom Pseudomonadati; phylum Pseudomonadota; class Alphaproteobacteria; order Rhodobacterales; family Roseobacteraceae; genus Ruegeria; species Ruegeria sp. YTSA168. The sequence goes on from NZ_JBXWMW010000007.1 coordinate 71,156, forward strand.
ATCCTCGTTGGACGACACAGCGCTGGTTGCGCAAAAGAAAGCCCTTGTCAAAAGCGTCCGGCGCGCGTTGGCGGATCAGACATGACCGATACACCAAGCAAATCCCACGGGCGCAAAGCCATCCGCCCCACCCTGAAACCGCGTGAGTTGATGACGCCCACACCAGATTTACATGGGGTGTGGAAGGCCAAGATCATAACATTGTTCCCGGCGGCATTTCCCGGTGTCTTGGGTGAAAGCCTAACGGGCAAGGCCTTGCAAGAGGGGCTGTGGCAGTTGGAAACCGTAGACTTGCGACAGTTCGGTATCGGCAAACATCGCAACGTCGATGACACACCCGCAGGGGGAGGGGCGGGTATGGTTCTGCGTGCAGACGTGTTAGGCGACGCCATCGAGCACTCGATGGCGGGTATTCAAGGCAACTGGCCGCTGATCTACCTTAGCCCGCGCGGTCGCCGGATGGATCAGAAGATGATGCAAAATCTGGCGCGTTGCGATGGGATGACGTTGCTATGCGGTCGGTTTGAAGGTGTCGATGAGCGGGTGCTGGAGCATTACGGAGTACAAGAGGTCTCGCTGGGTGATTTCGTGATGACCGGGGGAGAGATTGCGGCGCAGGCATTGATCGACGCCACAGTGCGATTGATCCCCGGCGTTCTGGGCAATCAGGCCTCGACTGAAGAAGAGAGCTTTTCCTCGGGCCTGCTCGAACACCCGCAATACACCCGCCCCGCCGAATGGAAGGGCCGCCCGATCCCGGAGATCCTGATGTCCGGCCACCACGGCCGCATTGCCGAATGGCGACGTCAGATGGCCGAACAGATTACCCGTGAACGCCGTCCGGATATCTGGAAGGACTACGTTGGGAATACGGGCAAAAACTCTGATTGATCCTTGCCCATTGTGGCCTCAAAGCATCAGCCACCAGCGAAACATTCCATTCTGTTTGCGGTTGAGGATTCTGCGGTTTAGTCGCGCTTAGAGGTTGTAGGATCAATCCTGGCTTACAGATCACAAGACGCGTTGCGTGATCAAGGTGAAATCGACCAGGTTGATCGTTGCCTGGCGAAGCGCGGCTTTGAGCGTCGCAAACTGGATCAAGGTGAACGGTTGTGGTTGCGCGACTCGTATGGTGAAGAACGCGAGCGCCGCTTGGATCACCTCGTTGCTGGTGGCACGATCGAGACCTATGGCACAGCTAACCCCTAGGAACCAGCCGCTTTCCATTGCGACCAGACCTCAGGCGAGCTGTGAAAGACGTTGATATCCACTTTGCCCTGAACACCCGGCACCAATCCGGTGCCGGTGTATTGCCAGAACCGCCAAACCGCCCGCGGATAGACCTTGCTCGGGTGCCCTGCGACCGACCTTAGCCAGAAATCCGTCTTGGGCAGGCGTCCGATCTGAGTGTCTTCATAAAAATCCACGGTGGTATAGACGATGGGCCTTCGGCCATAGTGGCGTTCAAGGATATCCAGAAAGCGCTGCGCCTCGGCCCGGACAGTACGGCCATCGGGGCGTATGGTGCAGGTTTTTGAATGGGGCGTCCATTCCATATCCAGCACATGCGGCAGGTCTGCACCTTTGGGCACGTTCTGAATGAACCAGCCCGCCTGTTCCCGAGCAGACCGGCAGAAATAGTAATAGTGGTACGCCCCCCAGGGCACGCCTGCCGCCTGCGCGCCCCGGCGATGATCCTGAAACAGCGGGTCTGCAACGTCACCGCCTTCGGTCGCTTTGAGGAAGGCAAAGCTGACGCCCGATGCTTTGGCCTGACGCCAATCAATCGGCCCCTGCCAGCGGGACACATCCAGCCCATGCACTGGATAAAGCCCGGGATGCCGCCCCTCCCAATCATGCGGGTCAGCGTCACCGAAATCCGGATAGATCACCGATGGGGCCGTTCGATCTACGCCAGGCACCTGTTCAACAACCTGGGGCGGCGGCCCCTGTCGCCCGCATGAGATCACAGTAAGGCCCACAAGTGCCAGCAAAACGGGTAACCGCATGACATCGTCCTGTTTTTGAAATATCTGCTCGTTGAATTGAAGCCAGAATGCCTGAACCACCCGCCAAGGCAACGGGGCAGTTGCAAAGTGGCGAAATCTTACCGGTGCCGCCCACAATTTAGGCTTGATCCCTGCCCGCAAACCCCCTAAAGCAGCGCAATCCGGTGCCGCGAGACGCGACTCCGGTGTTTTGGTTTGTTGTCTGACGTGACGCCTGGCTTTCTTCGGCCCCGGCGCGACAGGGACGGACCAGGCATAAGGAACATTCGATCTGACCTCTGGCGGGCTGTTCGCAGGACCCGGTGAAGACCAAGAGCTCTCAGCCCGTGCCCAAACTTCGTGGACCAACCACGAGCAGATAGGAGTAAATGCGATGGACCTGATCGCACAGCTAGAGGCGGAACAGATTGCCGCCCTGGGGAAAGACATCCCCGATTTCAAAGCCGGAGACACCATCCGTGTCGGCTATAAGGTGACCGAAGGGTCGCGCACCCGTGTGCAGAACTACGAAGGCGTCTGCATCGCGCGCAAGGGCGGCGAAGGGATCGCCGGTTCGTTCACCGTTCGCAAAATCTCGTTTGGCGAAGGCGTGGAGCGTGTGTTCCCCCTGCATTCGACCAATATCGACAGCATCACCGTTGTCCGCCGTGGCCGCGTCCGTCGCGCCAAACTGTACTACCTGCGTACCCGTCGCGGTAAATCCGCACGTATCGCAGAAGTTACCAACTACAAGCCCAAGGCTGGCGCCGAGGCGTAAGGAGCGGAAAGATGAAAAAAGACATCCATCCCGATTATCACGTCATCAACGTCAAAATGACCGATGGCTCTGTGGTTCAGATGAAATCCACCTGGGGCGCCGAAGGCGACCAGCTGGCTCTGGAAATCGATCCGTCCTCGCACCCTGCCTGGACCGGTGGCACCTCGCGCCTGCTGGACGCCGGTGGCCGTGTATCGAAGTTCAAGAAGAAATACGAAGGTCTGGGCTTCTAAGCTTGACCCAACTTGCATGCGAAAGGCCACCCTATTCGGGGTGGCCTTTTTCGTTCATGGCTTTGCGTCAAATCCGATAGAGCGATGAATCAGCCGCACTGGCTTTGCAAGCACCCCACGTTAACCCGCGACGGGTGTTGAGTTTTCCAAAATTGTCTTGGATATCGCCACAAACCACGGTCAGAGGTTCTTTTCATCCCCTCAGACACAACATATAGTGGGTTCCAACAACGTGTAGACAAGCACGGCGGGACTTGGGAATACAAGCATGGCACATATCATTGTAGTCGGGAATGAAAAGGGCGGCGCCGGGAAATCGACCGTCTCGATGCACGTGGCGACGGCATTGGCTCGCCTGGGCAACAAGGTCAGTACTTTGGATCTGGACCTGCGCCAGCGCAGCCTTGGCCGCTATTTTGAGAACCGCAGCAACTTTCTCAAAGGAGCCGAGCTGACGCTGCCCAGCCCGCTCCACCACGACCTGCCCGAGATCGACGCAAGCACCCTGAAACCGGGTGAGAATATCTATGATCACCGCCTGTCGGCAGCCGTGGCCGAGTTGGAAAGCGACAGTGACTTCATTCTGATCGACTGCCCCGGATCGCACACGCGGCTCAGCCAGGTGGCACATTCGCTGGCAGATACTTTGATCACCCCGCTGAACGACAGCTTTATCGATTTTGACCTGCTGGCGCGCATCGATTCAAAGGGTGAAAAGATTCTGGGGCCTTCAGTCTATTCCGAGATGGTCTGGAACGCGCGTCAGCTGCGGGCACAGGCCGGTCTTAAACCTATCGACTGGGTGGTCGTACGCAACCGGGTTGGTACCCAGCGCATGGTCAACAAGGAAAAGATGCAACGCGCGATCGAGATGCTGTCGCAGCGCATCGGCTTTCGCGTTGCCTCGGGCTTTTCGGAACGTGTGATATTCCGCGAGTTGTTTCCCCGCGGGCTGACCTTACTGGACCTCAAGGACATCGGGGTTAAACAGCTGAACATCTCGAACATTGCCGCCCGGCAAGAGCTGCGCGACATGATGCGCGAGCTGAACCTGCCGGGCGTGGAAATCGATTTCTGATCGCTCGGCGCCCAAACACGGGCAGCCTTTCAGTGATACAGAACCGGATCAGTTTCATCCGCCGGATCAACAATTGGGTCAAGAACCAGCAGCAACCGTGTTTCGCCCGTGCCCTCAATCGGTGGTGATCGATGCAGAAGGCCTGATTTCGGTGTCTCTGGCCAACGGGTTCCGCGCAGCAGGATTGGCGATCCGGTCGGAACAGTGAACACGCGGCTCGGATCTTCTCCGTTGGAGGAGATTCCATATTGCGTTCCCGTCCCACGGTATGTGCAAACAAGCCGGGCCGTGACAGCGTCAATGTGGAACCGTCGACAGGCATTGGTCGCCACAACATCCAGACGCAACCGCACCCAGGTTGCCTGCATCACATCGGCAAACAACACCGAAAGCGCGGCAACATCGTCGATCAGGCGGTCCCGTTCGATGCACTCCGGCGTGCCCAAGCTTTGACAAATCTTGCCCATTGCATCACGCACCGCGTCCGGTCGAAGGATCATGCGCGCCTTGGGCAGTACTTCTGGTTCAAGCGCATTCAGCCAGTCCTGGAAATGGGTCAAGGGAGCCCTGCGCCAGATCGCAGCAGCACAGCCGGGATGATGAATCGCGCTCAGACCCTCGGGGGTTGAGAAGACGCCAACACCTATGGGCGCGTCCTTCACTACCTCCCGGACAAAGCTCATGCAGCCGCCTCGGCGCGCCGCCACAGCGGGAAGGGATCGGGAAGATCCGGCAGGTCTTCGACACGGGCCGCAGCCATCGCTGGCAGCAACGCTGCATCCAGCCGCGCTTTGAGCGTCGGCCAGTCGATACCGCTGCCGATAAACACGATCTCTTGCCGGCGATCGCCCCATGGCTCCTGCCAATGGGCCTGTATATAGGCCCGAGCGCTTTCGTGATCCGGGCGGCGATCCTCGGGAACCGTTGCCCACCAGGTGCCCAGTGGTTGAACCGAGGACAACGCGCCCGCCAGCGAGAACTCGGCCACCCAATCCGGGCGCGTGGCGATCCAGAAATGCCCTTTGGCACGGATCACGCCAGGCAAGTCACCGTTCAGTACCTCAAGGATTTTCTCGGGCACGAAGGGTAGCCGAGCACGATAGACAAAGCTGGTAACGCCATATTCTTCGGTTTCCGGCACGTGATCCGCAAACCCATAGAGTTCTTTGGCCCACATTGGATGCTCATGTGCCTTTTCAAAATCGAACATCCCAGTATCGAGAATGGCATCAGCCGCGACATCGGAATGGTTCGTTTCGATAATTTTTGCGTCCGCGTTCAGGCTGCGAATGATCTTACACGCCGCATCCACACGCTCAGGCCCTGCATCGTCAATCTTATTCAGGATCACCACATCCGCAAACTCGATCTGGTCGGTCAGCAAATGTACCAGAGTACGCTCATCTTCTTCGCCCATTGTCTCACCACGATCGTTCAGGAAATCGTGGCTGGAATAGTCCTGGAGCAGGTTCACCGCGTCGACCACAGTGACCATAGTGTCCAGCCGTGATACGTCGGACAGGCTTTGCCCAAACTCATCGCGGAAATCGAATGTAGCTGCGACAGGCAAAGGTTCGGAAATTCCGGTCGACTCGATCAACAAATAGTCAAACCGGCCTTCACCGGCCAAACGGCGAACTTCGTCCAACAGGTCGTCACGCAGCGTGCAGCAGATGCAACCGTTTGACATCTCAACCAGCGTCTCATCAGTGCGCGACAGTTCGGTGTCGGCACGCACCAGATCGGCGTCGATGTTCACTTCGGACATGTCATTGACGATCACCGCCACCCGGCGGCCATCGCGATTGTTCAGAACACGATTCAACAGCGTGGTTTTACCGGCGCCGAGAAAACCTGAAAGAACTGTTACGGGAAGCCGGGTATCGGTCATAGCATGCTACCTGTTCTGTTACATCTGGGTTGTTTGGTGCGTCAGACCGAACCGGTCCGGGGCGCGCCGAGCATAGCTATTTTGTTATGTAATTACATTATCAATGGCAAGGGGTCTTTTTCTGCAACCGCCCCAAGGCCTGTATCAGCTGATCGGGTTGTAGACGGTAAACAGCTCTTTCGGCTCATTAACGCCACGCAGCATGTATCGCCCGACCGAGATGAGTTCGGGCTCACACGGATCGGCCGCGCGTGCAACGTCGTCTGATACGAGGATTCTCTGACCCAGAGATTTATGCATCCCCGCAATCCGTGCGGCCTGATTTACCGCTGGACCAATCACTGTAAAATCCAATCGGGCTTCCGATCCGATATTGCCATACAAAATCTCGCCCGAATGCAGGGCCAGCGTGTAGTTTGATACCGGCAGCCCTTTGGCCTCGCGCCGCGTATTGAGCTCCTGCATCCGCTTTTGCAGCAGGGGTATCGCCGATAGTGCTGCGCGGGCATCAGCGTCAATTTCACCGACATCGAACATGGCCATCAGCCCGTCGCCCATGAACTTGAGGATGTTTCCGCCGCAATCGTGAACCACGCCGACCGCAACTGCCAAATAGTCATTCAGCATTTCGATGATCTGATCTCCGGGCAGATCCTCGGACATATTGGTGAACCCTTCCAGATCGAAGGTCCAGATCACCGCATCAATTTGCTGCAAAGACCCGCGTCGTATTTCGCCGGACAACACGCGATCGCCGGCATCGCGCCCCAGATAAACCCGCATCAAATCCTTTGACATCACCTGGTTCTTCGCAGATTTCAGCGCCAACCCAAGATGCGGCAAAACCGCATTGATCCGCGCCAAGTCACCATCTTCGAAACCCGTTGGCGCATCGCTGGTCCAAGACATCAGCACCCCGTCGCTGACCTTGTCGGGCCCTGTGTGACGCACCTGTTCGGATAGATCGAAAGGGATGCCAGTGGCGTAGTAGTCAGTCGCACCTTCCTCTCGCAGCTCATTCAGCAGCGGAAATCGGCTTGGTTCATTTTGATCCACCAGTTTGACACGAATATCGTCCAAATCTTCGTTCAGCAAAGCATACAGGGGGCTGCGCAACCATTGCTCGCTTGGTGTATCCGTGTTCTCGAACTTCTCCGATGTTCCGCCACTGGTCCGGTACCAACTGTACCCAAAGCCGCCATAGGCCGGGTGCAGGGTCGACTGTGCCGCATGGAACCGCATCAAAGGGATACCCTGATCCACCAAAGTGGAACAAAACCCTTCCAGCAATTCTTCTTGTCCGGCACCTTCCAGTCCTTTCCGGACCAACCAATCAATCAGGTCGAAAAATGCAGGCGGAAGGCGGTCAGAAGGCATCATTTGAACGTCCATGTAAATTCTTTGCAACAAATGGGGACGGATGCACCGTTCTACCAGAGGTTACTCGAAACCGGCCAGCCGTCTTAGCATTTTTCGCAGGATCGCAATTTCATCGGTATCGAACTGACCAGCCAGTTTGGCATCATGTTGCACAGCAATATCCCGCAACTCACGATAGGTCGCCTCACCCATTGGTGTCAGCGTCAGCCATTCCACGCGCCCGTCGCGATCATCCCGGGTTCGTTTCAAAAAGCGCCGATTCTCCAGTTGCTGAACCGCGCGGCTGATTTTGGTTTTATGTGTCTTTGCCCGATGCCCGATCTGTTTCGCGGTCATTGTGCCAAACAAACCCAGATGAAACAGCACCCGCCATTCGGTGCGCAGCATCCCATAGCGATCTTTGTAGACCTTCTGAAAACTGATCGAGGCGGATTCTGCCGCCTGGTTCAACAGGAACGGCAGAAAGTTCTGAAGGTCGAAACCGTCAGTGTCGGAGGTTTTATCGTTTCTCATGCTTGTTAGTTACAAAAACAACTATTATCCGACAAGCACCAAACGGAGGAACCACAATGAATCGTCCGGTAGAACCGCACAGTCTGACACAGGCCAGCACGCCCGTTGGAACCCATTCCGGCTATATGCCCGGCTTTGGCAATGATTTCGAAACCGAGGCGCTGCCTGGTGCCCTGCCCCAGGGCATGAACAGCCCGCAGCGCTGCAACTATGGTCTTTATGGCGAACAGCTGAGCGGCACCGCCTTTACCGCAAACCCGCCTGAACGAACCTGGTGCTATCGCATTCGCCCCTCGGTCAAACACTCGCACCGGTATGAAAAGACTGACCTGCCGTATTGGAAATCAGCCCCCTGTATCGATCCGGATGTGATCTCTTTGGGCCAGTACCGCTGGGACCCGGTTCCACACGCTGACGGTGGCCTGACCTGGCTAACCGGTATGCGTACCATGACCACGGCCGGGGATGTGAATACGCAGGTGGGAATGGCCAGCCACATCTATCTGGTTACTGAGTCGATGGTTGATGACTATTTCTTCTCGGCCGATTCCGAGCTGTTGGTCGTGCCACAGGAAGGCCGGCTGAGATTCACCACCGAGCTTGGTATCATCGATCTGGAGCCCAAGGAAATCGCCATCCTGCCGCGCGGGCTGCTGTATCGTGTCGAAGTACTGGAAGGCCCGGCACGCGGATTTGTGTGCGAGAATTACGGGCAGAAGTTCGAACTGCCGGGCCGTGGCCCGATCGGGGCCAACTGCATGGCCAACCCCCGCGACTTCAAAGCCCCGGTTGCCGCGTTTGAAGACCGCGAAGTGCCCTCGACCGTAACCATCAAGTGGTGCGGGCAATTCCACACCACTAAGATCGGTCACAGCCCGCTGGATGTGGTTGCATGGCACGGCAACTATGCACCGTACAAATATGATCTGCGCACCTACTGCCCGGTTGGGGCCATCCTGTTCGATCACCCGGACCCGTCGATCTTTACCGTCCTGACAGCGCCGTCAGGCCAACCCGGCACGGCCAATATCGACTTTGTCCTGTTCCGCGAACGCTGGATGGTGGCAGAGGATACATTCCGCCCGCCCTGGTATCACAAGAACATCATGTCTGAGCTGATGGGCAACATCTACGGCCAGTACGATGCGAAGCCGCAGGGTTTTGTCCCAGGTGGGATGAGCCTGCACAACATGATGATCCCGCACGGACCGGATCGCGAGGCATTCGAAAATGCCTCAAACGCCAATCTTGGGCCGGATAAGCTGGACCGAACGATGTCATTCATGTTCGAAACGCGCTTCCCGCAGCACCTGACCGAGTTTGCAGCCACTGAAGCACCTTTGCAGGATGACTACATCGATTGCTGGACTTCGCTGGAAAAGAAATTCGACGGAACACCGGGTAAGAAATAACACAGGTTTGGAGACAATATGCCATTGATGAAATCCTGGGTGACCTCGGCCAACGACCCGACCCACCCCTTTCCGCTGAACAACCTGCCGTATGGAGTCTTCTCGGTTGCTGAAGACGAACTGCGTTGCGGCGTTGCCGTTGGTGACATGATCTTCGACGTGACAGCGGCCGAAGAAACCGGGCTAATCGTGCTTGGCGACGATCCCCTTTTTGACCTGCCTTTCTGGAACCCTTTGATGGAACAAGGGCCCGCCGTATGGGCCGCCTTGCGCAACCGGCTGACCGAGTTGCTGTCGGAACGCGCGGAGGAGCAAGGCAAGGTCGAACCCCTGCTGGTGTCGCAGGGCGACGTGCAGATGCACATGCCTTTGGCAGTCAGTGAATACACTGACTTCTACGCAGGTCGACATCATGCCACGAATGTGGGCACTATGTTCCGCGGGCCGGAAAATGCGTTACCACCCAACTGGCTGCACATCCCGATTGGCTATAACGGGCGCGCCTCATCCGTCGTGGTGTCTGGTACGGATATCCGCCGCCCTTGGGGCCAGTTGAAGGGACCCAACGATGCCCTGCCCCGTTTTGCGCCTTCGCAACGGTTCGATATCGAGCTTGAGATGGGTGCCATTGTGGGAACCCCATCCGAGGGTCCGATCTCGGTACAGGAAGCGGATGACAACATCTTTGGCTATGTCCTGCTGAACGATTGGTCAGCCCGAGATGTCCAGGCGTGGGAATACCAACCATTGGGGCCCTTCCAGGCAAAGGCCACCGCCACTTCGATCAGCCCCTGGATCGTCACCAAAGCCGCGCTGGAGCCGTTTCGGTGCGACACCCCTGCCCGAGAGTTCGAGTTGTTGGATCATCTGAAGGATTGCGGCCCAATGCTCTATGATATCGACCTCGAAGTGGCGATGGCCCCTGCGGGACAGCCGGAAACGGTGATCGCCCGGACCAACTACAAAGAGATGTATTATTCCGCCGCGCAACAGCTGGCACATCACACCACGTCGGGCTGCCCGATGAACACCGGGGACCTGCTGGGGTCTGGTACGATCTCTGGCCCTGAAACGCAAAACCGGGGGTCGTTGCTGGAACTCAGCTGGGGCGACAAAGAGCCTCTGAAGTTGGATAGTGGTGAGACCCGCAGTTTTATTCAGGATGGCGACACGCTAACCTTGAAAGGGCATGCCAAGGGCGACGGCTATGTGATCGGGTTTGGCACCTGTACGGGAACGATCCTTCCTGCGCTTGAAGATCCTTACAAAAGATGAGGCGCTGAACCCATTTTTTAAACTCGCCTATCTGAGGTGCAAAATGACCGAGACCATCCTTTATGACTACTGGCGTTCGTCGGCCAGCTATCGGGTACGGATTGCGCTTAATCTAGCCGGGATTGCGTATCGCTCGGTCTCGGTTGATCTGACGAATGCAGCGCATAAATCTGACCAGCACCTGAGGCGAAATCCGCAAGGGCTGGTGCCCGTGCTTGAGATTGACGGCCTGCAACTGACCCAGTCATTGGCCATCATCGACTATCTGGATCAGACCCGACATCTTGGCCTTCTGCCTACTGACCCCGCCGCGCGCGCCAAAGCGCAGGCATTGGCGCAGTCTATTGCGATTGATATCCACCCGGTTTGCAATCTGGCAGTGGCCCGATATGCAACACATCTGAGCGGTGACGCCGAAGGGATGCCCGGGGACTGGATGAAACGCTTTATTCGTCCGGGGCTGTTGGCCTTTGAAACACTGCTTGGAAGTTTCGAACAGGCCCCCTACTGCACCGGCACGCAGCCGGGCCTTGCTGATCTGTGTCTGATCCCACAGCTGTACAATGCGCGCCGGTGGCAGGTCGATCTGACGGATATGCCCAACCTTCTGAGTGTCGATACCGCCTGCGCAAACCACCCGGCCTTTGCTGCAGCGCACCCGGATCAGCACCAGCCGTAAGCGCCCGCACAGGATCTGTGCGCAGCTACGGCTGTTCAATCGCTTTTGCCATGCCTAGCTCATTGGTGTCGTACAAGAACACGAGGTCCCCATGTCCGAGATCACCGGCTATCACGCACATGTCTACTTTGACGCCCAAACACAAAAGGCAGCGCAACATATCTGTGAGGACGCAGCGCGCCTCTTCCCGGTTCAAATGGGCCGCATGCACACCCGCAATGTTGGTCCTCACCCACTCTGGAGTTGCCAATTAGGGTTCTCGGCTGACACGTTTGATCAGGTGATCCCGTGGCTCATGTTAAATCGTCAGGGGCTGACAGTGTTCACCCATCCTGAAACCGGAGATCCCCTTGCCGATCACCGCGATCACGCCTTGTGGATGGGTGAGGTTCTGCCGCTTGACCTGTCGATCTTCGGCTGACCTATTCCAACACCCGTGCCTTATCGCGCAACACAAATTTCTGTATCTTCCCGGTTGACGTCTTTGGCAACGCCCCGAACACAACAGTCTTGGGCGCTTTGAAATGGGCCATGTTATCCCTGCAAAACGCGATCAAATCGGCCTCGGTTGCATTCGCACCGGGCTTGAGTTCAACGAAGGCGCAAGGCGTCTCGCCCCATCTGTCGTCCGGGCGCGCAACGACCGCTGCCTCCATAACCGCAGGGTGCTTATATAAAACACCTTCAACTTCGACGGATGAGATATTCTCACCCCCCGAAATGATGATGTCCTTGGACCGGTCTTTCAGCGCAATGTAGCCATCCGGGTACATCACTCCCAGATCGCCTGATGCAAACCATCCGCCATTGAATGCTGTATCCGTGGCATCTGGGTTCTTCAGATACCCTTTCATCACCACATTGCCCTGCATGAAAATCTCACCCATGGTCTCTCCATCTGCCGGGACAGGCTCCAGTGTCTCAGGATTGGCTACCATCAGGCCCGACAGCGCCGAATAGGGCACGCCCTGCCGCACCTTCAGAGCCGCACGATCTTCGGGGCCCTGCGCATTCCATTCCTCTTTCCACGCGCAGACGACTGACGGCCCATAGGTCTCGGTCAGGCCATAAACATGGGTCACCTCAATCCCCATCGCCTCCATCGCTTCGATGACCGCGGCGGGTGGCGGGGCTCCTGCTGTCATCACCTTGATCTGATGGTCGAAATCTTTCAAGTGATCCGGCGCATGTGCCAGCATATTCAGAACAATCGGCGCGCCGCAAAAATGAGTGACCTTCTCATCCCGGAATGCGGCATAGATCGGTTCCGCCCGAACAGCACGCAGGCAAACCGATACCCCAGCATTCGCCGCCATCGCCCATGGGAAACACCACCCGTTGCAGTGAAACATCGGCAGCGTCCACAGATAGATCGAATGGCGCGGCATATTCCAATCAAGCAGGTCGGACTGCGCGTTCAATGCCGCACCACGGTGGTGGTAGACCACACCCTTCGGGTTGCCAGTCGTTCCGGATGTGTAGTTCAGCGTAATCGCATCCCATTCATCGTCGGGCAACGCCCAGTCATAGTCCGGGTCACCTTCTTCCAGCAAAGCCTCGTAGGTCAAATCCGCCAGTCTTTCGCCACCTTCAAAGCTGGGATCTTCGATATCGACAATCAGAATGTCATGCTCGACCTGCGACAGTGCCTCTTTGACCACCGCTGAAAACTCTGTATCAACCAACAGAACCTTTGCCTCGGCATGGGTCAGGATAAAGGCAATGACCGGTGCATCCAGCCGCGTGTTGATCGCGTTCAGAACAGCCCCCGCCATGGGCACCCCAAAATGCGCCTCGTAGAGTTCGGGAATATTGGCCGCGATGATCGAAACAGTGTCCCCTTTTCCGACGCCCCGCACCGCCAAGGCCGAGGCTAACCTGCTGCAGCGGCTATAGGTTTGCGCCCAGGTGTAACGGCGATCTCCATATACAACTGACGGGTAGTCCGGATAAACCGCCGCCGTCCTTTGAATAAAACTGAGCGGGGACAGGGGCGTATAATTCGCACGGGTTTTGTCCAGGTGACGCTCATATATGTTGGCCGCTTGCATACGCCAATCCTCCCCAATTCGCGTGTTGGTCGACTTGAGCACAAACTTGCGGCGCTGACAAACCCGTAGAAATACGCCAAACATACGTTCTGGCTTTATGCTAAGATACGATCTGGCCCTATATTCCAGCGGTCATTCGCGGTGATCTGAGCCATCGCAAACACATGCTATTGTGGGCTCTGACCCACATCCTGCACACCGCACCTGATTGAAAGGACATGTCATGGACGGAACGTTCAGTGAAAACGATCTTTCCCGCGTGGTCGAGGCCGACCGCGCCCATATCTGGCATCACCTGATCCAGCATAAACCCTTTGAAACCAATGATCCCCGCATCATCGTTGAAGGCAAAGGCATGCGTGTCTGGGACCAGAAAGGCAAAGAGCATCTGGATGCAGTCTCCGGTGGCGTCTGGACCGTGAATGTCGGCTATGGCCGCGAATCGATCTGCAAGGCCGTCTATGACCAGCTGATGAAGCTATGCTATTTTGCTAATTCGGCGGGCTCGATTCCCGGAGCGCTGTTTGCGGAAAAGCTGATCGAAAAGATGCCGGGGATGAGCCGGGTGTATTACACCAACTCAGGCTCTGAGGCGAACGAGAAAGCCTTCAAAATGATCCGCCAAATTGCGCATAAGCGCTATGGCGGCAAGAAAACCAAAATCCTGTATCGCGACCGCGACTACCACGGCTCGACCCTGGCCGCGATGTCGGCAGGTGGACAAGACGAGCGCAACGCGCAATACGGGCCGTTTGCACCCGATTTCGTCCGTGTTCCACACTGCATGGAGTACCGCAAGCACGAGTTGGACGGCGCGCCGGAAGAGAATTTCGGCGAATGGGCTGCCGATCAAATCGAAGAGGTGATTCTGCGCGAAGGCCCCGACACTGTTGGTGCGCTGTGCCTTGAGCCGGTCACTGCAGGTGGCGGTGTGATCGAAGCGCCCGAAGGCTATTGGCAGCGTGTGCAGGAGATCTGCAAGAAATACGACATCCTGCTGCATATTGACGAGGTCGTCTGCGGCGTAGGCCGGACTGGCACCTGGTTTGGCTACCAGCAATATGGCGTGAAGCCCGACTTTGTAACCATGGCTAAGGGTGTCGCCTCGGGCTATGCGGCCATCGCCTGTCTGGTAACCACCGAAGACGTCTTTGATATGTTCAAGGACGACGCGGCGGACCCGATGAACTATTTCCGCGACATCTCGACCTTCGGGGGATGCACCGCCGGCCCTGCTGCTGCGATCGAGAACATGCGCATCATCGAAGACGAGAACCTGCTGGGCAACTGCACTGCTATGGGCGACCGGATGACGGACAACCTTATGGCGCTGATGGATAAGCACAAGGTCGTGGGCGACGTTCGCGGCAAGGGCCTGTTCCTAGGGGCTGAACTGGTGGCGGATCGCAGTAGCAAAGAACCAGTAGACGAGAAACTAGCACAGGCTGTAGTTGCCGACTGCATGGCCCAGGGCGTGATCATCGGCGTCACCAACCGCTCGGTTCCCGGTCGGAACAACACGCTGTGCTTCTCGCCCGCGCTGATTGCGACCGCAGATGATATCGACCAGATCACCGACGCGGTCGATGGCGCTCTCGGTCGCGTGTTTGGATAAACGGGGCAGGACAATACTCTGAACCGGCGCCCATAGCGCCGGTCCACTTAAGTGAATGGCCGCTTTGCGGGCGAAGCGGGCTTGTGGACTGCATGAACCAACGATTGCTTTCTTGAGACTTCGATCGGAACCCAGAGCTAAATAGACATGAGCCATTTCTTGAAAATTCTTACCATGACACGCTCCTGATCGCCGGGGCGACAGACGAAGTAAAGCCCGCGATCCAATGGAACACTGCTTTCATCAAAACGGATCAGCCGACTAGGTTCTTAGTCTCTCTCTGCGAAGTGTCGTCTTGCCAACCCCGCGCCTTGCCCGTCAATCGCGGCCTCCAACAGAACTGCGCTGTCCACGTATTTGATGCTCTGCGCGTTGAACCGATCAGCGCTCAATCTGACCTGCACACCCCAGCTTTCCCATCCGATGTAGAGAAGACGTCGTGCAATAGTGGAAGGTCAGCCACGTCCTCAGCGCGCATCGGTAGTCGGGTTGCCGACTGATGGCCCCCGGGGGGCGTTCAGAACACTGGAACGCGATTTGAGAAATATAGCCGATATGCGAAAGTACAAAGCGCCGTAGATCTACGAGGACGAAGACGATCATCCCAGATAGGCCTGTTCCAGCAGGCTCGGGTCTTCGAATAACTCCCTAGGCGCGCCGGAGAACCGAAGTTTGCCCTGGCTAATGACATGGCAATGGTCCGCAATCCCAAGTGCGAGTTGGGTGAATTGCTCGATCAAGAGAATCCCTAACCCGTCCGTTCGCAATTTTTGAACCACTTCAATGAGGCGTTCAATGACAACTGGGGCCAATCCCAGTGACATCTCGTCGATCAGCAAAATGCGGGGTTTGCTGACGAGCGCTTGAGCGATCGCAACCATCTGCTGCTGCCCGCCCGAAAGCGCGCCCGCACGCCTGCCGAGAAGTACCCTGAGCTCGGGGAAGACCTCGAGCGCATAGTCCGTCTGTGCTGTCAGATCGGCATCGCTCAGATGCGGCCCGGCGGCGCGCAGGTTGTCGATGACCGAGAGGCCAGCAAGTGTCTGGTGACCTTCAGGAACTGCGGCTACGCCTGCGGACCGAATGGTTTGCGGGTCGGCCTTTGTCAAATCGGCCTCGTCGAGACAAACCCTACCCGTTTTGGGCAATACCCCCGCAAGACCGAGAACCAATTCGCTCTTGGCCGCGCCATTGGGGCCAAGGAGCGAGATGATCTTGCCTTCGGGTACGTCGAAGGACACGCCATCGACTACGCGGCGTGTAGCGGTCTCAACAGTCAGGTCATAGATAGACAAGGTCATTTGACTATTTCCCCAGATAGGCGGCCTTCACGACCTCATTTGCCAGCACCTCTGCTGTCGGACCGAAGGCAATTAGCTTTCCGAAATCGAGCACGGCGGTGACCGAACAGACGTCTCGGATCAGATCCACATCGTGATCGACCAGCAACACCTGAGCACCGTACTCCGAATGTATTCGGGTAATCACCCTGCGCAGTCGCACCGTCTCGACCTCACTGAAGCCGCCTCCTGGCTCGTCCAGCAGCACCATACGCGGACCGCCCACCAGGCATTTGCCGATCTCGGTCATGCGGGCCTCGAACGGATTTAGATATTGACCCTGCCGGTGCCGCAGATGCGCGATTTCGAGAAAATCGAGGATGCGGTCCATCTCGGCGGCTCGATCTGCGCGCGGCAACCCCTTGCCATCGAGAACGGTCTGCAGGTGATCCTGAACCGTCAGTTCCGGCACAATCTGCACCTTCTGAAACGATCTCGCGAGGCCCCATCGCGCCCGCGCGTGCGGTGGCATCGTCAGAAGGTCGCGGCCATTGACGCCGATCGATCCACCCGTCACTGGCGCAAAGCCCGAGAAGGCATTCATGAGCGTGGTCTTTCCGGCGCCATTCGGACCGATCAGACCGATAACATCGTCGGTAAGGTGGACGCTCACATCATCAAGCGCAACGACACCGCCGTATTTCACAGTCAGGTTGGTGACGTCGATCATGTTTCGACCTTTCTCTGGAACAAGCTCTCGATTTGACCCGCGATGCCGCGTGGTGCCGTCATAATCGCGTGCAGCAAGGCGACGCCAAAAACGATCAGAGCTGCGTCGGAAGAAACCCCAAGGTTGTTGAAGAGCGCCGGCAGGAGTTTATAGAGCACGCCTGCCAAGACTGCGCCAAACCAGGAGTACACGCCCCCCACGACGGAGAGGGCAAAGAGAAGGATGCCCTCGGACGCACTAAAGCTGCGTGCATCAAGCTGCCGTATCGCCCCGGCCAACAGCGCCCCAGACGTTCCAGCAAGAACGCCTGACAGCGCAAATGCCCACAATTTGAACCAAGTCACGTTGATGCCTGCCGCCATGGCATTGGCCTCGGACATACGGATCGTCTTCCAGGCCCGTCCGGGTGCTGTGCGCTTGTGGGCCTCGATCAGCAGGAAGCCGAGGGCGAGTGTGGCTATCACATAGGCCAGATAGGCCGCGTCTGTCTCGGCGATACTCGGACGCCGCACGGTTTGCGCGGATTGCAGGGCCACACCCCAGAACCCACCGCCGCCATTTGGGAATTGTACAGCGTTGAAGAGGATCTGAAAACCGGCCGCGACCATCAGCGTGACCAGCGCCAGATAAAGCCCTCTCATCCTGAGCGCGGGCAAGGCTAAGAGCGCGCCCAGCGCGCCGGTGGCGATGCCAGAGACGACCATGATGAGCGTGACAGGCAGATCGGTCCCATAGTTGAGCCGCAGGGCGATCCAGCCCCCAGCACCGATCAGGGCAATTTGGGCGAGGTTGATCAGCCCTAGCTGGGCATAGACCAGCCCGATCCCTGCTGCGGCCAGGGCAAAGATAGCAGCCGAGGTAAAGACCTTTATCCAGAAGGCCCCGAGGATCAACGGGAAGGCAATGATGCCCACCGTGAAAAAAAGGACCGGGAAAGCAATTTGTACGTTGAGTTTCACGTTATCACTCTCCTGTAGCGAATGTCAGTCTGGTGCCGCGTTGCATCCACAGGATGATCAGTCCGGCGATGATGTAGGGCGCCATTGTGCGAAAGGCCGAGAATGCGGGATTGAGTGCCAGCATGGATTCGACGACCCCGATGAAGAGCCCTCCGACCAACGTCGCGGGCAGCGATGTCAATCGGCCGCAGATCGCTGCCGCCGTCGCGGGGATCACCATGAAGGTGATGACGGTGGGTTCCAGCCGCACCAGAGAGCCGAAGAACACACCGGTCACGCCCGCCAGCGCACCTGAAATCCCCCAGGCAAGTGTTTCGACTTTGAGGATCGGGACACCCATAAGAGCCGCATGGCCGCGGTTTTCCGCCAAGGCGCGCATGTTCAGACCGGTGCGCGTCCGTTCGAGATAGAAGATCATTCCGACGACCGTCGCGACGGCAAGCGTAAGCACGATCAGCCGCGTGGCTGTGACGCGGACCCCCAGCACCAACACGGCTACCTTGTCCGTGGGCAGTTCAAGCTTGCGCAATGTGTCGTCCCAAAGAAGGCCCATCAGTCCGAGAAGGATCAAAAGGTAGCCGAGCGTGGCTACCGCCTTCACCGCCGGTTCGCGGTGCGACAGATGCGGTGCAAGGGCGCGGCCATAGGCCACTGACAAAACGAACCCGGTCAGAACTGCACCGCCCCATGCCAGCGGCGCAGGAGCACCCCAGTTACCGATTTGCCAGGCCACCATTGCTGAGAACGCGGCAATCGCCCCATAAGCGAAGTTGAGAAATCCGGTGGAAGAGCGCAGGATCACGAGGCCGATCCCGCCAAGCGCATAAAGCGATCCCACCGCAAGGCCGGATACAAGAAACAGGCCGTAGACCGTTAACATGTCGTATGCTCCTGAAGAAAAGGGCCGGACGGCGAGGGAGGATTGCCGCCCGGCAGGTCAGGGAGGATTTAGTCCCGCAGGCCCAATGCACTTTCCTGACTCAGAATCGGATCGAGATAGGCGCTGTCGATGTCGTAGCAGTCGCGCACCAATTCGAAAGCACCATCGCGGTAAACGACCATCCTGCCTTGGTGGTTGGGCATGTGCCGGTCGGCCTCGCCCACGTAATAGGGGCCGCAGAGCAGATCGCTTTCGACGCCGACGATCCCTTTGATGGCCTCGGTCACGCTGGCGCGGTCGATCGTTTGGGGGTCAAGCTCCAGAAGCGCATCAACAAAGAACTTGGCCGAGATGTAGCCCGACTGGCTGAAGGTATCGCGCCGGTCGCCGTCCTGACCGTAGTCGTCCATCACGGCAATCCAGTTGCGGTTGTCGGGTCCGTCGCTGTCAAACTGGTTCAGCTCGATATTGACGTAGATATGGCCGTCCCAATAGTCGCCCAGCACTTCGGTGACGCCGGGATCATAGAGCGGCGTGGGCGAGACCCATTTGAACATTTCGCGCCCACCTTGTTCCTCGGCCACGCCAAGCAGGCCAATCGCCGGCCCTGCGGGCAGCATCAGCAGGATCGTATCAACCCCTGCAGCCAGGGCTTGCAGGTAGGTCGCGTTCAGATCCACGCTTGTCGGGTCCATCAGGATCGACGTGCCGCGCAGGCCCTTCTCCTCCATGTAGCGGTTCATCCAATCGCAGGCCCAACCACCGTTGTTGGGAATGTTGAAACCAATGCAGGCGGCGTGCTGGGTTCCGAGCTCTTCGATTGCAAACTTCAGTGCACCGATGCCCGAAGGCAGCGGACCCTGGTTTGCTGAAACGATATTCGAGCTTTCGTAGCATTCCGAGATCGCGCAGCCTGATGCCATCGCCATGATACCTTGGTTAGCATATAGCTGAGCATTCACAGCCATTTCCACGACCGAGCCGTTGCCTACCAGCGCCACGACACCCTCGTCTACGACAAGCTTGTTCGCGACCTGGCTTGCCAGCTCCGGGTTCCACTGATCGTTCTCGACGATGTACTCAATGGGTCGTCCATTGATCCCGCCATTCGCGTTGACGCAGGTGAAATAGGCCATGGCGGCATCGGTGCCGCCCGAAAAATCGCCCGGAGGCGCGTTACCGTTGATCCCGCCGACCTTGATGGGTTCGCCGGTGGCTGCCTCGCCTGTGTTGAGACCGCAGACCGGGCCGTCCTGGGCTGCGGCAGGCTGGGCAATGCCCATCAGGCACAGCCCAACCATGCCTCCGAAGAGGTTTAATGTGTGTTTCATCTTGTTTCTCCTGTTAGTTTGTCCGACCGTCACGCGGTCGTTTGGCAAGCCTTGGTCAGGACGAGCCGTCCATCACCTTGGTCATGTATTCTTCTTCGGTGATCGTGCCGCCATTCTCGGCAGCTTTGCCCTGATCGCGCTCATGCAAGAATTCCTGGATCGGTGCAATCCGCTTCCATGCCGGAAATGGCTGCTTCCCTTCGGCGTCCGGGACGTAGACCGAATGAGGTTCGGCACGCTTGTGTTTATGGATCATGCGGGCACAATTTTGAAACACGCGCGTGACATCGACCGTCGCAACCATGTTGCAGCCGGGGAAATGCGCCATCAATTCCGGGTCTTTTGAGATTTTGGCATCGCCCTGCACACGGATGCGCCAGGGTGTTACAAAATCCATGAACAGCATCCCGACCTTGCTGGCCGCGTCGATGTTGCCCATCGAAAGCCACATGCCGTTGCCATCGTAGTTCGGAAAGACCAGCCTGTTACCGCCCAGAGATTTCACAAACCCCACCGGTCCACCTTTGTAGCTGACGGTCGGTTCGCCCTCTGCGGTCACGGTTGACAAAAAGAAGTAGTCGCGCGTCTCGATGTACTCGATATGATAGTCTTCCAACTCATCTCGAACGATGGCTTGAATCACAGCGTGCGATAGCTTGGTGTGCCCGTTTTCGTCCTGCACCTTGCGCTGCGCGTCGGTATAGAAATCCTCATGCGTGGGGATTGCGGGTGTTTGTTCTGTCATCTCTTCCTCCCTGAAAGAATGGCTGCGCGCGCCCCGCACCGTTTGGCACGAGGCGCGGCGATCCCGTCATTCAGCGGCTTCAGCCGGAGTGTCAGCAACAGGAACGATCTCCTCCCAGCCGGGAGCGTCATCGAAATTCACAACCGGGCGCTGGCGTTTGCGATTGATCAAGAGCCGGGTGCTGTCACGTTTGGCGTAGTGACCCGCAGGGTCTGCGGCGGCCTTGGCGTAGCCGATCATGTGCAGGTCGATGTCGGCATACATGATGCCTTCCTGATCGTGCGGGATGCGCTCGGCCATCTCCGACCCGTCTGGGGCATAGATCGCGGTATAGCCGCCACCAACCGGCAACAGAGCCTCCTTCTCTGCGTTTCCTTCGCACAGCAGGTCCTGCATCTCCTTCGTGACCAGCGCACAAGGCGCCAGCACAAAACACGATCCCTCGACCGCGTAAATCATCGAGGCGCTATTATTGACCTCGGGCCCCAAGGCATAGGCCGCGCCTTTGTAAAGCGCGAGGTTCGGCCAAGCGGCCACGTGGATCTGCTCGTTCTGGGCATACATGGCGTATTTCGACAGCGGCTGCATATGTTCCCAGCATGCAAGCTGCCCGACCCGCCCGATCTTTGTGTCGACCACATTCAGATCCGAACCGTCACCTTCGCCGAAGACGGTGCGTTCGACATGAGTGGGTTTCAGCTTTCGGCGGCGGTTGATGACCTCACCCGTCTCATCAAAATGCCATTGAGCGATATAGAGTGACCCACCGTCGCGTTCGCTGACGCCGATCGACAGCTGGATGTTGTTGTCACGGCAAGCCTTGGCGAGACGCTCTTCGTGTTTGGAGCCCGCCACGATCGAATTATCGAAATAGCGTCCGACGAACTGCATTTGCCAGGCAACCGGGCCCAACCAGACATGATTTGGATAGCCGGGAAGCCAGGTTTCGGAAAACGCGACAAGATGTGCGCCGCCGGCTGCAGCCTCTTCGATCAGCTCAACGGCCTTTGAAACACCAGCATCAAGGTCGAGAAAGCAGGGCGCGGCCTGAACAGCAGCCGCTTTGAATTGTGTAGACATGGTTGGAACCTCCTCTTGATCCGAGGAGATTGCCATTTCCGGCTTCAGCGTACTTTGGCGTTCGGGTCAAAAAACTTGCGTTTTTGGGCAGTCTGATAAACTCTCTCGTCAGTTTGTGAAGGCTGCACATGACACAAGTCGCCCAATATTCGACGACGGATGTTGCTCCGCGCGATCGCTTTGCCTATTGGCGCGAAGCGGTTTGCGACAGCTATGTTCAATTGGGCTGTGAATCTCAACAAATATCTGATTTTACGGGTGAATTGAGCATATCCAGACACTCTGTTCTGTCCATTTCGGCGATATCCGGGGCGCAGCACTCAGTCGTGCGGCGCAAAAGGGATATTCGGGCTGCGTCAGACGAATTTTTCCTCGTAAGTCTTCAGCGTGAGAACACGTCCAGAATCACTCAATTCGGTAACCAGTCTGTTCTGAGGCCCGGCGATATCGGCGTGTACGACAGTGCTCATCCGTATCTTTTGGAGTTGGAGAACGGCTTTTCCAAGACGGTCCTTCAACTACCGAAGGACCGTCTGCTCGCAAGACTACCCATTGCGCGCATGATGGGTGGCACACGGATAGACGGGCAGTCCGGGATTGGAAAGTTGGTTCGGGATAACATTCTGTCGCTCACCGATCATTTGAACGGTTCCGATCCGACAGTTTCAGAGCTTTTGCAGGAAACGTTGATTGACCTGTTGGCCACAGGCCTTGCGGCCGGCCGTAGCCAGGTGGCAGACCTCGCCTCTCCTGAACAGCACATGATTATCCGGATGCGCAGTATTATCGCGTCGCAATATGGCGATCCAGATTTGGACCGAAACAGCGTGGCCTTTGAGGTTGGCATATCTGTTCGCCGGTTGAACAGCATTCTCTCCAAGCAAAACAGTTCGATTGCCGAGGAAATCCGCCGGAAACGTCTCGATACTGTTGCCTCGCAGTTGAAAGATCCGCGCTATGAAAGTCTATCGATCAGCGAAATAGCAATGAACTGCGGTTTCAGTAATCTTCAGTACTTTTCTACGGTTTTTCGTTCTGAATTTGGGGTGACCCCCCGTGCATACAGGGCTAGTGAAAAAAACTAACCTAGAGCGATTTGCCGACATTCACTACCCTAAATCAAAAAAAGCCGCCCCAAGCGGGACGGCCTTTCTTTCACTGTCTCTTTTCAGAGAATCAGGCAGTCAAAGCAGCCTGAGCTTTGGCGACAATCGCGCCGAACGCTTCCGGTTCGTGCACGGCCAGGTCGGCCAGAACTTTGCGGTCCACTTCGATCCCGGCCAGGTTCAGGCCGTTGATGAAGCGGGAATAGGTCAGTGCTTCGTCATGCGAACGGACAGCAGCGTTGATACGCTGGATCCACAGCGCGCGGAAGTTGCGCTTGCGGTTCTTACGGTCGCGGGTTGCATACTGGTTGGCCTTGTCGACGGCCTGACGGGCAACCTTGAAGGTGCTCTTGCGGCGGCCATAGTAACCTTTGGCGGCCTTGATAACCTTCTTGTGACGGGCGTGAGTTACGGTTCCACCTTTAACGCGGGACATATCTTAATCTCCTCTTAGCGGTCGTAGGGCATGTAGCCCTTGACGATCTTTGCGTCGGGGGCGGACAGGGTGGTGTTGCCACGAGCGTCGCGGATGAACTTTTTGGTCCGCTTGATCATGCCGTGACGCTTGCCGGCCTGGCCAGCAAGGACCTTACCGGTCGCAGTCACCTTAAAGCGCTTCTTGGCGCTCGACTTTGTCTTCATCTTAGGCATTTCCGTCTCCTTCATTCGGGTTCGGTTTCAAACGCGACTCGGCATGCCATCTCGGCCGGTCACGCAACAGAAGCGCCGTTTACGCAAGTTCGGTCATGCTGGCAAGGGGGTTTTGACCAGAATCCGCAGATTCCACCGAAGGTCAGAGGCACCGGGGCGACACAGGCCGCCCCGGTGAAAGTGCTTAGTGCTCGAACTTGCGGATTTCACCGCTTTGCAGCCGTGAAGCGTAGGAGGCAAGCTCCTGGCGCACCACTTTCATCAGGAAGTAGAGCGCAAAGACGTTCACAACCGCCATCGCAAAGATCGCCGCATCCGAGAAGTCGATAACCGGACCAAGGTTGGCCGCAGCACCGATGACAACGAAGACGCAGAAGATGATCTTGAACACCAGCTCCTTGGTCTGACCTTCGCCGAACAGATAGGTCCATGCCTTGAGGCCATAATAGGACCAACTGATCATGGTCGAGAAGGCAAACAGGATCACCGCGATCGCCAGAACAAACGGGAACCAGCTAAAGGCGCTGCCAAAGGCTGCCGAGGTCAGGCTGACGCCGGTATTGCCATCAACGGTTGCAATCGCGCTGCCTGCTTCGTTCAGCAAGTAGTTTCCGGTTTCGGGATCAATGATCAGCTGCTGGGTGATGATGATCACCAAGGCGGTCATCGTACAGATGACAACCGTATCGATGAACGGCTCCAGCAAGGAGACAAAGCCCTCGGTGATCGGTTCCTTGGTCCGAACGGCCGAGTGTGCAATCGCAGCAGAACCCACGCCGGCTTCGTTCGAGAACGCCGCACGTTTAAAGCCCTGAATCAGCGCACCAACCATACCGCCTGCAACACCAAGCCCGGTGAAGGCACCTGTGAAGATTTGACCAAATGCCCAGCCGATCATGTCGGCATTCATGATGATGATCACCAAAGCAGCGGCCACATACATGACCCCCATGAAGGGCACGACTTTCTCGGTCACACGTGCGATCGACTTCAGACCACCCACGATCACAAGGAACACCACCAAAGCGAACACGATGCCCGTGATCCACCCGGGATAGTCGCCGACGATGCCTGCGATCTGCTGATGTGCCTGGTTGGCCTGGAACATGTTTCCACCACCAAGCGCGCCTAGAATACAGAAGATCGAGAACAGAACCGCCAGAATCTTACCACCCGGCAAACCCAGCTCGTCAAACCCTTTGGACATATAGTACATCGGGCCTCCAGAAACCGTACCGTCTTCGTACTCGTTTCTATATTTCACACCCAGCGTACATTCGGTGAATTTTGAGGCCATGCCCAAAAGACCGGCCAATATCATCCAGAAGGTCGCACCTGGACCACCGATGCCGATGGCAACCGCCACACCGGCGATGTTACCAAGACCCACCGTACCGGACAGGGCTGTTGCCAAGGCTTGAAAGTGGCTGACCTCACCCGCATCATTGGGATCAGAATAGTCGCCCTTCACCAGCCGGATCGCATGACCGAAGAAGCGAAATTGCACGAAGGCAAAATACAGCGAGAAAACCGATGCCGCGACAACCAGCCAGCCCACGATCCAGGGAAAGCTGGTTCCCGGGAATGGCGCGAAGATAAAGCTGACAAAGGGCCCGGTCGCAGAGGCAAATGCTTCATTGATCTGTTGATCCAGACCGGCCTCTTGCGCCAGGGCCGCGCTTGCCGTGAACAAAGACGCGACAAGCAAAGTAAGAAGTTTCAAAGCTTTCATTGTTCTGCCCCCTCAATTCACAACTGTGACCGGCACGTCGGCATGCATCACCAGATTCTGCGTCGAGCTGCCAAAGATACGCTTTTTGATACCGTCGGCCGAGGATCGGCCAACCACAATCTGCGACCCGTTGTTTTCAACCGTGATCGCATTCAGCGTTTCTGCCACGTCCCCGTGACGCACCACGCCTTGAGCTGTGAAGCCTGCTGCTTTCAGACCGTCCACCGCAGGGGTGACAATGCGCGTTGTCGCCAGTTCAAGCTCCTCCTCGCGCCGTTTGTGACGTTGGGCATTTTCTTCTGGGGTCTGGAATGTGTAGGGCGACCATTCGATGACATAGGCCACCAGAAGCTCGCAGCTACCAATCACTTTGGCCAATTCCTTGGCGAAGGTGAGCGCGCGTTCTCCGGTCTCTGTCCCATCCAGTCCGATGACAATTTTGTTTGTCATTTCGTTCCTCCATTTATGGTTGTTATCCGGGGCCCGTGCCCCCGGCGGGCGACCGGAACCTGGAACTTGTTGAGTGATCGCCCTAGGGCCTTTATCGGGAATTTCCACCGGAAAATGAAATACAATCTGCAAGTTTCGCCCTAAACGGACAAAATTCGCTTAGAAATCAGGAGATTCTTGGAAAAACGGCCCACCCCGCAACGCAGAGCAGGCCGATTTGAAGCAATTGATGTGCCCCGCTATTCGGGATCAGTGCTGTAGATCAGGCGTTCGTCGCAGGGTGCCACGCGCAAGATGTTGGTGGTGCCTGGCACGTTGAATGGCACGCCTGCGGTCACCACGATCTGGTCAGTCGCAGAGGCAAACCCACCGGCGCGGGCCGCACGAGCTGCATTGACCACCGCGCTTTTGAAACGCTCCAACTCGGGCGTCATGACGCAGTTACAACCCCAGCTCAGGCACAACCGGCGCGCCGTCCCCATCAGCGACGTCATCGCGATAATCGGCACACCAGGCCGTTCCCGCGCCGTCAACGAAGCCGTCGTACCACTTTGCGTAAAACAGCAGATTGCTTTGATATCTGTCTTTTCAGCAATCTCACGGGCGGCAGCAACAATCCCATCGGCCACGGTAGTGCCCTTTGCGGTGCGAGAGGCGGCAATGATTTGCGTATAGGTCGGGTCAGCTTCGACCTCGATAGCGACCTTGTTCATGGTTTGCACAGCCTCAATCGGATAAGAGCCCGCAGCAGATTCCGCGCTGAGCATGATGGCATCCGTGCCCTCATAGATGGCGGTGGCCACGTCGGACACCTCGGCCCGTGTTGGCATCGGGCTTTCGATCATGCTTTCCAGCATCTGGGTCGCCACGATCACAGGCTTGGCTGCCCCACGGCATTTACGTACCAGACGCTTCTGGATCGGTGGCACCGCAGAAACGGGCAGTTCCACACCCAGATCACCGCGAGCGACCATAATGCCGTCCGAGGCATCTAAAATGTCATCAAAGGCTTCAACCGCAGCAGGCTTTTCGATCTTCGACAGAATCGCGGCGCGGCCATCGGCCAGCGCGCGGGCCTCGAACACGTCCTTGGCCCGCTGTACAAAGCTCAGCGCCAGCCAATCGACGCCCAACTGGCAGACAAACTCAAGATCATCCCGATCCTTGGCCGACAAAGCCGCAACAGGCAGCACGACGTCCGGAACGTTCACGCCCTTGCGGTTCGAAATCGTACCGCCGATTTCAACGGTGCAATTCGCGAAATCCTGACCGCATTCATCGACGATCAGTCGGATCTTACCGTCATTGACCAGAAGATGTGCACCGGGCTCCAACGCCGCGAAAATCTCGGGATGCGGCAGACAAACGCGTGCGCCATCCCCTGCGGCAGGGTCAAGATCCAGACGGAAGGATGCCCCTTCAATCAGTTCCTCGGCGTCATTGGCAAACACACCAACCCGCAGCTTGGGGCCCTGCAGGTCCGCAAGAATTGCAATCGGGCTGTCCAGGTCCTTTTCCACCTGCCGTATAATCCGGTGCCGTTCGCGAATCTCATCATGGCTGCCATGGCTCATGTTCAGGCGAAACACATCCGCCCCGGCCTCGTGCAAAGCGCGGATGGTGTCATAGTCATTAGACGCCGGTCCCAGCGTCGCCACGATTTTTACATTTCTAAGGCGTCGCATTGCTTGTGCTCTCCTCGTCCCTCGGCAGTCACAAAATGTTACCGCAAACAGTTGCCGGGATGCTTATTGCGCAATTCCCTTTTCGAAGCAACTGCCCTACACCTGCGGCAAACTTGATGACAGGCTTATGACGTATTCTCCTTACTTTGTGCACGGCGAGGATCGCTCCTCCCGCTGGCTGATCACCTGCGACCACGCAACCAACACTGTTCCGCCTGAGATCAATGGCGGAGACTTGGGCCTTCCAAGAGAAGACATGGAGCGTCACATCGCCTATGACGTCGGTGCCTATGAAGTGTCAAAGCATCTGGGAGAACATCTGAACGCCCCGGTCATCGCGGCAAATTTTTCGCGGCTGGTGATCGACCCCAACCGGGGTGAGGATGATCCGACCCTTTTGATGAAACTCTATGACGGCTCAATCATTCCCGGCAATCGTGATGCAGACAAGGCCGAGCGGGAACGGCGTTTGAACCAGTGCTATCGCCCGTATCACGATGCGCTTAAAATGCTGGTCAATAAACCGGATGCAATTATCATCTCGATGCATTCGTTCACCCGACAACTCAGGGGACGCGAGCCGCGCCCCTGGCATGTCGGTGTTCTGCACACGCCGGATGAGCGGTTTTCGCGCCCACTGATCGACCGGCTAAAATCAGAAGATGATCTGTGCGTTGGTGTAAACGAACCTTACACCGGCGTTCTGACCGGCGATGCAATTGATAAACATGGGACAGCCCATAAACGGCCAAACGCCCTGATCGAGCTGCGCAATGACCTGATTGCAGACCACACCGGGCAACGGGCCTGGGCCGAGCGCTTGGCAGTGATCCTGCAGGACGCCTTGGTGGCCAGCAACCTTTGATCCACGTCATTGTTAGACCTCCATTTAGCCCCCATATTCAGGGCAGATGGAGGTGACCATGACACAGGAGTTTCTGATAACTGTCTTTGGTTGGATGGCGCTGCTCAACATCGCGGTATTGCTGTTCTCAACCCTTATGATCGTTCTGATGCAGGACTGGATAGCCGGATTTCATGGCCGCATGTTCCAGATGGAACGCCCTGACGTAAGACGCGCCTATTTTCGCTATCTGGCCAACTACAAGATACTGACCCTGATTTTCTGCATCATCCCATGGCTGGCCTTGAAACTGGCCTGACACAGAGCTTGTTGAAACGACGCCCGCAGACCGTTAGGTCAGATGCACATCGCACCCAACTGCCCGGAGCCAGACCATGGACAAACAAACCGAAATCGAACTTCAGGCTGCGGCATTCCGCCGGCTGCAAAAGCACCTTATGGAAGACCGCACGGACGTTCAGAATATCGACATGATGAACCTGGCCGGGTTCTGTCGCAACTGCCTGTCACGCTGGTATCAGGAAGCGGCGAATGAAAAAGGCATCGAAATGGGCAAGGACGAAGCCCGTCAGCTTTTCTACGGCATGACCATGGAAGAATGGAAGGCCAACTACCAAACCGAGGCCAGCCCGGAAAAACAGGCCGCATTCAATACGGCCTTCGAAGAGAATGTGGGCAAAAAAGACTGACACCCCTAGAGAAAGACCCGCCGGATTGGCGGGTCTTTGTGATTAGATTGCAGCCTTGCGGCTTTCATCCAGATAAATCTCGCGCAAGCGTTTGGCGATCCGTCCCGGCGTGCCGTCGCCCAGAGTGACGCCGTCGATCTCAACCACTGGCATGACGAAAGCGCTGGCCGAGGTGGTAAAGGCCTCATCTGCCTCTTTGGCTTCATCAATGGTGAACAGGCGTTCTTCAACTTCCATCTGCGCCTCAGCCGCCATTCGCAGAACAGCCTTGCGGGTGATGCCGTGCAGGATGTCATTGGACAAGGGACGCGTGACGATCTTGCCGTTCTTCACGAAATAGGCGTTGTTGCTGGTGCCCTCGGTTACATAACCGTCTTCGATCATCCAGGCATCATCACACCCAGCGGCCTTGGCCATCATCTTGCCCATCGAGGGGTACAGCAATTGCGTGGTCTTGATATCGCGACGACCCCAGCGGATGTCATCAATCGAGATGATCTTGGCGCCTTTGCGCGAGGCAGGGCTATCTGCCAGACCCGGCTTGTTTTGCGTGAATAGAACCAGCGTCGGTTTTGTATCCTCGGACGGGAACACAAAATCCCGGTCACCGTCACTGCCGCGCGAAACTTGCAGGTAAACCAGGCCTTCTTCGATACCGTTCAGTTCCACCAGTTTACGATGAATCTCCAGCAGTTCGTCCTTGCTGCAGGGCTCGGCCATCTGCAATTCGTCCAGCGATCGTTTCAGGCGCACCGCGTGACCTTCGAAGTCAATCAGCTTGCCGTCTAGAACACTGGTCACCTCATAGACTGCATCAGCCATCAGGAACCCACGATCGAAGATCGACACCTTGGCCTCGGTCTCAGGCAGGTAGTCGCCATTCACGTAAACAGTGCGGGTCATGTGTTGTCTCCTCAGCCCCAGAGGCCCATTTTCGGCGGATGCACTCCGGCGGTATCAAAAGTAAGCGGTGTGTCGCGGTCTTCGGCCAACAGAAGCGGGCCGTCAAGGTCTGTAACCATTGCACCCTGCGCCAACAGTGTCGCAGGGGCCATGGCCAGAGAGCTGCCGACCATACAACCCACCATGATTTTGTAGCCTTCGGCCAAAGCCGCCTCGCGCAGCGCTAGTGCCTCAGTCAAACCCCCGGCTTTGTCGAGCTTGATATTGACCACATCATACTTGCCCTTCAGTCCGGGCAAACTGGCCCGATCATGGCAGGATTCATCTGCGCAAACTGGCACAGGCCTGTTCATCCCGATCAGCGCATCATCTTCGCCTGCGGGCAAAGGCTGCTCTACAAGCGCCACACCCAACCGGACCAGATGCGGCGCGAGGTCGGCGTAGACCTCGGCGGACCAGCCTTCGTTGGCATCAATGATAATGGTCGATTTCGGCGCGCCGGCCCGCACGGCCTCGAGCCGGGGCATATCATCGGGCGTGCCCAGTTTGATCTTCAACAAAGGACGATGCGCATTCTCAGCCGCCTGTGCCTGCATTGCTTCGGGTGTTGCCAGCGAAAGTGTATAGGCAGTGATTTCAGGACCCGGAACCGGCAGACCAGCCAATTCCCATGCCCGCTTACCCACGCGCTTGCACTCCAGATCCCACAGCGCGCAATCGACAGCATTTCGCGCGGCCCCTGCTGGAAGCAAATCCAGCAACGTCTCACGCGTGAACTCGGCAGGCAGACCCGCGATCTCGGCTTCGACCGAGTCCAGCGACTCATCGTAGCGCGCGTAGGGCACACATTCGCCCCAGCCCTGATGGGTTCCGTCCGTAATTCGAACCGTCAGCACCTTTGCCTCGGTCCGCGACCCGCGCGAGATGGTGAACACCTGCGCCAGTCGGAACACATCACGAGAGACCTCTACCTGCACGCGAAGCTCCTTCATTTTTAAAAACCGCCCGCCAGAGACGTGTGGAGCCACTGGCGGGATGTTCAGATCACAAAGCAGCCAGCGCGTCCACCAGCTTGCCCGCACCAAAGCGATAGGGGTCAGTGGCCGGAAGCCCCAACTCTGCCTCAACCTTTGCGATATATGCCTTCGCGTCATCCTCGCTCAGATGCTGTGTGTTGATCGACACACCCGCCACCTGACAGTCGGGGTTTGCCACCTGCGCCAAGGGCAACGCTGTGTCGCGTAGCTGCTGCAATGTCGGCAGAGAATACTCGGGCAGGCCACGCATATGGGTCCGGGTCGGTTCATGGCACAAAATCAAAGCGTCCGGCTGCCCGCCATGGATCAGCGCCATGGTGACACCGGAATAAGAGACGTGGAACAAAGACCCCTGCCCTTCGATATGATCCCAATGATCAGGGTCGTTCTCGGGGGTCAGGTATTCCACCGATCCCGCCATGAAATCTGCAACAACCGCGTCCAGAGGAACACCCTGACCAGTGATCAAAATTCCGGTTTGGCCAGTGGCCCGGAATGTGGACTTCATGCCTCGCTTGCGCATCTCGGCATCCATCGACATCGCCGTGTACATCTTGCCCGCAGAACAATCGGTTCCAACGGCAAGGCAGCGCTTGCCGATACGCTTTTTGCCATTGGCGATCGGATATCCTACGGTCGGCACCCGCACATCGTGCAAAGTGCCCCCATGGGTCTGCGCAGCGGCAACCAGATCGCCCTCATCCCGCAACAGGTTATGCAGGCCCGATGCCAGATCATAACCCATTTCCAGCGCTGCGATCAGGACCTCTTTCCAGGCTTGGCTGATCACGCCACCCCGGTTGGCAACCCCGATCACCAACGTTTTCGCCCCGGCGGCTTTGCCTTCGGCCAACGTCATATCCGTCAGGCCGAGGTCAGCCTCGCAGCCTACCATACGCAATTGGCCAACTGCATTTTCCGGGCGCCAATCCCGGATACCGATGGCCACTTTGGCCGCCAACTGGTCGGGCGCATCGCCCAAAAACAACAGATACGGTGTCTCGATCATTGCGGTGCACTCCTTTGATTCCGGCTTAAGCTAGAGAAGCCCGCGAACGAGCGTTTCGCGTATTCACCAACCCTGCCACGTTACCGCGCGATTTTTTTGCGCAACGTGCTTTTCAGCTGCAAGAATCTTCGATCTTTTTAAAGTGATTAAACTTTAATCACCCATTTCGGATGCCACAATAACAGTTTCTGCACATGCAATGCCGCAGGCGCAAAATCACGGTTGCACCAACGCGTGTAATTTAATACCTCAATTTACAGAAAAATCGTAATTTCCTTACTCGCACGAGGTCCCGATGAGCTTTCGCATCCAACCCGCCGCACCGGCCCGGCCCAATCGCTGTCAATTGTTTGGCCCCGGCTCAAACACCAAACTGTTCCCCAAAATGGCCGCATCGGCTGCGGATGTGATCAATCTGGACCTCGAAGACTCCGTTGCGCCTTCTGATAAGGACGTCGCCCGCGCCAATGTGATCGAGGCGCTGAATACCATCGATTGGGGCGGCAAATACATGTCTGTGCGGATCAACGGACTGGACACGCCCTATTGGTACCGCGATGTGGTGGATGTTCTGGAGCAGGCCGATGACCGATTGGATCAGATCATGATCCCCAAGGTCGGCTGCGCCGCCGACGTTTATGCGGTCGACGCTCTGGTCACAGCCATCGAGCGCGCCAAGGGCCGGACCAAGCCGATCTCATTCGAAGTCATCATCGAATCCGCCGCAGGCATTGCCCATGTCGAAGAGATCGCGGCATCCTCCCCTCGGATGCAGGCCATGAGCTTGGGGGCCGCAGATTTTGCAGCATCGATGGGGATGCAGACCACCGGGATCGGCGGCACGCAAGAGAACTACTATATGCTGCGCGAAGGCGAGAAGCATTGGTCCGATCCGTGGCATTGGGCACAGGCGGCCATCGTCGCGGCCTGCCGCACACACGGCGTTCTGCCGGTTGATGGACCATTCGGTGATTTCAGCGATGACCAAGGCTACATCGCGCAGGCCAAACGGTCCGCCACTCTGGGGATGGTCGGCAAATGGGCGATCCATCCCAAACAGATCGCGCTGGCCAATGAGGTGTTCACCCCCTCAGACGAAGCCGTCTCGGAAGCGCGTGAGATTCTGGCCGCAATGGAGCAGGCCAAAGCCAATGGCGAAGGCGCGACCGTTTACAAAGGCCGTCTTGTCGACATCGCGTCAATCAAGCAGGCTGAGGTGATCGTTGCACAGGCCGAACTGATCGCCGCAAACGGCTGAACAAACTCAAAAAAAGGCGCCCATTGCGGCGCCTTTTTTCAACAGATCTTTAGACTATCGGCCAAATACGTCATCCGGCGTCCAGGTGAACCTTTCGCCCTGCTTACCCCATTTCATCATCAGGCAAGACGTACCCTTTTTCTGAAAATAAGTGATTTTAAGCGGGTACCAGCCAGCGCTTGGAACTTCGACCTCTGTCCGCTGGTTTGCCTCACAACTCTGGATGCCGTTGACATAACCGATTTGCTGCCCACCAACCCAGGCGTCGATACCGTCATTGGACCAGGTCTCTAACTCGTAGATACCGGGGGAATCGAATCGGAGATACCCAGTGATTTCGGCGGCTACATTGTAGGTTTCGTTAAACGTCAGGACCGGTTCGCCTTCGGTGGTGTCACGGTAATCCATGCCCAGCAATGGCGTACCGGGCTCACCCCTTTTCTTCAGCAGTTGCTCTGCTTTCGACAGGCTCTGCAATTTGCGCGGCGGGTTACCTTCCCAGGCATATTTCACATCAAGGCCCGAGTTTGGGCTGGGTTGAGGGTTAGCGGGTTGCAGCTTCAGCGGTGCTGCCGCAACAGACCCGGCGATCATCGCCACGGCAACAGCAATCGCCCCGGTTCGTAAAATCTTCATCATAGACTCCCTGTATGCGCCGCGTTTGGCCAACATGGATGGGTCTGCGACGTCATTGCGGCCACACTAAGATGTGAGTTTTAGCCCTGCAAGAGTGTACGTCTTCACATTTTGACGGCTCAGGCGCGCTGATCCTTGGGGGACCCCATAACCACATAAGAGGTGATCGAGGTCACGTGCGGCAGCGTGCCCAGCACTTCGGTATGGAAGGTTTTGTAAGATGGCAGGTCGGCGCACTCGACACGCAGCAGATATTCGATCGTTCCAGTGATGTTGTGACATTCGACAACCTCGGGCGCACGCTGCAGCGCACGCTCGAACCCTTCCTGGGCCGCTTTGGTATGTTCACCCAATCCGACGCCGATATAGGCGACGAAGCCCTTGCCCAGCGCAACCGGGTTCAAGACAGCGCGATAGCCCGAGATCACCCCGGCCTTCTCAAGCTCCTGTACCCGTCGCAAACAGGCTGAGGGGGACAGACCAACGCGATCCGCCAGTTCCAGATTACTAATGCGCCCATCCGCAGTCAGTTCACGCAATATATCACGGTTTATTTGATCAATTTTCGCCATTCATTGTGAATTTATGGCAATAACGCACAAGAACGCAATTTCATTTGCGCAAATTGCCGCAAATATTCGTCCCATGACCTATGATATCCTGCTCGCCCTGATTGCCTTTGCTTTCGTATCTTCAATCACACCGGGGCCGAATAACCTGATGCTGATGGCGTCGGGCGCGAATTTCGGATTTCGCCGGACGATCCCGCATATGCTTGGGATTGGTCTGGGCTTTACCTTTATGGTTCTGCTGGTGGGCGCTGGCCTGGTGCAAATGTTCAATCAGTATCCCATCAGTTACACGATACTGAAAATCGCCTCGGTCGTATATCTTCTGTACCTGGCCTGGAAGATCGCGCATGCAGCCCCAACTGAGAACAGTGCCGAGGTCGGTACGCCGATGACCTTTATGCAAGCGGCCGCGTTCCAATGGGTCAACCCAAAGGCTTGGGCAATGGCCCTGACTGCCACAACCGCCTATGCGCCGGGCCAGACTCTGAATGTCATCCTCATCGTCGCGCTTGTTTTTGGGGCGGTCAACTTGCCCTCGGTCAGCACGTGGACGGTACTGGGGCAACAAATGGCGCGGTTCCTGACGAATCCGCGCCGGTTGGTGGTGTTCAACTGGACGATGGCCGCGCTGCTGGTTGCATCGCTCTATCCAGTTCTTTGGCCTAACTGATCACTTCAACGGCAGGCAGATTTCCGTCAGCAAATCCTCGGGTGCGGTCTCACGCGGATCGTTGAGGTAGACCTCATAACATGGTTGATCCGCCGGTTCCTCACCCGAGGTCGGAAGCCAATTTCCGAACAGGCTGTCATAGGCCGCATGAATGCCGGAATACGGGCCTTTGAACGTCAGTACCGCCGTTTTCCCACCCGGGATGTTCATGCCTTCCATACCCTCGGGCGTTTCACCACCGCGGTATTCAGCGCCGGCGTAACTGCGCAGCTGATCCGAGGGCACCGCTTCAGGGTTATCCAGGTAAATTCCGATCACCGGGCCCATCTTGGGCCACAATTGTCGGGATTCGCACAGGGCGCCGAAGGCTTCAAAACTTCTACCGATTTCGGAGTAAGCGCCTTTGTGAGGCAGAGCAATAATGCGGCGGGTGGGTTCTGTTCGCGTCGTCACAGGATACATGGGATATTCTCCGGTTTTGAGATGTGGATGCGACGGAAGAACTTGGCCTGTCTTGCGAAACGCGGCAGGGCTGCTGCCATAGGCCTGAGAAAAGGCCCGTGTAAAAGACTTGAGATTGGGATACCCAATCTCGGCTGCGATCTGCGGCACTGGCCTATCGGATTGCAACAGCCAGGTTGCGGCGCGATGCAAACGCAACCGTCGCACCGCCTGCGCGCAGGTCTCGCCCGTCAGGGCCCGAAACACGCGATGCCAGTGGAACCGCGACATGGCGGCGACATCGGCCAACGCATCCAGTGACAGGTCCCCTGCGGGGTTGTCATGAATATATGTCAGAACGCGCAGCACTCGGTCTTCGTAGCGGGTCACCATTGGTGTCTTCCCTTTCTTCCTCGCCCGACTGAACTTGCATATTCTTGAACCACAAATCTTGCTGAGTTGCATCCGGGGCAGCCACACGGCATATAGCTAGGAAATTTCACGCAGGTGAGGCGGCATGACCCAGTATCTGGATTTCGAAAAACCCTTGGCCGAGATCGAAGGCAAAGCGGAAGAGTTGCGCGCGCTGGCCCGCGCCAATGAAGAAATGGATGTGGCCGAAGAAGCCGCCGCGCTGGATACCAAGGCCGCCAAGCTGCTGGAAGAGCTGTATGCGGATCTGACCCCCTGGCGGAAATGCCAGGTAGCGCGTCATCCCGAACGCCCCCATTGCAACGACTATGTCGATGCCTTGTTCACCGAATTCACGCCTTTGGCGGGGGACCGGAACTTTGCCGACGATCTGGCCGTGATTGGCGGGCTAGCCCGGTTCAATGATCAGCCAGTGATGGTGATCGGCCATGAAAAGGGCTCGGATACCAAATCGCGGATCGAGCGAAATTTCGGTATGGCCCGCCCCGAAGGGTATCGCAAAGCCGTGCGCCTGATGGAAATGGCTGGTCGCTTTGGTCTGCCGGTTATCACCCTGATCGACACTGCGGGCGCCTATCCCGGCAAAGGGGCCGAAGAACGCGGTCAGTCTGAGGCAATAGCCCGGTCGACCGAGATGTGCCTGAAGATCGGTGTACCGCTGGTCTCGGTCATCATCGGCGAAGGTGGGTCCGGCGGGGCCGTGGCCTTTGCCACTGCAAACCGCGTCGCGATGTTGGAACATTCGGTCTATTCGGTGATCTCACCCGAAGGCTGCGCTTCGATCCTGTGGAAAGATGCCGAGAAAATGCGTGAGGCCGCCGAAGCGCTGCGCTTAACCGCGCAAGACCTGCACAAGCTGGGCGTATGTGACCGGATCATCCCCGAACCCAAAGGCGGGGCCCACCGGGGCCGCACCGAGGCGGTTGAAGCTGTGCGCGACGCCATTGCCGCCATGCTGAAAGAGCTGGATGGCAAAGATGCGGCGGCCCTGATCAAGGACCGCCGTCAGAAGTTCCTGGATATTGGCTCAAAGGGGCTGGCGGCCTAAACCGTCAGCCACCCAAACGACGCAATAGCTCGACCGATGGCGTGCCTGTCACGGGCAGGCCACTGGCGCGCTGATAGCCGCTGATCGCGGCCTCGGTATTCTTGCCGATCACCCCATCGGCGCCTTGGGTGTCGTAACCGGCTGCTGTCAGGCGGCGTTGCAGTTCCTTCCGATCCTCAAGAGTCAGGCCCGTTGCATCCGGCCCGAACGAGGCTTGGAACGGCGCCCCTCCGGCGATCCGATCGGATAAATGCCCGACGCCAATCGCGTAGCTGTCCGAATTGTTGTAACGCTTGATCACGTTGAAATTGCGGAACACCGCAATTTTGGGGCCTGGCACCTGTGGCTGTATCACTGCATTGGGCGTGCCAGTTACGGTGCCAACCTCCCCACCCCAAGGCTGCCCACGCACCCAACCCGCACGCGCCAGATAGGCCGCGGTTGAGGCCAGAGAGTCCGACGGGTCCTCGGACCAGATATCGCGCCGTCCGTCACCCGTGAAATCAACCGCATAGGCCAGATATGAAGTCGGGATGAACTGTGTATGGCCCATCGCCCCGGCCCAGCTGCCGGTCATGTTTGCGGCTGAGGTATCGCCCTCCTGGATGATACGCAGCGCTGCCACCAGCTGTTTTTCAAAGAACGCACCGCGCCGCCCGTCATAGGCCAGCGTGGACGTGGCCGAGATCACCGGCACATCCCCGCGCCGCGCGCCATAGCGGCTTTCAAGCCCCCAGACGGCCACCACGACTTCTTTGTCGACGCCATACTGTGCTTCGATCTGAGAAAGTGTGCCATTGTACCGCTGCAGCATCTGTCGGCCGGTGCTGATCCGTTCATCCGAGGCGGCGATGGCCAGATAATCTTCGAGCGAGCGTTTGAACTCGACCTGATTGCGATCACGCTCGATCACGCCGGGCAGATAACCTGCCCCCTGAAAGGCGCGGTTCAGGGTGGATTGCGAGATACCCTGTGAAGACGCTCGGGTTTTGAAACCAGCAACCCAGGCGTCATATCCTGCATTCGGGACAGATTGCATGCGTGATGCGGGCGCCCGTGCCGGAGCCCCCCCGCTGCTGCACCCCGCCAGCACCGCCGCGCCAAGGCCGATAGAAAAGGTCCGTCGATTAAACATGTCTGACATCTGCTCTTGTTTGTGATTTGCCTCAGCCTAGCGCAGAGCGCGCGTGCAAACCAGAACGACAGCAAGGGTCAGGTGCGAATTCGACAGGTCGGCGGTTCATCGCCTAACTGACCAGCAATCGTAAGCCCTGTGTCACGTCCGAACGCACGGCAAGGCGCAGACCGGGCTCATCCCCGGCCTTGAGCGCGGCTATGATCAACTTGTGATAATGCGGCGGCTCTGTACGGCGCAGCCTGCCATAAAGTGCACGCATCGTAGGGCCAAGCTGCAGCCATACGGTTTCAGCCATGGCCAACATCGCGGGGGCTTGGGCCCTCAGGTAAAGCGTGCGGTGAAACTCCAGATTGGACCGGATGTATCCCACAGCATCGCGCTTCGTTACCATCTCGGCAACGGTCATATTAATGCTATGCAAACGGTCGATCAGCGCGATATGCGCGCGCGGCAAGGCGCGGCTGGCCAGTTCGACCTCTAGCAACGCCCGCAGTGCCGCCAACTCTTCGATCCGGTCATTCGTCAGCTCTGGTGTCGACACGCGTCCCGACGAAGACAGGATCAAAGCACCTTCAGCCGCCAAACGCCGCACAGCCTCGCGCGCGGGGGTCATCGAAACGTCGAATTCTTTGCCAATCCCTCGCAGCGTCAGCGCCTCACCCGGCGAAATTTCTCCGTGCAAGATTCGGGACCGCAGGGCGCGGTACACACGATCATGCGTTGCGATTTGAGAATCTGAGGGACGTGTCGCTAACATGGCCTCTTGTGATCACAAAAAACCGCAGCGTCAACTCGCATCGGCATCAAAACGGTATCGATGTAGGGTCGCGCCATGCTCGCGCAACCAGCGGCGCGGTGTGTCATAGGGCCCAAAAATGCGATCGACCTGCGCCCAGAACGCGGGCGAATGGTTCATCTCAACCAGATGCGCCACCTCATGCGCCGCGACATAATGCAGAACCTCGGGCGGCGTGAGGATCAGCCGCCACGAGAACATCAAGCCCCCATCGGAACTGCACGACCCCCAGCGCGAGCGTGTATCTCGCAGAGTCAGGCTATTGTAGGAGCGCCCCAGAATGGCGGCATAGTCATCGCAAGCTTCGGTCAGCCGATCCCGCGCAAGTTCCTTCAAGAACCGGGCCAGACGGCGCCCTTCTGACCCGGATGGAATAGCAACTTCGTTTTCGCTCAACAAAACCCGCCGGCCCGTTGCGCCTACGATTCGACGTTCGCGCCCTTCAACCGGGATGATGCCGCCAACGCGCACTTGTTCGGGGTCGGGTTGACTTTCCAGATGCCGTCGAATCCAGCCCTCTTTGCTGAGCGCGAAACTCAGCGCCTCTGTCTCGGGCACGCCATGCGGATAAGTTAGCGTAACCCGCCCATCCAATTGGGAAATCCGCAGGCTGATCCGCCGCGCCCGCGCCGATTTGCGCAACGTCAGTGGTACAGGCGGCGTACCCGGCAACGCATGTTCTCCCATATACCGACCTCTTCCGCGCAAAGGCTTTGACAGTGCCCGCCGCCTGTGGCAGGTGAACTGAATCTTTAAGACGACTCACCTGATATCAAGGGGATTTGACATGCCCAAGGAAGAATGGGGTGTAAAGCGCGTTTGCCCGACCACCGGTAAGCGGTTTTATGACCTGAATAAAGACCCGATCGTCAGCCCCTACACGGGCGAGGTTGTGGAACTTGTAACCGGCAAAAGCCGGATGATCGCAGCTGATGCCGAAGATGCGGCAACGGCCAAAGCGCGCGAGAACGCGTCCGAAGACGATCTGGTACTGGAAGATGACGAAGACGTTGATGTGGATCTTGACGACGATCTGCTGGATGATGACGATGACAGCAACGATGACGTGTCGTTGGATGACATCAAGGATATGTCTTCGGAAGACGAAAACTGATCTGTGCCCCGAGGCGGCCAGAAGCGGCCTCGGGACATCTCTAGAATGCTGACGGAAAGTTTGGCGCGTTTCCATTTTTGGACTTGCACTCACCGCCGCCGTCTCATAAACGTCCGCCCACTGCTGCGGCAGTATCTAGATGGGGCCTTAGCTCAGTTGGGAGAGCGCTTGCATGGCATGCAAGAGGTCAGGGGTTCGACTCCCCTAGGCTCCACCAAAACCTAACAGAACAACTAGATAGCAAGCATTAGAGCGGTGTGACACACAGGTGTGACACAAAATGAAACTGTATGCGTACCTCTCACTGTCCAGACACGGCATTTATTACTTCCGTTGGCCCCTGCCCGACACAAGACCAAGACCCCATACTAGACCAAACACCACACGTAGGACCCTTCGGGTTGTCTCGTTGAACCCTGCCCTAGCGACACAAGTAGCACACACGCAAATCATGTCTCACAGATATTGACTTCGGCTTTTGAGACAGTATGTATCTCAATATCTATGACTTTGAGAGACGGAACAGATCATGCTTGTTGGCTATGCTAGGACTTCCACTTTGGATCAAACGGCTGGGCTAGATGCTCAACTACGGGAACTTGAAAAGACCGGATGCGAGAAGGTATTCACCGAACAGGTATCCTCTGTGGATGTGAGAGCGCGTGAGAAGCTCATAGAGGCGCTCAACTTCATCCGAGAGGGTGATCACCTAGTAGTCACCAAACTAGACCGTCTGGCGCGCTCTATGGCCCACCTGATGGAAATCCGTAGCCAGCTTGACGCCGTTGGGGCGCACTTGACCATCTTGGGGCTTAGTCTCGACACTTCCACAGCCCAAGGCAAGCTGATGCTGAACCTGCTGGGCAGCGTCGCTGAATTTGAACGTGAGATCATGCTTGAGCGGCAGCGAGAAGGCATCGCCAAGGCTAAAGCTGCCGGGAAATACAAAGGGCGCAAGCCAACTGCATTGGAAAAGTCAGACGAGGTATTGGCGTTGGCGGGTGAAGGCGTTGGCGCTACCAAGATCGCCCAAAACCTAGGTATTAGCCGAGCATCTGTGTACCGGATACTCAAAACACGCCAAAGTTGACAGCTTCTGCCCTTGAGTAGGATTGATCCGGTTGCCGGGAGGGGCAAAGTATTGCCTTTTCTGAATCTGCACAGATGTGCGATTTTGTCGGATGATCTATCTTCTTTGCAATTCATGTGCATATTTGCTGATATTGGCTTACCCCTCCCTCAATTGAATAAAACCAAATCGGCCAGATGATCCAAATCCGTCATCTGTCTGCCGCTGCACGGTTAATAACTAGATTGTATACCAGTATGTAATCACACTGCATATGTATACCTGATGTATATACATAGATTATCATCATAGTTGATATTCATAGTATGTATACCGGTTGTATATACCGATACTAAACACCAAGGCTCATAGTCTGGTTGATACCTTAAATATACTAATAGATATATACCTTTAACATACACATAGTATGAATACCGACTAGTATACCCTGTATTATAAACCAAGGCTCTATAGCTAGATGTATATACCTGATATATACTAATAGTATGAATACCTAGGTGCATACCTTATATATTATATCATGTGTATATACATAGCATATCCAATCAATATCCATATATAGCTCCCTAGTGCAAATCACCTGCATAGTTAACTGAGGCTACACATCAATTGGATATACTTGGTATATACACTAAACAAGCAAGCAGCTTATCTATCTGATTTCAATGTCTTCCGGTCTGCCTACTCTAAACCCTGTCGCACAGTTTCCCTGCATTTGTGACAACGGTCTTCAAGACTCTATTGCCCTCGGCGGTCAGTACTTCACTCATCCCCCTCGTCATTGTCACCTGCTTGATGCGTATTGAGCCGCTCTGACAGTGTTTGACCGTCAAGTCCCCAGTACTGCCAACCATTGACGGACTTCCATGAGTAGCCGTCACGGTGCAGCAGGATCAGTGCAGCTTTGCTGACACTCATCGGTTCCCCTTCGAACAGTATCTTCTTCGGTGTCACGACTTCAGCAGTGATGCTGTCGTCGCCCGAGTATGTGAGCACATCACCGACTTTCACACCTGCATTGTCGAACACATAGTTACGCTTCTTTGACACCGCTTTCGAAAGAGCCTCGATGCCTATGTCGTCCTCTGCGATATCGTCCTTCGGTGTGACGTCTTTGCCGCCCGTCAATTTCATGGCGGCGATCACACGTTGTGGGTCGATTTTAAAGAACTCCCGGTTTGGACGAGTACGGTGATCTGCGAAGGCTTGGTGGAGCAATCTTTCTGCTTCGGCTTCATTCGGAACGTCCACCGCATACACGCAACGAAACGGTAGAGGGACGCTGGTATTATCCAATTGCCTAAGCCTCTGTGTGAGGTCGATAGTCCTTCCGATCTTCACGTAACCGTCCAAAGCTGGGTTAGTCAGTACATATACTATTGGCACAGTCGAGGCTCTCTACTTGTTTTGATTGCGCGCGGCTTGCTTTGCTTCAAATTGCTCCCGAACCTTCATTCGTCCCTTTTGCCGAGCATCAGCTAACCACAACTTCTTTCTTGCATCAGGAAGTTCAAGCGCGCTGTACTTACCATCTGAGAACTTGGGCCAGTCTATCGCCATCCCAAGCTTGACCATTTCTGCAGACAGGTCGCGCCCATCCTCAAGATAGCACTTTGCCACCGTACGACCGTGGGTATCCTCAGCAGTTACCTCCGCCCTCACCTTTTGTCCCGCACAGAGGGATACCAAAGCCCACTTGGCCTTCTTGCCGTAAGGGTGGTTGATCTCAGGCGCATCTACCCCAAACAAGCGCACTTGTGTTTTCTGTATTTTTATCGTGTCGCCGTCCACAACATAGGCTGAGCCTTCCAACACCTTTTGCGTGGGTTCTGGTACGGCACTGCCAGCATCGAAGCGCGGGGGCTGCTGAACCACTTGGGGGCGGGAAGCGTGTTGTTTTGGCTTTAAGTCCGACGTTGGCTGGTAGGTAGGCTTAGTGCTTCTGTAGGGCTGGTGTTTGCTACGCACAACGAACCACACAACTACCCCCGCACCGACAAGCAGTATCAATACTTCCACAGGATCGGACCTTGTAAATGGTTTAGTTCAAAACACATGCAGAGAAGCCCGCAGACGCACTGCACGTTATGGTTGATACTGGGATGACGGAGAGACTTTATCCAGTGAAAAGTGACAGCCATTCAGGACGGCAAAACACCAAACACCTGCAAGCAATAGGGGCTGCACACAACCTATGTGCATTTCGCATGCATGGACGACGACAGTGCACACAATACCGGGGTACAGACCTCGCAGGCCAGATCACTAGAGACTTCGCGGAGGAAACTACTTTGCACTATGCCATTCTGCCTGAGCGAACGTGATCAATAGGAGTTGCCTAAGCATTGGTGTGACACTAGGGTGAGACACACTGCAAACCAACACACTACAATAATGTTTACTAACAGTACATTAGGCGTTCGGCGGCGTTTCCCCTAGGCTCCACCAAATCCTAACTGGAAAATTCTCCATAGTTCTTCCTTTAATTCGCGTGTTCCTTCCGCTTTGTGGCTCAATCGATGTTTTCTGGCAAAGTGCGCGATCGATCACCACGCCCCCCCCTTAATCGCGATCCTAAGGTTACTGATTGCGCAGCAAGTACTTCTCATCGATGGCCAGGGCAGAGATTTGGCGTGTCTATGCGGATGAGCGACATTTCTTTCATCCCAAGATAGCGGTAACGTGAGCCACAGGTGTGATGTCGATGGAAATACCGTCCGGTTTGGCGTCGCGTTAAACGACTTGGCAGGCGCAAGGAATTGGACGAATGGCGGAAAGCTTCAACTACATCTCATTCGGCAATTGGGAAAAAGTCGAAGGGAACGTCGATGTCGTCACAATGCTCCGAGGTCGTATGTTCGAATACACGCCTTCTGACACGGAGAAGCGGCTTGAAAACCTCGATGTCGATGCCACCGCTTTTCTCGAAACACTGCCAACATTTCTCTGTAGCGAGATAAAGCCTGCCGGAAACGCAGTCTCTATGCTTATCAAGTATGGCCGAATCTCCAACATCACAAGTGGGCGCAAGGAGGTCTCCGTGACCTTCGAGACGCAGATCGACTTTGGCGAAGTTACCTTCGATGACATGGAGACAGCCGGATCGATTTTCGGCGCAGATAAATTCCAACTTTACCGCACACACTGGGCAGTCCGGGAAGGCGACGCGCAAGAAGTGCTGTCCAGATTGGCCAATTGCAAACCCGATCTTGCTGATCTAATCGCGAACCTCGAGGCGACCGCTGTAGTCGGGGCAGCAATT
The DNA here is from genome assembly GCF_059610045.1 of Ruegeria sp. YTSA168. Taxonomy (NCBI): domain Bacteria; kingdom Pseudomonadati; phylum Pseudomonadota; class Alphaproteobacteria; order Rhodobacterales; family Roseobacteraceae; genus Ruegeria; species Ruegeria sp. YTSA168. Next base: position 115,638 of record NZ_JBXWMW010000007.1, read on the forward strand.
CTGCCCCCACCGCGCGACAAGAAGATCCTTGGCGTAGCGGAGAGCGTAGAGACGTTCCTTCAATTGCTCTACGCTTCGCCGGTAAAACCGTCGACAGAGACTTTCTTCCGTGGCCACAGCGACGCCACTTATGAACTTACACCTTCGCTTCTGCGCAAATGGGATAACGGCGACTGGCAATTCATGCCAAGCGAGGATCGCCTGTGCAAAGAGCTATTAATCGCGCATCATGATGAGTTCCAGGGCGACCAGTATTGCTTCGACCGCCTTGTGCGAATGCAGCACTACGGTTTGCCGACGCGGCTGCTTGACATCTCCGGTAATCCGCTGGTGGCATTGTTTTTCGCCTGCTCCAGCAAGCCTAAGACAGACGGTGAGGTAATCGTCTTTCATGTCGGATCGAGTGGCGTGAAATACTACGACTCCGATACTGTTAGTTGCCTGTCGAACCTCTCTAACCTTACCTACGCGCAGAAGAACGACATTAATCTCAGCCTCGAATTGGAAACTTTCAATGAGACCGACGCAGTCGGAAAGCTGCTTCACCACATCAAGTCAGAGAAAGGCTTCTTTGAGGGCCGGATCGTCCCAGACGATCTTGGGTCCATCATTTGCGTGAAAGCCAAGCAAACCAATACGCGCATCAAATCGCAATCCGGCGCCTTTTTGTTGTTCGGGCAAGAGGCGACACTACCCGATGCGGGCCAGGACGGGATCGAAATCAGTCGAGTCACGGTTCGTGCAAAAGAGCACATACTAGCTCAACTCGACCGGATTAATATCAATGCCACGACCGTCTATCCTAGCATCGACCAGACCGCAGTTCATCTGCGGGATCAATACCAGTTGCGGCAATCTGTCAGAGTGGCCTCGAACGCTGCACCCGAGGACGCTCCAGAGATTTGACAGAACGGTTTAGGCTACATCCACGACCTGCTTGATGGGGGCGGCCCTTACTGGTTATGAATCCTGACCCTACCGCTTTGGGCCGTGACGAGCCCGAAGAAAACCGATGCTACAATATGTGCAGATCGCAGTTTTCGGGGAACTCACGTCAAACTGAAGGTACTGATGAAGTTAGTACCCCTATCGCTAAGCGCCATTGATCGTGTCCACCAACGGGCGAAGCTGCGTCTCATACTTCCGCCACTTCTCTTTGGATGATGAGTACAACGGCTGTCGCACCTGTTGAACGCTCGCGGTGCGTACACGACGATTACTTTTGTAGAACTCAAGACATGCGTCGTCCCAAGCCAAACCGCAGTAATCGATCAATCGGCGCGCCTCAGTATTGATATCGTCAATCAACGCCTCGTACTCGATAGTGTAAAACGCATCCTTAGGTAGGACGCGAAGCCAGTGATCCATGATGCGCATGTAGTTATTGTAGTAGCGACCAAGCTCAACAAGGTCATAGCTGTGAAGCTGACTACGTTCGAAAAGCCTTGTATAGCAGGACAAACAGGTATCGAACGGGTTCCGTACGACGTGAATGACTTTGGCGTTCGGCATCAATGCGTGGATCAACCCGGTAAGTTGAAAGTTAGCGGGCATCTTATCTACGATATGCGGCATGTCGGGCGCGTGCCGGGTTAAGGCATCGACGTAGTCGTGTGCCCTTTGCCTCAACTTATCACCGCTTGCGGACTTAACCGCTGTTGGCACGTTGCTGCCTGCATCACCAAGCCTACCAAATATGTTTTGCAGATCATTCAACTCGCCTGCTCCAAATATTTTTGGATGCGCGTTCAGGATGGACTCGGTCAGCGTTGTGCCCGAGCGTGGCATCCCCAGCACAAAGATCGGTCGGTCGCTTGAAATAGCATACTCTTGCAACCGCTCGATCATGGAGTGATCGAAAGTTGCAATCAGTTCATCTGTCAGGCTGTCGGTTTCTGCTGGGTCATAGTCCGTAAGTGACCGCTTGATATCAGCACCGCGTTTGAACTGCTCAAAAGCATCATCATGACGCTTCAGTCTTTCGTAGCACTCGCCCAAGGCGTAGTGATAGGCTGCAGCCTTCTGCGGAAGCATTGATGAAGCGTTTGGCAGTGCGTCCTCCAGTGTCAAGAAAACGGCGCTGTCCGGAGTCACTTTCTCTAGTTTTGCCAGTGCAATTGTGGCGCTCAGCTGGTCGTCAGTCGTTTCTGCGGCCAGTTCAAAATGCGCGCGCGCGTCTTCGAAGTTACCACGTTCGATTTCCAAATACCCAAGCGCCATGCGGCTGGATGACAGACTCGGTTTCAGGCCCAGTGCTTTCTCATGAAAGCCAATTGCGACCTCGGTATCGCCAAGATGCGCCTTGGACAAACCGATCTGATGACACGCCGCCGCACTTTCCGGATCTAGTCGCAAGGCATGCTCTGCCTCAATTAACGCAAGCTTAGGGTGGTTTTTTTCAAAGAGAACCTGCGACAACCCGACATAGCTGTCAGCTTTGTCGTCTTGCAGCGAGATCGCAGTCCGGAAGGAATTTTCCGCCTTGTCCAGGTTGTTTTCCAGCAAGAAAACCCGTCCAGAATTGCGATGTAGTTCTGCATCATGAGGGAACCGTGCGAGCTGTTCTTCCGCCGCGCGACGCGCCTCGACGACATTCTCTGCCTCTATCAAAACCGAAACCAGGTTGTTGGCGGATTCAGACGAGCCCGGATTAATCCTAAGGGCCTTGCGATAATACTCCACCGCTTTGTCTCGCTTCCCGTTGTCACGCGCGATACTTCCGAGATTGTTTATGGCCCGATCAAGTTCTGGGTCCAGCGCTAGCGCTCGTTCCTGAGAGGCCTCTGCTTCTACCAGTTTCTCCTGATCATAATAGACAAGGCCCAGATTAGAGTGCGCTGCAGCATTTCCCGGTGCCAAACTGACGGCGCGCCTACCGATTTCTGACGCTTCGTTCAGACGACCCGCAGAACGAAGGATTTCGGTGAAATTGGTCAGAAAGTTTACATTGTTGGGCTGCAGTTGGACCGCCTCGGTCATCGCTTTGACGGCAGGCTCAATCTGGCCTGTCTGAAAGGCGATCAAACCCAGCATCTGGTGGGCTGTTGCGTGTTGCGGAACCGCCCGAACGATTTCAGAGAAGAGCTGAACAGCCAGCTTCAGCTGACCATCCTGATAAAGTGCCATACCATGCCGAAAGGCGTCCTGAACCGACATTTCCTTGCCCTGAGACATCCTGAGACTTCCAATCTCCGATTTAGGAACCTGAAACTAATTTGCTGGCCCCGTGCAGGGACCAGCATACTTCGAGATACGAATACCGAAGAACTCTGGGCAGTGTTACCCAGAATTCTTGGGGGGCGCAAACTCAGCCCGCCTCAGAACCGCCATTCATACGAGGCCCAAATCGCTTGGGTAGAAACATCTGCGGCAATGGTTGAACGGGCCTCCAGCAAGAAGTTACCGCCATGATCGAACGCCTTTTCATAACCGATACCAAGTTCGCCAAAAGTATCAACACCGCTACCGGTCGAAGCCAGAGTGAGCGTATTCCCGAAGATGGCAACATCGATAGATGTTGGTGCATCCGCGTCCTGACGAACCGCAGTAAGCGACGCCGACAGCGTTCCGCCAGCAACTGAGGTCGACAGAAGACCGCCGATACGAATTTCGTTGAACGTTATGTCTTGACCACCCACTGTAGCATTGGATGCCGAGCCCGTTTCCGTATAGCCATCAAGTTTCTGCTGACCATAAAGAAAGCTTGCGCGAGGAGTAATTTCCATTCCGTTGCTCAGGGCAAACTCCCGTTCTGCAGCGATCAAAGCGGTTATGATATCGCTGGAATAGCTGGCGTCGGCATCATTAGAACCCGCGACCTGTCTGGTTTGCTTTGTGTCGAGGTTGCCATATCCCAACCCAAAGCTAAGGTCGGCAAAGCCGAAATTCTGCGCCACAATTGCGCTGACATAACCCCCAGAGGTGTCGAAATCATTAGCGCCAAAGTTGCCGTCATTTTTTAGATAGCTGGCGCTGAACCCATATCGCAATCCAGCCCCCAAATCGCGGGTCAGCCCCGCAGTGACGTTCCACATGTTAGAGGAAAGATCTGGTGTGTCACCATCTGCATCCGCGTCGCTGCGGCTGCCGTTGACCAACACAAAGGGGCGGAAACCCTCAATCGGACCGCTACCGCGTGTGCTGAGTCTAACATTGTCGCCGAAAGACGGTGCGGTGCCAATCTGATCTGCAAGCGTATAGGACAGCCGTGCAATATCGAAGCTTTGCTGAATGTTCGGCTGGATGTTTTCGGCGTCAAAACTCGCATAGACCGGAGCGCTTCCACCTTGACCATCGATGAACCAGCCCTGAGACGGGCGCGTTACAATGGTCTGAAACGTCCCATTGGCCGTGTCATCGTCCTGAAAACGATAGACGGCATCCTGCCCGACATGTGTGAGGTTCACATTGTGGGCCGCAACTCGAATGGTCTGGTCAATTGTAGCGGTGGTTTCAACGTTCAACGTACCTGAGCCGCTATCCAGATAGATACCATAGTTTCTGCCAGAACCGGATACTGAGATATCGCCCGTGACATCCAGCGTACCCGTCAGATTGTCGACATAAATACCATAAGCCTCCGCGTTTGCGGCCTCTGCCTGCACGTTGATCGTTCCGGTATGATCGAGTGTTCCGGCCAGAGACCCAGCTTGAATACCGTAGGCCTGCGCGGTCCCGGTCGCATTACCACTGATCCGGGCGACTACGTCGATTGTGCCTGAGTTAGATACTTCTCCGGAAACGCTATCCGTCAACAGACCCACAGCCAAGGCTGTGGCGCTGGAAGATGCGCTGGCTGTGGCAGAGGCCCGAATCACGCCGCTGTTGGAAACCAGCCCGCCTGCCAGCACATTCGCAGGTGAAATGCCAATGGCATCAGCCGAGCTGCCGGATGTACGCGCCGCAACCGTGATCGTACCAGTATTACTTAGTTCTCCAAAAACAAAGAGCGACGTGATCCCCTCGGCACTGGCGTTGGTTCCGGAACTTTCAGCTTTGACCGAAATTGTACCCGCATTTTGCAGTGTACCGCGTAAGAAAACGGCAGAGACTCCGTGAGCGTCAGCCGAGCTGTTCGCGGAAGCCGAGGCGGCAATTGTTCCAGAATTGAGAACTGTTGCGCCCAGGTTGATCGAAGGCATTGTAACTCCGGTAGCGGATGCACTGGTACCATGCGATATAGCGGTGGCCCCAATCGTGCCTGTGTTTTCGAAGGTCCCATCAATGCCCGAGAGACTGAGGCCCAACGCTGATGCATAGAACCTGTCCGAATTGGCGGTGGCTGTAACCACCCCAGAATTGCTGAGCGAACCGCCAATATTTGAAAGCCGAATACCTGCGGCAAGGGCTGAGCTGCTACCAAAAGCATTCACTGTCAGGCTACCGCTGTTGGTGACAGTACCGGCGACATCAACCTGACCGCCGGATATTCCAGCGGCGAAGGCGGTTGTCCCATCGGCCTGCGCAAAGATGTTGCCGCTATTTGCGAAAGCGCCGTTTATATCAGCTGTCTCAATCCCCAAGGCCGAGGCAACAGAGCCCGTAGAGCTGGCAGCAACCGTGATGTTGCCACTGTTGCTAAATGATCCATCAATATCCCGTGTTCGAATACCACGAACCGAAGCCGCAGACGTAGCAGTTACGTTTGCTGTAAGGGTGCCGCTGTTCTGAACTGTTCCGTCAATGTTGGCAAAATCTAGCACGTCAGCAGAAGCGTTGGCGCTTGTGCCCATAGCCTGGACTGTGATGTTGCCCGTGTTGCTAAAGCTGCCGCCTGCGGACACACGTCCTGCGTCGATTCCATCAATTTGTGCGCTACCCGCCCGTGCGACGCCCAACAGTGTACCCGTGTTCAGAAAGCTACCACCGATAGTCAGCGCCTCGATAATGTCAAAAGAGGCCCCTGTACTGCTGCCGCCTGCCAACGAAATCGTCAGATCACCGTGGTTCTCGAAACGCCCTTGGATATCAAGCGCCTCTATCACGTCCCCGTTGACGCTCCCCGCTGAAACACCTGTCACAGCGATGGCGGCAGAGTTGATCAGCGTACCGTTCAGATTGCTCACGCTGATCCCGTCAACAGTTGCGTTCGCATCGCTGACAGCGTCCACAACAATACGCCCAGTGTTTTCAAGGGTGCCGTTCAGATCAGATAATTGAATGCCATCAGCAGACGCAATCGATCCCTGCGTTTGCACCCGCACCGTTATCAGACCCGAATTGCGTATCGTGCCGTCGACCGTACTGATCTCGATTCCATTGGCCAGAGCCCGCGTACTTACGTCGACATTCACGTCAATCGTGCCGCTGTTGCTGACAGTGCCCGAGACCGAGTTTGCCGAGATACCAGCAGCCGTTCCGAATGTCAGCGCAGAGTTCGCGATCTGAATCGTTCCCATATTGCTGACAGTACCGGCAACATCGCCCACCACGCTAATCCCCCTCAGATCAGCGCTGTCGCCAGCGGATTCACCCAGCCTGATGATATTGGAGTTCGTAACCGAACCCGAGACATCCCCGCCCATCAGGATTCCTGCCCGGTCACGCACCAGGCCCGATGTAGATACCAACGTGCCTTCGTTGCTCAGGGTGCTTGAATAGTCCCCAACGTTGATCTGCATCAGCCCCGGCCCTGAAAGCGGATCGACAAGGATAGCACCCGTTGCCGTCACGGTATGGTCCTCATCCAAAGAGCTTACAAACGGGGTGCTCTGCGGCACATTTATGGTATCTGATTGCACCACGGATGCCGAGAGCGCCAGCGTCGACACCGATCCCATAAACAACGCGGGAGCGATGCTCGCGACTTTACCCTTCCATTTGGTCACACGCCCCCCGCGCACCGCTGCGCGATCCTGCTGTACTGTCACTTTTCCCGCCTCATTTGCTTAGGATTTCAGTCCTGAAACCCGTGGGTTCATCGTTGCAGCTCTGCCCACGTGGTCTGATCCGCGCCACAACGTGACACAGGTTCGAACCGGGTTATAGCGGCAAAAGGGGCGGGAATACGGCCATATGGGCCGCATAAACCTTTAGTTTATGCGCTGTCTGCCAGAAGTTTATGAGCCACCTCACTTAAAGTCTCAGACAAGAACCTGGGCGAGGCTATATGGACCTGCATTCCTCTAATTCTGATCACGCCGCCCTGGTGGAGTGAGATGAATCGGCGTCCGTGAGGTCTTCGAGAAGCGCGCTCAAAAACTGAGCTTTGTTAGCGTAGCCAGATTTTTTGTAGATCGAACTCGTCTGTGCCTTGATTGTACCTTCTTTGGCATTCCTGATTTCAGCCATTTCCGCTGTTGAACAACCTTTGATGAGCAGCCGGGCCACGTCACGTTCGGCGCTTGTAAAGGCCCAGTCGTCAAAATATGCGTTCAACAGTTCCTCGAAGGCGCTTGATGCGCGTGCGATCTTGTCTTCAAGATTGTTCTGATACCGCCGCAGCTTCAGAACCTCTAGCCCCAGCACGGCAATTGCCCCAAACAAGGAAAACATGATCAATACTTCCCAAACATGAATGTCGTCCCATTCCTCAATCCAGGCAACACCCATTGCTTCGCCGATATCCTCGAACAGCATCACGCTGGCACAAAACAAGGCTGCGAAAAAAGTTAGGCTGAGACGTTTGTATGAAGGCATTTTTGATCCAGTCGTTGCATTGAGGGGGCTAACTATAAGGATAGGGGAGACCAAACAAGGTTGAAGCGGAACCTCTAGGCTTTCTGCATTCAGCCTTCAAAACAGAGGTGATACACTGCCCAGTGTTTCGACCCATAGAGTCAGGATGCATCAATTTCTCCTGCACCACAAGATTTACGGCTCCCACAAACGGACCTGAGCCCCTGAATCTCCTCCAGTTTTGTGTAGAGTCTGGCCAACTGAAGGACGGACAAATGAAGACGAGATTCATCGACGAACAGATCATTCAGATGATCAAGGAACAGGAAGCTGATCAAACGTTCAATTTAGATTCCAAAATCCAGATCAAATTCACGGCTAGGGTCTTAAGCGAAGCCACAGGCTCGCTTTCAACGTCAAATCCATCCAAAACCTCTGCCATTAGTTGCGGTTCAGCATCGATCCATTGCTCAACCCCCAGTAACGCGCTTTCACGGCAGGCGGGATTGGAGAGAGAGAGCTGAAACTTCATTACATCTGTACAATTCCGCGCAATGCCCGCTTCCGCGGCCTTTGCGGAACCCAAAGGTGAAATATCCCAAAAGAGGGAACATGCCATGTTCAGATGCCCAGGTGCCATCAAAGACTCAAGCGTCTTCGGTTCACAATGACGGTTAAAAATCTCCAAGAAGAGCGTCTTTAGATGAATCGTCAGATGGCGGCGGATCTCCAACGAAATGTTCGGGTCGGTCAGCAGATACAGGCAGTGTGAACTCGAGCTATCACAAAGCCGCCAAACGGCCCAGCCAAGACGCGCAGGGTGAGAATCGCAAAAAGCCACAAGCTCTGCGGGACGTGTCAATACGTGGGAGACATCGGACAAAAGCGTTTCTTCAGGCAGAGCGACTTCGCGGGTCGGGTCCTGAGAGAGGAGATCAAAAAATGTGGCGCTATGGCAAGAGCTGGATTTTTTAGAATTCATAAAGCTTTGCTCCGCGTGTTTGGCACCCTATCAGCGTATCGTTTAGATGGATCAGCCGGCTTGACCCTCTACGTCAATACGCAGCGTAGATTAGTTTGCACGATCAAAGCTTTCCAAACAAATTGGAGTATTTGTTGCGATACTCTGATGGGTTTTGCAAGACCATGTCAGTCATCACCCAGTTTGGTCGTGCAAATGTTCGCGGCTCGCAGGGCGGAATCTATGGCTTCCTGATGGCCTGCGTCGGTCACGCTAAAGCACTCCGCAACATATTCGCGTGCAGCAGCGCAGTCCTCATTGCGGGCCTTATAGAGTTGAAGCGTCGCACGATCAGACGGCAGTACATTTGTACAGGACCGTCTTTGATCGCATGTCGGGTGCACATGTGCTTGCCGATGCCTGCACTCTGCTGCGGAGCACAGATCCGCGTCATTGCAACTGGCGAAACCAGGCGATGCTGTGCCCGCGCCAAGCAGGCAAAGAGTTAAGACTTGAACCGAATGTTTCATGTGTTTCTCCTATCGGTTTGGGGGGAAATTCGGGAAGTCAGCTGAAGATGAACTTCCCACTCGAATAAGTTGCGGTGACGTGCCACCCGTCCGAAATCTGCGTTGTGCTAAAATTAATGAGCGCGGTGTTCTGTAAGATGCCGAACCCCGAAATCGATCCGGCGAACAGGTGGATTTGATCCTGAATCTGAAAGCTACCGTACTCGCCGTTTAGAACTGTACGGTTGGAGTTTGCAAATGGGCCGCCGCTGATGGGGCTCCCGTTCAGGGAGCAGTCGCGAGCCAATCCAAAAGACAGGCTCGAATGTGAACTATTGTTCGACACATAGTATGTTGTCGAGTTAGTCCCGCCGGGTGTTTGAACCGGTCCGAAGCCACTGTCGGAATAGGGATACACCGCACCCGTACTCACATTTGACACCGAATTTGACCTTACGATAGCGGTGCCGCAGGTCGCTTGATCGGATTGGTAGATCACAACGCCCGAATCCCAGGTCAGTGTTGTGTTTTCGGCCGGAGCAACGGTGACCCAGACAACTTCGGGCACCTCGCTGGGTACCACATTGGCCGCAATGTTGCCGCTGAACGCAGCGGACGACACTTCCTGGACAATCGCCACATTCTGGCCAGCTAAAGTCAATGCTGACACATCGGACGTACTGATTTTGATATCGAGCTGGTACATGGCCGGACTGCTGGATTGAAGGTCTCGGATACGTCTTCGGAGGGTATTCTCCGAAGACGCGCGATCCGCGATGTCAGCCGTAGCTCACGAAGGTGAACGTATTGTTCGAGTCGTTGTAGCCGATATTGGCCGTGGAGTTCTGACTGCTAAGTTGAACGGGCAGTGCGTCGCCTGCGATTTGTGACAACACGACACCGTTGTTCTGGATGGATGACACCCAGATCGAAACATTTTCGATCGGCGTGAAGCTTGCAGTCTGATTGTAAGGCACCTTCACAGCATTCAGCGCGGCCATCGATACGGCACCGCCATTCACTGTGGCCTTCTGTGCCAGCCCCATAGTCCAAGCGTTGGGCGATTGCTGCTCATTCTTGGTTTCAAAGGCACCACCGGTATCCTGACCGGAGGATGAAAAAGTGGCTGACGAGTCATAAGTGTAGAGCAACCCCGACTGCACAGGCGCATCGGTATTGGACGATAAACCGATAGTTGCCCCACCTTGGGCCATATTTGTGGAAGCATAGATGTAATAATCTTCTTCCCACGTGACAGAAATATGCTGCGCTGGCTCGAATGAAATCCAGGCCGTGGCCAGATTGCCTGCAACCAAGGATGTCGTCACCGTCTTGGCAATGCTGATCGTTTCGCCCTGGATTTGCTTCAGGCCTTGTGAATCGATGTTGATATCCAAAGTATATGTAGTCATTTCAATCTCCGAAGTCTCTATGTGTGCACACAATGTGCATTGGTTGCTCAGCGACCGGCGCGATAGATATGGGGGGACAAATTCGCCGACCGCTGCACAATCAAGCGTAGAAACTTAGATGTAAGTTTGCGACTTAAGGGTGTTTCTTGATGGTAAAATCGACCGGAATTTTTTCTGTTGGTAAAAATGCAGGTTGGGAAACGGGGTTGTAATCTGAAACAAAACCAAAATGCGAAGTGCCAAATTTTCCAGCTTATCAGGGTCTTTGGCACTTCGCCTCCTCTTGCTTGTCGAGCGAAAATGCAGCTACCGGTCAGGCAGTTCTAATTTCTTACACTATGGGTTACCGATCGGGCGCCTGCGACGTTTCAGGTATCTCATGCACTAGGTTAAGCAGGAGCTTTGAGAATCGTTTCGGGCGGATTCGGAGTAGCAGTACAAGCTCCTGCTCTGTTCGAGAAAGATCGAAGCCGTGATGATTTTTCGGCTCGCCAAGCCCGAGAAGCAACCAGTCTAAGGACACATCGAGCCTGGTGGCAAATCGGCAGATGTTTTCGAGCGAAAAACTATGCCCGTATCTCCACTTTGAAAGTGCTGCCGGTGAAACACTGAGTTCTGCGGCAAGTGAAAGCAGTTTTGGTTTCCCTGCTATCTTGATTGCATATCTAATACGTTCGCCACGTTCTTTTGAGGCGTTGGGGTAAGTCATTGAATGTTCCTCTTAAAATGTTGGAACATACAACCTAAGGTTAAAACACGTCATCTTATCAGTATTTCTAAGCGAATATCAGGCTCGGCATTTTAGAATACAAACAGCTAAATCTGGTACTAAATTCAGTGTATTGAAAGGCCGCTTTCAAAAAGCGGCCCAGCGTCAAAGAGCGAGCAACGACAAGTTTGTCCGCGTCTTTCCTGTTCGCAAAAGGTGATGCGAATGGCAGCGTTTTCCGACAACGGGCGTTCGTGCATTGGGCGGCGAAAAAACCAGATGATCCCATTTTGTTTGATGCTGCAATACCAACGAATGGCAGCGTACTAGCAGGGCGACGTCCAGCTGGGTTAGTGCTCTGCGGCACCACTTGGGATGCCGCAGAATGTTTTGTCGTTAGAAAGACCAACGAAGGCCTGCGCGCAGAAATGGACCCTGTGCGTCGTTGCCGATCTCCTGCTCGGCGTTCAATTCCAAACGCATATCCTGAGCAAGATCCTTCTCATACCCAACTGCGATGCGCGCACCTGTGAAGTCGGTAGACGCAAAAACCAGCGACTGGGTTGAAGAGAACACCGTTACATCCGTTTCGGAGTTGCCAAGATCGCGTCGAAGCACACCGCTTAGCTGCGCGCTCAGAAGTCCGCCATTGGCAAACTGCTTCTCGGCCTCAACACCCAACTGCGCTTTGATGACCTCAGTCGTCACGTCCCCAACTGTTGCGTTCGCGCTTGAACCGGTTTCGGTATAGCCGTCGTCCTGCTGGTTGGTGTAACGGGCATTCGCAAAGCCAAGCAGCCCGAAATCGCCGCTGATGTCGAAATCACGCTCGACCGCGACATGGGCGGTAAACAGCCTGCTGTCATAGTCCGCATTAGCATCGTCGCTGCCGCCGATCTGTCGGCTGCGATCCGTCGACAACCAGCCATACCCTAGCCCTGCTTCAAACGTGTAGGCACCCGCCTGTCGGCCCAAAGCAGCGTCAAAATAAAAGCCGGTCGTGTCGAAGTCTGTGGTATCAGTATCTCCATCGGCCGAGAACACACCCATGCCGACAGCCAATGCAAGGCCGTTGTCCATACGCCCTGTAAAGCCGGCACTTCCGTTGAATATCGACACATCCGTATCCGGACTGGAATCGGATTCGAACTCTCGATACTCGGCGCTGATCAGAGCAAATGGCCGGAACCCAGCAAAAGTTGCGCCCTGCGCAACTTCTGGCGAACTGGCATAGCTTAGCGCGTTACCGCTGCTACCCACCGCGCTACCGAAGGCGGCAACGACATCACCTGAGAGTGCGATGTCATTGGTGTCGACACTCGCGTAGACAGGAGCCGCTCCGCCTTCGTCTTCGACAAACCAACCCGACCCTTCATTCGACACCGTAGTCGTGAAAACACCCGCGCCAGGTGCAGCATCTTCAAAGCGGAAGATGGCGCTGCCACCTTGGGCGTCGAGGTTCACGTTGTGCGCGTTGACCCTGATGAGGCCCTGCACATCATCCCCGGTATCAGCGTTCAGCGTACCCGAACCAGAACCGAGATAGACGGCATAGACTTCATCATTGCCAGATACCCGAATGGTTCCCAGGCTATCGATCGTACCGTCGAAATTGTCGAACTGAATACCGGCAGCACGTGTTCCCGAGACACCGGTGGCACTTGCCGTAATTTCACCTGTGTTCGTGAACGATCCCTGCATGTCGCTGGCATAAACTCCAATCCCAGTCGATTGGTCCCCGGTCGTCATCCCACCTTCGGCTGCAACAGTGATGCTGCCAGAGTTCGTGATGTCCCCGGTGGCAATTTCGTCAACATAGATGCCGTAGGCTTCGGCTTCGGTATCACGCGAGATTGCTGTGGCTGTGATCACACCCGAGTTCGTGATTGTACCACTCAGATTGTCTGTAAGATACACGCCAGCCGCTGTCGCAGAATCCTCGGCAGCTTCGGCTCGCAGCGTCATGGTTCCCGAATTGGTGACTGTGCCCGAGACGTCATCGCCGATATAGATACCTGACGCTGTCGCTTCGGAGCCCGTGTTGAGCGATTGAGCCGTGCCGGTGATCGTTCCGGAGTTGATGACGGTGCCAGCGACGAGGTCTTCAAGGTAGAACCCCCCTGCATAGGCTTCATCATCGGTATCCGCACTTGCAAAAGCGGTGATCGTTCCGCTGTTGATGATTGTCGCGCCAGCCAGCGTGTGATCATCGACGTGGATACCATATGCTGACGCATCAGATTCAACGCCAAGTGCAGTTACTTTGATCGTACCGCTATTTTCGAGCCGCCCTGACAGATCACTATCAACCGAAATGCCGTAGGCGATAGCCTCGTATGTCGACGGCGCAGACGCAAAGATATCCAGCGTGCCTGTGTTGCTAATAACCCCCGCTGCGTCGCCATCAACGAAAATACCAAAGGCGGATGCAGTACTGTCGCTCGTGGTGATGGCGACCGACTTAATTGTGCCCGAGTTCAGGATTTCACCGGTTTCCAGCAGGTCATCTTCGACATAGATGCCCCAAGCATAGGCATAATCGTCTGCGAAAGATCTTGCACGTACGTCGATTGTACCTGTGTTCCTGATCGAACCGGCAACGTCACCATCCACTGCGATGCCATAGATTGACGCGGTGCTACCGGATGTGATCAACGCGTCGACTTTGATCGTGCCTGTGTTCAAGATTTCTCCGGTCTCGGTGAGGTCTCCGTCGACATAAATGCCCCAGGCTTCGGCATCACCATCCGTCGACAGCACATCCACGTCGATCGTGCCGTTGTTCACGATCGAACCAGCAACGTCACCGTTGATTTGTATCGCGTAGATATCCTCGGGATCAGACCCTGTGATATCCAGTGAGATCGTGCCATTATTGATAAGCGCGCCGCCTTCGAGCAGGTTGCCATCCAATAGAAGCCCTGTCGCCGTGTCGGTTGCGGTCGCTACAACCGAAATCGACCCATTATTGGTGAAGGTGCTTGAATAGTCCGGAAGGATCGTAAGCGCAGCTGCAATCGAAGACGTGATCTCGATGGCGCCCGTAGCGGTTATCTCATGGTTTGCATCCGTGGTAAAAACCTGAGGCGTGGTCACAACGGTTGAGATCGTATCAGCCTGCGCCACACCTGCAGCCAACGCGATGATTGAGACCTGCGCCAACATCGCAGCAGGAGCCGCACTGACGATTTGGCCTTTCCACTTGAAAAGGCGCCCCCCACGGAGCTTGAGGGCATCCGCCCCCGTTCGAATTTTTGACATGTACTATCCCGTTCGAGTTTTTTGTCTTTTTTTTCGAAGCCCTGCGCGCACTCGCGCAGTGCCTCGCTTATGAGATGTTAAAAAACAGTTAATGAATGTGCAATCTGTCAATTATGCATTGCATTCGCTAAAATGATGCTGTTGGAAATCCGTAGGAAAACTGCAACACAGTATGGCAATTTCATGGCCTTCAAGGATAGGTCGTCCTGCGCAACTCGCCCAGAGGTAATTGAATGTCTAAAACTCAGGCGTTGTCCATCAACGAAGCCTATAATCGTGGGGTTCAAGCCTTTGAAAGCGGTGCGCTGCAGCAGGCTGTCAGTGTTCTAAACCAAGTTCTCAAAGCTGCGCCTGACTATGCGCCCGCACATCAATTGCTTGGCGTCATCGCGTTTCAAACCGGTCAGACCGTGCCTGCCGAAAATGCCATGCGCGAAGCCTGTAGATTGCAACCTAACAACGTTGGGTTCCTTTCGAATTTTACCGAAGTTTTGCGGGCAAACGGCAAGCCAGAAGACGCAATCCGCATCGGCAAACGCGCGGTCCAAATTGAGCCCGGGTCCGCAAGCGCGCATTCAAATCTTGGGTTGGCCTACTATGACTTGGGCGATCTGCCCGAGGCCGAAGCCTGCCAGAAAAGAGCGTTAGCGCTTAAGCCGGATTTGGTTGCAGCAAGTAATAACCTGGGATCTATTGCGCGAGACAACGAGGACAGCGCAGCCGCGATCGCATTCTATCGGAAAGTGCTGGAGCTGCGACCGGATTATCTGGAAAGTGTGAATAACCTCATTTCGGTGTTGATCGAAACCGAAGCCGTCGACGACGCCACGGTGCTGGCGGACGACTACCTTGCAAAAGGGTATACCTCAGCAGAGTTGCATCGCAACCGGGGGCGGCTTCATTCCTTGATATGCGAATGGGATAATGCCGAGCGCCGGTTCCGTAATGCCATCTCTCTTGATGAAAAAAAGCCTGAATCCTATGTCGGGCTCGCACAGGTTCTGACCGAAAAGAACCTGCACGAACTTGCGCTGTTAGAGGCCGAAAAAGCACAACGCATAGATCCCACCCACGCGCCCGCCTATCATTACATCGCTGTGTGCAAATCGCATCTGGGTGATCTGGATGCAGGCTTTGCCAATTACGAGAAAACTCTTGAATTAAAGCCCGACTTCTCAGCCGCAATGATTGCATTGGGCTATCTGGAGATGGAACGGGGCAGTTTTGACGCCGCGCGAATGTGGTTCAACAAAGCTGCCGAACAGGATAATGCGCGCCTGAATGCGCAAATCGCGTTAGTAAAGTTGGACAAAGTCACCGAAGACAATTCGGCTTTTCAAGCCCTTTTGTCTGCGCTGCCTGATGCTGATAAAATGCTTCCTGAACAAGCAGTGTCGTATCATTACGCATTGGGAAAATGTTATGAGGACCTTAAGCTATATGACGATGCCTTTGCGCATTTTGCGAAAGGAGCCGCATTAAAGCGCAGCATAGTTGATTTCGATGCCGACCAAATCGAAGAAACGGCTAACGATCTGATATCGGTCTTCACGCCGGATCTGATCGAAAGGCTTCGGCACAGTGCCGTAGACAGCAGCCAACCAATCTTTGTCGTTGGTATGCCGCGGTCTGGAACTACCCTGACGGAATCGATCCTCGCCAGCCATCCAGACGTGTTTGGAGCCGGAGAGCTCAGCTACATGCATAAGCTTTTTGCCGATCAACTGCGCGGTGGAGACAAAAAGACGGGTAGTCTGATCGCAAAACTACCGGAACAAGATCTTTCGATGCGTGCTCAGCAATACATCCAGCAGCTTGATGCGCATGCCCCAGGTACAGCGCATATCGTAGACAAGATGCCGGCTAACTTTCTAATGGTAGGCCTGATTCATGCGATTATGCCCAATGCACGGATCGTGCATGTCGCGCGCAATCCACTGGATACATGCCTATCTTGTTTCACGCGTGTGTTTCAACGCAGCCAGTACCACAGCTATGATCAAGTTGAGCTGGGCCGCTACTTCAACGCTTATGTGCGCGTCATGCAGCACTGGAAAGATCTACTGCCTTATGGCAGTTTTCATACCGTTCACTACGAGGGCCTAATCGAAGACATCGAGACTGAGGCACGTCGCATGGTCGAGTTCTGCGGTCTTGAGTGGGATGATCGCTGTCTTGAGTTTCATAAAGGAGAACGTCGCGTTCGCACCGCCAGCGTCCAGCAAGTTCGTCAACCGCTATACAAATCTTCCAAGGAGAAATGGCGGAACTATGAAACTCATTTATTGCCTCTCGTTCAAACAATCGGAGAGGCAAGAATTCGTTTTTGATACGTTTTGAGCGGACCACAATCTTGGACCAAAACTATTTGATAGCATGATACCGTTTTTATCGAAAATTTATTAGAAAACATGGAACAACAAATGATCGTACCAAATCGTTGTTTGCTCCGTTTCCGGGAAGTGGACAGGAACAAACCCCTCATTGTGTATAGTGTCTTGACCAATTGAGGGAATTAACGCCCTCGCGGTTCAAGCAATGCGACGCAAATGCTGTCATTCAAAGCGGTTTTGCCAACGACTGCACTGTCCCGCGAGGCAGCCTTTTGTACTTGTTCCACTGAATGGCCACTACTCAACCAGAGATCGCTTCACATAACGCCGCTTCAGCGATGTTCGCGGATTGTTACAGCGCGGCAAGTCACCCAATGGTTGCGAAAACTTGTCATTCGATGCGCTGGTTGCTGAAAGCTGGGATACGCAACAAGCGGGTCAAGGAAAAGGTTTTGCTCAACAATTTTTGTCAAAATTCCGTGGTGAATTTTGTTTGCAGTTAGCCTGCAAACAAAAACAAAATGTAACATCCAGACAAATGCGAAAATGATAATCTTGCTTTCGGTTTCTCCAGTCGGCTTTGAGCATCGATAGCTTGGCCTCTTCGTCTCGGGGACTAACTCGCTTTCGAAAGCTCTAAACCTCCCCCTTTCACAAGCAGATCCACAATTGTGTCGACCCCGCTTCTGTGACGAAGTGACGAGAACAAGAAGGGCCGTCCTTTACGCATTCTTTGCGCATCACGTTCCATAACTTCCAGCGAAGCGCCAACATGCGGCGCAAGGTCAGTCTTGTTGATTACAAGGATGTCCGATTTCGTAATCGCCGGCCCGCCTTTCCTGGGGATTTCCTCGCCTGCGGCGACATCGATCACGTAGATGGTCAGATCCGCCAGTTCCGGGCTGAATGTGGCTGATAGATTGTCGCCTCCACTTTCAATCAAAACAATGTCGAGATCCGGATGACGTGTCTGCATCTCGGCGACTGCGGCCAAATTGATCGAGGCGTCTTCGCGAATTGCTGTATGCGGGCAACCGCCAGTTTCGACGCCGATGATCCTGTCCCGCGGCAGGACCTGCATGCGCATCAGCGCTTCGGCATCTTCCTGCGTATATATGTCGTTGGTAATAACACCCACCGAACAAACATCGCGCAGCGCTTCAGATAAGGCGGCGGTTAAAGTAGTTTTTCCGGCTCCTACCGGGCCTCCAATACCTACGCGAAGAGGGCCGTTTATACTGGTCATGTGCGGAAAATCCTCGAATATTGTGTTTCGTGTTTCATGGCCGCAATGTCCCCCAAGAACGCAGTAGAGCTTAACTCGTCCAGACTCGCCTTTTTTGCGTTTTCAGCAATCTGGGCACACAGCGGTGTCAGTTGGCGGATCAACCTCTGAGCATCGGTCTGTCCAAGTGGCACAAGGCGCGTGGCACAGGCGACAAGGTTGCTTGCGAATGCTTGCAGAAACATCTTGGTCGTCAGCAGCAAGGGAAGGTTTTGTAGTCTTGCAGCCCGTCCAATCGAGACGGGGTAGGTGAAGTGCCCAAGGTCCAATTCCCAGACACCTTTGGTGACATTTCCGAAGGCCTGTCCCAGCAATTCGGTTTCCATGAGCCTTTCGGATGTCGCGCAAAAGGCCCGCGCCGTGACATCGACGTTGGTCAGTTCATCTTTGTCCAGCGCATTGAAGGCCGCCACAACGAACAGAGCATCATTCCAACCAGAGCCATATTCTAGCACATTTGAAATCCAGGCTTCGGTATCTTGAGAATTCGCGACGGTTCCCCGGTCAATCGCGGATTCAATTCCGTGAGAGTAGGCAAACCCCCCCACAGGATAGGCAGGGGACAACCATTGTGTCAGCGTCAGGATGTCGGCGTCAGTGGGTGTGGCCATGGGTCCTGCCGTGGCCATAGGCGCCGCCTTCGGGGGTGAACGGCTCGTGCACTTCTCGCACGGTAGCCCCGATTTTAAGAAGCATATCTCGGATTACGTGATCGACCTGGATCAACAGGCGAGCCTTTTCGATCTGGCAAGGCGTGTGGCGATTGCCGATATGCCACGCGATGCGCGTCAGATCCGGGGCTTTTACCTCCAGCAACGCTTCGGGCGCAGCCTGTATTTCCACTTCGCGACCATCGTCCAGAACCAACGCGCCGCCGTGTTTCAACGAAGTCGTTTGTGCCAGGTCGATGAGAATCTGTTCGCCACTTTCGCAGGTCAGAACCTTGCGCCGC
Organism: Ruegeria sp. YTSA168; assembly: GCF_059610045.1. Classification (NCBI taxonomy): domain Bacteria; kingdom Pseudomonadati; phylum Pseudomonadota; class Alphaproteobacteria; order Rhodobacterales; family Roseobacteraceae; genus Ruegeria; species Ruegeria sp. YTSA168. The sequence continues at coordinate 134,677 of NZ_JBXWMW010000007.1, forward strand.
AAAAAACGGTCTTCATAGGTCAGCGACAGGGCATCTGCAGGCTCGCCGTGTAGATGATCAGAATACCGCCGTGCTGTACAAAGGAGGATGGTCATGCCAGCGCCCCCTCTGTGGAACGGGTAGCTATTACCAGATAGAACCCGCGAAAACGTGTTGTACGATCCGGTCGCGTGACAGGCCGCGTTTGCGCAGTTCTTCGTCGCTCAGCGATTGCAGGAACTGGATTTGATCGGTGCGCGATCGTGCCTCTGCCAATCGAGCAAGAGCTGAATAGATCGACGAACCAATCGCCGAGAACAGACCGAATACGGAAAAACCGGAATGCTGTTGATTTTCTGTGTGTGCCATTGGGACCCTCGTAAGCTTGCGAGACGTTGGTCCTCCCTTGCGTCCTAATATCTGTCATTTTTCACTCGCTTAGTAGTGGGCGATTGGTCATGCCCGGGATGCGTTTGCTGCAATGCAGCGTAATTTTTAATCAGAACATGAAGTATCGCTGTGCCATCGGTAGAACTTCGGCAGGCTGACAGGTTAGCAACTCGCCATCCGCGCGCACCTCATAGGTTTCCGGGTCAACTTCGACATGCGGTGTCGCGTTGTTCAGCAGAAGATTCTGCTTGCCAATTTCTCGTGTGTTTTGGACGGCGACGGTTTGCTTTGCCAATCCCAGTGTATCACCGATCCCATCCGCATGGGCCGCCTGCGAGACAAATGTGAGCGCTGAGTTTTCCACCGACCGTCCGTAAGCGCCAAACATTGGGCGACTATAAACCGGCTGCGGTGTAGGGATCGACGCGTTGGGATCACCCATCTGCGCACAGACTATCGTGCCGCCCAGCAGAACCATCTCGGGCTTAACGCCGAAAAAGGCTGGGTTCCACAGGACGAGGTCAGCGCGTTTGCCTTCCTCGATACTGCCAATCTCGTGGCTCAGGCCATGTGCAATGGCCGGGTTGATGGTGTACTTCGCAATATAGCGGCGGACGCGAAAGTTGTCGTTCTCACCGGTTTCCTCGGGTAGACGCCCGCGCTGTTTCTTCATCTTGTCAGCGGTTTGCCACGTGCGGATCAAGACTTCTCCAACTCGACCCATGGCCTGACTGTCAGACGCGATGATTGAGAACGCACCCATGTCGTGCAGGATATCCTCGGCTGCGATTGTCTCACGCCGAATGCGGCTTTCTGCAAAGGCTACGTCCTCGGGAATAGATTTGTCGAGGTGGTGACAGACCATCAGCATGTCCAGATGTTCCTCGACTGTGTTCACGGTGAAGGGCCGCGTCGGGTTCGTCGAAGACGGCAGAATGTGGTTCTCGCCGCAGATCTTGATGATGTCCGGGGCATGGCCTCCGCCAGCGCCTTCGGTGTGGAAGGCGTGGATCGTGCGGCCTTTCGTGGCGGCCACGGTGTTTTCGACAAATCCAGATTCGTTAAGCGTGTCGGTGTGGATCATCACTTGCACATCCATCGCATCAGCCACCGATAGGCAGCAGTCGATAGCGGCAGGGGTCGTGCCCCAATCTTCATGCAGTTTCAGGGCGCAGGCCCCAGCACTGACCTGTTCCTCAAGCGCTGCGGGCAATGAGGCGTTGCCCTTGCCTGCAAAGGCCAGATTCATGGGAAAGGCATCTGCCGCCTGCAACATCCGCCCGATATGCCAGGGGCCGGGGGTGCAGGTGGTCGCCAGCGTCCCATGCGCCGGACCGGTGCCGCCGCCCAGCATAGTGGTCAGGCCGGAATGCAGCGCGTCTTCGATCTGTTGTGGGCAGATGAAATGGATGTGGCTATCGAATCCGCCTGCGGTCAGAATGCGTCCTTCGCCTGCGATGATCTCGGTGCCGGGGCCGATGACGATGTCTACACCAGGCTGCGTATCAGGATTTCCGGCTTTGCCGATCTTGGCGATACGCCCGTCTTTCAGCCCCACATCCGCTTTATAAATCCCCGAATGATCGACGATCAGCGCATTGGTGATCACCGTATCCACGGCCCCTTCGGCGCGTGTGAACTGAGATTGTCCCATACCATCACGAATGACTTTGCCGCCACCAAACTTGACCTCTTCGCCATAAACGTCTTCGCGGTGGCCGGTTTCGCTGAAGCGCGCGGCCGTTGCGTGCTCAACGATCAGGTCTTTCTCGACCTCGATTATCAGATCGGTATCAGCCAATCGTACTTTGTCGCCGACCGTGGGGCCGAACATGGAGGCGTAGTCACTCCGGCTGATCTTGCCCGGCATCTTTCAGAGCCCCCATGATGTGCATATTGAAACCGTAGATGTGGCGGCGCCCTTCATAAGGCACCAGAATAACCTCGCGAGTCTGACCCGGCTCAAATCGCACGGCAGTACCTGCCGGGATGTCCAATCGCATTCCCAAGGCCGCGTAGCGATCAAAATCCAAGGCGGAGTTCGCTTCGGCAAAATGGTAATGACTACCGACCTGCACGGGTCGATCACCGGTATTGGCGACAACAACAAGACGACTGCTGCGTCCTGCGTTGAGCGTCAGTGAACCTTCGGCGGGTATGATCTCACCCGGGATCATTTTGGCAGTTTCATTATCACTGTGAGAGCGATGACAGCGATCAATGTCAGCCCAGCTGCGAGCAGGGTATAATCGCTGCCATGGGCGTGAACATGGGTGTCCGAATGGGCCATGGCAGGGCCAGCCAGAATAAGGGCGGGAAACAGCATGCGGTACATTGGGAACTCCTTTGATGTTTAGCGAATAGGGTTATGGACAGTCACAAGCTTGGTGCCATCCGGAAAGGTGGCTTCGACCTGCACCTCGTGGATCATCTCGGGCACGCCTTCCATGCATTGGTCGCGGGTGATCACTTCAGCACCGGCCTGCATCATGTCGGCGACCGAACGTCCATCGCGCGCGCCCTCGACCACGGCGTCGGTGATTAGGGCGATAGCCTCGGGGTGGTTCAGTTTGACGCCGCGAACCAGCCGTTTTCGGGCGACCTCGGCGGCCATGGCGACCAACAGTTTGTCTTTTTCACGAGGTGTCAGGTTCATGTCAGAGCATCCAGCATCGGGGGAGGGTGTCTTTGTTCAGTTTGCGAAGAACCGGAATCAATGTTCGGCGAAGGGTAAAGCTGTTTTCGGCCAGAACCCGCGTGACGAGCAGGTCACTGCCGAGCAGGGTCGCCCCGGCGTCTTCGGGCAGCAATTGGCGAACAGATTCCAGAAGACCCTCGGCTGCCTTTGACGCAAAGACAATCAGCGCCATCGCTCCCGCGTCGTTCGCAATATGCGACCGGGACAAATGCTTGTGCCAGTCACCAGAGAATCGGATCGCATCCAAAAAAACCGGCGTCCCTGCGCGCCGAAGCTCAATCTGATCGCGCAAACGAATGTCGGTCAGCGTCTCACCCATGGCGGCGCGTCCGAAGATCAGCGGTTCGACCATCAGCATCTCTGCATCCGGCGCCATATCGATCCTGAGGCGTCGATCCAATGCGCTGCCATTGAACAGGATGGTCTCTTGCGGCAACCAGTTCAGCCGGGCTCCGACCTCAACTGTCAGATGATTGGCAATCTGACCACATTCGTCGGGTAGGGCCTTGTAAGCCCGCTCGCAGGCTTGCGTTGTCAGAGTCAGCGCGGTGCCTTCCGCCGCCTTTCCAGAAAACCGGAATGAATCGCCTCCGGTTACGCCGCCTGCTGTATTTAGAAGAACCGCATCAAGATCAGACGTCGTGGTTCTGGGAAACAGGCATTTAAATGATCCGGATTGGCGAAGCGTGTCCAGCACCGTCTTTTTGCCTAGTTTCTTGGTGCTCAAGCTGACGGCACCCGCAGCGCGTGGCGGCACTGCGCTGTGCGTGGGCAATATGACTGCAGCTTGAGTAATAGGGCACCTTTAGAGCGTCGGATCGTGCCACTTGTTTCTCCGTTGGGGCGTCGGAACTCTAATCTACAGTGTCGAAATCTGTATATTTCCACGTCGTGCGGCTAAATTTTAGACAGTGGCGTCAGCCCGAGATTAATAAATGGGCACATCCCATTGATTTCCAGAATTGATGCAAACGAAAGTTGCCAGTTATGCTGCAATGCAGAAACCGTATGGGTGCCACCGCGGAAACAAACCGGGGGTGTGTGACGGCTGCGCGAATTGGACCTCGAACACAACCGCCACACGGAACGCAACAACAGTTGCGGGGATCAGGTAGAAGAAGAGTGCGCCATTGCGCAAGCCCTCTCTCCCGGCCCCGCCAGGAGGAATACATGAATTTGCTCAAATCAACGCTCGCCGGATCGGTTGTCTTTGCTGCCTTGGCCACCGCCGCGTTTTCGGCTGAAGACACGATTAAAGTCGGCGTACTGCACTCGCTGTCGGGCACGATGGCAATCTCAGAAACCACGCTGAAAGACACCATGCTGATGCTGATCGACCAGCAAAACGCCAAGGGTGGCCTGCTGGGCAAACAGCTTGAGGCGGTCGTGGTGGATCCTGCATCGGATTGGCCGTTGTTCGCTGAAAAAGCGCGCGAACTGCTTACCGTGCATGAGGTGGATGTAATCTTTGGCAACTGGACGTCCGTCAGCCGCAAATCGGTTCTGCCGGTCATCGAAGAGTTGAACGGTCTGCTGTTCTACCCGGTGCAGTACGAAGGTGAAGAGTCATCGAAAAACGTGTTCTACACCGGTGCGGCTCCGAACCAACAGGCCATCCCGGCCACCGACTATCTCCTGGAGGAACTGGGGGTCGAGAAATTCGCTCTACTCGGCACAGACTATGTCTACCCCAGGACCACCAACAATATTCTTGAAAGCTACCTGAAACAAAAGGGTATTGCTGATGGCGACATCTTCGTCAATTATACACCTTTCGGCCATTCCGACTGGTCCAAGATCGTGGCTGATGTGGTCGCGCTGGGCGCGGATGGCAAGAAAGTCGGTGTGATCTCGACCATCAACGGTGACGCCAATATCGGTTTTTATAAGGAACTGGCCGCCGCTGGCGTTTCGGCGGACGACATTCCAGTCGTAGCCTTCTCGGTCGGCGAGGAAGAGCTGTCCGGTTTGGATACCACCAACCTCGTCGGCCACCTTGCCGCTTGGAACTACTTTCAGTCGGCGGATACCGAAGCCAACGCGGACTTCGTGGACACCTGGAAAGCCACCATGGGCGACGAGCGCGTGACCAATGACCCGATGGAGGCGCATTACATCGGCTTCAACATGTGGGTGAACGCCGCGACCGAGGCCGGTTCGACCGAAGTCGATGCCGTGCGCGCCGCAATGTACGGGCAGGAGTTCCCGAACCTGACCGGTGGCACTGCTGTGATGTTGCCGAACCACCACCTGGCGAAACCGGTTCTGATCGGTGAGATTCAGGAAGACGGCCAGTTCGATATCATCAGCGAAACCGACGTCGTTCCGGGTGACGCGTGGACTGATTTCCTTCCGGAGTCGGCTGTGCTGGTCTCTGATTGGAAAGAGCTGGGTTGCGGTATGTACAACACAGAGACCAAGACCTGCGTTCAGACCCTGTCGAACTATTAACAGACCACGCAAGGCGGGTTTGTGTGCCCGCCTTGCCACAAAAGACATTCGGGTTTCACCACATGGTACGACTTTTCCTTGCGGGCCTCGCAATCCTGTGCGCCTGCCTGACTGCCAACGCTCAAGAGGTCGGTCTGCAACCGATCCTGCAAGAGCATCAGGAGATCATCGCCAAAAGCTCGCGTAAGACGATCAAACCGGCGATTGATGATATTGCGTCAAGCGGTTTGCCTCAGGCGCAAGAAATGCTTGAGACCTGGGCCGCCAAAAACATGTGGATGCGCAAGTCTGACGGTCTGTTCTTCGCTGGCCAGAAAGGTGAGGGGCGGTCGTATGAACTGACCGATTTCGATACAGGTGAGATCGTCGGCACCTTCGTGAAGTCCGAGCTTAAGCAGTTGAAGCCCAACAGCGGTATCCGCGCGATGATTGGGACAGCGTTGGTGCAGTTCCAACTGACCGATCCCAACCGCGCGAAGCGGCTGGCGGCCCTGCAATCCATTCAGCGTGATCCCGAAAGTGCACTATTAGAGCCGCTGCGGGCTTCGATAGACGATGAACCGGACACGGAATTGAAAGCGCAAAAACAGCGGCTTGAACGATTGCTGACGATTGGATTTGACGAAAATACCGCAGCCCGCGTGGCCGCAATCGAAGAAATGTCCGGCGATCTGGGCGTAGATGTTCGTGCCGCTTTGAACCCTTTGGTCGTCACCTCCCGGCACGCCGCTCTCGAATTGCCCACGGATCTGAACGTCGCAGTTATTCTTGAAGCGGGCTCAGAAGTCTTAACGTCCGACGAAGCATATGACTTGCTCGTTGCGGGAAACCTCGCCCCACCGCGTGTTTCAGCGGAAGATATCAGAGCGGCACTATCGACTAACATTGTCGGTGGTCGTGTAGGTGATATTCCCGTCGCGCAACTGAGTTCAGATGCAATGCGCGAGCGTGCGTATGCCTCTCTGGCAGAGGCCGGGCTTGTGCCAGCCTTATTCACGGACGCAGACATCGACGCTGCAGTAAACGCGCATGTATTCTTCGAGACCTACAGTGAGTCGTCTGCTGAGGTCACCGAAGCAGCCGAGAAAACTCTGGAACAGATCGAACTGAAGGTCGGCCTGAACCAAACACTCGACCTGACGCTGGACGCGATCTCACTGGCGTCGATCTATTTCCTCGCCGCCATTGGTCTGGCCATCACCTTCGGCGTGATGGGCGTGATCAACATGGCCCATGGTGAGTTTATTATGATGGGCGCCTATACAGGCTACGTGGTGCAACAGTTTATCCCTGACCACACGCTTTCGATCGTCGTGGCAATCCCCATGGCCTTTGCCGTGACATTTGCCATGGGTGTCGCAATGGAGAGGTTGGTGATCCGCTGGCTATACGCCCGGCCGCTGGAGACACTTCTGGCGACGTTCGGTATCTCAATTGCCCTGCAGCAACTGGCCAAGAACATCTTTGGTACACAGGCTCGTCCGCTGACCGCTCCAGGCTGGCTCAACGGGGCGTGGGTGCTGAACGATGTGGTCTCGATCAGCTACATCCGCATCGCGATCTTTGTGCTGGCTATGATCTTTCTTGGGCTGTTCCTCTACATCATGAAACGGACCCGGCTGGGGCTTGAGATGCGCGCGGTGACGCAGAACCCGCGCATGGCGGGGTCGATGGGGATCAATCCGGGGCGGGTGAACATGCTGACCTTCGGGCTGGGCTCGGGCATCGCCGGGATTGCGGGTGTCGCCATCGGCCTCTTTGCCAAGGTCACATCAGATTTGGGCAACGATTATATCGTACAAAGCTTCATGACCGTCGTTGTCGGCGGTGTCGGCAACATCTGGGGCGCGCTGGCGGGTGCCGGAATGATCGGCTTCCTGCAGAAAGGGATCGAGTGGATCAACCCATCGAACACCCTCGCGGCGCAAACCTACATGATCATCTTCATCATCATTTTCATCCAGTTCCGGCCAAGGGGCATCATCGCCCTCAAGGGCCGCGCGGCGGGGGATTGAGCCATGGAACGCAGCTTTATCTCCAAGAACCCATCCGTGCTGATCTTTCTTGCCATCCTGTCCCTGTTCACCCTGAGCGTGACCATCCTGTCCGAGGGTTTCGGGATCGGCGTAATCTCGACCAGTTTCGTTAAAACACTGGGCAAAGCCCTGTGCCTGTGCCTGATCGCAGTGGCGATGGATCTGGTCTGGGGCTTCACTGGCATCCTGTCGTTGGGCCACTTCGCCTTTTTCGGGCTGGGCGGCTACATGATCGGCATGTGGCTGATGTACGAACGCACGCGCCTGATCGTGGTCGAGTCGCTATCGCAGGCCGAAATCCCTCCTACCCCGTCTGAGGTCGTGGACGCCATTGGTATACAGATTTTCGGCGTGGTCGGTTCAACGGATTTTCCGCTGATCTGGGCCTTTTCTCATAGCTTGACCCTGCAACTTATAATGGTCGTATTGTTGCCCGGTCTGTTGGCATTCATCTTCGGCTGGTTTGCCTTCCGCAGCCGAGTGTCGGGTGTATACCTGTCAATCCTGACCCAAGCCATGACGCTGGCGTTGGCACTGTACCTGTTCCAGAACGACAGCGGCTTGCGTGGCAACAACGGCTTGTCCGGCCTGCAGAACCTGCCCGGTGTCTCCGCCTCGCAGGACGTGGCGTCGATCTGGTTCCTCTGGGCCTCGGCGCTGGCCTTGGGGCTGGGCTATTTGCTGGCCGCGTGGCTTGTGTCGGGCAAGTTCGGCTCGGTCATCCGTGGCATTCGAGACAACGAGGCGCGGGTTCGGTTCCTCGGCTATTCGGTCGAGGTCTACAAGTTGGCTGTCTTCACCCTTACGGCTTGCATCGCCGCAATCGCGGGCGCGCTCTATTATCCGCAAGCGGGCATCATCAACCCCGAGGAAATGGCCCCCATCGCCTCGATCTATTTGGCCGTCTGGGTAGCCATCGGCGGGCGGGGCCGCTTGTACGGCGCGGTGATTGGCGCAGCTTTTGTCAGCCTGCTGAGCACGTGGTTCACGGGCGGGCAGGCCCCGGATATTCCTCTTGGATTTTACACGATCAAATGGGTTGATTGGTGGCAGGTGCTACTGGGCGTAACTTTCGTGTTGGTTACGTTGTTCGCTCCGCAGGGCATCGGAGGATTGTTCGACTTGTGGACATACCGCCGCCACCCGGACAGGCATGGGGCAAATCTGGGACCGGATGACGGCGCCCTGCGAGAGAAGGAGGCCATGGAATGAACACGTTGCTTGAGGTTAGCGGTGTTTCTGTCACTTTCGACGGTTTCCGAGCTATCAACAACTTGTCGTTCCAGATCGGCGAGGTCGAGCTTCGCGCAGTGATCGGCCCAAACGGGGCCGGCAAGACTACGTTCATGGACATCATCACAGGTAAAACCCGACCCGATGAAGGGCGTGTCATCTGGGGAGAGAAATCCGTATCTTTGTTGGGACTGTCCGAAGCAAAAATTGCGCAGGCTGGGATCGGGCGGAAGTTTCAGAAACCAACGGTTTTCGAAGACCAGACCGTGCACGAAAATCTACTGATGGCGCTTCAGAACAAACGTGGCTGGCTTCACGTGCTTTTCTATCGAACCACCACTGACGATTTGCAGAAAGTTGAAGATCTGGCCGTCGAAATCGGTCTGCATCAAAATCTAAGCCGCAAAGCTGGTGAACTGAGCCACGGTCAAAAGCAGTGGCTGGAAATTGGCATGCTGCTGGCCCAGGAACCACGACTCTTGATGGTGGACGAACCTGCCGCCGGCATGACACCGCAGGAGCGCGAACACACCACCGACTTACTGGTACAAGCCGCCAGAACCCGTGCCGTTGTCGTGGTGGAACACGATATGGAATTTGTCCGACGCCTGAATTGCAAAGTCACGGTTTTACACGAAGGGTCCGCCTTGGCTGAAGGCAGTCTTGATCACGTCACATCTAACCAGGACGTCATCGACGTTTATCTAGGGCGCTAAACAATGCTGAAGCTGAATGATCTGACTTTACATTATGGGCATTCGCAGATCCTTAACGGGATCTCCATAGAAGCCAGACAAGGTGAAGTGACTTGTGTCATGGGGACCAATGGTGTCGGGAAAACCAGCCTGATGAAAGCAATATCAGGTACGCATCCGCGCTCGGGTGGCAATCTGGAACTGGACGGGAAACCTTTGGGTGTCCTGCCTGCTCATCAAATGGCGTGGAAAGGCGTGGCTTATGTTCCACAAGGTCGTGAAATATTTCCTTTGCTCACAGTTCGCGAAAACCTTGAAACGGGGTACGCCTGTCTGCCAGCCAGCGAGCATTTCATCCCAAGCGAAATTTTTGATATGTTCCCGGTCCTCAAACAGATGCAAAACCGTCGCGGAGGTGACCTTTCTGGCGGTCAGCAGCAACAGCTGGCGATCGCGCGGGCACTGATCACGCGGCCACGCCTGCTGCTGTTGGACGAGCCGACCGAAGGTATTCAGCCCAACATCATCCAACAGATAGGCGAAGTCATCCGGCACCTCAGAACCACGAGCGGAATGGCAATCATCTTGGTGGAGCAATACTTTGGCTTTGCCTATGACCTTGCCGACAGATTTATCGTGTTGCGACGCGGAGAAGTCTTGATCAACGGCACTAGGGAAGACGTGACACGCGATAAGTTGTTGCAGGCCGTAACTGTCTAAAGCAGATGCTTGAAATTGGTTTCAGGATTGAAGAATAAAACGCAAAACTTGGTTAAATTTAGGCTCGGGATTTGGTTTGATCCTCTGAACACGTTCAATTGAAACTGTATTCTCTTCTGAAATCCCGTCGTTCGGTGTCTCCTTCCTTGAAGGGCAAGTATATTTGATCACATGACCGACTTCATTTCGTGCTGAAGTTCGACGTAGACGCTTTCCCAGCTTTCACCGTATTTCGAGTAATGACGGTTTTCTAAAAGTACCCATGTTGTGGAAGGCTTTTGAGTCGCAAATGGCAAAACCCGTGCGCCCATAAAAAATCGAATGACTCAAAGGCTTTCCATCGCGTTGGAGCTACCGAAAGATTCTATTCTGGTTTTTGATCGCCCTCATCGGCACAAATCGTATCTAAATCACTCAAAATCTAGGCCAATTCTCATCTGACAAACCTCAACCGTACTGCCGATATCGCTTCGCTACGTTCCGCCAATTCGAGTGCAACTGCGAGAATTGTAGGCCGTAGCCAGCAAACTGAACTTCAACGACAATGTTTGGCTTCCCGGTGCAAATCCCTCAAGAAAGTAGCCTTCTCGTCGTCCCATTCCTGCGGGGTGCAGTTTTGGATGTCATTCAACTTAGACCAAAGGTCGTTTTGGCCGAGTATCGCAGCAGAGCCACATAGTTTATGCACCGTTTGCCGATGTACATTGTCTAAGCCATTGGAATTATTTAGACTATCAATAAGATCAACGACTTCGTTCTTCAGTTCCTTGCACGCTTCGCGGAATTTGTCACCGCCAAAACGGTTCCGAAATTCATTCTCTGGCTCTGAGGCACCAATCCTTTGCAACTTCACAACCTTAGCCAGTTCAGATTGCAGAGCAGCTACTGGAACGGGTTTAACCAGCAGCCCCTGAAATTCAGCCGCCAGTATGACCTCGTGATCTTTAGGGGCCGCATGGGCCGTGACTGCAATAGCTGGCAAATTGCGCCAGCCGACATTCAGTTCACGAACTTTGCCGAGTGTTTCGATGCCATCAATTCCAGGCATGCTAATGTCCAGAAGAAGTACGTCGAAAGGCTCAACGCCGAGTCTTTCCAAGGCAGCATATCCATTTCCGGCTTCGACGACCTCAAAGCCAATATCCGCAAGCATGTCCGTCAAGATCATCCGGTTGATTGCGTTGTCGTCCACCACCAGCGCTTTCAAACCGTGTTGAACGTTTGCCTGTGGCATTTCGGAAGTATCCAGTTCGTTTTTCACGTCAGGTCTGGATGCTGGCAAAGGCAGCCGCATGGAGAACAGGCTTCCCTCGCCGAGTACGCTGTCGGCGGAAATGTCACCTCCCATCGCCTCAACCAATCTTTTGGTGATAGCCAACCCTAGTCCTGTTCCGCTTGCATCTCGCGCAAAGGCTGTATCGATCGTGACAAATTCATCGAAGATAACATCGAGGTATTCAGGTGATATCCCCACCCCGGTATCTGCAATTCGAAACTCGACCAGATCGTCATGCTGAAGTCTTTCAACTTCGATGGAGACTGAACCGTCGCGCGTAAACTCGATTGCATTGCCCAGGAGGTTCACTAGGCATTGCTGCAGCGCCGTTCTGTATCCAAGAACATCACAAAGCTCTTCAGATAGGACATCCACTTTCAGAGTGTTGCCACGCGCGTCGGCATTTGCTGCGAGGCTATCCGCCACCTCCCTCACGACCTTGCATAGGTCAAAATTGGATTTGTCGCGCAAAGCAGTGCCAGAGCCCACGCGAGAAAAATCCAGAACATCGGTTACATGCGAAAGCAATAGCTTGCCGGACACTTCGATTGAGTGAAGATGCCGCTTTTGCCTATCCGTCAGATTGCTCCGATCAATCAGTTCGGCAGACCCGAGTATTCCGTTCAACGGAGTACGCATCTCGTGGCTCATCACGGTCAGAAGATCAGATTTGGCCTGTTCACTTTCCTGAGCTTTGTCTCGTGCGGTGCGCAAATCTTCCTCGGCCTTAAGGTCTTCGGTGATATCCCGAAGGAATGAAACAAAAACCCGCTCTCCAGCGGTTTCGGCAAGGGAAATCGACAGCTCGACCGGAAACGTCTCTTGCGATTTGCGCAAACCCTCCAGCCGCACACGACCAGCGCCGATGACCTTTTGCTCTCCGGTCTCCAGAAATCGCGCCATACCCTTGCTGTGAAGGTCACGCAGGTGCTCAGGAACGATGAGCTCAGCCATATCAGCACCGATTGCCTCGGCTTGGCTATATCCAAAAACATCTTCGGCGGCGCCATTGAACTCCAGGATTCGACCCGACGTGTCGACGACCAAAACCGCATCCAAAGAAGATGTAATGGCCGCCTCAAACCGATTGCTGGCCGACTGGCTTTGGCGAGCCAACAACTGCCCTTGCCGAAACAACTTCACGAGGATTGCAAAGGCAAAAAGCAACGCAACGAAAAGCACGACAAGTAATGAAGCCAATCGGATCAGCGTTCCAGCCAACTCAGCACGTCGGTTTGCGTTTTCCTGCGCAAATCCTTGAATTCCGCCAAGGGCAAGTTCGCGAATTTGAGGGCGCAGTGCCTGAATTTGCATTCGCAACTCAGGAAGCCCCACCCGTAACTGACGATCCGGCCCATCGATCAACGGAATCAGCCGGGATTTGAAGTCTTCGGTTGCCCGCAGGACGGATTCTGCCGCCGCGTCCTCTCGCAAGAATGAAAATAGTGCGCTGCCGGACAAAGTATCCGCGCGGCTGTAGAAGATATCGAAACGTTTCCGGACGGCCGACAAATCAACATCTGGGTCTGCCGAAGCATCAATGACCGCAACCTCAAGCCTAAGAAGCTCGACTTCGAGCTGGGACATCAGCCAGCTTACGTTGTCCGTTTTGGACGTAGCGAGGGCATCGAGATCTGTCTTAACCTCGCGCCCAAGGGAAAATACGATCACAAGGCCTACAATCAGCAAGCCTATGAACGCGAATATCGGCCATCTCTTCATGTTTATGAAAGGCGCTTGTGTATCGATGGCCTTCTCCTTGATCCCTACTGCGCAACGACTTCCAATCGATTGAGTTGCCAAATGCTGCGGGCATAGATTTCTTCGGACTGATACGCTTCGTTAGCATCGTAAGGGTAAATGATCCACAAAGGTCCTTTATCGCGAACCGACATTGCGCGGCTATTACGCGAGTAAGCGACGATCGGGCCGCCTTCTATTGCATCGCTGGTTGGGATGGTGACAGCGTAGTCGTTCAACGCCACCGCGCGTATGGTCCCCTCTTCCGCCTGAACATGGTTCAATAAAACACTGAGGGGAACGCCTTCAAAGCTTTGCATACCTTCGGTCCAGATCGTCGTTGTTTCGATTAACTGACCGGGCAGTGCCTCAAGGGCCTTCCTGTCAAATGCCCAAATGTTCTGACCGTCGTTGGAACCCACATCGCCAGAAACTGTGAGGACGACTTCATCCGCCAGTGTCGATGTACCAAGTGATACGACAAGCATGACACAAAGTGATTTGAGTATTTTGAACATGCGAGATTGTGCCCGTTTTTAGTTGCGACTTTGCTATTGGGTTTTGACATGCGTCCGGGAAACAATCTCAGGTGCAAAAGGATAGACCGCTATACTTTAGGATAGGTCATCGCGCCAAAGGTCAGATAATCAACCTAATTTGCACGCATTCGCGTTCCCCATTCATGCCATCAAGGTGAGCGCCGCTTTGGTCAAGAGATCCAGCCGGCCAGTGTGACAGAGCAAGAGTTTAGGGAAACAACATGGCTTCACAAAGTCTGGCGAATAGTAACCCTTTGTATGGTTCAACTATACCGGGTGCGGTACAATCGGATAAAAGCAATTGTTCAAGGTTACCCATATCGATGCGGATTCTATTGGCTGATGATCACGGGTTGGTTCGTGACACGATTTCCTCCTACCTCGAAACCGAGGGGCGCGCGGCAGTCGTAGCCGTGCCCGACTACACAGCCGCAATGAAAACACTGTTATCCGAAGATCCATTCGATCTCGTCCTCTTGGACTTTGAAATGCCGGGTATGAACGGAATCGACGGGCTGTCCGATGCAATCACCCGATTCCCTGAACAAGCATTTGCGATCTTGAGCGGAACAGCGCCAAACAAAATAGCGCAGCAAGCGGTTGAAATGGGTGCCGTTGGCTTTTTGCCCAAGACTATGGGCGCCAAATCCCTGGTCAACGCAGTGCGCTTTATGATCGCTGGTGAAACCTTCGTACCGGCCAGCGTTCTAAGCATGGATGGTGACGTCAAAGAAAGCGATTTTTCCCGTCAGCTCAGCCAGCGGGAAAAACAGGTTCTGCGCGGATTGTGCCGAGGGCAATCCAACAAAGAAATCGCGCGCGAGTTGGATCTTCAGGAAGTTACGATCAAGCTACACGTGCGGACGCTTTGCAAGAAACTGAATGCAAAAAACCGGACCCAGGCTGCTCTCATCGCGCGGGATGCAGGATTCGAGTGACCCGGGCCCGGAGGTTGGGACCTCAGAATAGGAAATAGTCGTAGAGTTGATCGTAATCCGCAGCTGCGCCTTCAAGGATCAGCGTAGTATCGACTGACAAAGCGACGGACACATCGGTTCCACCCACGATTTCAGAGTTGGCATTGAACCAGTCCAACGTGTCAGCACCACCGCTATCCAGGTTGAGACCACGCAGATCGAGCAAATCACCATCGCTTAGCGAAAAGTCAGTGATCGTATCGGTCGACCCATCCAGATCCTCATTGCGGAAAATGAACCTGTCCGCATCAGCGCCACCGCTTGCGTGATCGTCCCCTGCACCAAGGTAAAGCCGATCTTTCCCTGAACCTCCGTCCAGAACATCGTCACCGCTGGAACCATTGAGATAATCGTTACCAGCGCCACCGATCAACTCATCATCGTCGGAACCGCCCTTCAGCGTGTCGGAACCCTCGCCGCCAGCTAAGGTGTCGTTTCCGGAACCGCCATCCAAAGTATCAGAGCCGAGACCGCCTATCACGGTATCACTACCGGAGCCTCCTGAGAGGCTGTCGTCGCCCACACCGCCATCCAGGTCATCGTTGCCAGATCCTCCGGACAGCGTGTCGTTCCCGTCATCTCCAGACAGAAAATCATCACCGGACCCGCCTGACAAACTATCGCTGCCATCTCCACCGTTCAGCACGTCCGCGCCCGATCCACCATCGATTTGGTCGTCGCCTGTGCCACCGAACATTTCATCATTTCCAGAGCCACCGTCCATAACGTCTTGGCCGTCTTCACCTTGCAATGTGTCAGCTTCGGATCCACCGCGCAGTGTGTCATCGCCCAAGCCACCGATAAGAATGTCAAAGCCTGAACCACCGTCCAAGATATCATTGCCGATGCCACCATCCAGCATGTCGTGCCCAGCCGAGCCCATAAGGTGATCGTCACCCAGCCCACCGAACAACGAGTCATCGTCTTCCGTAAGAACATTGCCAAACTGGTCGTATCGCACACCGTCGTCGTCATATTGCGAGACAATGCCGCTGGCGGCACCGACGCCGGCTCCACCGTGCAGCAGATCGTTGCCGTCATCTCCTTCGAGAACATCCCCTGAACTACCACCTGTTAGGGTGTCTGTGCCGATCCCACCGTATAGGGCATCGCTACCAGCATTGCCTGAAAGGTCATCATCGTAGCTCAACGCGCCTTCGGTGGTCGCGACAAGTGTTAGATCCTTCACCAGGACGCTCGCCTCCAAATCGACAGGCGCAAATGGGCTGGTTGCCGTCGGGTCGGCGGCACCATCATTCGAATACGATTTCGGAGCTTCTTCGATAAGGTGCAAACTGGCCTCACCGGTCACATCATCTACGATGACCTGGAAAATGGCGCCTGTTGCAGGTGTCGAGTCATCCATGTCATGATCGCCCGAGTTGCCACCAACAAACAGGTTTCCATCCGCGTCAATGATTGCAGCTCCAAACGTCATTAACGGGGCTCCGTTTATGACTTCACCGTTGATCACGGTCGATGTAACTGAAACCGTTCGAAACTCGGGTTCGCCTGAAGAGATGTCGACGACTAACATAATCGTATCGGCACCTTCGGAACTTGGGCGAGAGACACCATAGAACGACTGTGAGGCCGCGTCGAACGCAACATCGTAGACTTTAAAATCCACAAGATCGGATGGCAATTTGTATACCGTGGTTACCGGGTTTCCATCCGCATCGAACTGATCAACATCAATGACTGCGATACGGTCCATGCTGGATTGGAAAGACCAAAGGTTGCCCTGATCATCAAAGTCTCCAGTCCAAGACCTATACGGTGTGCTGCCCACACGGTAACTGTGTCCTTCGGCGTCCAGCATCACCAAATCAGAGCGGCTCACCACCTGCCCCAGTGAATCCACTCCGTCACCTACTGCGATGGCATACAGAAGGTCGTCTTCTGTATTGTAACCCATCGAGTTCACATTGACGGTGCCCTCGACGCCGGCCATTTCATAGGCTTGAGTTTCGACATCAAACACATGCAGTGTTCCATTCAGAACCTGATAGAGATTTGATTGCCCATCGGCGAACGCGGAAACCGTCACGGTTTGCCCACCAATCTCGACATCCTTGTCATAGTGAAACGCAGGACCGGACGTATCAATTGTTGGACCGCTGCCTGACACATCAATCGATCTGATCGTAATGGTCGAGCTGTCATCGTCAGCTGTGAATTGAACGGAATGAGATCCGAAGGCACCGCTTTGAGAAGAAAACTCTGCGACAACCTCACCATCGACCAGCACTTCGACGGCAGCCCCGGAACGACCTGCAGCAAAATTTGTCGCGAGATCCAGGTTCAGTTCATAGACCCCGCCCGCTTCAGTCGTAATCTGCTGCTCCATCTGCTGGTGGCCGTTTGCAAGATCAATCAATCCCCAATCGCCGTTCGCGGCGTAGTCGGAAAAACTGACAGCACCTTCCGTGCCGTCCAGCAAGTTTGCCTCTGCATAGTCACCGTGCAACACATCATCGCCAGCTTGCCCTTGGAGTTCATCGTTGCCGGCAAGCCCTATCAAGGTCTCTTGCTCACTTCCGCCAACTAGTTGATCGGACAAACCCGTTCCTGAGATTACATTTGAAGATACCACAGGCATCATTTCACCTCTTACTTTCAGCTATTTGGAATAATGAATTACCAACCGATGCCGTCGATCCGGCGGTTCACCGGGTTCTCGGGAAACAAGCGCACCACATCCACAACCGGCATCTCCGGTTTACTGAAAACGGCGTTCTGATAAGCGGGGTTGCGGTGGCAGACGATGACAGCCTCGGCCTGTTCCATCACGTCTTCTATGCTGTCGCAAAGCATCGATTTGATGGATCCCGCCAGGCTTCGAATGCCAGAGCCCGCGTCATGCATGTAGGCTTGCAACCCACTCAGAGGGGTTTCTTTTGTCACCGCCGGATCATGCAGGACCAACTCCACCCCCTCGGCATGGAGCTCGGCCATGACTTCCAGAATAGGGCTTTCGCGCAGATCGTCGGTGCCGGGTTTGAAAGCCAGCCCCAGAACCCCAACGCGCTTGGCCCCCGTTTTTCGCAGCATCTCGGTCGCCTGTTCGATCTGCTCCCGGTTTGAGCGGTCAAGGTTGCCGATCATGGGCAGTTCGACACCCAGTTCTTCAGCGATATGTGTAACCGCCCGCACTTCTTTCGGCAGGCACGAGCCACCATAAGCAAAGCCCGGCTTCAGATAGTAAGGGGACAGGTTCAGCTTTGTATCTTGGGTAAAGACATCCATAACTGCGTGGCTGTCCACACCGAGCGGCTTGCACAAGCGGCCGACTTCGTTGGCAAAGCAAACCTTGGTCGCGTGCCATACATTGTCGACATATTTGATAGTCTCAGCCACTTCGACTGTTGTCAAAATGGGATTTGGATCAACCGGTGCGAAGATGCGCTTCATGACTTCCGCCGTGCGAAAATCGTTGGTGCCAAGCACTGTTTTCGGAGGGTTATGGAAGTCATCTATGGCGACACCTTCCCGCAGAAACTCAGGATTGAAGCACACCCCAAAGTCCTGGCCCATCTTCTTTTCTGAAAGCCGCTCAAGGATCGGGACCAATACGTTCATCGTGGTTCCGGGCGGAATTGAACACCGCATGGCAAAGATGTGGAATCCATCTTTTTGGCAAAGGCCAACTGCCATCGAACGGGCCGCCTGTTCAATATAGCTATAGTCGCAGCCCCCGTCCGGAGCGGTTGGTGTTCCTACCGACACAAAGGTAACTTCGGTTTCGCGTACAGCTGCGCTCAGATCGTCCGTTGCAGAGATCAGACCCTTTTGAACACCTTGTTTGAGAGTTGAACCAAGATTTTCTTCGTGGATCGGGCTCTCACCGCGCGCGATCTGAGTCACTTTGTCAGGGTCGATGTCAACACCTACAACCTGATGCCCAAGAGAAGCCAAACATGCAGTTGATACGGCACCAACATAGCCCAACCCGACAACACTGATCCGGGATTTTTGCGAAGACACCGGTATGACAATTTCGGCGTCATTCTGAGTAATTTTTCTGAGTTCCATAGACTTACCTCCGATTTGAATCCAAGGTAACGCACTGATAATTTGATGAAATGTATCGGCAGACTATCCGCGGCGCGCAAATGACGCCGGACATATACGAATGGTCATCAACCCCATACGAGAGAAAAAAAAACCGCGTGGAAATCCACGCGGGCCAGTCATTAGGAGGGTGGTGCAATTGAATCTAGGCTACAGCGACACGGTCATAGATGTCCTCGTATCTCACGATGTCGTCTTCACCTAAGTAGCAGCCCGATTGAACTTCGATCAGATGCAAAGGCAGCTTCCCCGGGTTTTCCAACCGGTGGACAGCACCCAGCGGGATGTAGGTCGATTCATTCTCGGAAAGCAGGCTGACTTTATCACCAACCGTCACGCTTGCTGAGCCACTGACGACAACCCAGTGTTCAGCTCGGTGAACATGGCTTTGCAGGGACAGCTTGGCGCCGGGCAGAACCATGATCCGTTTGACCTGAAACCGAGGCCCCAGAGATAGGGTTTCGTAGTAGCCCCATGGACGATGACACCGACGAAACATCTCGGCCTGGTCAGATCCTTCGTTCCGCAACTCGTCCACAACCTTGCCAACTTCTGCGCTGTGCGACATGTCCGCGACCAGAATTCCATCATCGGTCGCAACTGCAACGATGTCTTTCAAACCCAGCCCGACCAACTTGATGTCCGGGTTTTCCGACCTCAGGAGGCTGTCGCGGCAATCAATTGCTGTCGAGTTTCCAGAAGTGACATTCGCACCATCATCTACTTGCCCTTGCTCCATCACCGATTTCCAACTGCCCAGATCGGACCACCCGCAGTCCAATCCAAAAGCCACGACACCGTTTTCGACATGCTCCATCACCGCATGATCAAACGAGAGGTTCGGGCAGCGGGAAAAGGCGTTTTGATCCAGTCGGTAGAAACCCAGATCCTGCTGACCCAGGGCCAAGGACGCTTCGACCGGTGCAGACATCTCAGGGGCGTGTGATTCAAACATCTTTAGCACGGTATCGACCCTGAACATGAACATTCCGGCATTCCACAGCCAGTCACCGCTTTCCAACATGCCCTTCGCGGTTTCAGCATCGGGCTTTTCCGCAAACGTAGAAATCAGCAGCGACCCTTGGTACCCGCCAGCAACCCTCAGGTAGCCGAAACCCGTCGCGGCATGATCGGGTTTGATCCCGAAAGTCACGATCTTACCGCGTTTGGCTGTTTTCTCCGCCCGCATCATCGTTCGACGGAACGCGGATACATCCTCAATCGCGTGATCGCTGGGCAGGACAAGCAGGACCGTTTCCGGCTCTTCTTTGTATCGCAAAGCCGCTGCCAGAACCGCAGCAGCGGTATTGCGGCCAACAGGTTCCACGATCAGTTCAGATTTTTCGACATCAATATCTGTCAATTGTTGTTGGGCGATGAACCTGTAGTCTTCTCCCGTGACGATCAGTGGTGCAGAAAATCCAGGCTCGGCCACACGCACAACGGTTTTCTGAAACAGGCTGTGATCGCCATCCAGTTCGACGAACTGCTTTGGATAGCTCTTTCGAGAGACGGGCCATAGACGGGTGCCGGAACCGCCAGCAAGGATAATTGGTTGAATCATGTGAAACCTCTTCATTTCAAGTCTGATTTCAGATTATCGATCCTCGCTTTTATTGCTGTGTATCATAGGCTTAAATTCACTATCGAAAGGATATGTCTATTAGCCGAACGGCATCTCGATCAGACCAACATAGATAAGGATTGCGGTTAGAAATGTCAGGATTGCCGTAGCCATCTGGAACTTGGCAAAACCGCTTTTAAGCGTCTCGGCAAAGCCCGATCCACCACCCGAGCTTTGGTTGCCTCTGTTCGACCATTTCTGCTTGGACAAGTGAAAGATCATGTAGATCTTGACCGTCGCGTTTATCACTTGGTTGAGATACAGGATGAATGGCCAACTCATATCAGCGCGCCTGCTGTACCCGAACAGGAACAGGCATAGCACGATCCGCGAAAACAGCACCCAGATGATGCAGTTCCAGAAGTAACCCGGCGCAACCATACTGCCAACGACGACCATGACCGGACTGACCATCATGGTCCACATGGCGATCCTTTGATCAACGACACACCACCAGATAAAAAAGGGCATTGCTGTCGGCCCAAGTGCGATTGCGCGGCTTCCGTTCCGCAACATGTTTCCTGACCATCGGCGGAAATTCTGGACCATCCGCATGAGGCCGTTTTCTTTGATGACCTCAATCGTGTAGACTGTAGCATCCGGCACGTAGGTCATTTTTGCGCCCACGCTCAGCAGACGATACCAGGTTGATTTGTCGTCCCCGGACAGAAACCGGAAATTGCCCCAAAGCCAGTGATGCAGATGATCTGCCTCGATGGTGCGAATGAACTTCTCGTCCAGAATATGCCGGGCGCGAAATACGCTCATTCTTCCCGTCAGTGTCAAAACACGACCCGACAAGGCATGGCTTTGCATCGCAAGACGGCGTTGCGCGAACCGCATGTCCAGCCATTTGGCGATCCAAGCCGGTCCGTAGCATATGACCTCTTCATCTGTGGTCAGTGCCTGCAACTCTGGGTCGCTTGCAAACATTGGCAGGGTTTTGCGTAGAACATCCCCACCAAACAGGGCGTCTCCGTCCATGAAAATCACCAGATCATCCGGTGACGCCCCGGATCTGCAGATCGCTCGCAGGATCAGACCAATCGCCATTCGCTTGCCCGGCTGGTTCTGACGGATAAATACTAGGGTCGCCAGATCATCCGGGATATCCTGCGCGTAGGTTTCGACAAAGTCGCGAATGATCTGCTCGTCATATGCGCTGCCTGTGCCGATATAGATCGTCGTCGGAATCCGTTCGCGGCGGATTTGCCCAAGCATGGACCCCACAACACGTTTTGTGATGGAGGGCTCCTCAAAGTAAGTCGTCATCTGGATATGGAGGTGTTTGGGGCGCCAGCCAGCATCCCAAATTGAGTCCGCCCGACGCCGCATTCCCGGCCATTTGGCTTTCGCATAAATCTGAGCCCTTAAAGCATGGGTAAACCACCAGCCAAATCGCCAGAACCCAAGTGTTCCAAGTACCATTGTGACGTGCAAAACACTCGGGTTGAAGAACCGGTTCGGTACGTTGGCCAACAGCCAGAGCAGGCCCATTAACAGGAGCAAGAACAGAGTGAACTGCGGTAGTGACCACTTGCAAAAATAGTTGGGAACATCTGTTTGCAGTTCCCTTAGTCGCCGTGCCAGATCCTTGTCGAACTCGTATTCAGTCATGGGATCGACCCACACGCGGGTCCATGGACTTTAACCAGGCGCGGAAGCGTGTACCCAACTGTCGCTTTGCTTCCAGATTGACCGGGGCTCCCAACCGCAATTGGGTTTTTGTTTGTTTCGAGGACAGACCGATTGCGCGAACCGTGACAATGATTCCGAACTCTCCAGGTCGTTCAGGGTTATCCCCGGCGCGTACGTCCCAGACCTCACCGGGAATGGTGATCTTTTTCCCATTCTCATTGAAGCCAATCGTTGCGGGCATACCGATATAGATTGTTTCAGCAAACCGTTCCGACACCCATCCGATCGTCATACGAGGCTCAGCCGTCTCAAAGACCAACTCGTCTGCTGTGCCACCAAACGGCTGGCCTTTCCGAACGATTAAATCCTGAACAATCCCGTCTGTTGTCGCGCGAACGTGATTGTTTTCTATTTTCTGTTGCTGAGCCTCTCTTGTTGCTTCCAACGACTCTACTGCGGACGCGCGATTGCGTTCTTCAGCTTGAAGTAAGTTTGTTACGATCAATACTGGATCAACCGATTGCGCCAGCGCAGGGTTGCGCGCACGAAGGCTGAGCCATTGACGCCGCATATCATCAAACCCGCCGTCTTGTACAAACTCTGCATAGAAGCGCATGGCTGCTGCGACCCGTTCGGCCAATACCTCCGAGCCAGATTGGGCCCTAAGATCATTCAAGGCCTCAGTGATATTGACGTGCTCGGTGCGTGCAAGTGCCAACTCCGTCTCGGTGCGTTTGAGGGCCGCCACAGCGTCTGCGTCACCCATCGAGAAAAGTAGATCACCTTCACTTACTTCTTGCCCGACCGCGACTTCAATGTGTTCGATGTAGCCGTTGGCTGAAGGGAAAGAAGGGATCATTGGGGCCAGCACGCGCCCGTGTTGAATGTCAATTCGGTCCAAATTGGTGAAAATGTTGTTTCCAATAACGCCAATCACCGCCGCTGCGATCAGCAGATAGGTCGCCACATTGAGTGCTACATGCAGAGACCGTGGAAGAAATCTCGCAGGTTTTGGGGATTGTTCGCCTTCCGTTTCCTCCATCGGCACCAAATCAACCGGAGTGTCGAGGCAGGTTATCACATCTGCGCTGCTGGCCATTCGTCCAGACAACAGAGAGCGATAAAACAGAGCCAGCGTCTCGCGTTGCCGACCGCTCAAACCTTCCAGTTGTACTGTTGCGTTGGAACCTGGCTTCGACAAACGTACCGGGAAACGGATATCTACGCCTTGAAAGGGAACGCTAAGCGTTGCGGTTTTAGGGCATTCAGGCGCGTCGTCCGGCCATTCCAGCCCCGCGAGCGACCAGCGTTCAATCGCGACTACCGCACCAGATGGTGTCTCCACGATCAGCGGTGCTCTGACCTTCCAATCCAGATCCGACCCCGGTGTTTCGTGTAATATACGCAATGTCGCCTCAGAAACTGTTGACAGGACTGAGGTAGCAAGAAATCAGAGCTTCTGACGGACACACGGACGCATATTTGTCCGCAAATAAGATCACTTCCCATACTAAAGTATGTCGGAAAAATCTTCCTAGGCCGAGCCAGAGCCTCTCATTGTGTTCTCGAACATCTGCGCGTGCGCCTTAGTTCAGAGGCACTCGCAGACAGTCTTGGGTTGAAACGCTCCGCCGCAGCAAACCGCGAACATCGCGGTATAGGTGTTATGTGATGCGATTTCTGGTTGAGTGCGCGACGTGATCTCACGTACCTTCGACAATGGCATTTCAGGCCTTGGCAAATTCCTTAACGATGTGCCTCAGCAAGCTATTACCTTCGGCCATGAGGTCGAGGCGATCTTCGTTCTTTTTCACCACGGCTGCCCACGCCATTTGATCGTGTATGAAATCGTCAATGATCGCTATGGCGCGGGGTTGGCGCTGATCTTCTGGGGTGGTGCCATCTCGGCCATACTGGTTGGTTTGCAGACCTGGGTCCAGAAAGAAGCCGGCGCGGATGCATTGCAGGCCTCGGCCATCGATGTCGCCCTTTTCAATTGCGCGATCGGATTGGGAGCAGCGATCGGTGCGGCTTTGCTTAGTGTGACAAGCCTGACGGGCCTGTTCCTGTGCTCGGCGCTTCTTATCAGCATTGGCATTGTCAGCGTGATCTCTTTGGCTAACGCACGGCGGACGTGTTCTGGGCATTGCCCATGATCAAATCGATTCCGGCATCTTTCGCGGCTGCTGCCTCTTCGGTTGTATTCGCCGTTGTCTGAACCAGCTTGCGGATACCCTTTAGCGCACGCAGGTCGGACGCGGTGTAATTTCTAAGTGGGAACTTCGCGTCCCAGTCGTAGATCCGTTTCATGGCATCACCCGATATCGATGAAGACATCTCCGCCTTCGATCTTAACGGGGTAGGTTTTCAGATCCACACAGACGGGTGAGCGCTTTGCCTCGCCGGTGCGATAATCGAATTGGCCGTTGTGCATGGGGCATTCGATCAGATGATCGATCACCAGACCGTCTTCCAGATGCACTTCTTCATGGGTGCACAATCCGTCGGTGCAGTAAAATTCGTCCTCGGGGCTTCGGTAGATGGCAAAGGTACGATCGCCATTGTCGTAACGGATTAGATCTTCGGTTTCGATGTCATCGCAAGCGCAGGCGCGGGTCCAGTTCGTCATGGGCTTTCCTGTATTCCGGGGATTGATTTACTCGGCCGCTAGGGCTGTTGGTCGAGTGTATTCTGGGCTGGGGTTAGCGTCCTTGGGCAGCAACGGCTTGCGGTCGACAAAGTAGAACGGATCGCGCCGCTGGATTAGAATGGCCGGGAGCATTTCGCGAAACGCGGTCAGTGTCCCCGTGTACGCTGGTGGGCAATCGCCTTTGATTTCTTCGTGCAAGGCCGGGAGATTGTAGAACGGCACCATGGGATACATGTGATGTTCCACATGGTAGTTCATGTTCGAATACACGAAGCGGAAGAACCGGTTCATGTAGACGGTTCGCGAGTTCAATCGGTGATCCGGGACGTCTTCTGCCAGCCCGGCATGCTGCAGTGATGCCAGCAAGTGATGCAGCCACGAACCATAAAACGTCGGTCCGCCGATCAGCACAATGGGCAGCCATGATTGCAGCACCATTGCCAAAACAAATGTCATCGCGAGGATTGCGAGGTGAACACGCGACGCTAAGAACGCCTTAGATCGGTCGGCTTCGATGAGGAAGGTTTTCTGATCTTTGGTCAAGCGACCAGCCGACAACCGAAACATCTTTTTTAACTCGTTCCAGCCAGATTGCAGATGCAGCATGTTCCATAGGATGTTGAGTGGATGCGGAGGCCGGGGAAACGCAATCTCGGGGTCTTTTCCGACGATCACCGTATCCGTGTGATGCCGTGTATGGCTCCACCGCCAAAGATAGGGGTTCTTCAGCGACATGAATGAGGCCAGCTGATAGGCTGCGGTGTTCAGCCAAGGCGTTTTGAACACAGTCCCATGGCAGCACTCGTGCCAACGGCTGTCGGCGCAGGATCCATAAAACACCCCGTAAAGAATGACAGAAGGCACTGCCCACCATGTACCCCAGGTCAGAACGACCAGAGCACCGGATGCCAACACCAATCCCAGCCAGATCCCGTAATCGATCAGGGCCGGAGTATCGCGGCGCTTCATCAGTTCTTTCATCCGTTTCCGGGGGACTGGAGTGGAGTACCACTGTTTAGGTGCAAAGCTTGGACCGCTGTCCCGGCCCGTCAGCGAATAATCCCGCCAAGGAAGGGTATTGTCCTTCGGCACATCAGGTTCCTTTTCTACATTGCTGTTGCCGAGCAGAACCGAGGAGCGCCTGAATCGTCAAACCTGTCGTGATATTTTCTATCATTTCTCTCAGAGTATTCTGTAAAATAGATGATATGTTTTATCATGGAGCGTGCTATGGCCCGTGTCACACTCAAAGACGTCGCAGAAAAGGCGGGGGTAGGCGTCGCAACAGTAGACCGCGTTCTGAATGCGCGCGCGCCGGTTACTGCGGCGACATCTGTGCGGGTTCTTTCAGCGGCAGATGCGTTGGGGTATCGTTCGGCAGGGTTGTTACGACGCCGAATTGAAGAGATGGCGCCAGCTAAACGGCTGGGCTTTATTCTTCAAAAGGAAAGCAAGTGGTTTTATCGCGAGTTAGCGTTTGAATTGCAGCGACAGGCAGAGCAGTTGCGGAGTATCCGGGCAAAAGTTGTAATCCAATACGTAGAAAGCCTGTCGCCGTCCGAGCTTGCAACTGCGATTGACGAAATGCGCGGCAAGGTAGACGCCATAGGCTTGGTTGCGATTGATCATTCGGAGATCAATCGTGCGATCGTCAGCGCCGATGTACCTGTCTTTGCATTGCTCTCGCCGCTGTCTTCGCCTCACGTTACCGCCTATGTCGGGATCGACAGTCGAAAAGCGGGGCGGACGGCAGGTTGGGCGATGGCGCGTCTTGATCGAACCGAAGGCGTGGTTGGCATCCTTATCGGGTCGCACAGGTATCTGGGGCACGAAGCGCTTGAGAGTGGGTTCAGAAGCTACATGCGCGAATTTGCACCGCAGAAACCTCTTCGAGACTCTGTGGTGTATCTGGATGACGCCGCGGTCGCATATGAAGCGGCAGCAGAATTGCTGCGGGCCAACAAAGACCTCTCCGGCATCTATCATTGCGGAGGCGGCGTGACCGGAGCATTGAAAGCGCTGCGCGAGGCAGGGCAATCGCGGGAAGTTGTCTACATCTGCCATGAACGGACACCGGTTACCGAAGCCGCGCTTGCCGATGGCAGCATCGATTTGGTGATTAACAACCCGCTGGATCAGGTTGCAGATCGCGTGACTCAGATGATGTCTCGGTGTCTGACCGGAAAACCAATTCAGGAACAGGTTGGAGTTATTCCGTTTGATCTCTGCACATCTGAAAACCTATGAACATCAGCCGAAGGTGGCGCCGTTGATGTTTTCACGGGTGATGACTTCAACCGGAACGACTTCTGCCTGATAGGGGCGGTTTTCCAGTGTCGCGATCAGCGTTTGAACGGCCTGTTCGGCGATCCGTCGCATATTCTGGTGGATGACAAGATCCATTGATCCGTCTAGCAGATAGTTTCGCGTCTTCGGCGTAAGGTTGTGGCCGATCAGCATGATTTCTCCGGTCAAATCGCGATCAGCCAGAGCCGCCACAATACCTTCGTTACCGCCGCCAACGTTATAAATGCCGAGCAGCCCAGGATGTTCGTCCAGCATCTGGGCCACCACCACGCGATTTTCCTGCACATCATCGTGGCCGATATAGGTGCCCACAACGCGGAGGTGGCTGAAATCCCTTCGCAAGGCTGACCGAAACCCCATCTCTCGATCCGAATGGTTGCGATACAGTTGCTCACCGGAAATTACCCCGACGGTCCCGGATTGCCGCAGCATACGACCCATAAAATAGGCCGCTGTTCGTCCTGCGGCCATGTTGTCCGTCCCGACAAATTGGCCCAGAACGGGGCTGATCAGATCGGAGACGACAGGTATGCAGGGAATATTCAAACCGTGCAGCTCTTCGACAGCGTCGCGAACCCGCGGATCATCCAAAGCCTGAAAACCCACTGCATCAATACCCTGCCCGGCGCAGGCTCTCAGTTTTCGAGCCAACACAGATGGTTCCAGTTTCGTGGAAAAGACGCACTCGACAGTGGCGCGGCCATTGGTAAAAACATTCTGGAAACAGTCGCCCAGAAATTCTGTCGATGGCCCGGCTTCCTCTGGCAGAAACATCTTCAGCCGCCAGGGTCGCGCAGGCTGGTCCAATTGAGCGCCAGATTCAATCGCGTGCTTGGCTTGCAAAACACGCTGGCGGGTCTCAGGCTTTACGTTTGATCTGTTGTTCAAAACCCGGTCAACCGTAGCGGTGCCGACCCCCGCAATCCTCGCAATCTCGGAGACGCGTGCCTTCTTTGGGATTATTACAGCTTCATCGCTCATAGACCTCTGCTAACATCATTTCTGATCAAAATCATCCTCAAATAAGCTTCATATGACATCAAAAACCATCATTACTGTCATCTGATGTAATTTTTCTTGCCACCGAATTGTGGGGGGGCTTATCCCAGCGTCATGCAACGGGATCGAGTCCCGTTCAGGGAGGATAACATGACCTACACAGCTAAATTACTAGCCGGGGTTACCGGCCTAATAATGACGGCCAGTACAACACTGGCGGCGGACTTCACCTTTAAATATGGCAACGAGCAACCAGAAACCTCAATCCGTTCGCAGTCCATGGATTGGTTCAAGACCGAACTTGAAAAACGTACGGACGGTCGCATCGAAGTCGAGAACTTCTTTGGTGCCGCGCTTGGTAATGAGCGTGAAATGATGGATCAGGTGACGGCCGGTTTGCTGCAGGGAACGCGTGGCGGTTTCTTTGCCGACGCGTCCGGGGCATTCAACCTGTACCAGTTGCCGTTCCTCGTCGCGAATTGGGATGAGATGGAATGTCTGGTCGGTTCGGACTTCACCAAGGGCGTTCAGGCCCGTGCTGAGGCGAACGGATATCACATACCTGCCACCGGTATCAGCCAAGGGTTCCGGGCCTATACCAATAACGTTCAGCCAATAACATCTGTTGATGACCTGCAAGGTCTGCGCATCCGCGAACCTCAATCTGATCTGATGATCGCCACGGGCACAGCCATCGGGTCTGTTCCGGTCGCCATGCCGTTTTCCGAAGCATATCAGGCGTTCAAACAAGGTGTGATCGACGGACAGCACAACCCGCCGCAAAACATCTGGGACTTCAATATTCACGAAGTCCAGAAGTATCTGACCCTGTCGAACCACATGACCGGCCCCGATCCTTTGATAGTCAACAAGGCCTGGTATGACGGTTTGCCCGAAGACCTTCAGGCCACCTTTGACGAGGTTGCGGTCGAAGCGATGGCCATGTCGGACAAGCTGTATCGCGATGCTGAAACGAACATCGTCGGCGAACTCGGTAAGCACATGGAGATCAACGAACTGACGCCAGAAGCCCTGGCTGGTTTTCAGGAAGCCGTTGCGCCGGTCTATCAACAGATGATCGACGCAGGTCATTTCACGATGGATGATATCGACGCTGCCCGTGCTGCAGCGGCGTCTTGCGGCTAATCTGAAACGGCAATTCCGGGCGCTTTTACCCTGCGCCCGGATTCCCTTCTTAACGGAACCGGTTTATGGATACGCTCTCTGCAATTGACCGTGTACTGACGCGCGTTATCGAAGCGCTGATGGTCGTGCTGTTCGGGGTGTTTCTGGTGATTGTCGTCACCAAAGTCCTGATGCGCCCCTTTGACATGGCGATCTACGGCGTCGACGAACAGGTTAAGATTGCGTTTCTTTGCACTTCGGCCTTGGGCGGTGCCGTCGCGATTACGAAGCGCGAGCATATCGCAATCACATTCTTCATCGACATGATGCCCTACTACGTCAAAATGGCCTTCTACGTGGCAGGTCTTGTCCTTGTGGGAGTGATGAACGCGGCTTTGGTCTGGCTGTCCATCGATTGGATTGCGGGGCCGGGGAAAAACATGTGGCAACCGTTCGGGATGCCTCAGGCCTATGTGTTCATCATAGTACCGATCTCCTGCTCGATTGCCGTTTTCTACTGTTTCGTTCGTGTGGTTCTGACCTTGGGGGGTCGCGATTCCATTGACGTTCTCTGGATGCCGGAGGACTGACATGCTGATCCTTTTTGCCACGCTTGGAATATTGTTGGTCTGTGGAGTTCCTATTGCCTATTCTCTGGGGCTGGCGTCACTGGCGTACTTCCTGATCGAAGCCCCCGCGGCGACAGGTTTCGTCGTGCAGCGTTTTTTTTCCGGCATCAACAATTACCCGCTGGTTTCACTGCCCTTCTTCATCCTGATGGGCCTGGTGATGAATTCCGGAGGCATCACACGGCGCCTGCTGGACCTGTCCATGTTCTTTGTCGGTCGCCTTAAGGGCGGTTTGGGTCTGGTCAACGTGGTCGGCTCGATGATCTTTGGCGGCATCTCGGGTTCCTCCGCTTCCGACACCGCATCCATCGGGTCCGTTCTGATCCCCGAGATGGAAAAACGAGGATACCCCAAGAGTTTCGCAGCGGGGATCACGGTTGCCTCGTCCACTATGGGCATGATCATCCCACCGTCTGTTCCGATGATTATCTACGCTGTCGCCGCGGAAGAAAGCATCGGTCGCCTGTTTCTGGGCGGGATCATTCCCGGCATCATGGTTGGCTTACTTCAGCTGATCGTCGTGTGGTTGCTGGCCAAGAGGAACGATTACCCGACCGAAGACGTACCGTTCACATTAGCCGAAGCCGGGCGGCAGGCCAGACGTTCTGCCGCCGTAGCGCTGATGCCGATCTTGATCGTAGGTTCCGTCGTCTTCGGTTTCGTTACCCCGACCGAAACAGCCGGGGCGGCCGTAGTGTACGGCCTGATCATTGGACTGTTCATCGTCGGATTTGGCGTTCTGAAAGACCTGCCGGGGGCCATGCGTCACGCCATCATCATGTCCGCCAAGATCATGATGATCATCGCATTCAGTCAAGTGTTCATCACTGTTCTGGCGCTGGAACGTGTACCCAATCAACTGGCCGATTTCGTTTCGGGCCTCGGACTTGGCCCGGTTGCCTTCATGGTTCTGACAGCCATTTTGATCCTGATGGCGGGTACGTTCATCGACGTTAGCCCCGCCATTCTTTTACTGACACCGGTTCTGTTGCCGGTCGCTGAAAAGCTGGGCGTATCAGGTGTGCATTTTGGTGTGGTGATGGTCTCGGGGTTGGCTGTTGGTGCATGTACCCCGCCAGTCGGAAATTGCCTGAATGTCTGCGCTGCGATCTGCCGTATGCCGATCGGAAAGATTTTCGTCGGGGCCGCGCCGTTCCTGTTGGCAAATGTGGTGGTGCTGATCCTGATCGCGATCTTCCCGCAACTGGTCATGTGGATACCGGACGCGGTCATGGGGCCGTAACGGCACGGAATTGGGCAGCGGGGTGTCTTCCGGACCTGCCCGGCCTTGGTCAGCCAAAGCCTGAAACCCCCGCACACATCGACGCCCGAAAAACTACGGGCGCCAAACCTCAACTCCGGCCAGGCCGGACGACACATTAGGAAGACAATCATGCAACGTGCAGGTGTCATTGGATTAGGGGATATGGGCAGCGGGCTGGCCAAGAACCTCATCAAAAACGGGTTCGAAACCACTGGTTTTGATCTGAGTGAGGCGCGACTGAAGACGCTGGGTGAAATGGGCGGAGTGCCTGCTGCCAGCGTGGCAGATGTGGGGGCCAACGCGGATGCAGTCTATGTCATGGTCATGAATGGCGATCAAGCCAAAGCCGTCATTCTTGGTGATGACGGTCTGGTCCGTCACATGGCGCAAGGCGGGACGGTCATTCTGACCGCCACGATCAAACCGCGTGAGGCCCGCGAGATTGGTGAGGCCATGGCCGGATCGGGTATTCACCTGATCGATAGCCCTGTCTCTGGTGGCTTTCCGGGTGCGCAGGGCGGTACACTAACCATGATTGCCGCAGCCCCTGATGCCGTACTGGACGAATTCCAACCGGTGATGGAGGCGGTCTCGGCCACCATTCACCGCGTAGGGGACGGGCCCGGCCAAGGTCAGACCATAAAAGCATGTTTGCAGACCCTGATTGGCTCGATCTTTTCGGCAACATTTGAAGCGTCAGTCCTCGCCGCCAAGGCGGGCGTGAAGGGAGAAAACCTGTTCAAAGTCTTTTCAACCTCTGGCGCGGGATGCGGATGCACCAATACTGCGCTGGAGAACATAATCGATCGCAAATTCGAAAACACCGGGTCCGGCATCGGTACGATGCACAAGGACCTTACCATCTCGCTGGATCTGGCCGAAGAGCTTGGCGTTCCGATGCATACAGCATCCTCGGCCATGCAGATATTCCATGCTGGAAAATCCAAGTTCCCCGATGGTGACAACTGGGCCTGCACCCGCGTGATAGAA
Source organism: Ruegeria sp. YTSA168 (assembly GCF_059610045.1). NCBI lineage: Bacteria > Pseudomonadati > Pseudomonadota > Alphaproteobacteria > Rhodobacterales > Roseobacteraceae > Ruegeria > Ruegeria sp. YTSA168. The sequence continues at coordinate 166,711 of NZ_JBXWMW010000007.1, forward strand.
AACATTGTCGGCGCTGAGTTGCATCGCTGAGAAAGGACAAGAACATGAAACTTGGCGTTATCTGTGATGGCATCAGTCGCGACCTGAAACACGCGGTCGATGTGATGGATGAGTTTGATCTCGAATATGCCGAACTGCAATTTGTCGGCGATACGGAGGTTGGCGATCACTCGGCCGATGAGATCAGGGAAATTGACACGCTGCTTCGGGATCGGGGCAAGCCTGTATCCTGTCTGTCGCGCCACATCTTCGCGGGAATGACCGGGGCGAACAAACCAGGGGACGACCTTCACAGCAAGCATATGGATGCTCTGAAGCGCGTGATCGACATGGCTCATGTGGTCGGCAGCCCATTGGTTCGCATTATGACGCCCAAGAAAGAGCAAATCCTTTGGGGGTACGGAGGTGCAGAAAAATGGAACGTCGCCAAGGGTGCCTGGGACGCGATGCTGCCCCTGATTGCACCGGCGATTAACGTTGCCATGGACGGCGGAGTGACTTTGGTCGTCGAAACGGGCAACGGGACCATGGTGAATTCGAATTACACCGCCCGTAAGCTGATCGATGATCTGGACGCCAAGGATACGTTGAAGGTACTTTGGGACCCAGCCAACAACTGCTGGTGTCACGAACAAGCGTTTCCTGCTGGGTATGACGAGGTAAGAGATGGCTATCTAGGGCACATCCACATCAAGGACGTTCACGTCGACACGCCCCGCGCAACATTGACGGTCAAACAGATGGGCGAAGGCCAACTGGCCGATCAGTTTCAGCCGATGGCGGATGCTCTGAAAGCCGACGCCTATGATGGGGTGATATCATTCGAAAGTGTCTACCACCCCGGTAACGGAAACTTCGAAGACGGTTTCCGCCGCTGTATTGATCGCTTCAAAGAGCATTTTGTTTGAACCTCTGGCGAGACCAAAACGGCCAATCGATGTTCCTCCCAATACATTGTTCGGCCGAAACACAGACCCGTCGTCAGACGGGTCTGTGTTGGGTTTCAGGTGAAAATTGAATGATGATCAAAACATCTAACTTTGTCGGACGACCGAGGAGATTTCGCATTATTTGCCACAAAAAAATTCCCTTTCTGCAATCGTGCCGCAGTACATGAATGGCAGCTTAGGCGGACCGCACCGTCGCGTGGAGATAGTCTAGTCGGCTTTTACAAGGTGTGATCCTTGCGCAGAGCCATGGCAGCAATCAGAGCTTCGAAGTTACTCGTGCGCGGTGCAGCATTTGTCAAAATGGGCTCAGAACGGCCTAACCCTGCTCGCAAAACAAGAGGATGGGGCAGGTTCGTGTGACGTTCAACAAGCACTGTGGGACGTCACTGACCTTTGACTCAATCGACAGCCGAAACCTCAATAAATCAGTGAATCACGTCACTCAAATCTGACCCAAACATCAAGCACTTCTGACCCAAAACGGACAGTGGGACAATTCGACAGGCCATTTTGTTACAAGGTTTGATTTGCAATTCTCTTGCTGCGCTAAAGGCATTGTCGACAGCTCCAATCAATCATTCAGTCACTTGGTGGCTCAATGGTTGAGAAAACAATTGGATCACGACCGTTCATTTCGATCCTGATACCAAGTGCAGGTATCTCTCGCCTATCCGGCAAAAATCGGGAACTATCCGCAAAATTTGCCACCACTGCTGTGCCGTCTGAGAATTCCGTCCTCTGCAACAATTGGTCCTCTGAAATGAACGCAAACCCTGTCATTTGCTGCGTCATCAAACGGGTATGCAACGGTGCAAATTCAGCAACGTAGCGGGCAATTTCGGGCAGATCGCTCTCAATGACTGCCGCGTTGAGATGATAGAGCGGTGGCACAGCGTAGAGCAGGCCAATCAACTCGTTATGCGCGCGTTCGTCCAACGGTTTAAGTGTGCCGAAATGCCAGTGGTGCGTTGTTACCACGCTGTCTCCGAGCGCGATTTGGTACAGCGGAATGCGGTTGACAGGGTTGAACACAATCTCACGCATCTCAGGCGGCACCGGTGTAGGTTCAAAAAAGCGCGCCGGCGCTTCGGGCGGCCAGTAGCCGCCTATAAAAAAAGGTGGTTCGGGGTCGCGACGCATGCGTGAATCCATCCAGTCGAATGCAGGTGTTGTGATGCCATGCGCAAAGTCGATATGCGGCGCGAAAGCCGCCACACCCACCTCAGAACCCAGCACCAACTTCAGATCGTTGGCCACAAAATCAAGTCGCTGCTTCACGGCGCCCAAAGCTTCCACTCGCTCAGTCTCACGCCCCTCCGTGTAATCCTCGAGCAACAGACCCGTGGCATCGACATCAAGGAAGTAGCTGTTGAAACCGACGCTTTCGGATACGGCCTGAATGCGGTTTTTTGCATAGTCGGCAACGGCCGCCGGATTCACATAAAAACCTCTCCCTCGAAACCCTCTTTTTGCCGTCCCATCTGCATTCACTATCCGTGCATCTTTGTATGCAGCGGCACCCATCTGCGCAGTTGGCCAAGTTTGTTTGGCCGCCTCTGCGTGCGCGCTGGTATAGCTGTCATAGGGGCCAATTAAATACCCTCGGGCTTTTGCCTCGGTCACAGCCTCAGGGTGCCCAAGCACGTGTCTCCAGTTTTCCACCCCCAGCCAAGCTTTCGAAATCCCTGCCTGCTTCAAGGCATCCAGCATCTGCATGCCCATGCCACCCCCCCAGGTTTCCGGTGGCGCCAAGCTGCCCTCGAATTCTGCAATCAATTCCGAGCGTATCGCCAAAAGATGCGCCCGCTCTTCAACCGGATCATGACCGCCTGGAAGCGCTGTATCGTTGGAAAATGGGCGCGCATGCTGAATTGCGGCATTGAGTGAGCGTGTCACATGCGTTCGGCTGTACTGCGATACAAAGCCTTCTCGGCCTCGCGCTTCGTGGATAGACGTTTCGAAGTCGGTTCGCATATCGCCCGGTACAGCATTCCAGAGTTGCGCGGAAAGTGTCGTGGCGATCTCTCTTTTCTCTGCGAACTGACGGATGAAGCGCCTCCAGTTGGTGACATCCCGCGGCGAAAGAAGCCCGTCCGACCATAGGTAAATATGCGGCGCACCGGCAAGCAAGGCGACATCCGGTCTGGCCGAAATCTTGTCATTCAAGTCGCGGAACGTTCCGGTCTTTTCCAGATGCTCTCTGTACAGTCGCGCTCCGATCACCGGGTCCTGTGGACCCATCTGTACGGTCACGCGGTAAAGTCGATCCAGGTTGAGCGAAGTGAACTCTTGTACTACTCCGACCGTCAGGGCCGTTCCTGTATCCAGAAAAGACAGCTGTGCATCCCAGGGACTATCCATTCGCCATGTCACAGACCGTTCGCCATCAAGACGAGTCCAGAAAGGTAGTGAAAACTGTTCACCTGCGGCAGTGCCATTCAGAACGTCCATCAGAAAATTGCGCCAGGTTTGGCTGTTGGCATCAAACAGACGGCCTTCCCCGAGAATGGGCAAAGCCCACTGATCTGAGATACGCGCTGGAACCTGCGGCCAGGCCAGCGCAACTGCATGGTTTGAAGCGACTTCAAGCGTAACACTGTCACCGATTGCGGTCGCCGTAACAGAGAGCTGTCCGCTGTCAATGTCGATTTTCCATTCGGCACGGAATGTAGTGCGTGTCAGACCCTGCGTTCGTCCGACAACAGCGGGCAATGCGATCTCTGCCAGCTCAGTTCCGATGGACGCACCGGACATCGCCAACGTGTTGGTGTCGATCTCAAAAGTGGCTCCGTCGGTCTGCAAGTTAATGCGTTCAGCGCGGACAGACTGGCTTGCCAAGCACGTACAGCAAACCAGAATGAATAGTAGGAAGTTATTCGTTCTCATAAAGTTCAATCCTGTTTCGGCGGTAGCAAGCCGCGGGTGACAAACCGTGCTCGGAGTGCCGTCTCCTGTTCCCCGGGCGACACAAGTTGCCGGGGATGTGTCCCACCCGCGTGCGCGATGGCGGCGACGCGCCCCTGACCATTGAACTGCGTATCAGGCCGATGGTTTGCGATGGGATCAGCGTAAGCGTCAGCGACTGGTATTATCTGCCAGCCATCGCGCCTGAGGGCCTCGGCGAGTTCATCAACAAAAAGGGCAGCCAAGTCGTTTTCGTGCAGTAAGAGCACATGTGCCGGATGCCGCCCGAGCGTCTGCACGGCCAGCGCATCGTAGAACTCAACGGTCTCGAAAATAACCTCGACATAGGCCCGCTCCAGTTGATTCAAGTTTAGCGTATGACCCGCATCAACCGCCTCGGTCACAAGTGCTTGTAGGTACCAGTCATAAGTGTCGATCGTCACGTAACCGTTCGACAGGCCACGCGACCGCAATCCGTCCACTACGGCCAACCGCCTATCGCGCGTGTTGCCTTCGTCCAGATACGGGTATCGGAAATAAGGAGCGACATGGTCGAGTGCTTCCAAAATTTCGGCAGCCCGATCAATATCGGCAAGGTAGGTCGCCGCATCGGTATCGCGCAGCCGAGGATGCGCGTGCGTGTGATTCCCCAGCACATGCCCTGCATCGGTATATGCGCGTAGCCGTTCAGCGCCCACAGGATCTTCAAGGAGTGACTGCGTTACAACAAAGAACGCGGCGCCCTCGATTTCTGCCGCACCAAGCGCTCCGATCAGCATTTCAGTCCGGTCGACACCACTCAAAATTGGGCCGTCGCCTATTGGCGCATCATCAAAGCTGAAGGCGATGCGACGCGTGTCCTCGGCGTAAACCGTGCGCCCATTTGAAAACAGGATCAGAAGGATGAAACAACCTAAGAGAAAAAGGCGTATCGTATCAAATAAGTGAATTGTCATCGACGGTGCATGGATCATGCATTTTGGCATCACAGAGTGTCCTCCTGCTGCTACGTTGTCACACACAAGGGTGACACGCTTGCCTGTGTGTCGTGGGAACTATTTTTATCTGTTTCAACCCGACGCCGTGCACCGGGTTGAAATGATACTGGCCATCATGAGCAGTTGAACGCGCCAACCGCATCCAATACCGCCCTGGAAGTGGTGATCCGCATATTCCTGTAAGAAGCGTCGGGCATGTCCAGATTCAGTGCAAACACGTAGATGTCGGACCCGCACCGGACCCAACCCGCATTCCAACCGATGTCCATGATATCATCGCCACTGCGCCAACCAGTCTTACTGTACATGGTCCAGCCATCGCCCACGTCAGTCTGCATGATCGCGTCAGCCGCAGCATATGTTGTGTCAGAGAGTGGCAGGTCACGTTCGGCCAGGCGGCGCAGGAATGCCAACTGTTCTTCGACCGATATACGCAACGTGCCATCCAGCCAATATGTGGTCAGCGTTGCCTCGGTCCCGACGTCGGCATTGCCGTAGTTGAACCGAGTCAGCCAATCCGCCATTCTCTTTCCACCGGCACGTTGCGCGATCTCCTGGTAGACCCAGACCGCCGAGACCTGAAAGGCCGTGTGCAGGCTGTGATCCTGGTTCCAGGCGTCGATCCAACGTGGCTGGCCGTCCCATTCGAACATCGTGTTCGGCTCTGCCACGCCCGATTCGAGTGCGATCAGAGTGTGTGGGATCTTTGATGAAGATGCCGGTGAAAAGCGCTCTGCTGCGCGCGGTGGGTTGCTGACCCAAACCTGTCCATCCGAAAGACGTTGAACCATCACAGCAGACGCCTCAATGGCGAGGCCGTTACCTTCGACAATTTGTGATATGTCGACGACATCTGGTTCGCTGGCCGTTAAGACCGGCGCCGTTGAGAACAAGCCAAACAAAGCGAGAAAACCTGCCTTGAATGTGACGATGAGCTTGAGGGGGAAAGTGCTACTCATTTCTTGAATTCCTACGGTATGAACCTCACGGCCACACCAAATTTGTGTTTTTTACAGGGGCATGAGCAAAGGCAAATACCTTTGATTTCTTGAAGAACGACGAGCAATCGCGTTTATTTAAGACCAAGAAGCCGGTGCGGTTTCAACTTTGCCGGAAGTTGCATTGTCCAACAAAATCCGATTAGGCACAGGACGAGTGAAAAGGTTCGCTTCACAAGTTTAACTGGACATGTTGAACTTCCCCTCCAGCTGCTCCACTAATTGCGGTGTCTTCCAAATATAGCGTCTTCTGCAGTCGACATCGTCCGAACGTAACGGGCCAGACAATGAAATTGAGACGTGTATCAATCAGGTTTGATCAACTGAAGCCGGCACCATCGTGTCTGCACCGACCGCAGCATCAGCGACTTTCACAGTCTTCTAGATTGGGTGCATTCGCACTGCACAAACCGGGGCGTAGCTGAAGAACAAGGCCAATGGCAAAGACGTTCTCGGTTCCAATCAGGTTTCCTTCACGGCGGTCAATGACATCGAACCCTTCCGATGCGTAAAGCGAGTGAGCAGGAAAGTTGCCTTCAAGCAACTCAATTTGCATTTTTCCATTGCTCTGCCTCATGACGTGGCGGAGAAGCGTTCGTCCAACACCACGACGCGACAGTGCTGGATCGACATAGAGCCATGTCAATTCAGTTTCGTCAAAGGCGGCAAAACCTGCTACCATCCCGTCCCATTCGGCCACCACCACTTCAGAATCGAAGAGCCCTTCACTCTGGTAAGTTTCCTCCAGAGAGCGGAAGGCCGCAATTCCGACCGTGTGAGCCAACTCATCCAGACGCGCGGCGTCATGAATCAAACATAGGTTTGGCCAATCATCTGGGTGATACGCACGGATCGATATCCTGTTTCCCGCTATCAACGCTTGCCGGCTCCGATAACAACCGCGTCATCGTTGAGTGCGCTCCTCTTAGCCATGGCGTTTTTGTAGTTGGTGGGTGTCATGCCGGTCTCACGCTTGAAAGCGGTGTAGAAAGAAGAGCGTGAGTTGAAGCCAACTTCGTAGGCAATCGCCAATACCGTAGAACCGCCCTTCTCAACAAGCGGAATGGCTTCCTTGACCCGCCACTTATTAATGAACTCAAAGAACGATTGGTGAAGGTGCTGATTCAAGGTCTGGGATACGTAATTGATCGACACGCCGATTTGGGCGGATAAGCTACTGAGGGTCAGATTGGGATCGCGGTAAAGGCGTTCTTTCTCCATCGCCTGAATAAGCTTACGCGCGATACGCTCTGATTGGTCAGAACCAAGAGCACTTTTTTCATATTTCTTGTTGTTTCGCTCAGCCAGATTTTCCAGTTCCGCTGTGACGGTATCCAGCTCTTTCGATGGCCTTAGCCCCCAAAGTGTCAGAGACACAATAACGATCAAAACCCACAAGCTGTCGAGCATCGGGCCAATCGGATCTCGAGCACCGTTAGCAGCAAGAATTACTCCGACCAGGCTTTGCAAAACGTATGTTCCAAGGGCCAATGCCAAGACAACGACCCAACGAAGCTCAAGGCCTTCAGTGCTAGAAAAGTGCTGCTCTAGAAGTGCAATATGTTTCGTTTGCGTGCGTATAACCCAAAACACGTAGATCGCCCATTGAACGACAAGCACGAATGGCAGGAATGTGAAGCCGTAGTTCAGAAACCCAACTAAAGGTAGCGGTCCCTCTGCCGGCACGCCCGCGTACCAGGCTTCTCGTGACGCTTCCGGCATTGCCATCGCTAGAACTGCGAATGCTGTGACCGCAGCAGGCAACGCGAAATGGGGTGCGACCGAGCTCCTTCCATCAGATTGACCTTGTGCCAACGTCAACGCCTTCACATAAAGCAAGAAGACCGGCATCAAGGTGAAATTGGCAATGACGCTTAGCAGTGCAGCCGCATCGCGCGCTGTTTGCGGAATTTCAGCGGTGAGCATTATTAGAACGGTATCAAACTCGCTCACTGCGAAGACCGCAAAAAACATCGCCAGAATTGAATGCGACGAAGTGGTCCATCGCTGTGACCAGCTTACCAGCGCCGCCAAAACGGCAACCGTAAACGTCGCGGAGATTGTAGCGATCAAGAGTATCTCAGTGTTAATGGTCATGGTTCAACCAGGGAAGCAGCAATAGAAGAAATAGTCCAAAGACCTACCGCAGAAACCGCCTTTCCTCAACGTATGCGCCATTGCTTAGTGTCCGCGCCGACCGGGTCAGACAAAGGTGCGGGTATCCGGACGATATGGCCGAGTCGAAATGTTACAACGGTCTCAGGCTATTAAAAGGATCTACCAAGTGTCTCAAAAGTTTGACGCGAAAGTCATTACCCTTGGTATTACCAATGCAACGACCAATCCCTTGGCCCTGATCGACACTGTTTGGATACATGGTGCGGGGCTGTCTGGCGACACGTGGCTAGCCATCACGAAGGGATTTGCCAAAGCGCTCACACCCTGCCTCCCTGGTCACGGAAACAGCCCACTCACGCAACCACATCGCGTTGAAGCATATGCTGAACGCCTTGCGGATGGCGTGCCAAATGGGGCCGTACTTATTGGTCATTCACTTGGCGGTATGGTTGCCCTTGAACTGGCAGCGCACCTAAAGGATCGGGTTAGAGCATTGGTGTTGATCGAAGTCGTTCCTACGGTTCGCGACCGTCTTTTTGGACAATTATCGGCAACGATCGCGGCCGCGTTGTTCCGATCGATCCCGATGCCCTGGTTGGCGAAACTATCTAGCATATGCGAAAGTAGGAATACCAGGATTGAACTTCAGCGACAACTGGCTCGGATGGATCGGCCGCGACTTTCCGCGGCACTTGAAGCCGCATTGCACTATGACGGGCGACCTCTCCTTGCGAAGATCCGTGTACCAACTCTTATTATCATCGGAAAACAAAACTCCGCGACGCATCGTAGCGCGAATCTTATGGCCGGGCGCATCCCTGAGGCTGAGCTGGTAAAGCTGCCAGGTGGGCATATGTTGCACATTGACAATCCCGTCCAACTTCGGCGCTGCATCGAAGGTTTTCTACATCGTACAAATGCGTCCACCATTGATGCTTAGCCAACAAACGCGGCCGTCGAATGGCCGACATCCTGGCCATTTTATTACGAGACGACAGGAAGCCTGTACCAATTAATATCACTGACACTTTGCTCGCAACAGCGCGTCGTGTCTGTCGTCATATAAAATGGGACATCAGAGCGGCTTGAACATTGGAGGCTCTGGTTCGGTTGTGTGATTGATTA
>NZ_JBXWMW010000008.1:0-150378 GCF_059610045.1 Ruegeria sp. YTSA168
GGTCGCTCATATCACCGCTCCGTTTTCCGAGCCGTGAATCATGCTGCGCGTTGGAAATCAATGCATCCTGACCCTAGGATATGCCTGCCTCAGCTGCCGCCCGAACGGCCCGGATATTCTCGCCATAGACCTTAGGCCGATCTACCGATCCGCCCTTGAACACCGCAGACCCGGCCACCAAGACATCCGCTCCCGCAGCTGCGACCAACGGCGCGGTTTTTGGATCAACACCACCGTCGATTTCAATATGCACCGGGCGGTCGCCGATCATCTGGCGCAGCTTGCGGATCTTGGCGGTCATGTCGATGAACTTCTGGCCGCCGAAGCCCGGGTTCACGGTCATCACACAAACCAGATCGGTGAGGTCCAGCAGATGTTCGACCGCCTCGGCCGGAGTGCCAGGGTTCAGGGCGACGCCAGCTTTCATGCCAGCGGCGCGGATGGCCTGCAGGGTACGGTGCGTGTGCGGGCCAGCCTCGACATGGGCGGTCAGGATGTCCGCACCTGCATCCGCATAAGCCTGAATATAGGGGTCGACCGGCGTGATCATCAGGTGCACATCCATCACTGTTTTCACATGAGGACGGAAGGCCTTCACCGCAGGCGGGCCGAATGTCAGGTTCGGAACAAAATGGCCGTCCATTACATCGACATGAACCCAATCGGCGCCCTGTGCTTCGATGGCCTGAATCTCGGCACCGAAATTGGCGAAATCGGCGGACAGAATGGACGGGGCGATCTTGATGGTGCGGTCAAAGCTCATGGCGGTCTCGTATCAGCTGAAGAGTCGGGGTCGCGTATACCCGCGGCCGTTATAGAAGGATAGCCCCGCCGTCGTCCGCGCCGTTACAAAACTTTCACCATACTGACACATATCCGTTTTGTGGTGTCTGTAGCTGACCGCCAATACGAATTGGGGGTGGCACGTGCTGCGGATCGAGAAACTGACCAAGCGCTTCGGCGAGAACATCGCCGTTGATGCGGCAACGCTGGATGTAGATAAACCGTGCATGATCGGGATCATCGGGCGCTCGGGCGCGGGTAAATCGACCCTCTTGCGGATGATCAACCGTCTGACGGATTCGTCCGAAGGCGAAATTCTGTTCGAAGGCCGCGATGTCACCAAGCTGAAAGGCCGTGAGAAACGCGCCTGGCAGGCCGATTGCGCGATGATCTTTCAGCAATTCAATCTGGTGCCGCGTATGGACGTGGTCTCGAACGTGCTGCATGGCACGCTGAACCGTCATTCGACGCTGGCCACTATGTTCAACCTATACCCAATGGCCGAGATTCACCGCGCCATTGATATTCTGGATCGTCTGGGGATCGCCGAACACGCGCCCAAACGGGCCGAAGCACTTTCGGGCGGACAGCAGCAGCGTGTCGCCATTGCGCGTGCCCTGATGCAGGACCCTAAGATGATTCTGGCGGATGAGCCGATTGCCTCACTCGACCCGATGAACGCGCAGGTCGTAATGCAGGCGCTGCGTCGCATCCACGAAGAAGATGGCCGCACGGTCATCGCCAACCTGCACACGCTGGATACTGCACGCCGCTATTGTGACCGCGTGGTCGGTATGCGTGACGGGCGCATCGTCTTTGACGGCCTGCCCGAGCAACTGACAACCGGTGTCGCCCGCGAGATCTACGGGGCAGATGCCAGCTTCTCGGAAGAGGCAACTTCGACCGAGATTGACACTCTGGACGCCACCCAGAAGGCGCTGATGGAAGCAGAAGCGACCATCTGAGCCACCCACCCCCTTTCATCGACCGGTCGCTGAAAGGCCGGCACATCAACTGGAGAGAGACAGATGAAAAAACTGATTGCTGCCCTTGCTGCGACCACGGCCCTGGCCACACCGGTCCTGGCTGATGAAATCAGCGAGTTCCGCATTGGCATTCTGGGCGGCGAAAACGCCCAGGACCGCCTGAACAACAACGAATGTCTGCGTGAATACACCGAAGAAGCTTTGGGTGTTGAAACCAAGCTGTTCGCCCCTGCCGACTATGATGGCGTGATCCAGGGCCTGCTGGGCGGCACCATCGATATGGCGTGGCTGGGCGCATCGGGTTATGCAAAAACCTATCTGAGCGATCCCGAAGCGGTTGAGCCGGTTCTGGTTAAAGTGAACCTGGACGGCGGCTACGGCTACTACTCGATCGGTTTTGCGCGCAAGGACAGCGGCATTGCCTCGCTGGAAGACATGAAGGGCAAGACTTTTGGCTTCGGTGATCCGAACTCGACCTCGGGCTACCTGATCCCGTCGATCGAAATCCCTGCCGCGACCGGTTCGACCATGGAATCGGGTGACTACTTTGGTGAAGTGAAATTCACCGGCGGTCATGAGCAGACCATCGTTGCTGTGAACAATGGCGACGTTGACGGTGGTGTGACTTGGGCTGACGGTCTGGGCGACTGGGAAGACGGTTTCAACTCGGGTGCCCTGCGCCGCGCGGTTGACGCAGGTCTGATCGACATGAACGACATGGTGATGATCTGGCAATCCAAGCCGATTCCGGAAGGCCCGGTTGTACTGCGCACAGCACTGCCTGCCGACGTTAAGGAAAAGATGACTGCTCTGATGGCTGGTCTGGCGGAAAAAGACCGCGAATGCTTTTACGGTGTTGCGGCCGGTGAAGCCAAGGCGTTCGAGCCAATCACGCATGACGCGTATGAGATCATCATCGAAGCACGCAAGCTGAAGTCAAACTAAGCCTGCATCTTCCAAGTTCGGGGTCCGGTTTCCACCGGGCCCCGTTTTCCACTCAGGAGCATTCCATGACAGACCTGACCGCAGGGTCCCAGACCGTCGACCAGATTCGGGCCGACTATTCCGATATGACACGGCGCAAGCGGGTCTATGGTGGTATTCTTCTGATCCTTTTTGTCGCGCTGATGGCCGCGGGTTTCCGCACCGCAGACAGCCGCAACGCAGGCAGCTTTATCGATGGCTGGCGCCGTATCTTCGACTATCCCACCGAGGTTCTGTCCGAGGCGTGGGAAAAGATCGGGTCGATGCCCGAGAATCTGGTCGAGTTCTTCCCCGCTCTGATCGAGACGATCAACATTGCCGCAGCCTCCACTCTGATCGGGACCATCGCAGGGACGTTTCTGGCCTTGATGTCGACGCGTGGCATGGCGCTTTGGCCTGCACTTATCCCGCTATTCCGCCGCATTGCCGATATTTGTCGCGCGATCCCCGAGATTGTCATTGCGCTGGTGTTGATCTTCGTTCTGGGCGGCGGCCCGGTTCCAGCGATGATCGCGATTGCCATCCACACGGCCGGGGCACTGGGCAAACTGTTTTCGGAAGTAAACGAAAACGCCTCACTAAAACCAGTAGAAGGACTGCACTCAGCCGGAGCCAATTGGTCACAGCGCATGTATCTGGGCGTTATCCCGCAGGTCGGTCCGAACTACGTCAGCTATGCGCTGCTGCGGTTCGAGATCAATATCCGTGCGTCGGCCATTTTGGGTTTCGTCGGCGCGGGTGGTCTGGGCTATGAGCTGCGGAACTCGATGTCCTGGGGGCAGGGGCGCTATGATGAAGCGGCGGCCATCTTCCTTCTTCTCTTTGTCACTATTGTCGTTGTGGACCAGATTTCAGGTGTGCTGCGCGACCGCCTGACCCACGGGTCGGAAAAAGGAGCCTCGGTATGAGCACCTTCGCAACCGATCTGTCCATTGATGAGCTGAAGGCCGAGGCGGACCGCCTGTTCAGCCGCAAGCGTCTGATGAATTTCGGCCTGCCCGTTCTGGTTCTGGTCTATCTGACCTACGTATTCTTCGCCTTTGACGTGCCCGGTCTGGCAGCCCGCGCCAATCTCGAAAACGGCAAAACGCTGGTTGCAGACAGCTATAGCTACAAAACCCATATCGAGCGGGACAATCGCACCGGCGAGGTTTCAGCCGCCATCGAAGGCGAACGCAAAGGCGCCTATCCCGCAGGTGAGGTCCCGGATTGGGTCGCGCTGGGCGAAACAACCGTGATCGATCTGGAAGATGGGCATGTTGTCCGTTTCGGTCCGGAAACGATTGAATATGACATCCCCGGCTATGGCACCGTGCGTGCGACCCCGACGCGTGCCGCCGGTGTGCAGGCTGAATTGCCAGCGGGCGAGGTGCCCGAGTGGATCAACGTCTCAAAGAACCGGATGGCCATCACCACTGATGCGGCCCGCTTGACGGTGACCCGCAACCGGGCCGAAGTATTCCGGTACTTCAACGGGTGGGAGTTGTTCTGGTTCACGCTGGACAGCCCGTATTATGGTCAGTCCTTCTCAGAGCTCGCGGGGCGCGCTGCTTCGGGTGAGGCGGGGGCCATCCTCAACGATTTCTGGACCAACAAGATGTGGCGGCATCAGGATGTGGCCTGGGCCATATTCGAGACAATCCTGATGGCGTTCCTTGGAACGTTTGGCGCAGCTATCGTGGCTCTGCCTTTGGCCTTTCTGGCCACGCGCAACTTCAACCCGCTGAAATCCGTCCGGTTTTTCACTCGCCGTATCTTTGACTTCGTTCGGGGTGTGGATGCGCTGATCTGGACCGTTGTGCTGGCCCGCGCCTTTGGCCCCGGCCCGTTAACCGGTGCCCTGGCCATGCTGGTGACGGATACCGGCACCTTCGGCAAGATCTTCTCGGAAGCGTTGGAGAATGTGGACCAGAAACAGATCGAAGGCGTGCAATCAACCGGGGCCAACGCCACGCAGCGCTATCGCTTTGGGGTTATCCCTCAGATCACGCCTGTTCTGCTAAGCCAGCTTCTCTATTTCCTCGAATCCAACACCCGCAGTGCCACCGTAATTGGTGCTATCACCGGTGGCGGTATTGGTCTGCTGCTGACGCAGGCAATCATCACGCAAAAGGACTGGGAAGAGGTCGCTTACTATATCGTCCTGATCATCCTGATGGTGATGCTGATGGATTGGTTCTCGGGTTGGCTGCGCCGACGGCTGATCCAGGGGGAATCAGGGAAGCCACGAAAACCGCGTGAGGCCAAGCGTAAACCTGCGCTGCAATCCTGATGTGAGACCAGAAAAGACTATGCCGAAACTGCGTGCGGATCAGCCGTTCATTCACCCCGATTGCCAGGTCACCAACAGCGAGTTTGGCGAATATGTCGAGATCGGCGCAAGTAGCCGCATCGCCAATTCGGTCTGGGGTGATTACTCCTATTGCGATCGAACTTGCGACATTGCGAATGCCAAGATCGGCAAATTCGCCAATATCGCAAGTTTCACGCGAATCGGGGCAACGGATCACCCGATGGAGAAAGCATCGCTGCATCATTTCCTATATCGGTCGGCGAGCTATTGGGACGATGAAGAGGATGACGACAATTGGTTCGCCCATCGTGCCAGCCGCACTGCGCGGATTGGTCATGACACATGGATCGGTCATGGGGCGATGATCAAGCCTGAGATTACAATCGGGCACGGCGCGGTTGTGGCTGCAGGGGCTGTCGTCACAAAGGATGTTGCACCTTTTACAATCGTCGGCGGTGTCACGGCGACCGTAATACGCCGCCGCTTTTCCATCGAAGTCTCCGACCGGATGATGGCTCTGGCCTGGTGGGACTGGGATAATGCACGCCTGCGCGCGGCCCTGCCGGATTTCCGCGCCCTGAATGCTGAAGCGTTCCTGGAAAAATACGAATAGACAAAGGTGAAGGCTCCCGCGCCCGCAGAAACACCGGCTTTGCCGATGTTTCTTGGCGGCCTTAGGCGTAGCGCCGCGCTATGCGCGGCGCTACGCCCAACGGGATGAGACCTCCGTCAGGAGGTCGAAGACGGGCGGGAGCCTCTTAGGTTCAATCTTCGTTAAACGTCAGCGTCACGCGTTCACCGGCAAAAAAGGTCCGACCGAATTCCACCGGATTGCCATCAGTATCGGCGTTGATCCCGGTTGAGAACAGCACCGGAGCACCTTCGCTGAGATGTAGATGCAGAGCTTGAGTTGCCGTTGCTGCCCGCGCGGTCAATCTGGTTGAAATCCGCGTGTAATCGGAAACGCCACAGGTTTGCAGCGCTTTGGTGACGGATTGAGTGTCTTCCAGTGCTTTCAACAGATCGGGAAAGCGTTGCGCTGGGAAAACACTTTGAAACAAGCCAATCGGCTGCCCATCAGCCAAAGACAGCCCATCATAGATATGCACGGGGTCGCCTGGGTTAAGCTGTAGCGCATCAGCTTCGACCTCATCTGCGGCGCGGGTTGTCAGGGAGAGAATCTGCTTGCCAGGGATCTTACCGCTGGCAGATATGTTCTTGTGATACCTAACGCGTTTACCAATGGGATAGTCCGTTGGCCGGGCCGCCACGAATACACCTGCGCCGCGCCGTGCATGTACCAGGCCCTGTTCGGCCATATCCGACAATGCCCGCCGCACCGTGTGACGGTTGACGCCATGTTTAGCGGCCAACTGTGCCTCGGTTGGGATGCGATCCCCGGTTTGGTACCGCCCTTCAGCGATGTCAGAGGTCAGGCTAAGCGAGATGCTTTTCCAGATCGGCGTTTTGCTCATGTCATCAAATATTCACAGAGTTTGGATTGCACGTCAGAGCCATGCGAGTTAATATTTGTCTAGTTGTATAGTATATATAGACAACCCCGCCAAGAGGCTTTGATGACAAATCAAACAGAAATTGAGATCGCCGCACGACAAGAATGGATGGGCCTTCTGGCGCGTGCGCCAGAAGAAGCGATGCTTGCGCTGTGGAATGGGCTCTCCGACCGCCCCCATTTTGACTGGCTGCGCCGTCCTGAAGTCGGCGGCGTCATGGTTCGTGGTCGCGCAGGCAGCACTGGTGCTCCGTTCAACCTGGGTGAAATGACCGTGACCCGCTGCTCCGTTGTTCTGGACGATGGCACCGTTGGGCACGGATATGTGCAGGGGCGGTCAAAGCCTAAGGCCGAAGCTGCGGCGCTGATTGACGCGATGATGCAGACCCAGGCGGCGGGAACCCTAAGGTTAGAGCTTTTGGAACCGCTTAAGCGGCAGATGCAGGCGTCGAAAACGGCGCGCGCGGCCAAGGCGGCGGCGACGAAGGTCGAATTTTTCACGATGGTGCGGGGGGAAGACTGATGGCGGAACAAGCACAGTTTTCGGGCGGGTTTGACAACGTCCCAATCCAGTCAGCACATGCCTTCCGCGCGGCCATGACAGTCATGGCCCGGCCGGGTGAGATTCGCAGCCTGACCGGCGCTGTTCCTCCGGCCCCTTTGTCGGTTGCGGCGGCGACCCTGCTGCTGACGCTTTGCGATCCGGAAACCAAGCTGCACCTGGCCGGAGCTCTCGACACCGCCGCCGTGCGCAAATGGCTGACGTTTCACACCGGGGCACCTTTGGTTGCCGCCTCCGAGGCGGATTTTGCCGTTGGGACCTGGCAGGATTTGGGGTCCCTCAATGCCTATCGTATTGGAACGCCGGAATACCCTGATCGCTCGGCCACGTTGATCGTGGAATGCGATGACCTACAGGCGTCAGGCGCAGTTCTGTCTGGACCAGGCATCAAGGATGTCGCCCAACTATCACTACCGGATGTGGCCGTTCTGCAAGCTAACGCAGCGCTCTATCCGCTGGGATGTGATTTCTTTCTGACCTGCGGCGATCAGGTTGCGGCCCTGCCGCGCAGCACGCAGATCACGGTAGGAGGCTAAGCCATGTATGTAGCTGTCAAAGGTGGCGAAAAGGCGATTGAAAACGCCCATGCCTGGCTGGCCGAAGAACGGCGTGGATCAACCGATGTGGCCGAACTGAGCTTGGCACAGATCCGCGAACAGTTGAGCCTTGCGGTAAACCGGGTGATGGCCGAGGGCTCTCTGTATGATCCCGATCTGGCCGCTTTGGCGATCAAACAGGCGCGTGGTGATCTGATCGAGGCGATCTTTCTGATCCGTGCCTATCGCACCACCTTGCCGCGCTTTGGGTATTCGAATCCAGTTGAGACTGGGCAGATGGACTGTGACCGACGGATCTCGGCCACGTTCAAGGACGCGCCCGGTGGGCAGGTTCTGGGTCCAACCTTCGACTACACCCACCGTCTGCTGGATTTCAAACTGGCCGCTGATGGAGAGGTGCCCGCTGCGCCCGAAGGGGCAGCACGTACCGAACCCACGCCGCATATCACCGAATTCCTCAAGGGTGAGGATATCATTCAGGATGAAGTTGCCAGCGATGAAACACCTGGCGACCTGACGCGCGAACCGCTGGAGTTCCCCTCGAACCGGCCGTTGCGCTTGCAATCACTGACGCGCGGGGATGAAGGGTTCGTGCTGGGCATGGCCTATTCGACCCAGCGCGGCTATGCCCGCAACCACGCCTTTGTCGGGGAACTAAGGATCGGCAAGGTTGCGGTTGAGATGGATATCCCCGAGCTCGATTTTGCCATCGACATTGGCGAGGTTGAGCTGACCGAATGTGAAACGGTGAACCAGTTCAAAGGCTCCAAAACCGAACCGCCGCAATTCACGCGCGGCTATGGTCTGGTCTTCGGGCAATCGGAACGGAAATCCATCTCGATGGCCTTGGTTGATCGCGCGCTGCGCTGGAAAGAACTGGGCGAGGATTTCGTGGGCGCTGCGGCGCAGGACGAAGAGTTTGTTCTGAGCCACTCGGACAACATCCAGGCGACCGGGTTCCTCGAACATATCAAACTGCCGCATTACGTGGATTTCCAGTCCGAACTGGAACTGGTCCGTAAGCTACGTCGCGAGGCTGAAGAGCGGATCACGCCAAGGGAGGCTGCGGAATGAAGGCGGTTGTTTTTGATATTGGCGGTGTGCTGATCGACTGGCAGCCGCAACTGGCCTGGGTCGAAGCGTTGGGTTCAGAAGAGGCAGCGCATGCGTTTATCGAGCGGACGGGCTTCAGGGAAAAGAACGCACGCGCTGATAATGGCGAGCAATTCGCCGATCTGGCGCAGGAGTTGGACGACCCGCAAGACAGGGACCTGTTTGTGGACTATGTCGCGCTTTATGCGCGGACGGTGGAAAACGCGATTCATGGGACTTGGGATCTGCTGGATCGACTGAAAACGCAAGGCACGCAGGTCCACGCCATCACCAATTGGTCTGCTGAAACCTGGCCCGAAGGTCTAAAGGTCCACCCACGTTTGGGTGAGGTCTTCGGCACTCTGGTCGTGTCTGGGCAAGAAGGTGTGATGAAGCCGGATGCCCGTATTTACCACATGCTATGTGATCGTGCGGGAGTCGCGCCTGAAGACTGCGTTTTCATTGATGACGGATTGCACAATGTCGAAGGCGCAAAGGCGGTCGGCATGGACGGTATCCATTTTACCACGCCCAAAGCGCTGGACATCGCGCTAACCGAAAGAGGGTTCCTATGAGCGAGTATAACTTCGCCTATCTGGACGAACAGACCAAGCGGATGATCCGCCGTGCCATTCTCAAAGGGCTGGCGGTTCCGGGCTATCAGGTGCCCTTCGCAAGCCGTGAGATGCCAATGCCCTATGGCTGGGGCACGGGCGGGGTGCAGGTTTCGGCCGCGACGCTGACGCCGGATGATACGTTCAAAGTGATCGATCAAGGCGCAGATGACACGACCAATGCAGTCTCGATCCGGAAGTTCTTTGAAAACACCGCCGGTGTAGAGACCACGGAGGAGACAGACAAGGCGACGGTTATCCAGACCCGCCACCGCATCCCCGAGGCGAAGCTGACCGAAGATCAGATATTGGTGTATCAGGTGCCGATCCCGGAACCACTGCGTTTTCTGGAACCGCGCGAGACTGAAACGCGCAAGATGCACAGTCTTGAGGAATACGGGCTGATGCATGTGAAGCTGTATGAAGATATCAGCCAGCATGGCGCGATTTCGACCTCTTATGCTTATCCAGTGAAAGTGTCGGAGCGCTACGTTATGGACCCGTCCCCGATCCCGAAATTCGACAACCCCAAGCTTGAGATGGACGCGATCCAGCTGTTTGGTGCAGGACGCGAGCAACGGATTTACGCAGTGCCGCCACACACGAAGGTCGTCAGTCTGGATTTTGAGGATTACCCGTTCGAGGCGACCAAGGCCGATCATTGCTGTGATCTGTGTGGGGCGACGGACAGCTATCTGGATGAGGTCATCACGGATGATGCAGGCAATCGCATGTTTGTCTGTTCGGACACGGATTACTGCCGGTCGCGCCGCGACGCGGGCCATGTTGGTCCAATGACCAAGGAGAACGCGGCATGACCCCCTTGTTGCAAGTCAAAGGTATTCAGAAACACTATGGCGCGCGGATCGGCTGCGCGGATGTGAGTTTTGATCTCTATCCGGGCGAAGTGATGGGGATCGTGGGCGAAAGCGGCTCGGGCAAATCGACCTTGTTGAACTGCTTGGCTGGCCACCTTGAGCCGGATGCCGGGCAGGTGGTCTTTGATACCCGCGCAGATGGGCCGGCGGACACGGTGACCATGTCGGAACCCGAGCGCCGGATGCTCAGCCGCACCGATTGGGCCTTTGTCCATCAGCATGCCCGTGACGGGTTGCGGATGTCAGTCAGTGCGGGTGGTAATATTGGCGAACGGCTAATGGCTGTTGGCGATCGCCACTATGGCGATATCCGGGACAAGGCCATCGACTGGTTGGGTCGTGTCGAGATCAGCGAAGCACGCGTTGATGACCGGCCCACGGCCTTTTCGGGCGGGATGCAACAACGTTTGCAGATCGCGCGCAATCTGGTCACAGGCCCCCGGCTGGTATTCATGGATGAACCCACGGGCGGGCTGGATGTTTCGGTTCAGGCGCGCCTGCTGGATCTGTTGCGCGGACTGGTCCGCGAAATGGGGTTGAGCGCCATCATCGTTACCCATGATCTGGCCGTTGTGCGCTTGCTGGCGGACCGTCTGATGGTGATGAAAGACGGTCACGTGGTCGAGGCCGGGTTGACCGATCAGGTGCTGGACGATCCGCAACATGCCTATACGCAGCTGCTGGTCTCCAGCGTTCTGCAGGTTTGAGTATTTGGGAAAAGATGAAGCAATGATTGAGCTGAATGACGTAAGCAAGAGCTTTACCCTGCACAATCAGGGCAGCGCGGTTATCCCGGTTATGGAAGGTGCCTCGTTAAAAGTCGGCGCGGGCGAATGCGTCGCGCTGACAGGGGCCTCGGGCGCGGGCAAATCCACGCTGATGCGTGTGATTTACGGGAACTATCTGGCGGCGTCTGGCAAGGTGCTGGTCGGTGGACTGGACGTGGCACAGGCCGAACCGCGTGAGATTCTGGCGCTGCGGCGTGAGACGCTGGGCTATGTCAGCCAGTTTCTGCGGGTGGTCCCTCGGGTGCCGACGCTGGAGGTTGTGGCAGAGCCGTTGCTGGCCCTGGGTCATGACCGGCAAATCGCATTGGACAAGGCTGCAGGCCTGCTCAAACGGTTGAACATTCCTGAACGGCTGTGGGCGCTGAGCCCGACGACGTTTTCGGGTGGTGAGCAGCAGCGGGTCAATATCGCGCGCGGTTTTGCGCATGAATATCCGGCGATGTTGCTGGACGAACCAACAGCCAGTTTGGATGCGCAGAACCGTGAAACGGTTTTGTCCCTGATCGAAGAGGCAAAAGCGCGCGGAGCGGCGATTGTAGGCATTTTCCACGACATTGAAGCCCGTCAGCGGGTGTGCGACCGCGAGATTGACGTGTCGGGCTTCACCCCTGGGAAAGCCGCATGACGCTGGCTCCGGTCATTGCCATTGTCGGACCCTCTGGGGTTGGCAAGGACAGTGTGATGGAAGCACTGGAAGCCCGTGCACCGGGTATTCAGCGCTTGCGCCGTGTGATCACCCGGCCCGAAGGGGAAGAGGGCGAGGATTTTGACCGCGTCTCGGTCGATGTGTTCGAACAGATGGTGCTGGACGGAGCCTTTGCACTGCATTGGTCGGCCCATGGGTTGCTATATGGCGTGCCATCGCAAATTGCTGAGCAGCGCAAGAATTGCAGCGCGGTACTGGTGAATTTCTCGCGGTCCGTGCTGGTGCAGGCGCAGGAGGTTTTCGGAGATCTGGTCGTGGTCTCGCTGACGGCCAGCGCAGAAGTTCTTGCTCAGCGTCTTGCAGCGCGCGGGCGCGAAAACAGCGCCGAACAGGCGCGCCGACTGGGTCGGGCACGCGCGCCTTTGCCCGAAGGGCTGGACCGCGTGTTCGAAATAGACAATTCAGGCGCGCTGGACGATACGGTCAGCGAAATCCTGAACCGTCTTCAGCTAGAAAGCGCGTAACGATGGATCAGGTGAAACCGCCCATCCTCGGCCTCGCCCATCAAGGCCAGATCGTTGATCTGGAAGGGCTGTGGCAAAAGCGGACCCAAATGTGCTTGAAGCGCAGTTTCGGTCGCGGCCAGAGTGGGTTTGTCCAGTTTCCCGCTCAGCGTGATGTGAAACCGAAACGCATCCAGCACGTAAGGATAGCCCCATCTGATCAGATGGGCGTCCTGTTCCGGGGTCAAATTGGCGGCACGGCGACGCGCCAGTTCGGCCTGGGATGCAGGCGCGCGGAACCTATCAAGTTCTGTCACGCAGGCGGCGGCCAGCGCATTCAGTGCACCTGTATCGCCAACCGGGCGCAGCGCCAGAAACCGCCCCAGACGCGCTATTTCAAGCCCGTCCAGAGTAACTGGCGTCTGATTGGCGGCAAGTGCTTCGCAGGCTTGTTGCAACGTGTCGAAGCTTTGGCCATCGCGCAGGCGAAATGGCGGTTTCATCGTCGCGTGCAGCCCGTATTTGCGGGGCACCTCGGTCACGGCGGCCACGTCAACACCACCGATCGGTGGGTGTGCGACCTGCGTTCCGCTTTCCATATCCCAACCCAGCCAGCGGGTTGCAAAAACCGTCCAATCCGCCTTGGCGGGTGGCGCAAAATAGATCGCGTATCGCGTGAATGTCACATTGGCCTCCTATTGCGTGGCCTTCCAATAGCTCAAACTGTGTGAAGTTCAGATGACAGAAGAATTGACCCTTGCCAATGCCACGCTTGTATTCCCGAATGAAACCGTAACCGGCAGCATTCGCATCGTTGGTGAGCATATTGCAGATATCGACAGCGGAGCTGCGGTTCCGGCGGGTGCGATTGATTGTGAGGGCGATTATGTTTGCCCCGGTCTGGTTGAGCTGCACACCGATAATCTGGAACGACACATCCAGCCGCGCCCGAAAGTCGACTGGCCGCATGCCGCCGCGATCCTGGCCCATGATGCCGAGTTGGCCAGCACAGGGATCACTACAGTGTTCGATGCCATGCGGGTGGGATCAATCCCATCTGGTGAGGCGCGATACGGGAAGTACGCCCGTGGTCTGTCGCAAGAGCTGTGGGAGCTACGTGAACAGGACGCCTTGAAGATTAGTCACTTCCTGCATTTGCGCGCCGAGGTGTGCTCGGAAACCCTGGTCGAAGAACTGGATGAGTTCGGCCCGGAGGACCGGGTTGGGTTGGTCTCGCTGATGGATCACACGCCGGGACAGCGGCAGTTTCGCGATATTACGAAGCTTGAGGCTTACGTGAAGGGTAAGCATGCCATGGACGATGACATGTTCCTGCAGCATGTGGCACGACTAAAGGGCCTGCGGGATGCGTATGGTGAGAAGCACGAGGCCGAGACAGTCAAAGCCGCGCGGCGCTTTGGGGCAGTGCTGGCCAGCCATGATGACACGACCGAGGATCAGGTAAAGGTGTCGGCAGGCCACGGTATCCGCTTGGCTGAGTTCCCCACGACGGTCGAGGCGGCACGCGCCTGCCACGATCACGACATCAAGGTCATGATGGGGGCCCCAAACATCATCCGAGGCGGTTCGCATTCCGGGAACGTCGCAGCCCGGGAATTGGCGGAGCTGGGCCATCTGGACATCATGTCGTCGGATTATGTGCCTTCGGCCCTGTTGCTGTCGGCAGTGCGATTGGGCGAGATGTGGGGGGATATGGCGCGCGGCCTCAAGACTGTTACGCTTTCTCCGGCACAGGCCGCTGGACTGCAGGACCGGGGTGAGCTGCGCAAAGATGCACGGGCTGACCTGATCCGGTTCCGCATGCGTGGCAATGTACCCGCGCTCAGCGCCGTTTGGTCGCGCGGGCAGCGGGTCGCCTGATCAGGCGGTATAAAACAGATAACGGTCCGGGGCGATGGTCTCGGGCCCTTCGATCTGATTGAAGCCGACCAGAGGTTGGCCCGAGATCAGCAGCCCATTGGGTTGCATGACCTGTGCGATCAACGGGCTGAGGCGTGCGGCCTCGGCCACATCGTCTTCCTTGATCCCGCGCCCAAAATCGTAATGTGCCATGGCCATCTTGTGGCCCGAGGCTGCCAGTTTCTGCAGCATTGGTTCGGCCTCGCCTTGCAGGAAGTCCTGTTCGGGCGGGGTACTGTCAGGATGGCATTGCAACACGCGATCCATCACCCAGATGCGCCGATCCGGCATGATCTCTCGCAGATGGTCATAGGTGCGTCCGTTACCCAGCCCCATGTCCAGAACATCTCCGTCTTGTTCGGCGATCCGGGCAGCGGCCCAGTTCAGCCCGTCGCGCTGGGCGGTCAGACGACGCAGCATGGAATCCAATCGGCTCATATGGGGGAACTCCGTTCAGGGGTATCGGGGGCGACCCAGGGGTGCGTGGGCCCCTCCAGCAGTTTTGTCAGCAATGCTTCGGTAAAGGTCCAAATGTCAGGGTTATGAACCAGATGGTGGGTCAGGATGCCAAAGGGCTCTGTATTGTCGGCCTGACCCGTGCGGCGGTCTTGCAAAAGGTCAACCGCCCTTGCGATCAGGATGTCCGGCGCGATCAATCCCCGTGTGCCCCGCCAGTCAATCGGGTCCAGATGCGTGTTGATCTGTTCCAACCCAGGGGCCGCGAGGGCCGCTTTCCGCGGCGTTGCGGTCGACAATATGCGGAACCCAAGTGCAGGCAGTTGGGCAACAGCCTGATCTCCGATCCGGTTCCAAGGGGGAACAAACATGGGGCGCAGCCTGTCGTGAAACAGGCCGCTCAGGCGATCGAGCCCGGCTTGTGCGTCAGCAACGATTTCCTGTAGTGGGCGATGGGCGCGAAATTCAGACTTCTTCTCTCCGGCAGGTGCGTGGTTTTCATGCGCCCATCCATGGACAACAGGGATCAGGCTGTCATGACGTGCCACGAACTCCGTAAGGCAGACATCCGCATCCCGAGGGATCACAGCCAGATGCACGGGCAGTCCAACGCGTTCCGACAACGCGGTCAGTGTCTCCAATTGCGGTGTTTGTACCGTGGCATCATCATCGCGCCACCACAGGGGCAGCGTCAGACCTCGGGCACGCCAATGCGCAAGTTCATCCTCCAAGGGTTTCCAATCCGGCGTCATGTGCGCCGCCTCAACAGGTGCTGTGTGATCTCGACTGAGCGCTGGGCTCCATCGAGGCCGTCTTGCTTAGATGCACGCCTGCTTTCCGAAATCACTTGTTCGACCCGTTGGGCAAGACTATTGCCGGTCAATTCCTGACTGCGCAGGACTTCTATTGCGGGCAATTCTGACAGGCTTTGGCCACGCAGACCTTGTTCAATCTCTTTGCCATCGTCAAATGGGATGAGCACCGCCGGGGTGCCCGATTGCAGGATATCCAGCGCAGTGTTGTAGCCGCACATGCTGACCGAGGCCGCTGCGTGTGACAGCATCTGGCGAAAATCCGGGCGCACGGGTTCCAGCGATACGGGTGCGTCGCCAACAAGCTGAGATAGCTCTGCAATGCGCTCCTGCGCGTCACTGCCCCCCACCAACAGGCGCCAGCGCCTGTTGGTCATCTTTCGCGCGGCCTCGATGGCCGCATGAAAGATCGGCTGCCCCACCGATCCGCCACCAGCACTTACCAGGATTTCATCGGCTCCAATTGCCTCGGGATGCGGGCGCGCCGCCGCAGGCGCAACGAAACCGGTATAGTGCAGGCGCTGGGCCAAGTGTTCGGATACTGGCCAACTGACCGATAGCGGGATTATGCTCTCATCCGAATGTACTAAGACACCATCGTAGAAGCGACCAATGATGTCATCGGCACGGGTGGCCTTGGCAGGTCTGGACGGCGGCGCCAGAATATCGCGGATCGAGGCCAGAACCAGCGGGCGTTTGGGCAAGGCATGCGCTGCCTCAAGCCCGGCCTCAAACTCTGCCGCAAGGGACCGTCGGCCAAAGGGAAACAGCTCGGTGATCAAAACATCCGGCTGAAAGCTTTGGACCGCCTGTACAAGGGCGGCAATGCGCGCCGACAGGTAGGCAGGGTCGGCGACTTCGCCAGTCTCGGTCAAAAGCCGCGTGAAATCTGTTCCGTCCGAGCGTAGCGCAGGCAGGCCAAACAGGGTCATGCCACCCGAGTTTAACTGCGGCGCGGGCATTCCGCCGGACACGATCATCACATCACTGCCATCTTCGGCAAAAGCACGGCCAAGCGTCAATGCGCGGCTCAGGTGGCCGGTGCCTAGTAGGTGGGTGACGACGATCATCACGTTCATTCGGTCACTCCGCGGGCAAGCAGGCGAACGGGATCCGGGGCTGGGGCCATATCAGCCATATCTACGATATAAAGCCGATTGCGCTTGATTTTGAAGGGCGCCGGGCCCTCAAAATTCCATCCCCATGCCCGGGCCAGAATGACCCGCATGATGCCGATGTGGCAGACAGCGACAGTGTCTTGGTTCAGCTCAGATAGCCAGGGTTCCAATCGTCCCAACACTTCGATAGGGCTTTCGCCTTCGGGCGGGCGGTAGTTCCAACCCCAGTCCTCGATATGGCGGTAGCCGCTGTCTGGGTCTGCGATCAAGTCGACCCCGCGCTGCCCTTCCCATCGGCCCCAGTTCATTTCGGTCAAAGCGGGTGAGGTCTGAGGGGTGCGGCCCGATACCAACAGCGCGGTTTCTCGTGCGCGGGCCAAAGGGCTGGACCATATCTCGGCGTTTTCCCAACCGTTTGGCAGGTCATACCCGGCCAATTCTGACCGGGCCTCGTCATCAAGCGGAATGTCACTGCGCCCCTGTATCCGCCCGGCGCGGTTCCAGTGGGTATGACCATGACGCAACAAGGCCAATCGGGTCATGTCGGCACCCTCAGCATCGGGCGCACAGCTGCCCAAAATACTTCGGTCGCTTTGGGCATCAGGTGGCGCGCGGCGACATGCGTACGTGCGGCGTTGCCGCGGGCGCGCCGCCGCTTGGGATCATCCAACAAAGGTTGAATCTGCTGCGCCAATCCAATTGCCCCCGCCTCAGCAACCGGGTAGTCCGCTGGGGCCAGAACGTCCCGCACACCGGGCCTGTCTTGTGCGGCAACCGGTACGCCTGCGGCCTGCGCCTCAAGATAGACCATTCCATAGGCCTCGTTCACGCCGGGCCATATGAATATCGAGGCCTCGCCATAAGCACGTCGGAGCGCCTCGCGATCGAGTTGACCCAGAAAGGTGATATGGCTTTCAAGTGGCGCCATCAGGTGTTCAACATCCAAGCGGGCAGGCCCATCGCCCACTATGTTCAGGTGCCAATCACCCGATAGGTGCGAAAGTGCCTCGGCCAGGATGTGGTACGAGGCCAGCTTGTCCCCATGGCGCATCATACCAACGGTCAGCATCGGGCCATCTCGGGTACTTTCTGGTGGCAGATCCGCCATCGGCAGGAATGGAGGCAGCTCAATCAGCGCTTGATCGCTGTAGCGCTCACGCTCCAGTGTGATCAGATCATTGGCCGTGTGATAGAAAATCACCTGCGCCGCATCGCAGGCTGCGTGCGCGGCTTGCGCAAACCCTGCCCAAGGGCCCGTTAGGCGGCTTGAGGCACGGGTGCTTTCCAACTGCACATATGGAAGACCACGCGCCTGCGCGACAACCGGCCCCAACAGGTCGGGGGCCTTGTAGTAGTTGTGATAGGTCACCCAAAGGTCGATGTCTTTAGGCATGTCCGAGATAAGCCGCTGCGCTTCAACCTCGGCCGCCTGTCGCAGGGCATGCTGCGTTGCCGCATCGCCGGCCTTGTCATAGATGCGCAGGTTCGAGATCAGATCAACGCGATCCCCCAGTGCCCCAATTGCCCGCATCAGGTTGCGGGCCATCTCACGGTCTCCCGAAGGCTTGGGGCTATCGGGCGATTTCATCGGAGCATAAAACGCGATCCGCGCCATCAGGCTGTATCCGCGCACAGGATCTTAAGACGGGCCGACAAACGCGCAATTCCCGGATCCATCCGAAACTCTGCCAATAGGCGCGTATAAGCGGTTTCGGCCATTTGGGCGGTTTGGGTTGGGTGCGCCGCAAGATCGCAAATCGATTTGGCCAATGCGGCAGGATCGTCGCTGGACAGGAGGCCATGAACCCCCGTTTCGATGAACTCAGGAATGGCTGAAACCGGCGTCGACAGGATGGGCAATTTTTGCGAGGCCGCCTCCATCAACACGTTTGGTAGCCCATCCCTGTCGCCGTCTTCGGCGATCCGGCTGGGGAGAACAAACAAATCTGCCTGCCTCATGGCGGCAATCACCTCGGGCTGATCGCATGCCCCTTTCCAAGTGATGCGATCGGCTACGCCAGTGGCACTGGCCTGATCGCGCAAGCTTGCCCCCAAACCGCCGCCACCGATATGAGTCCAGCGCCAGTTCAGGGTATCCGGCAGCAAGGCAAAGGCGGCGATTAGCCGGTCAAACCCCTTTTTCTCAACCAACCGGCCAACCGACATCATGTGAAACGGTGCATCGGGTTGTCGCCGCAGGCGATCTGGCGGTTCTGGGAAGCGGCCCAGATCCAGCCCGTGATAAATCAGATCTACCCGATCTGGCGTGTCGGCCAGCCCGCGTAGATGTTCGGCACCAAAGGCGGTGCATGTCGCCCCGAAGGCTGCGCCGTAGGTGTCTGGTTGCAGCTTTTCGCGCTTCTCCCAGTCTGGCGAGGTCCAGATATCCTTAGCGTGGGCTGCAAAGCTCCACGGGAGACCACGCATGATGGCCGCATAGCGTGCGACGGATGATGGGGTATGCATGAAATGCGCATAAAGTGCGCGTGTTTCTGCCGGAAGCTCGGTGGCCAGAACACAGGCCTGACCGAAACGGCGAATGCGATTATGGGTCGGATCGCGTCGCAGATCCTTGCGCCAGATGTCATAGGCCTCGGCATAACCGGGCAGGCGTTGGGCCACCGCGCGCGCGGCCCAGACACGCTGTGGTTCGTCATACAGATACTCAGGCAGGTAGCGGACCTGACCGATAAAACGGTCATGCAGAGGATGACGCTTGGTATCAGTGGGGTGGCGCAGCGACCAGATATCAAACTGGTGTCCCGCGTCCTGAAGGGCGACCAGTTCCTGCGCGATGAATGTCTCTGACAGGCGCGGCCACCCTTTGACCAGCACCGCCAGTTTCGGAGCTTTGGGACTCATCCGGTGGCTCGTTCCTTTTCCCCGGTCAGCAGTGCATCAATACGGTCCGTGACATAGTCCAGGCCATCCAGCAGGCCAGCACGGATGGTTTGTGATGGCAAAGACTGTTGCGGCAGCGCGCGGATGGCTTTGATCATCGCGTCAGGCGTCAGGCCATCACGGGTTTCATCCAGCATACGCACAAGCCCCAGACCCTCGGCGCGCGAGGCTCTGATCCATTGCTCCAGACGCGGCGTCGTGCGGGGCACGATAACGGCACGTTTGTCGAAGGACAGAACTTCGCAAAACGTGTTGTAGCCCCCCATGCAAACAACCCCGGAAGCCCCGGCAAACAGAGTTTCGATCTGGGATTCAAAGCCAACGGCAGTGACCCGACCGTTCAGCGCGGCGACACGGGTTTCAAATTCTTCCCGCAACTCTCCTGACAGGAACGGGCCGTAAACCAGAATGGCCCGGGGGGACAGATCGGGATCTTTTTCGTAGGCGGACAGGACCAGATTGACCATGGCCTTACCGTCACCCCCCCCGCCGGGTGTGATCAGAATATAGGGCTGCTCAGGCGGCTCACCAATCGGGCCCAGATCGCGCCGCAGATATCCCGTGTAGTGGATACGGGATTGCGCGCTGTGGCTCAGGGGCAATCCTTTGGTTGGATCGTAAATCGAATTCAGCCCGTAGACCCAGATTTCGTGATAAAACCGTTCGGTCGCTGCGATGGCCTCTTTGCGCTCCCACTCGGCGGCCAGCACCTCAGGTTCATCCAGAACATCGCGCAGACCCAGGATAAGCCGCGTGCTGCAGTTGTTTTCCAGATACTCAAGCGTGGGCAGAAGCTCACCCCGAAACCCGGTGGGTTCCTTGTCAACGATCAGAATATCTGGGTTGAATTGCTGCACTGCTGTCTGGATCAGGCCCGAGCGCAGTTCTGTCACCTCATCAATACCCATCCCGATCGTGCGCGCGGCATAAGATCCGTCGGCGCGCTTGGTGACACCGGGCAGGCGCACATGGTCGACGCGACGGGGAAAGGTAAACCGTCCGGCTACGGGAGACCCGGTCAGGATCAGGGCCGAGGCGGTTGGATCAGCCCGCGTCATCGCAGCCGCCAAAGCACGCGAGCGTCGCAAATGACCCAGCCCAAAAGTATCATGACTGTAAAACAGGATGCGCGGCGCGCGACCGGTGTCAACTGTGTTTTTGCCGAGGCTCATACTGGTGCCTGTCTTTTGGTCTTACTTCTGTGTCTGCGCGTTTGCACCACATACCTTACATTGTTAAGTCGCGCTTGCCAAAGGGGGAAAAGCGCCATTGCAAATGCTCCAAACTTTGTGATTTGGCAACAGGTGAATGGGTTTTGATGTATCATTATCACGGTGCGCCGATCACGCAATTCAGTACAAATATATCGCCTCGGGCCGAGATGGTTTGAACTGAACCTAACGCTTTTGTAACCTTATTCGAATCTTTGGATCGGGATGTAAGACCCTATGAAACATAATATTCTGGCTGGATTGCTTCTGGCATTGGTGACCTTTGCTTTGGTCTCTCCTGTCAGCGGAACCGCGCAAACCGGTTTGATTCCGGGCTATTCCTCCGGATCAAGCGAGAATACCGACGGCACCAATGAAAGCGATTTGGCCGCGGCTATTCGCGCTGCCAGTGAGGCCGGTGCCAGCGTTATTGTCATTGACAGCGCCGGGCAGGTCGTCACGTCAACCGGTGGTACGGCAGAGGCATCAGAAGACGCTTCGGGCAACCCAATGGGCGATGGGTCGCAGCTGATGAAAGCGCAGGAGCGATTTTCGAAATTCCGCGATTCCGCCGCATCCCGACTAGAGGCGTTGCCTTATTCGGTGTTTGAAGTTCAATACATCCTGCGACAGACCAGCCCAGATGGGCGAATACAGACCTATGCCGAAGTTCTGGGCTGGAACGTTCTGTTCCTGCTGTTGGGACGATGGCTGTCTACCGAAATCTATGGAAAGCGGTTTGCCAGACGCTGGGTGGTGGCCCGGATCAAGGAAAACCCGCAAGGCTATAAGGAGAAGATGCCGTTTTTGGTTTTCCGCTTCCTTATGGGGATCGGCGGAACCATCTTTGCGATGTTAATGGCCCTGATCGTTGGCTATCTGTTCTTTGGCGAGGCCGAAGATATTTCGATCCAGTTTACGGTGACTGCAATATTCACCGCCTTTTTCCTGGCGCGAACGGTGTCTGACTTGTGGAGGATGGTGCTGTCACCATTTCTGAGCCAGTACCGATTGCCTCCGTTCTCGGACCGGGATGCCAAGCGGCTGTATATCTGGGCCTCGCTTCTGGCGACCTATGATATCTCGGCCGTGTTGTTTGCAACCTGGGTCGCGGATTTCGGGTTGAACTACAATGTCTACGCCATGGTGTATGGCGGGCTGACCATGGTCGGTGCCGTGGGCAACATCCTAATGATCCTATTTAATGCGCGTGCGATTTCGAACGCGATCCGAGGCGGACGAGCCCCGGCTCAAGTTTCATGGCTCCTGAGGTTTATTTCTTTCGCTTGGGCGCCATTTCTGATCGTCTATTTGATGTTCAGCTGGTTTAAGTTGGCCGTTGATCTGGTGCTGGAGAATGACAATTCAATTCCGATTGTTGCCAGCAGCTATATGATCTTCATGTCAGTTGTCGTCGCATATGGCGCGATGAACTATGTGTTGGAACGCTATTTTGATCGCAACCGGCGCATAGAAGAAAAGAATTCCATTGCAGATGCAGCGCACGAGGATGCCACCGCAGCCGAAACACCGCAAGCTGCGCAACGTAAGCATGTGATCCTTACTTATGAGGATCTGGCCCGCCGTGTGGCCGGCATTCTGGCCTTTGTAGTCGGTATCTACGCTTTGGTCGTGATCTGGAACCCCGAAGCCAGTTGGAGCGAGGACATCCCGATAGGGCGCGCGCTGGATGTTATGGTGATCCTGTTCATTGGCTATATCCTGTTCAACTTCTTCCGTATCTGGATTGACAGCAAGATCGCCGAAGAATCCGATGATGGCACTGATGCC
This sequence comes from Ruegeria sp. YTSA168, assembly GCF_059610045.1. Classification (NCBI taxonomy): domain Bacteria; kingdom Pseudomonadati; phylum Pseudomonadota; class Alphaproteobacteria; order Rhodobacterales; family Roseobacteraceae; genus Ruegeria; species Ruegeria sp. YTSA168. Next base: position 22,409 of record NZ_JBXWMW010000008.1, read on the forward strand.
GAATTGGGCGACGAGGGCGGAGAAGGCGGGCAAAGCCGTCTGGCGACTCTGCTGCCTTTGTTCCGGGGCGCCATTCTGGCGGTTGTTGTAGTGACGATTATCCTGATTGTCCTGATGGAACTGGGCATCAATGTCAGCCCCTTGTTCGCTGGTGCCGGTGTCGTCGGGCTGGCGGTTGGGTTTGGATCACAAACCTTGGTGCGCGACATTTTCTCAGGCGCGTTCTTCCTGCTCGATGACGCGTTCCGCAAAGGGGAATATATCGACATTGGAGACGTGAAAGGGACGGTTGAGAAGATTTCAGTCCGGTCGTTCCAGCTGCGGCACCATCTGGGGGCGCTGAACACTATTCCGTTTGGTGAGATCAAGGTACTGACCAACTATTCGCGTGATTGGGTGATCATGAAACTGCCCTTGCGCGTGACCTATGACACGGATGTCGAGAAGGTGCGCAAGCTGATCAAGAAGCTGGGACAGGAACTGTTGAGCGACCCGGTGATTGGTGAAAATTTCATCCAACCGCTCAAATCGCAAGGCGTGATCGAGATGCAGGATTCCGCGATGATCATCCGCGTCAAGTTCATGACCAAGCCCGGTGACCAATGGCTGGTGCGCAAGAAGGTTTATCAGGATATCCGAGAGCTGTTCGCGCGGGAAGGCATCCGCTTTGCGCACCGCGAGGTCACCGTCAGGCTGGCCGATGGCAAAGACGTCGAGGAACTGAGCCCGAAACAGCGTGAAGCGGTCACCGGTGCGGTTCAGGCTGCTATTGACGAAGACTACCTGGATGATATCGGCCCGGGTGGAGATGATCGCTAGGGTAGGCTCCCGCCCCTTTGAGATGCGTCTCTGACGAGACGACCCCCAAAGCGTTGGGCCGGGCCGCGCGTTCCGCGCGGCGGTCGCGTGTTTTTGATCGGCTAGGGCCAGACGGCGTCGGATGTGCCCAGTTTTGAGGCGGGCAGGTTCCAGTGCAGTTTGGTTTTGCCAACGCTCAGCGGCGATTTCAGGCGATATCCCGGCCCCCAACCCGAGGTTTCGGGCGTATTGTTATAGTCAGACTGAGAGGCGTCCTTGATGGCCTTTTCCGGATCGGATTTGCCCAGGGCTGCCAACAGCTCTGCCGTTCGGGCAAGCGACAGCTGGGCATGCATCACCGTGTTGCCCCGCGCCGCTTCGGCTAGAGCAGATAGAACAGCGGCAGCCATAAGATAGCCGGTTGCGTGGTCGAGCGCCTGAACCGGCAGAGGGGTTGGTCTGTCCGCCTGCGCCCAGATCATACCGGTATGTGCGATGCCAGCGCTCATCTGGACAAGGCTGTCGAACCCGCGCCGTGCGGCCCAGGGACCTTGCCAGCCATACGCATCCAATGTGACCTCGACGCGGTTTGGGGCCAGTTGATCTCGCTTGGCTTTATTCAGTCCCAACGCATCCAATGCACCGGGGCGATAGCCATGGACAAATACATCGGCCTCTGCCAGAAGCCCCTCCAACCGCGCAAGCCCCTCTGGTGATTTGAGGTCGAGATAGGTGCAACGTTTACCCAAAGAGATGTCAGGGATGACGCCGGGCTCGTCCCAATCCGGTGGATCGATGCGCAAAACGTCTGCCCCCAGTCCCGCCAGCGTGCGGGTAGAGACCGGGCCCGCCAGAACGCGCGTCAGATCCAGCACACGCAGCCCGGCCAGCGGGCGATTGGTGCTCGCCTCCGGCCGATCCCGCAGAGAGATATTTCTGGGACCGTGCCAGCCGATCAAAGGGTCCCGCGACACGGAACGCCCCTGAGGATGATCCAGCCATTCGGCCCGACTGCGCATGGCGGCAGCGACCCCGCCTTCGGCGACGATGGCGGTTTCCAGGTCGGCAATGGAGCATGATTTCAATGCTTCTGCGACGGCATCCCGGTCTGCGCGCGTGCCAATTACCTTCAAGGCGGCGGCCCGATGATGCGGCAGGTTGGTGTGCAGGCGAATCCACCCGTCTGCCGCCTGATAATCTCCGGCGATCGCGTCCCATAGGCTTGGCATTTCCCAGCCGTCGGGTTTGAAGGAATAGCGATACCAAAGTGAGGCAAGGCGCTGATCCACAACCACTTCGGGCACGGTTGGTGCCAGGTTCAGCGCTACCATAAGTCGAGACAGTTCCTGTCCAACCGCCGCTACGCTGGCGGTCGCCAGTTCCGAGACTGCAAATGCGCTGGGCAATGCACCGGGCTTCTTCGTGCGGTAGCTGCTTACTGCGGGAAGAGAGGCCAGCAGGCTCATTGCTGATAGGGGTCGAGGCTGTCGCGCAATCCGTCACCCAGGAAGTTGAAGGCCAGAACCACCACAATGATTGGGAGCATTGGAATGGCCGTCCAAGGGTAGATCTCGATTGACGCAAGGTTCTGCGCGTCGTTCAGCATGACCCCCCAACTGACCGCAGGGGCTCGCAGGCCTAGGCCCAGGAAGCTGAGCGCCGTTTCGCCGAGGATCATGGCCGGGATCGACAAGGTGGCTGAGGCAATCAAATGCGACATGAAGTTCGGCAGCAGGTGCTTGCGGATCACACGACCCGAACTTGCCCCCATCATCTCAGCCGCGCGCACGTATTCTTCCTCGCGCAGCGATAGGAATTTGGCCCGCACAGATCGGGCGAGGCCGGGCCAGTCGAGGATGCCGAGGATGATAGAGATGATGAAGAAGACCGCAACAGGGCTCCAGTTGGAGGGCACGGCTGCAGACAGAGCCAGCCACAATGGGAGTTCGGGCAGGGACCGCAAAACTTCGATGACACGGTTGATAGACCAGTCGATGCGCCCGCCGAAATACCCAGCCATTGACCCGAACAGAATGCCTAGGAAGAACGATACCGAAATGCCGATCAGACCCACCGTCAGCGATAGCTGCGCGCCATAAAGAATGCGGCTGAAGATATCGCGGCCCAGACGATCGGAGCCCCAGAGGAACACGGTCGCCCCATCTGAGGCACAAAACAGATGGGTGTCAGACGGGATGAACCCGGCCAGACGGTATTCGGAGCCTTCGCAGAAGAACTTGATCGGTTTTGGGTCTTCGGTATCGGCAACGAACTTCCACTGAAACGTTTCCAGATCGGCTTCGGCAACGATGGGATAGACATGTGGCCCGATGTATTCGCCATCATGGAACCAGTTGATCGACTGGGGTGGGGCATAAAGATGCTCGCCATTGCGTTCGTTAGGGCCATAAGGCGCGATGAAGCCCGCAAAAGGCAGCATCAGGTAGCACAGCAACAGGAAGATGCCCGAGATCAGGCCCAGCTTGTGCGTTTTGAACTTGCGCCAGACCAGAATCCAGTTCGGAGCGTCCAGATCAGCGCGTTCTAGCTGCTGGATCGAGGCTTCGGGATCGAACGGTGCCTCGTCAACATAGCGATTGTCAGGACGTTCCGTCATGCTTCGCGCCCCTCATACCGAATACGTGGGTCGAGCATCACCAGTAGAATATCCGAGATCATGGTGCCGATCAGCGTCAGCAGTGCTACAAACATCAGTATGAAAGCCGATAGGAACTGATCCTGTGTCTTGAGCGCTGTCAGCAATGTGGGGCCAATGGTTTGCAGACCCAGAACAACGGACACCAGAACCGAGCCCGATATCATCGAGGGCAGAAGGTTGCCAATATCTGCTACGAAGGGATTGAACGCCACGCGCAGGGGGTATTTTGTCAGCATCCGCGAGGGGGCCATGCCCTTGGCAATGGCGGTTTCAACATAAGGCTTGCCCAGCTCGTCCAGCATATTCGCGCGCAAACGCTGCATCATCGCTGACGCGCCGGAAGTGCCGATCACAAAGGTGGGCACGATAAGGTGGACAAGGATGGATTTCAGCTTGTCCCAGCTCATCGGTTCACCTTCGAATTTGGGGTCCATCAAGCCACCGATGGGCAGGTTAAAATACTGATGGCCATAGTAGAACAGGATGAGCGCCAGCAGGAAATTCGGCGTGGCGAGGCCCAGATAGCCCACAAAGGCCGAGGTATAGTCGATCCATGTCCGCGACCGCGCGGCGGCGATCACGCCTAAAGGCAGGGCGACGGCATAGACGAACAGAATGGCCGCTAGATTCACAACAACGGTCAACCAAAGCGTATCGCCCACGATCTCAGAGACGGGGCGGTCGAACTCGAAAGACCAACCCCAATTGCCCTGTATCATGCCCGAAAACCCGTGCGGGCCGGGCCAGAAGCCCATCCAGATCAGATATTGTTCCCACATCGGCCGATCCAGCGCGTATTCGGTGCGCAGAAACTCGGCCTTGGCCACACCTGCTGACTGGCCCGAGGCCTGAAGCTCGGCGATCTGATTGCTCAGATAATCGCCGGGTGGCAGGTTGATGATAATGAAAATCAGAACCGAGACCACCAAAAGGGTCAGCAGCATCGTAAAAAAGCGATAGACCGCATAACGCAGCATGTTCATTTAGCTGCTCCTGTCAGTCGGCAAAGAAGAATTCATCTGGGCGGTGAATACCGAAATGCGCGCCGGGCTCCCAGGCCCACATCGCGTTTTCGGGAACGTTTCGCAGGCGGTTCGACACGACGATAGGCTGTGGCGCGCCGTTCAGGATGCCAATGCCGTAAAGCTGTTCGGCGTGGATCTTCAACATCTCGGTCCAAACGGCCGTGCGCTCCTCATCCGTGGTGGCGACCTCCCAATCATGGGCCAGATTCATGAGGCGCTCGGCCTCAGGCATATCGGGGGCTTCCCCAACCTCACCACCTGTCTGGTAGAATTGGCCCCATTTCGGCCAGGCGAGGAAGACCTGATCGGTCGGCGCCAGATAGGCCGGAGAGGTGTGAGCCTGCGGCAGCCCGTCATCCCACCCAAACCAGACTGAGGCCATGGTGTTGCCCGCAAAAACTCGGTTCCGCAGGATATCACGGTCAAGCGGGCGCATCACCAGTTTGACCCCGATCTCGCGCCACGTATCAGTTACGATCTGCAGCGCATTTTCAACCTCTTGCCGCTCACCAGCGGTTTCGATGATCAGTTCCATCGGGCGGCCATCCGGTAATAGACGGGTGCCAGAGCCGTCGCGTTGGTCCAGCCCGGCCTCATCCAGCAGCGCATTGGCCATATCGACATCGAATGCGGCCCAGGCTTTGGCATCTTCCTCGCTGTAGAAGGGCGAGGCGGGCAGGACGGACATCGCCATTGGCTTCGCCAGTTTGAAATAAAGCGCCTGATTGATGGTCTTGCGATCTATCGCCAGCGACAGCGCCCGGCGCACCCGGACATCGCGCAGCACATTCCGCCAGACCTCATCTGCGTAGTTCAGGTTAGGGTAGATTGCGATTTGCGAAGCGACACCGGTTTTCCACAGCAGGGTCTTGTAGTCGCCGACCTCTTCCCCCTTTTTCAGGATCGACGCATCCCGGAAAGCCAGACCACGTCCCTGTAGATCGCTCTCGCCGGCGTTGGTTTTTGCGGCGACCAGACCGGGGGCGACAATCTCCATCGCGACGATGTCGATATAGGGCAGCTGCACGCCATTTGAGTCGATGCGGTGGTAGTAGGGATTGCGGACAAAGTTGTGGCGGATTTTCTTGCCAGAGCTTGCGTTCAACCAAGGCTGCAAAGTGGGCAGTTCGTGATTGTCGAACTTATACAAGTTATCCAGCTTGTTATGCAGCGCCGCCCAGCTCTTGACCCGTGCATCGTCAACCTGAAAGGCAAGTTCTTCGGGGTCTGCGAATTTCTCATGATAAGGTTTCAAGAACGCTGAGGGCCGGTAGATGAATGGCGGGCGAGCCTGAGCCAGCGACTGTAGAAAATCCGGATTGGGATCCGGCCATTCATATATCACCGTGGTTTCATCCGGGAAGAAAACGGTGGGCGCGTTGCCTTCGACAATCAGGAAATCCGGCGGGCCGGATGGGCTGAGCAACGGATTGTTTGCTACATCTTCCCACCAATACCGAAAATCCTCGGACGTGAACGCAGACCCGTCAGACCATTTGTGACCTTCTCGCAACTTCAGGGTAAACTTACGGTTGCCCTCATTCTCGAACGAGGCCAGCAGATCAGGTACGATGTTGTAATTCTCGTCAAACCCGACCAGTCGCGCATAGCCATAGACGACCATCTGACGGATATCCTTGGACCGGGTCACCATGGTGCGCAATGTGCCGCCCTGGGTTCCGAATTCCCGACCTTTCGCGGCCAGATCAACGATCAGCGGTTCCTTAGGCAGCCGCTCAGCAATGGGAGGCAGATCGCCCGAGTCGACCTCGTTCGACCAAAACTCGCTCTCCTGCAAGATCGGAAGTTCAGCCGTGGCGGCAAAGGGCGAAGCAAAGGCCAACGATGCCGCAAGGATCAGATGGCGAGTGGTCTTAAACATGGCAACGTACCTTATGGCCCGGCTCCAATTCCACAAGTGAAGGTATCACGGTGTCAGAGAAACGAAAGGCTTCATCCCAACTGTCCGGCGCGCCGGCACCCAATGAGACCATTTGCAGGTCAATCGGGCGGTTGATGTCGGGTTCTGGTTGAGCGGCAATCAACGCCTTTGTGTAGGGATGGCGCGGATTGTAGAAAAGGGTCTCGGGCGGGGCTTGTTCCACGATCAGCCCCCGGCGCATTACGGCGACCTCATCGGCGATGCGGGCCACAACGGCAAGGTCGTGGGAGATAAAGAAATACGACAGGTTCAAGCTGTCCTGCAAATTCTCCAGAAGGGTCAGGATCTGCTCCTGTACCGATACGTCCAGTGCCGAGGTCGGTTCGTCACAGACGATCAGTTGAGGGTCCAGCATCATGGCACGGGCGATCGACAGTCTCTGCCTCTGCCCTCCGGAAAATGCATGGGGGTAACGTTTCAGCATATCCCCGTTCAGCCCCACGCGCTGCAACATCTCGGCGGCCTTGTCGCGTTGTTCCGATGTCGACCCGATCCGGTGAATTTCCAACGGTTCGGTCATCGCATCCTGAATGCGCATGCGCGGGCTGAGCGAGCTATAGGGGTCTTGGAACACCATCTGCGCCTTGCGTTGGAACGCTGTGCGCTGGGCGCGGGTCATTTGATGTACAGGGATTGGGTCGTCTCCTGCGGCAGTTTTGAACAAAACCTCCCCGCCAGGGTCGGGCAGCTCTGCGCCCAGGGCGATCCGTGCTGCCGTGGTCTTGCCCGACCCGCTTTCGCCAACAATTGCCAGTGTTTTGCCGCGGCCAAGGTTCAGGTCGACGCCACGGCAGGCGTGGATTTCTTTGTCGGCCTGCCAGCCTTTGCTGGCCCGCATCGTGTAGGTCTTTGAAACGCCTTTCATCTGCAGGATCAGGTCTTCGTTCGGCATTGGCACCCCGACAGCATCGTTGTCAGGGATCGCCGGGGCTGCATCGAACAACTGTTTGGTATAAGGGTGAGACGGAGCGGTGAGGATTGGCGCGGCGGGGCCTGCCTCCATCACACGGCCCTTGTGCATCACAACCACATGTTCGGCCATGTTTGCCACAACGCCAAGGTCATGGGTTACAAGGATCAGCGCCATGCCGGTCTCGCGTTGAAGCTCTTTGATCAGACCAAGAACCTGCGCCTGAGTGGTCACGTCCAACGCTGTAGTTGGTTCGTCAGCAATCAACAGGTCGGGTTTAGATACCATCGCCATGGCGATCATTGCGCGTTGACGCATGCCGCCAGACAGTTCGAACGGATAGGAATCGTAGGCGCGCTGCGGGTCAGGGAAGCCGACGCGTTCGAACTGACTCAATACCTCTTTACGGGCTTGCGCCTCGGACGCGCCGCGATGTAGCCAGAGGACCTCGCTCACCTGATTGCCGATCTTGTGCAGCGGCGAAAGCGAGCGCATTGGTTCCTGAAAGATCATCGATACCCGGTTGCCGCGTATGCCACGCATCTCGCGCTCGCTGATCTGTGTCAGTTCGGCGATACCTTTGGAATCGTTCAGAGTGATCGATCCGCTGCGGATCTGTGCGGTTCGGGGCAGAATGCGCAGGGCGGCGCGGCATGAGATGGTTTTGCCAGACCCGGACTCGCCGACCAGCGCCAAGGTCTGTCCGGCATGGACATCAAAGTTCACATCTTTGACAACAGGCGCACCTGCGCCAAAACCAATGCTCAGGTTTTTGACGGACAACAAAGCATTCATTCGGGTTTTCCACCCGGTTGGCCGCATGTTTGCATCGGCTCTATCAACTCCCCGTGATTTTTTCGCCAGTCTCGCGCGGTTCTGCCCGTCTAGTCAAACCCGTTCTTGTGCTGAAATGTCGCGGAAATGTGAAACTTGGGGTCTGGCGACTACACAAACACTTGAGCTTTTGTCATCAAAGCCCAATTCGACTGCCCATATGCTGGCAGTAGGTATCAAGGAGAGATTTCCCAGTGTCCGAGAATCAAAGCCGTCTTGATCTGTTTATCGACCGCATGGTGTCCCAGCGAGCCTGTCTGGATTTTGCCATCGCGCAGACCCAAGACATGGACGGGCCGGTGTTTGAACTTGGGTTGGGGAATGGCCGGACCTACCACCACATGATTCAGTATGTCAGCAATCGCCCGGTCTATGTGTTCGAACGTGCGGTTGCTTCGCATCCGGACTCGACACCGCCCGAGGATCGGGCGATTTTGGGTGATGTCCGCGAGACACTACCCGCTTCGCTGGATCGTTTCGGTGCGACAGCTAGCCTGATCCACGCCGATTTGGGTGGCCACAATCGTGAAAAGAATGACGCATTTGCAAGGTTTGTTTCACCCTTGATCGAGCCGCTATTGGCCGAAGGTGGCCTAATGGTGTCGAGCGACAGGATGTATTTTGAAACCCTTAACGAGCTTCCCTTGCCCCAAGGTGCGGTTCCGGGACGGTGCTTTATCTATCAGCGCTAAGTCTGATCAACCCGGCGGCAGCGCCGGTACGGTGGTCAGTAGCGCAAACAGGAGGGACATAATGCAGGCAATTCTGACGCTGAACGCGGGAAGTTCGACCATCAAGTTCAGCGTATACAGGGCCGCGTCTGAACCTGACCTGTTGTGGCAGGGGCAGGTCGACAACCTTGGCCCGGTCGCGCAGCTGGAATTGAAAGGTGAGGGGCAGGTCCAGGTGATTGAGATCGGCCCCGCCGACCACGCTGCAGCCGTACAAGCGATTTTGCGAACGATCCAACCTTTGCTGGACTCGCACAGTATTGTTGGGGTGGGTCACCGCATCGTCCATGGCGGGCAAACGTTTGAGGGCCCCGTCATTCTGAATGATCAAATCCTTACGCAGTTAGAGGCTCTGTCGCCGCTGGCCCCTCTGCATCAGCCCCACAATCTGGCCGCTATTCGCGCCGCACAGGCAGCCTTCCCGGATGCGGTTCAGGTGGGGTGCTTTGATACCTCGTTTCACACAGGTCATGCGTTTGTAAACGATACCTTTGCCATCCCGCGGCGGTTCTACGAAAAAGGCGTGCGGCGCTATGGGTTCCACGGCCTGTCTTATGACTACATCACCGGCAAGCTGCAGCAGGATTATCCCGATCTGGCTGAGGGCCGTGTTGTGATTGCGCATCTGGGCAATGGCGCGTCGATGTGTGCTGTGACCGACGGGGCCAGCGTCGGGTCAACCATGGGGTTTTCGGCGCTGGATGGATTGCCGATGGGAACCCGGTGCGGTCAGCTTGATCCCGGCGTGTTGCTGTATCTGATGCAGCAAGGGCACGGGGTCGAGGCAATCACCCATATTCTGTACAAGAAAAGCGGTCTGTTGGGATTAAGCGGGATCAGTCACGACATGCGTACCTTGTTGGCCAGTGATGACCCGCACGCGCATGAGGCTATTGACTACTACGTGTTTCGCATCCGGCGCGAGTTGGGGGCAATGGCAGCCATTTTGGGTGGTCTGGACGCAGTAGTATTCTGTGGTGGCATCGGTGAAAACGCGGCCCCAATTCGTGACCGCGTGCTTGAGGGGATGGAGTTTCTGAACATCCATCTGAATGTTAAGGCCAATGACGGCAATTCCACTGTCATATCAGACAAGGGTGTTCCGGTGCTGGTGATCCCAACGGATGAAGAACGCGTCATCGCGCGCGCTGTGTCCCAAGCGATGGATTGAGTGACCGCCACAAAGAGAGGAAATTCAAGTTGATCTTCTACGACTGTTCGACCGCCCCGAACCCGCGCCGGGCCAGAATGTTCATCGCGGAAAAAGGACTGCAGATAGAAACGCGCGAGGTTTCGATTGCCAAGAACGAACAGTTGGATGAGGCGTTTCTGGCCGTCAATCCTCGGGCGACAGTTCCGGTTCTGGTAACAGAGGAAGGCACGGTTCTGACCGAAAATCTGGGGATCGCGGCCTATCTTGAGGCCCGCTTTCCCGAACCGCCCCTACTAGGGCGCAGCCCAGATGAGAAGGGTCAGGTTTTGATGTGGAATGCCATCGTTGAACAACAGGGCGGCATGCCTGTTGCAGAGGTTCTGCGCAATACACATCCGGCGTTCAAGGATCGGGCCATCCCCGGGCCGACAAACCATCCTCAGATCCCACTATTGGCCGAACGAGGCAGGGAGCGCATCGCTGATTTCTTCGCGTTGCTTGAGGCGCGATTGCAGGACTGCCGTTTTGTCGCGGGGGATATGTTCAGTCTGGCGGATATCAGTACGTTTGTTTTTGTGGATTTTGCCCGTGTCATCAAAACGCGCATTCCCGAAGGCAACAGCGCCACTCTCGATTGGTTTGAAAACATTCAATCCCGACCCAGCGCAAACCTCTAAAATCTAGGGCTGAGCATGCGCAGATTTGAATTGATCTGCACTGTACAGAATTGTCTAGACAGAAGTGAACAGTGCCTCTAGCGTTTCCAGCGAGTCGTCCAAGGGAGGTCGGGATGAAATCGCAGTATCGCGTGGTGGTCATTGGGGGCGGCGTTGTGGGCGCCTCGGTTTTGTATCATCTGGCCAAATTTGGCTGGTCCGATGTTGTCATGCTCGAGCGGCGCCGGCTGGCGTCGGGCTCGTCCTGGCACGCGGCCGGCGGCATTCACGCGCTGAATGCCGATCCGAACATGGCGTCACTGCAGGCTTATACCATCGACCTGCTCAGCGAGATCGAGAAAGAGTCTGGCCAGAATATTGGCCTCCACATGACTGGCGGCCTGACACTGGCCGGAACACCCGAGCGCTGGGAATGGCTGCAGGCCAACTACCGGATTTTCCAATCCATCGGCATTGATGATTGCGAGCTGCTGACGCCGGAAGAGGCGCAGAGACGCTGCCCTATCATGTCCACCGATGGCGTTCTGGGCGCGATGTGGGCGGACCGCGAAGGTTACATCGACACCACCGGCACAGTTCAGGCCTATGCGACGGCGGCAAAAAAGCGTGGCGCGGAATACTACGAGGAAACCAAGGTCGAAAGCCTGACGCAGACGGCGGATGGCTGGGAGGTCGTGACTGACAAGGGCACGATAACATGTGAACATGTGGTCAACGCCGCGGGCCTTTGGGCCAAGCAGGTGGGCCGAATGGCCGGGGTGGAACTACCGGTCTCACCGCTCAAGCACCACTATCTGATTACGGATGCCGTGCCCGAGGTCGCAGCAGCCGACTTCGAAATGCCGATGACCGTGGACTTGGAAGGCTTCACCTATATGCGGCAGGACCAGAAGGGGGTTCTGGTCGGCATCTACGAGGTCGACCACGAGCACTGGGCCATGGACGGCGCGCCCTGGAACTATGGCGAAGAGCTGTTTCAGGAGCAGCTGGACCGCATCGAGAACGAGTTGATGCTGGGTTTCGAACGCTACCCTTCGATCCAGAACGTGGGCATCAAGACCTGGGTGAACGGCGCGTTTACCTTCTCGCCTGATGGCAACCCTCTGGTTGGCCCGGTCCCGGGCAAGCGTGGCTATTGGTCGGCCTGTGCTGTGATGGCGGGCTTCCTGCAAGGTGGCGGTGTAGGCAAAACGCTGGCTGAATGGATGATCCACGGCGAACCCGAGGCCGATGCCTGGCCGATGGATGTGGCGCGCTACGGCGATTTCGCCCAGAACAAACGCTACATCCGCGAAACCACCGGGCAGTTCTATTCCCGCCGGTTTGTGATGACCTATCCGAACGAGCAACTGCCTGCAGGCCGCCCGTTGAAAATGGCCCCTGCCCATGATGCGATGACGGAGGCGGGCTGCAAATGGGGCGTCAGCTGGGATCTGGAAGTACCGCTTTACTTTGCGCCGAAGGGTTTCGAGGAAACGCCGACCCTAAAGCGCTCCAATGCGCATGATATCGTGGCCGAGGAATGTAAAGTGATCCGCGAAGGCGTGGGCCTGTTGGATATCTCCGGCTTTTCGCGGTTCGAGGTGACTGGCCCGAATGCGCAGGTCTGGCTGGACAAGGTCATGGCTTCGAAACTGCCTGCGCCGGGTCGGGCCAAACTGGCGCCAATGCTGGGTGAGAACGGTCGCCTCAAGGGCGATCTGACCGTATTGAACTGGGGCGATGGTACCTGGTGGATTATGGGCAGCTATTACTTGCGCGCCTGGCATATGCGCTGGTTTGACGACCACATGATCGATGGGGTGAACATCCGCGATCTGGGTGAGGAATACTGTGGCTTCGGTCTGGTCGGGCCGAAATCGCAGGCGGTGATCGAGAAATTGGCCGAACAGGACATCTCGGGCCTGAAATTCATGGGCTGCGGCGATTTCGATGTTGGTCTTGTGCGTGCCCGCGTGGCACGCATGTCGGTGACCGGCGAAAAGGGGTACGAGATCAACTGCCGCTATGGCGATCACATCAAGCTGCGCCGGATGTTGCTTGAGGTTGGGGCCGATGAAGGTATCCGTGAGTGCGGATTCAATGCGATGCTGTCGACTCGGCTTGAGAAAAGCTTTGGCATCTGGTCGGCGGAGTTCACCCAGGCCTACACACCGGGCATGACCGGGATGGATCGTTGGATCGACTGGGACAAGGACTTTGTCGGTAAGGATGCAGCTGTGGCTGAACGTGATGGCAATGGCCCGGCGCAGGTGCAGGTGACGCTGGAAGTTGATGCGCTGGACGCGGATGCCAGTGGCTATGAGCCGATCTGGGCAAATGGGGAACGCGTGGGGTTCGTCACCTCGGGCGGTTATGGCCACTATACTGGCAAATCGCTGGCGATGGCTCTGGTCAACCGGGACAAGGCTGAGCCGGGAACGGAACTGTCCGTACATGTGGTCGGCGTCGAACGCCCGGCCTGTGTGATCGCCGCGTCGCCATATGACCCTCAGGGCAAAGCGATGCGAGGCTGATCATGGTGGCGCAAGACCAAAGGCGCCGACGGCGCGGACGCGGAGCTGAGGCCGCGCCACCCATTCTGCGGGATGTGAACTATCGCCAACTCAGGAACCCTTTCCCGCAGATGGAGGTGTTCCCGGCAGATCAGATCGCAGACATGCACGAGACCGCGCTGCGCATGCTGCAAGAGCTGGGCGTAAAGGTTTTGCTGCCCGAAGCGCGTCGTATCTTTGCCGCAGGAGGGGCCAGTGTCGACGAAGAGACCGAGATGGTCTTTATCGGGCGCGATATGGTCGAGGCAGCGGTTGCCTCGGCTCCGAAGTCGATTGCCTGTCGGGCGGGTGCACGGCATCGGGACTTCACGCTGGAACTGGGCTCATTGGTGTTTCAACCGGGGGCCGGGGCCCCGAATGCCACCGATCTGGAGCGGGGGCGTCGGCCTGCGACAGGGCGGGACTATCTTGAGTTTTTGAAACTGACCCATCATTTTGACGTGTTTCAGATGATCTCGCCTCAGGTCGAACCGCAGGACGTACCAACCAACCTGCGCCACTACTTCACGACCAAGGCGCAGATGGAACTGACTGATAAGTTTCCGTTCTTCTTCTCGCGTGGCACACCACAGGTGATGGACTGCTTTGAGATGCTGGCCACTGCCCGTGGCCTGTCGGATGACGATTTCCGTAATGGAGCCCATTGCTACACCATCATCAACACCAACAGCCCGCGCACTCTGGACATTCCGATGGCACAGGGGCTGATTGATTTTGCCAAGCACGGTCAGATGTCGATTATCACGCCGTTTACGCTAATGGGGGCGATGGCGCCGATCACGGTGGCAGGGGCGATAACCTTATCTCATGCAGAAGCGCTGTCGGCACTGACCCTGACGCAGCTGACCAATCCGGGCGCGCCGGTGTGCTATGGGACGTTCACCAGCAATGTGGATATGAAATCAGGTGCGCCCGCCTTCGGAACACCCTCACATTTCCAGGCTTCGCTGGCGGCCGGACAATTGGCGCGGCATTTGGGGTTGCCGTGGCGATCTGCTGCGGGCTCGGCGGCGAATGTCAACGATGTGCAGGCGGCCAACGAAAATCAGTTCGGACTATGGGGCTGTCTGATGGCCGGGGCGACCGTCATAATCCATTCGGCAGGCTGGCTGGAAGGCGGACTGACGGTCTCGTTTGAAAAGCTGGTCTGCGATGCCGAAGTGCTCAACATGGTGGCCGAGCTTTGCGCCGGGGCGCAGGCCGGAACGTCCGAGATCGGCTTTGACACTGCGCTGAGTGAGGTCGAGCCCAGCGGACATTTCTTTGCCTCCACCCAGACGATGGAGCGGTACAATACCGAGTTTTATCAACCCCATGTCCACGACTACGCCAATTTCGGAACCTGGACCGAGCGTGGATCGGTCGATACCAACCATCGCGCAACCGGGGTCTGGAAGTCTATTCTGAGCGATTTCAAAGCACCGCCAACCGACAATGACAATATCGGAGCCCTGCACGACTTTATCGCACGACGCACTGCTGAAGGCGGCGCACCACCGGAGAGCTGAATGAACACCAAACCGATCCTCCACCGGGATGACCCACAGGCCGAACCATTGGTCGGCAATGTCAAAGTCACGCGCGACGATTGGCTGAACGTGGCGATGGATGTGCTGATCTCGGACGGGGTGGATCAGATCAAGGTGCTGAATCTGGCCGAGCGGATGGCCGTGTCACGGTCGTCCTTTTATTGGTACTTCAAGTCGCGCCAGGAACTGTTGGACGCGCTATTGGCGCGCTGGCAGGCGACGAATACTGCCGCACTGATCAAACAGGCTGAAATCCCAGCCGAGACGATTACAGCGGCGGTCTGCAATGTACATCGGTGTGTCGTGAATACGGAGCTGTTTGATACCGCCTTAGATTTTGCGGTGCGCGATTGGGCGCGCAAATCAGGCAAGGTACGACGCGTTCTGGATCAATCTGACGCAAAGCGCCTGGCTGCCCTGCACGCGATGTTCGCACGCTATGGGTATTCCGAGGTCGAAGCCGAAACCCGCGCGCGCGTTCTGTACTACATGCAGATTGGCTATGATCTGGCCCAGTTGAACGAACCTATGGAAACACGGATCTCGATGGTGCCGCACTATCTGTACGTTTTCACGGGCGTCGATCCGAAACCCGAGGAAGTCGAGGAATTCAGCGCCTATTCGCAGCGCTATTGGAGAGGAGACACCCCATGAGCCAGCCAGACGCAATAATCATCGGAACCGGTGTGATCGGTGCCGCGATCGCTTTTGAGATGGCCAAAGCCGGGTGGAAAACCCTGTCGCTGGATCGGAACAGTCAGGCGGGGCATGGTTCGACCGCTGGATCCTGCGCGATCATCCGTATGCACTATTCGACCTTCGATGGTACGGCCTTTGCATGGGAGGGTTATCACTATTGGCGTGATTGGGCCGAATATCTTGGTCTGCCAGCCGATGCCGATTTGGCGCAATTCCGCGAGACGGGATGTCTGGTGATGAAGACCGATGCCAACGGAATGCTGGAAAAGCATATGGCCAACAGTGCCGATCTGGATTGCCCGTTCGAAGAATGGTCGCCCGAGGTGATTAATGATCGTTTGCCGGTCTATTCGTTGGATAGTTTTGCGCCAGCACGCCGGATGGATGATCCAGAGTTCGGTTATTCCAACGGTCGTAAGATGCAGGGCGGTGTGTTTTGGCCGCAGGCAGGTTATGTCACCGACCCAGCGCTGTCCGCTCAGAACCTGATGGATGCAGCAAAGCAACATGGGGCTCAGGTGCAGACTGGGGCCGAGGTCGTTGAGGTTCTATCCGAAGATGGTCGCGTCGCGGGGGTCAAACTGGCGTCGGGTGAGGAAATCCGCGCCAGGGTCGTTGTGAATGTGGCCGGGCCGGGGTCGGCCATCATCAACAAGATGGCTGGCGTATTGGATGACATGACGATTGAGACACGACCCTTGCGGCAAGAAGTGGTCCATGTGCCCGCGCCCGATGGGTTCGATTTTGAGAATAACGGCACCATCGTCTCGGACAGTGACATCGCATGTTACTGCCGCCCGGAACATGGCAATCATATCCTTGTCGGGTCTGAAGACCCCGAATGCGACCCGCATCAGTGGTGCGAGGATGATTTGAACTACAACCGCGATTTCACCGATCAGTGGACCACTCAGGCCATGCGATATGCGCAGCGCGTGCCCAGCCTGGGCATCCCGTCGAAAACCCGCGGTGTGGTTGACCTGTACGATGCGTCGACAGACTGGATTCCGATTTACGACAAATCCAGCCTGCCGGGTTTCTACATGGCCTGTGGCACCAGCGGAAACCAGTATAAGAACGCTCCAATTGCGGGCAAGATGATGACTGCGCTGATTGAATATTGCGAAGGTGGGGCCGACCATGATGCAAAGCCGCTGCAGTTCGAATTGCCGTATATCAAGCGCATGATCGATGTGGGGTTCTATTCGCGCAAACGTCCAATCAACGAAGAAAGCAGTTTTTCGGTTCTGGGGTAGTCGACCGGTCCAAACGCGCTATGCTTTCGAAAGGTCTGAGCAAACACAGGGCCCGAGATGGCACAGTCAGGAAACCGCGTTCTGATACTGGGCAGCGCACCAGATGCGATAGAGGCACGCGCATGGCCCCGCGAGCCCTTTACGCACATAGTGGTGATTAACAACGCCTGGCGTGTGCGCGAGGATTGGGATGTGTTGGTCCATCCTGAAGATTTTCCTCCGGACAGATGGCCGGTGCGTTTGAAACCTGGGCAAAGTATTGTCACGGCCCAGGATTACGTGCCTCGGCAGAACGACTATGGCGGTTTTGTCTATGCAGGCGGCACGATGGCCTTTACAGCAGGGTATTGGGCTTTGTCGGCCCTTGAGCCCCAGGTTCTTGCGTATTTTGGGTGCGATATGGTCTATGCTGGCAAGGGTCAGACCCATTTCTATGGCACAGGTGCGGCTGATCCGCTGCGCGATGACATCACCTTACGCTCATTAGAAGCCAAATCCGCCCGTCTGGCCTTGTTTGCAGCCGCTCAAAAGTGCCGTGTTGTACGATTATCGAAAGGGGACAGTCGGTTGGTCTTTCCGTCGTCGCAGGCGTCACGGCTGACCATGGCGCCACTACCCGCGACGGCTGGAATGAAGGCGGCTTTGGCTGAAGAAGAACGGTTGGGGTATCACGTGCCATCCGGGCGCTATTGGGAAGAAGCGCAACGTTTTGATGTCGAAAAACTCGATGCTTTGGATCGGATGTGGTTGTCGGCCTATGAGCCCAGACATCTGAAACACGTCGCCTGAAACCGGTTCAGGCGGCGAAGGTAACCCAAGCCCAGACCATACCAATATAGGTCAACTGATGCATCAACTGGTCCAAACCGGCTGCGCGCCAGAATGCGGCTTGCTTCGGTTCAAGCTGTTTCTTGTCGGAATAGCTGGCCTTTGCGTAGTCGATATTGAAATGAACGACCCATTCGATCAGACCAACAATCAGGATGAAAAGCAAAGGCGCGCCAAATAGGATAAAAACAACAGTAGAGCCGACAACGTGCACACCGGCATGTTGCGCGCGACCGACATGAAAATACTCGCCACGCCCGGAAAGCATTTTGGGCGTCTGGAGGTAATAATCGGCAAACATATGCTTGATCTGCATCAAGCAGAGCATAAGAAAAACTGCGCCAAAACTGGCAGTCAAAAGGCCTCTCCCGAAAACGTCCTGAGGCGGATACTAGTCACGATTAAGTTGCTACGTAAATAAACTAGTTCACATTCGGCAAAGAAATGTTCCGCTATTGAGCTCGAATATAAGTTTTCGCTGGGATTTTGTGGCTTTATGCTGTTGAGTCTGAGGCCATGCTGAGTTGTAAATAGCAAGCAGGAACCGGTTCCATAGAGCGCACGATCTTTCGTTTTATCTGGAAGTACTCCAAACGCGACCAGCTTATCCTTCTGGCCGTGACATCAACTTTGTTTCCGTTGCTATATCTTACGCTGGAACTGCCCAAGCGCATCATCAACGATGCGATTGGGGCCAGCAGTGAAATCGTAGAGGTCTGGGGATACAGCCTGCAGCAGACCAATTTCCTAATCATCTTGTGCTTTGCCTTTCTGGGCGCAGTTCTTGCCCATGGCCTGATGAAGATGCGCATCAACACGATGAAAGGTGTTTTGAGCGAGCGGATGCTGCGTCGCTTTCGCTATCAATTGATCAGTCGGGCTTTGCGCTTCCCTCAGCCTTATTTCGAACGGGTCAGCCAAGGCGAAATGGTGTCGATGATCACCGCCGAAAGCGAACCCATGGGCGGTTTGATGGGCGATGCGATCAGCCAGCCGGTGCTTCAGGCCGGTCAGATGATCACCATTTTGTCGTTCCTGTTTCTGCAAAGCGTCTGGTTTGGCCTTGCTGCCGTCGCTTTGATCCCGGTGCAGGCGTGGCTGATCCCGAAATTGCAGCGCCAGATCAACCTGCTGAACAAGAAACGCATTCAGGAAGTTCGCCTACTGGCCGCGCAGATCGGCGAAAACGCCGCTGGTGCCTCGACCCTGCGCGCAAACGGAGGCTGGCGCTATCGCCGCGCGATGATTTCGGATCAATTGGGGCGCCTATTTGGGATCCGGTTCGAGATCTACCAAAAGAAGTTTTTTATGAAGTTCATAAACAACTTCATCTCCCAGCTCACACCGTTCATGTTCTATCTGGTTGGCGGTTTGCTGGTGTTGCAGGGATCGGTTTCACTCGGCGCGCTGGTGGCGGCGTTGGCGGCGTATAAAGACCTCAGTTCCCCCTGGAAAGAACTGTTGACCTACTACAATCAAACGCAGGATATGTCGCTGCGGTGGGACGTGGTGGTTGAACGGTTTGCGCCTTCGGGTATGCAGGATGAAGGTCTGTTCGAAGGCGAGCCGCCCGAGCGTCCGCATCTGAGCGGCGATATTGTTCTTGATCACGTTTCGGTGCGCGACATGGATGGCAATCAGGTGCTGGATGACCTGAACCTGACATTCCCGGCGGGCAAAACCATCGGCATTCTGGCGCAGAGCGAGGAAGACCGCCGCGTCGTCAGCGCACTGCTGACACGCGAAATCCTGCCCAGTGCGGGCAGGGTTGAAATCGGTGATCAGAATCTGGCTGAGTTGCATCAGGGCGTCGTGGCGGCGCGGATCGGTTATGCATCATCCCGACCGGTGATGTTCCAAGGCACGCTGGGCGACAACGTTATGATGCCTATGCGGTTCAAGCCGTTGTCTGAACACACCGATCACCCCGGTTTTGCTGAAACCCTGCGTGCAGGCAACAGCACCGACCCGTTCCAGGCAGAATGGCTCGACCCGTCCCGTGCAGGCTTTCAGAACGCGGCTGAGTTGCGGGATTGGTGGTTGAAACTGATCGATGGTATGGGATCGGGCGCGGCCTTGTTTCGACGCGGAGCCGAGCAGGAATTTGATCCGGTGGCCCATCCTCAACTTGCGGAGAAGCTGATCGAACTGCGCCCGCTGATACAAGAGACGGTAACAAAGGCGAAGCTGACCGAGCAGGCGCTGATCTTTGATCGCGAAAGCTATAACCCGGCCTTGCCCGTGGCCGAGAACCTGCTGTTCGCAACGCCTTGTGTTCCGGTCAACCAAGAGCTTCTGGCCAAGCAAACCGTGTTCTTGGGACAGCTGCGTGAGCTTGGATTGGATGAGACCTTGATCGCCCTGACGCGCGACGTGATCGACATGTTGCGGCAGATCTTTGGGCTGGATGGCACCGACCATCCCTTGTTCCGCAAACTGGGCCTGGAGGCCGGGACCTATGAGGCGGCCGTTGAATTGGTCGAACGTACCCGGAAAGAAGGGGCCGAGGGGCTGGATGACGCTCAATTGGCGAATCTGCTGGCGGTGCCATTTGTGATCTCAGCGGAGCAGATTGGCCCGGCCTTCACCGATGAGCTCAAGAGCCGCATTCTGGAGCTGCGCCATAGCCATTCCAGTAAGCTGCTGGAACCGCTGCAGGACGTGTTTGTACCGTTGGATTCCGAGCAGATCGCACCGGGTCTGTCGGTGATGGAGAACGCGCTTTTTGGTAAAGTCAGCCAGATTGGCGGGGCGCGATCCGACGAGGTACGCAAGCTGATTGTGGATGTTCTGGCCGAGAATGGCGCGCGCCCGCTGGTTGTTGAGCTGATTTATGATGTGCCGGTTTCGCTCGGGGGGCAGAACCTGCCCGCTGTATTTGCCGAGCCACTGGCGTTTACGCGTGCTACGATCAAGAAGCCGGATATCCTGATCCTGGAGAACGCGTTGGCCAGCTACAGCGTCAAGACACAGATTGCTGTTTACAAAAACCTGCGGGAATTGATGCCGGATGTCACGATCATCTATCTCAACGATCAGTTCGAAAATCCGGACGTGTTCGACATGTTCGTCGAAATCCGGCAAGGTCGTGTGGTTTCGGATGAAGGACCCATGGACGTGGAAGAAGACAGCGCCGCATCGGCTGATCTTGCGCGCAAGCTACGAGCACTTGAACAGACCCCTCTGTTCTCGGGCCTGGATCGCAGGCAACTGCGCCTGCTGGCCTTTGGTGCGCGCTGGTTTGATGCAATACCCGGACAGGTCGTGTTCCTGAAAGATGACCAACCGACCGATGGCGCCTACGTGGTATTGGACGGAGAGGCGGGCCTGTATCTGCCGCAGTCGGATGGCCCGGATCAACTGATCACCACCGTAAGCGCAGGCGCTCTGGTGGGTGAGTTGGGGTTGATCCGAAAAGAACCACGCGCCCTGAGCATGATTGCCGAAACCAACCTGTCCTGCCTACGGATTGGTGAAGAAGAGTTTCTGGCCGTTGTCGAAAATGATGCCGCCACTGCCTACAAGCTGATGCAGGTGATCGCCGGGTATGTGTCGAACTGATCCTTAGTCCTCGGGCTGGCAGAACAGCTCATACATCAATCCGATCACGCGTTGGGTACTTTGATCGGCCAGCGAGTAATAAACGGTCTTACCGTCCCGGCGGGTTGAAACCAGTTCTTCGTCTCGCAAACGTGCCAGCATCTGGCTGACGGCAGCCTGACGGATTTGCAACAGGTTCTCTAACTCTCCGACCGATTTTTCCCCATCGCTCAGGTGGCACAGGATCATCAGGCGCCCTTCATGCGCCAATGTCTTCAGGTAAGCAGCAGCACGGGTTGCGTTTGCTTGCATGCTGTCTGATGCTTCAACGGATAGAACGGTTGCGTCTTGCGGGGTCACGGATCGGCCATCTGTCAGATAGGGGTTGGAGCAATATGCCCTAACCCACGCGGGCTTGTCACCCCTCGGTCGCCGGTGCGCCGCCCTGAAAGGCATTTCCGTTGATGTAGTCGCAAGGCTCTTCCTGCATTTGCAGATGCAGCCCGTCTCCGGTGTAGGGATATGCGCGCGCCAGATCTTCGTCTACCTCAATCCCAAGGCCCGGCGCGGTGGGTGGCGTGACAAAGCCATCCTCAACCCGGATCGAGCCTTTGATCAGTTGATCATGGAACGGGGTCTCGATGGATTCCAACAACAGCAGGTTAGGGATTGAAGCCGCCAGATGGATATTGGCGGCCCATTCCACCGGACCCGCATAAAGATGGGGGGCCATCTGCGCATTAAAAACCTCGGCCATGGCCGCGACCTTCTTCATTTCCCAAATGCCCCCGGCGCGACCCAGTGCGGGTTGCAGGATTTCTGCTGCACCCGCGCGCAGGACCGCACCGAACTCGGCTTTGGTGGTCAAGCGCTCTCCGGTGGCGACGGGGATGCGGACGTTGCGCGCGACGCGGGCCATGTCTTCGATATTGTCAGGTGGGGTGGGTTCTTCGAACCAAAGCGGTGAATACGGCTCCAGCGCCTGGCCCAGCCGAATAGCGCCAGCGGTGTTGAATTGACCATGGGTGCCGAACAGCAGATCAGCCTTGTCCCCTACAGCTTCGCGGATGGCTTTGCAGAAGGCCACAGACATCGAGATATCGGACATCGCTGGCATATGCCCGCCCCGGATCGTATAGGGACCAGCCGGATCGAATTTGACCGCCGTATAGCCTTGCCGAACCATTTCTGCGGCGCATTCGCCGGCCTGATCCGGCGCAGTCCAGAAATCGTTCAGATTGTGCTGGGGTAGAGGGTAGAGGTAGGTGTAAGACCTGATGCGTTCATTCATCTTGCCGCCCAGCAGGGCATAAACGGGCCGGTCGCGATCTTTCCCCAAAATGTCCCAGCACGCGATTTCAAGCCCCGAAAAGGCCCCCATGACCGTCAGGTCCGGGCGTTGTGTAAATCCGCTGGAATAGGCGCGTCGGAACATCCGTTCGATGTTTTCGGGATTTTCACCCTGCATATGTCGCTCAAACACATCGCGGATCACATGGGTCATGGCCTCGGGGCTTACGGTTGAGGCATAGCATTCTCCCCAGCCCGTGATACCTGTGTCGGTGGTGAGTTTCACCAATATCCAGTAGCGCCCACCCCAACCGGGGGCCGGGGGCGCCGTGACGATGATATCCAGGTCTTGCAGCTTCATTCTGTGGGCTCCGGCGTTGCGGTGGTTCGGGCCACGGTGGCGTGGGAACATGCGCGCTGCAAGCTGGAAATCGTCAGATTGATGTCGTTGTTACACCGTGATGGGGCGTGCCCGAAGAAACAGAAGCACGCCGACTAGCATGAGGACCAGAGCCAGCAGGAAAGGCGCGCCCGGCAGATAGATCGCCGTGTCCGGTCGAATGAAGCGGGCAAAAACGCTGGTCATCAACAAGGGCGATATGACCATCGACAAAGCATGTAGCGATGCCAGCACGCCCTGAAGCTCTCCTTGCTGCGAATCCGGTGTGGCGCGCGACATCATCGCTTGTAACGCTGGTGTGATGACCGCGCCCAGTGCAGTCATCGGGATCAACATCAAAGCGATCAGGCCATTGATCAGAAAGGCCAGAAACAGGAAGCTAACAATCTCGAAGGCCATACCGTAGAGGATGGTGACACGTTCACCCAGATACCGCGTGGCAGGGCGGATCAGCCCGCCCTGAACAGCGGTCATGCCAATTCCATAGACACCCAGCGACAGGCCGATCATCTGCGGCGACCAGCCGAAACGCTCGGTCGTAAAATAGGACCAGATCGCGGGGTACACATAGATTGAGACCGAATACAGGAAATAGACCCATAGTAGGGGCCGGATACCGGGCAGCGCTGCAATCGCGGTCAGCGAACTGACCGGGTTGGCGCGTTTCAGGCTGAATGTACGCCGGGTCTTGTCGGTCACGGTTTCCGGCATCACAAACAAGCCAATGGCGAAGATCAGGGCCGAAAGTCCTGCGGCCGCCCAAAACGGCGCGCGCGTTCCATATTCACTCAGCAAACCGCCCATCACCGGGCCCAGAACAAAGCCCACGCCAAAGGCTGCGCCAACGAGTCCGAAATTTGCAGCTTTATCCTCTGGCTTCGAGACATCGGCCATAAATGCCGCCGCCGTCGAATGGGTGGCCGCCGTGATACCCCCGACAATGCGGCCAATCAGCAGCAGCCAGATGCTACCCGCCAGTGCCATCACCACGTAGTCCAGGGCCATGACAAATAGGGACACCAGCAGAACAACGCGCCGCCCATAGGCATCCGACAGATTGCCCAGGATAGGCCCAAAGACAAACTGCATCGCAGCAAACGCAGTGCTGAGGATACCACCCCAAATCGCCGCACTTGCAAGTGTTCCGCCCTGAACCTCGACAATCAGCTGCGGCATGATCGGCATCACCAGGCCGATCCCCATCGCATCGATCATCACGGTAGATAGAACAAAGGCAAAGGGCAGGCGCATCAGAACCGTCTCAGAGTTTTGTTCCCGGCACCCTAGGCGGGGTCCACTCTTTAAGAAAGGGGCCTTTTACCTAAACGTAAGGTCGCAAGACATTCACCTGATCAAAGCCGTTCTTCAAGGTCGGACAATACATTGGCCAGTTGATTCGGGTGCGAAAAGAACGATGAATGCCCGCTATCAATCACCCTGCACAAATCCGGGCGGATCCCGTCGCTCATCTTTTTTTGATATGCGTATGGGACAGTGTGGTCATCGCTGGTGGCGATGTATGCGCGCGGGACGCGCTGGTAGCGTTCGCCAAGGTATAGAGGTGTATCTTGCGGACGGATGGCCTGCGGACAGAGGCGTGCGAAGGCGAACGGCGTAATCTCAGGCGGGCAATCATGGTAGAACAGGTCTTTCACATGCTCCGGTCGCACAGTGTAGGACAACCCATCAGCGGACTTTTCGACGGCATTAGCAATTGTCTGGCTTGGTCCAAGACGACGCATTTCGACCATCGACAGCCCGTCATGCGGTACATATGCGCTCAGATAGACCAGGGCGCGCATGGCTGTTGGTTGTGCTTCGGCGGCAGCGCTGATTGGATAACCACCCCAGGAATGTCCTACGATAATCGTATTTGGTGTTGATGCGGCAAGGATGGCGTCCCGGCAGCCATCAAGGGTAACCTCGGCAATCGGCGTAGGGTCTGCGCCGTGGCTGGGCATGTCGATGGCGCGGGCGGAATGACCAAGGCTTTCCAGCGCGGGGATCATGTCGCGCCAACACCAGGCGCCGTGGCAAGAACCGTGAATCAGAAGGAAATCAGCCATCGAAAGGCTCCCTTAAATATGTCCAATATCTTTCAAAAACGCGTTTAGTATAGCGGCAAACTCCTCGGGTCTTTCAACACAAGGCAAATGGCCGGCCTTTCGTATCAATTTGAACTGCGCGCCGGGGATCAACTCGACCGTTTCGCGCACAAGGTCCGGTGGGGTCGAGCCGTCTTCGCTGCCAGCGATGCCCAGTGTGGGCAGCCGCAGACCTGACGTTGGGGTATAGAAATCCGTGCCGGCGATAGCGGCACAGCATCCCAGATACCCTTCAACTGGCTGCCGCACCATCATCTCGCGCCAGGGCAGGTGGTTTTGTGCGGCTCGAAACTCACGCGAGAACCAGCGTTCCATCGTGGCATCGGCCAAGGCTTCGATCCCGCCATCGCGAACAGCCTGCATCCGATCCTGCCAGATCGAGGGGATGCCGATCTTGGCGGCCGTGTTGGAAAGGACCAAAGCCCGCACCTGATCCAGACGCTTAACAGCTAGGCCCTGGGCAATCATACCGCCGATGGACAGACCCACGAACACGCAATCGCGCACTGCAAGATGATCCAACAGTGCCTCGGTATCTCGGATCAGCGATCCCATTGAATAGGGAGCAGGTGGAACCGAGGATCGACCATGGCCACGTTTGTCAAATCGGATGATCCGCAGCCCTTCGGGCAGATGTGGAATCACGCCATCCCATAGATGCAGGTCGGTGCCCAGTGAATTGGCAAACACGATGGGTGCGCCATTTGGCGAGCCATCAATCCTGTAGTTCAGGTCCACTTTCCCGATCGTCACGTGAGGCATCTTAAGGTCCTTTGGGTCGTAACACGCGCTTTATTCAATCTGACCACTATGCGTTTAACCGCTCCAATGCTTTGGCAAACACATTCGGATCGGCATTGCCGCCGGATGCAACCACCACCACATCGTCACCTTCAATCTCATCCTTGCGGAACAGGGCCGAGGCCAGCGCAACGGCACCACCGGGTTCCAATACGATTTTCAGGCGCAGAAATGCCAAAGCCACGGCCTCAAGCGCCTCATCCTCGGTTACCGAAAGGCCCGGTCCGCAGAGCCGTTGGAGAATGGGAAAGGTGATCTCGCCCGGTTGCGGGGTGAGGATCGCATCGCAGATGTTGCCGGACGAGGCGGTGTTGTTCTGTATCCGACCGCTGGCCAATGAGCGTTTGACATCGTCAAACCCGTCCGGCTCGCACGGTCGGGCGCGCAGGCCGGGTGCGTGTTTTTCCAATGCCAGAGCGATACCCGAGGTCAACCCACCACCTCCGCAGCATACCAGAACATCTGCCTTTTCAACACCGAACGCTTCGACCTGTCGCGCGAGTTCAAGGCCAACTGTACCCTGGCCGGCAATAACCTGAGGTTCATCATAGGGCCGGATAAGGGTCAGGCCTCGTTCAGCGGCCAAAGCCTCGCCAATCTCCTCACGGCTTTCGCTGGACCGATCATAGAGGACCACTTCGCCACCCAAAGCGCGCGTGTTGTCGATCTTCAATTGTGGAGCATCCGACGGCATCACGATCACCGACGCAACGCCATGTTTCGAGGCCGCCATTGCGATGCCCTGCGCATGATTGCCCGAGGAATAGGCGATGACACCACGCTGTCGCTGCTCGGGGTTCAGCACAGATATCGCCGACCATGCGCCGCGAAACTTAAAACTGCCGGTATGTTGTAGACATTCGGGTTTAACCAAAACGCGACGGCCCGCGATGTCATCCAGAAAGGGTGAGGTTAGAACGGGCGTTTCCCTTACATGCCCGAGCAATCGGTCTGCGGCGGCTTCGATCAGTTCAATACTGCTCATGTTTTGCTCAATACCTTGTGTATGAGGGCCAAAGATTCAGGTTCGTCCAGAAACGGAACATGCCCCCGGTTCGGAACTTCGGTTGAGGTCAAACCGGGATGGCGTCGGTGCATCTCAGCCAGGGTTTCCGCACTTAGAACATCCGAGTTTGCACCGCGCAACACGCCGGTTGGGATGCCGTTTAGCGCTTCGAAGAACATCCACATATCGGGGATCGCTCCGGTTGCAGCCTGTTCCAGCAACGCGGTGCGCAGGGCAGGGTCATAGCGCAGTGTCAAACCGTCAGCTGTGGCATTGTACTGAACCTTAGCCTGTGCCAGCCATCTGTCATATGGAACATCAGGGAACTGTGTTGCCATCCCTGATTTCAGCGCATGTGCCGCCTGTTCATAGGTTTTTGAGGCGGGTTCTTTGCCAACATAATCCATGATCTTGGCGATGCCTGCCGGTTCGATCACGGGCCCAACATCATTCAGGATCACTTGGGTCAGCCGTTCGGGGTGGCTGGCGGCAAGGGCCATGGCGATTAATCCGCCACGCGATGTGCCCAGGATTGCTGTTCTGGGCAAGTTCAAATGATCCAACAGGTCAATCGCGTCCAGTGATTCACGGAAGATGTTGTAGTTCATGTAGTCTGGATCATGGTCTGATCGCCCGCGTCCGCGGTAATCCATCATGATGAGGTGCATGCCATTCAGGTGGGGCTGAACAAACGAGAAATCACCACTGTTGCGTGTCAAACCCGACAGACACAGTAAAGGATCACCAGAGCCGGATTGTTGGAAATACAGGCGTCTGCCGTCTGATGTTCGAAAATCAGGCATCAAACCCCCGCCAGATCAGGGATCGTGGTCAGGTCCGCCAGCACATGCGCCGGTGTCCAAGGCAGACGATCCATCGGCTCGTTTGCGCGGTTTACCCATGCGGTGACAAAGCCATAACCACTGGCGCCAGCGGCATCCCAACCATTCGAGCTGACGAATAACACTTCTTCTCGGGCGCAGCCGAACCGTTGCTGCACCAAATCATAGACCCGAACATGTGGCTTGAAGACACCAACGCTTTCGACGGACAGAACATCATCCAGCAGGTCGCCAATCCCGGCAGATTCAACAGCCCCGTCCAGCATTGGCGGAGATCCGTTGGAAAGGATCGCGGTTTGCAGTCCGCCGTCTTTTAAGGCCTTCAACATGTCCGGAACCTCGGGGTAGGCCTGTAGCTCCCAATACAGATCCAGCAGGCGTTGGCGCAGCTTGGCGTCCCCTTGCAGCCCGGCGGCCTCTAGCGCCCAATCCAGACCATCCTGCGTGACATCCCAGAAATCGGCATGCGCATCGGCGACGGCCCGAAGCCAGGTGTATTGGAGCTGCTTCAAACGCCAATGTCCCGCGACCTCGGGCCAGGTGTCGCGCAGCGCCTCAAAGCCTGGCTCGGACGCGGCCTGACGGGCGGCGGCGGCGACGTCGAACAATGTGCCATAGGCATCAAAAATACAGGTTGTGATTGTCATCTACGCCTCCGACATTTCTGCGCAAGTTGGCATAAGAGGGCAGGGCATGAAAGGGCGAAGGGTTTACATCATTGTGTAGGCCCCTAGGGTGGGCGGTTCACACACTTATCGGCCCGGAGGCCCCAAATGACAGACATCAAACAAGGCGACAGGGTTCGCATCCACTATACCGGTACGCTGCTGGACGGTACTGTCTTCGACAGCTCGGACGGGCGCGATCCGCTGGAGTTTGTTGTGGGGTCCGGGCAGATCATCCCGGGGCTTGATAGCGCGATGCCCGGCCTTGCCGTGGGCGATAAGAAACGGGTCGAGATTGCCTGCGTTGATGCCTATGGGCCGATCAACCCTGCCATGCGCCAGGAAATACCGCGCGAGGGTATTCCGGATGACATCCCGCAGGACCCCGGGACACAATTGCAAATGCAGACACCGGATGGTCAGGCTTTGCCGGTCACGATTGTTGACGCAAATGACGCGACCGTAACGCTGGACGCCAATCACCCGCTGGCTGGTCAGGATTTGATTTTCGAGATTGAGGTTGCCTCAATCAACTAGTGTAATTGAAGATCGATCCGAGTGTTTCAGTCAGAACGGTTGAAATCTACGCAGTACCATCGCAGGACCTGCACGGGCCTGCGATGTTCTTGAACGCAATGAACCCGGCTTTGCCCTTATCCGATCAACGCTTCGATGGCGCTGCGCACTGGAGGTTGTGTGAAGAACACAAATAGCACCAGCAACGTGGTCAGGGTCAAAAGCAGGATACGGGCGCGCTGGCTCAGAAAGCCGGATTTGCGCCGGGCCGTGCGGGCATTGCTTGCGATGATCTGGTCAAGTTTACTCATATCGCAAACCCTGACGCTGAAAGATGGTTAAATCTGGGCGGCGTCAGGGAAAGATATGGTCACATGAAATCGGGTTGTGGCATTCCGAGCACGTGAAAACCGCCATCCACACGGATGATTTCGCCCGATGTGCAGGCGCCTGCATCCGATGTCAGGTAGACCGCTGTTCCGCCGACCGCCTCAAGCGTCGCGTTCGAACGCATAGGGGCATTTTGGTCGCAGAACTTATAGGTCTTGCGCGCACCGCCGATGGCCGCGCCTGCCAGCGTTTTCATCGGGCCGGGTGAAATGGCGTTTACGCGGATACCTTCGGGGCCCAGATCATTGGCCAGATAGCGGGTCGCAGACTCCAGTGCAGCCTTGGCAACACCCATCACGTTGTAGTTCGGGACAACGCGGTTTGAGCCCTGATAGGTCAGTGTCAACAGCGAGCCGCCATTGTCCTTCATCATCGGATAGGCGCGGCGCGCGACTTCGATGAAGGAATATGCAGAGACATCCATCGAGTGTTTGAAGTTGGCCCGCGTGGTGTTCAGGAACCGGCCCGTCAGTTCGGATTTGTCCGAATAGGCAATGGCGTGGACCACGAAATCGATGGTTGGCCAGCGCTCGGCCAACTCTCCGAACGCACGATCCAAAGACTCGTCATCGGTGACATCCGCATCCACCATGAAATCGCTGCCAAGGCTTTGGGCCAGCGGTTCCAACCGCTTGCCGAATGCCTCGCCCTGATAGGTGAATGCCAGTTCCGCGCCTGCTTCGTGCATGGCTTTGGCAATGCCCCACGCAATCGAGCGATCATTGGCGACGCCCATGATCAGGCCGCGTTTTCCCTTTAGAAGATCCGACATCACATTCACCCGTTATATTTCGACAGAACCATGGATCCGTTGGTGCCGCCAAAGCCGAAGCTGTTGGTCATGACACTGTCCAGTCCTGCGTTTTCAACTGTTTCTGTTGCAATTTCACCGGGCAGAATGCCTTCGGCTAATGTGTCGACATTGATCGACGGCGTAATGAAATCATTGTCCAGCATCAGCAGGCAGAAGATCGCCTCAAGCGCGCCTGCAGCCCCCTGCGCATGGCCGGTCATCGATTTGGTCGATGAGATTGGTGGCACATTGCCTTCGCCAAAGATGCGGCGCACGGCTTCGACCTCACCCACGTCCCCGACCGGGGTCGAGGTGCCGTGTGCGTTGATGTAACCGACCTTGCGGCCTTCTGGGACAGTCGCCAGAGCGAGACGCATCGCGCGTTCACCGCCCTCGCCGGATGGGGCCACCATATCATGGCCGTCCGAGGTGGCGGCATAGCCGGTCACTTCAGCATAGATTTTTGCACCACGGGCTAGGGCGTGATCCAGCTCTTCCAACACGACGATACCACCACCGCCGGAAATTACGAACCCGTCGCGGTTTTCATCAAATGCGCGCGAGGCTTTTTCAGGCGTGTCATTGTATTTCGATGACATCGCACCCATTGCGTCGAACAGGCAGGACAGGGTCCAATCCAGCTCTTCGCCGCCGCCTGCGAACATGACGTCCTGCTTGCCCAGCATGATCTGTTCCGCTGCGTTGCCTATGCAGTGCAGCGAGGTCGAACAGGCAGAGGTGATCGAGTAGTTGATCCCCTTGATCTTGAACGCGGTAGCGAGGTTGGCTGAAATCGTCGAACACATGCATTTGGGAACCGCAAAGGGCCCGATCCGCTTGGTGGCACCAGTTTTCAGAACTGTCTGATGCGCCGTCAGCATGGCGCTTGTGGATGGCCCGCCGGAACCGGCCACCAGGCCAGTGCGCGGGTTGACCACCTGGTCTTCGCCCAACCCGGAATCTGCAATTGCCTGGCTCATGGCGATATGGGCATAGGCTGCGCCGGGGCCCATGAAACGCAGGGTACGCTTGTCCACATGCTCGGCCACGTCGATTTTCAGCGACCCGGCGATCTGACTGCGAAAGCCATGTTCGACCATCTGCTCATTGGCTTCGATGCCGGATTTACCGGTCTTAAGTGAGGCCAGAACCTCTTGGGCATTGTTCCCGATGGAGGAGACGATCCCCAGACCGGTGACAACTACTCGACGCATGTGCGTGCTCCTTATCTCAGGCTGGTCCGCCTTAGGCGTCCGACAGAACAACTTTCATGTCTTTGACGTCGTAAATCATTTCGCCGTCCGCTTCGACGATACCATCTGCGACGCCCATGGTCAGGCGGCGGGTCTGGATCGCCTTTTTGAAATCGATCTTGTAGGTCAACATCTTACGGTCCGGGCGCACCATACCTGTCAGCTTGACCTCGCCCACGCCCACGGCCATGCCGCGCCCCTGCCAGCCGCGCCAGCCCAGATTAAAGCCTGTCAATTGCCACAAGCCATCCAGCCCTAGGCATCCGGGCATAATCGGGTTTCCGGGAAAGTGGCAGTCAAAAAACCAAAGGTCGGGCGTGATATCGAATTCAGCCAGAATGTGGCCTTTGCGATGGGCCCCGCCATCCGCCGACACTTCGGTGATGCGATCCATCATCAGCATGGGTGGCGCAGGCAGTTGTGCATTGCCAGGGCCAAATAATTCGCCACGAGCACATTTTAGCAGATCGTCTTTGTCAAAACTGCTCGGGAACTGGGCCATTCTGCCGCCTCTCCTGCCTTGGGTCCGTTCGTTATATCTGGCCTCACCTAGCACCCGTATGCAAGGTCCTGCAAGAGCGCGGGCCGCAAGATGTTGCGGCACATGGCTGATTGCGAATGAATTTCATTTGAAATCCGGGTAAGAGCACCCCTATATATAAGGCAGCAAGAACAGGTATCGGATTCATGACACCTCAGAGCCGAAAAATAGCGACCAATTGGTTGGAAGGCGCTGGGCTGCGCCCAACGCGTCAGCGCGTGGTGTTGGCCGAGCTGTTGATCGGCGATGGCCGCCATCGCCATGTCACAGCAGAAAGCCTGTTTGAATCTGCCAAAACCAAAGGCGACTCTGTGTCGCTTGCGACCGTTTATAACACCTTGCGCGCGTTCTGCGATGCAGGCGTGCTGCAAGAGATCACGGTGGACGGATCAAAAAGCTATTTCGACACCAATACGCATGATCACCCTCATTTCTTTTGGGAAGATGAAGGTCGGCTCAGCGATGCCCCGTCCGAGGAACTGGTGATCCAGCGCCTGCCAGAGGCCCCCAAAGGTGTCGAGATCGCATCGGTTGATGTGGTGATCCGTCTGCGCAAGAAAACCACCTGATCTATAGATCCTTCATTTGATCAAGTAGCGCGCGTTCTGCAGCCTGCGTTGTTGCGTCGACAGGCCCGGTGCCGTGACGCGCCAGCACGACGGCTTCGGCTGCGTCCTTATCGGCGATGGGCAGGCTTGCAAGGCTCTTGTTGTCGTAGCTCAGTGCGTTCTTTGGGCTGGCATAGCTGATGGCCACCCCTTCACCATGTGCGGCGAGGCTGCGCTGAATCTCAAGCGTGGCGGCCCGGTGTCTGACTGTTGGGTTTAACCCATGACCTCTAAAGAGGCCCAGTATGTGTTGTGCAGACAGCCCTTCGCTTGACAGGATCAGCGGTTCGTTCGCCAATTCGGTCAGCGTAACCTGACGTGCCTCAGCCAGCGGATGTTTTGGCGATAGCAATGCCTGCGGGACGCTATCGAACAGTTTTTGCCGCACAAAACCGGCATCCATACCCAGATCATAGGTAATGGCGAGGTCGATCTGACCGTCGATCAAGCTGTCCAGTAATCCCTGGAAATCTTCGACCGCATAAGACACCGAAACATTTGGCAGCGTCGCGTGCAAACAGCGCAGGGCGGGTGCGAGGTGGAACGGGGCCAAATCGACGAAGCAGCCTACAGTTAACTGATCCAGACCTTGCGGAACGGACCCAGGGTTTTCAATCTGTGCAGCAGCACTCAACAACCCTTCGGCCTGTTCGACAAAGCGGCGACCCTGCGGGGTTGAAACCATGGCGGCCCCGCGCTTGCGAACGAACAGTGGGTATCCAAGATGTGATTCGACCCGTGTCAGCGCGTTGGACAGCGCGGGTTGCGAGACATTTAGCGCCTGGGCGGCTGCAGACAGGCTGCCCTGCCGCGCGATCGCGCATACATATTCATACTGGCGCAGTGAAATATATAACATGAGGCTAATTATATCTTCGAAAGATATGATTTGAACAGAATGCCTGGGTGGTCTCTAACCGACGCATTCAAAGGTAACCGAACGGAGATTGACATGCCGCACCCTCTTGTTTCGCAGCAGATGATCGACACCTATCAGAGTGAGGGCGTTGTCTTGGTCAAAGGGCTGTTTGCCGATCACGTCGAACAGCTGCGCGAAGGTGTGGCAGCCAATATGGACGCGCCGGGGCCTTATGCGTCGGAAAACAAGAAAGAAGGCCAAACCGGCCTATTCTTCGATGATTATTGCAACTGGACCCGAATCCCCCAGTTTCAGGAGGTGATCAAGACCTCTCCGGCTGCTGCTGTGGCTGCTGATCTGATGCAGTCGCAAACTGTGCAGATGTTTCATGATCATGTTCTGGTCAAAGAACCCGGAACTTCGATGGCGACGCCGTGGCATCAGGACGGGCCGTATTACTTTGTCGAAGGGCAGCAAACGATCAGCTTCTGGTCACCGCTGGATGCGGTGAAACAGGCCACGCTGCGTTGCGTTGCCGGATCGCATCGCTGGGAGAAAGAGGTGCTGCCGACCCGCTGGGTCTCGGAAGAGGGGTTCTTTGCGGATGAAGGCCAATACATCCCCGTGCCCGACCCGGATGCCGAAGGTATGAAAGTGGTCGAGTTCGAGATGGAGCCGGGGGATGCTGTGGCGTTTAACTATCGCACCTTGCACGGCGCGCGGGGCAACCAGTCGGATAGCCGCCGTCGGGCATTCTCGCTACGATTGGTCGGTGATGATGCGCGGTATGTGGAACGCCCCGGCCCGACCTCTCCCCCGTTTCCGGGGCATGAGATGGTGCCGGGTCAGCGTCTGCGCGAGGATTGGTTTCCTGTTCTGCTGCAACGCTAGCTTCAGAACCACTGGCCGGGTTCGATCAGGCCTAAATCCATCAGTTGTCGAGAATGCCATTCGAAAGACACAGAATGGCTCCAGCGGAAACTGGGGATGTCAAAGGTCGACCCGGCATTGCTTTTCAGTGCCTTGGCAGCGCGGAATGAACAGATAGCAGCCGTCAGGTTGTGATGCCACGGGCAGGAATAGGTGTTGTATTCCGGCAGGTTGAACGTGTGATCCGGTTGAATAAGCAAATCGGCCTGCGTTTTGAACAGGGCGATCCTGTCGATCCGGCGACGGTCGTAGGGAATATGATCCTCGAACCGCCACCGCAGGCCACCCGACATATCCAACTGGCGTTCCAGGGGCCGTCCTGAGGTGTCGTGGCGTGCATGTGCGTAGTAACCTGTTCTGTCGAGCATGGCATGGTCCGGTGCGACACCGGTTGGGAACTTGGCTAGATCATCGGCGTAAAGGTCGACAACATGGCACAGCATCGCGCTGCGGCGTTCCTCGGTGTGAAAGGCGAGTATCTCACCGATGCTGCGCGTTTCGCAGAACGGATAGAACAGGTATTCAGCGTTGTAGCAGTAGTACATCCAGACGCTTGGAGCCGCTTTGATGATGTGGTTCAACGCGTCGAATACGACCGATCTGGGCGCGCAATTGAACGTAACCCGATGAACCCGCGCGCTGAGCTCCTCGCTCAAGTCGAACTCGGCTGGCATGAATGCAACGACGGATTGAAATCCAAGTGACAAGTGATGGTGCAGCGTGCTTTCAACTTCGACATCATCTTCGGCAAAGATCAGAGCGACCGGTCCCTTGGGCAAGGCGGTTTGGCCGGATTTCAGGAAACTGTCCAAGGAATCGTAGATCATCGCGCGTTCATTTGTGCCTGCTGGAAAGTCCTGCCAAATTCAGGTAAATGCGCCCACATTGCAAGCGGCGTTCGAAGCGTATAGATGACGCCGATCCAGCGAATGCAAAGGCCCGCCCCATGTCCGAACCCAAGAAGCTGTTTATCAAGACCTATGGCTGTCAGATGAATGTCTATGACAGTGAACGTATGGCCGAAGCACTGGGCGGGCAGGGCTATGTTGAAACCAAGTCAGCCGATGATGCGGATATGATTCTGCTGAACACCTGCCATATCCGGGAAAAGGCGGCCGAGAAGGTCTATTCCGAACTTGGACGCTTCAAAGGGCTGAAGGCTGAGAAACCCGATCTGAAGATCGGTGTTGCAGGATGTGTGGCACAGGCTGAAGGCGGGGAAATCATGCGCCGCCAGCCGTTGGTCGATCTGGTGGTCGGCCCGCAAAGCTATCACCGCCTGCCCGAAATGGAGGCCAAGACCCGTACCGGGGCCAAAGCGCTGGACACGGATTTCCCCGAAGAGGACAAGTTCGAAAAGCTCAAGAACCGCCCCAAGGCCAAGCGCGGCCCGACTGCGTTTTTGACAGTGCAGGAAGGCTGCGACAAGTTTTGTGCTTTCTGCGTTGTGCCTTATACGCGTGGGGCCGAGGTCAGCCGCCCGGCGGATCGGATCATCCGCGAAGCGCAGGATCTGGTGGAACGCGGTGTGCGCGAAATCACCTTGTTGGGCCAGAATGTGAACGCCTATCACGGCGCGGGTCCGAACGGAGACATGACTTTGGCCTCTCTGATCTGGGAGTTGAACAAGGTCGATGGGCTGGAACGCATCCGGTTCACCACATCGCATCCCAATGACATGGCCGATGACCTGATCGAGGCCCATGGTACCTGCGACAAACTGATGCCGTACCTGCATTTACCTGTGCAATCCGGCTCGGACCGGATTCTCAAGCGGATGAACCGTAGCCACACCGCCGAAAGCTACCTGCGACTGATCGAACGTATCCGCGCGGCGCGCCCGGATATCGTAATGTCGGGCGATTTCATCGTCGGTTTCCCGGAAGAGACCGAAGAGGATTTTCAGGCGACGATGAATTTGGTTGAGCAAGTCAAATATGGCTATGCCTATTCGTTCAAATATTCGACCCGCCCGGGCACACCAGCCGCGGAACGGGCGCAGGTTGATCCGGATGCTGCAGATGACCGCCTACAGCGACTGCAGGCCCTGATCACCCAGCATCAGCGCGAGATTCAGGATTCGATGGTGGGCCGCACAGTGCGCGTTCTGTTCGAAAAGACCGGTCGTCTCGAAGGGCAAATGGTTGGTAAATCTGAATATCTGCACTCGGTCCACGTTAAGGCCCCCGGGATTGAAGTTGGCGATCTGCGAGAGGTACGCATCACCGATTCGGGTGCAAATTCACTGGCAGGAGAGCTACTCTCGTTCGGCGATTGACCGCTGATAAGGCACCAGTTATGGGTTTTGTTTCCAAAATTTACCCTTGATTTATGGCTTAGAACTATGTTCGGACCAATGCTAACCATGTGTTCGGCGTTTATCTGAGCATCTGAAAAGCCGTATGTTGCGCTGCCCCGAAAACGTGGTCAGCGCGTGATGGAGGGTACGAGTGGAAATTATTCGGGGATTGAACAGATCGGGCCTTTGGCGCGCAGTACGGGTTGCTTGTGTTTCTGTGCTTTTTGCCAGCTCATCGCTGGCGGCTGATCGAACGGGCGAGGTTGCGGAACCCGATGTGCTTAGCGCCGAGCGATTTAGCCGTGATGTCAGCGCTTTCTATCTTGGGTTCGGCGCCGGTTATGGCGCAAACGGAAGCGACCGTTTCGGTCTGAGAACCCCCGCCGGTGTATTCGATATCGGTGGTCAGGATATCCGCGGTGGCTATTTCAGCCTGCGGGGGGGATGGCGCGGTGTCGTTCCGACCAGCCTTGGCCGCGATTATGTGTACGGATTCGAACTGGGGTATGACGTTGGAAATCTAAGCGATACGGTCTCGACCCAGATCGGTGACGACACTGTGACAGGCAGAACCGAAATCTCTGACGTGTTTTATGTGCAACTGCGCAACGGTCTGACAAACCGCAGCGGTCGGGTGCTGTACTTTGTCAGTGTTGGATACATCTGGGGCAAGGTTGATACGACCAGTAGCATCTCCTCGACCTTCTCCAGCCGGCTTTTCGAAGATTCGGATCATCGCGGTGGGTACACCGCAAGCATCGGGGCCGAGCATAAATTGAACGACAAATGGTCGATCACGGGCGAGTATCAATATGTCCAGTTCGAATCCAAGACGGTTGAATTCGGCTCGGGCTTTTCGACCAAGTCGACGCCGGGATATCGCGGCCTCAGATTTGGTCTGAACTACACGTTCTGACGCACATTTCCTGGCGATCGCAAATCGGTTGGTAGGCGGTTTTGTCGACTTGGGCGGAAATTTTAAATCTGTGGCTTGCGCCTACCAAGAAATCTTGTCTACGCTCAGGGTGCAACGCCAAGACAGGAGAACGGATTGGCCACCGGTGCCCTAACCCCACCGCCAAATGAAATGCCCGCGCGCGAGGCGTTTGTAGAGTTTCCAGACAACCGATTGCTGATCGATCTTTGCGGCGAATATGATCGAAACCTGACCGAGATTGAACAAAAGCTGTCCGTGCAAATCGTGCGTCGGGGCAATCAACTGGTTGTCATGGGTGACGAAGATTCCCAGAAAAACGCCATCGAGGTGCTTCAGGCACTCTATACGCGTTTGGAAGGGGGGCGCGACGTCGAAGCTGCGGATGTGGATCGCGAGCTGCGCATGGGCAATGCTGAGCAGGATACCGGCAGTCGTGACGGTGATCAGCTTGAGATGTTCAAGGGCGGTTCGGTCGAGATCAAGACCCGCAAGAAGCTGGTTGAGCCGCGCACCGATGCGCAGAAGGCTTATGTGCAGTCGCTGTTCAACAATGAATTGGCCTTTGGGATTGGCCCAGCGGGCACGGGTAAGACCTATTTGGCCGTAGCAGTTGGCGTGTCGATGTTTATCGGCGGCCATGTGGACCGGATCATCCTAAGCCGACCAGCCGTCGAGGCGGGTGAAAAGCTGGGCTACCTGCCGGGCGATATGAAGGATAAGGTCGATCCTTACATGCAGCCGCTATATGATGCGCTGAATGATTTCCTGCCGGGCAAACAACTGGCGAAACTGATCGAAGAAAAGCGAATCGAAATTGCGCCGCTGGCCTTTATGCGGGGCCGCACATTGGCAAATGCCTTTGTAGTGCTGGATGAGGCGCAGAATGCCACGACCATGCAAATGAAGATGTTCCTGACCCGTCTGGGGGAAGGCAGCCGCATGGTCATCACCGGTGACCGGTCGCAGGTTGACCTGCCGCGCGGGGTTCAGTCGGGGCTGGCAGATGCCGAACGTTTGCTAAAGACGATCCCGAATATCAGCTTCAACTACTTCACGTCCAAGGATGTTGTGCGCCATCCGCTTGTCGCCGCGATCATCGAAGCGTATGAGGCCGATGCAGGCCGTGAGACGGGTTAGAACCAGGGCCTTGCAATGGGCCTTGGACTGGTGAAATGAACCTGGAACTAACCATTGAAGATTCGCGCTGGCACGATTTGGAACGTCTTGCCACAGAAGTCATTGCCGAGGTTCTGCGCTTTCGGGGCCTCGACCCTGAGATATGCGAAGTCAGCCTGTTGGGCTGTGATGATATCCGCATCGCCGAACTGAACGCTGAGTTTCGCGGCAAACCTGCCCCGACCAATGTATTAAGCTGGCCTGCCGAGGATCTGTCCCCGGAAACGGCAGGCGCTACGCCCAACGTGCCCCAACCGGATTTCACGGGTGAAATTGCGCTGGGTGATATTGCGATTTCCTATGAAACCTGTGTCCGCGAAGCAGCCGATGCGGGCAAACCAATGACCGATCATGTGACGCATCTGATCGTTCATGGTACGTTGCATTTGTTGGGCTATGATCACATTCGTGACCCTGATGCCACCCTGATGGAGGCTGTTGAGGTCAAGATACTTGGCAAAATGGGTATCGATAACCCATATAATGGATGAAGCGGGTACATTCACCCGGACTATTGGAACAGGATAATGGGCGACACAGACGGCAGTTCTAGGGCGGCGCATAGCGCGCAACCACAGGACAGCAGCATTGAAATCGAAGAGAAGGGCAGCTTCTTTTCAAGGATATTTGACGCATTTTCTGGTCAGAATGATGATCAGAAAGAGGTGGTGAACGGACAAGAGACCACGGCCGCTCAACCCCGTGGAATGATCAATCTGCGCCGGATGCGGGTCGAAGATGTAGCGATCCCTACGGCCGAGATCATTTCGGTTCCTTCTACCATCACCAAAGATGAGCTAGCGCAGGTCTTTCGGGACAGCGGTCTGTCGCGCATACCAGTCTATGAAGGCACACTGGACACGCCTCTGGGGTTTGTTCACCTCAAGGATTTTGCGCTTACTCATGGATTCAACGGCGGTTCGGCTGAGTTTGATCTGACCTCCATGCTGCGCACATTGCTGTTTGTGCCGCCGTCGATGCCGATCGGTGTTCTAATGACAAAGATGCAGACCGAACGTCGGCATATGGCATTGGTGATCGATGAGTATGGTGGCGTTGATGGCTTGCTGACCATCGAGGACCTGATCGAACAGGTCGTCGGTGAAATCGCCGATGAACATGACGCTGACGAAGATCAGCTATGGTTCCAGGAAAAGCCAGGCTGTTACGTTGTTCAGGCGCGTGCTCCGCTGGAAGATTTTGAAACTGAAATCGGATGCTCTCTCACCAGTCACGAGGATGTGGACGAAGAAGAGATCGACACTCTGGGTGGTCTGGTCTTCATGCTGTCGGGCCGTGTTCCGACACGGGGTGAAGTTGTGCTGCACCCAGAAGGTCCCGAGTTCGAAGTGATCGATGCCGATCCGCGTCGCATCAAGCGTTTGCGTGTCATGTTGCCGGAACTGACTGCATGACCCTTGTCCGGGGCTGGCCACTCAGCCTGAGGATCATTTTAGCGGCAGCACTGGGCGCGCTGGGTGCGTTTGGCCTGGCGCCATTCGGGTATTGGGGCGCGACGCTTGTTGCTTTGGTTCTGATTGCGCCGCTCTTTCTGGCCTCCGAGACCAGTCGGCGCGCTGGGCTTTTGGGATGGGCCTTTGCGACCGGCTATTTCGCCCATGCGCTGGGCTGGATTGTTGAACCGTTTCAGGTGGACCCCGAGCGCCACGCTTGGATGGCCCCCTTTGCTTTGGTGTTTATGGCAGGTGGGCTTGCGTCGTTTTGGGTCGCGGCGTTTTGGGCCGCCCGTCGGATTCACGGCACAGGCATGCGGCAGGCCGTTTTGCTGGCTTTGACTTTGTCGCTTGCTGAGTTCGCGCGCGGCTATGTGCTGACCGGGTTTCCGTGGGCGGGCTTTGCACAGATCTGGGTCGATACACCTGTGGCGCAGCTTTTGTCTTTGATCGGGCCGTATGGTTTGGGCGCGCTTACACTGTTGGTGACTTTGCCCTTGGGGGCGGCGCTGGCGCGCGGGGAAGGCTTTGTTGCTCCGGGTGTTTTTGCCATCGCCAGCGTGGTTTTCGCGTTTGTCTATGCAGGTATCAGACCCGCCGTGGAGCAGACCGATAATGTCGTAAGGCTGGTGCAACCCAATGCGCCGCAGCATCAGAAATGGGATCCGGATTACGCGTCTTTGTTCTTTGCGCGTCAGATCGAGTTTACCGCCGCTGCACCACGGCCCGATCTGATCGTTTGGCCGGAAACAGCGGTGCCAGCCTGGTTGAGCCGCGCGGGTCCATTGTTGGAAACGATTGCTGGCGCGGCGCAGGGCACGCCTGTCGTGTTCGGCATTCAGCGCGCGGATGGGTTGCAGATTTTCAACTCGCTGATCTATCTAGATGAAACCGGTGTGCAGCGGGGGGTGTACGACAAACATCATCTTGCCCCGTTTGGGGAATACGTCCCGTTTGGCGATCTGCTCGGGCGTTTCGGCGTTCATGGCTTGGCCGCCACGACCGGCCACGGGTTCAGCGCCGGGCCCGGCCCGTCCCTGTTGGAAGCCGGAAAGTTGGGCCGCGCTTTACCGTTGATTTGCTACGAAGCCGTGTTTCCACAAGACGTCAATGGCGCCCCGGATCGGGCTGATTTCCTATTGCAGATCACCAATGATGCGTGGTTTGGCACCCGCTCAGGGCCCTATCAGCACCTGGCGCAGGCTCAAATGCGGGCCATTGAGCAGGGCTTGCCGCTGATGCGATCCGCCAATACCGGTGTCTCGGCTATGATCGACCCGCTGGGCCAAATCACACAGGCATTACCGTTGGGCGAAGCGGGATTCGTGGATGCCATGCTGCCTGCGCCGCACGCACCGACGGTCTATTCGCGTTTTGGAGATAACCCGGTTCTGATCTTTGTATTGTTCCTGTTCGCCGGGTCTTGCTTCTTGGCCTATCGGGGGCGCACCGAATTACC
Organism: Ruegeria sp. YTSA168; assembly: GCF_059610045.1. NCBI lineage: Bacteria > Pseudomonadati > Pseudomonadota > Alphaproteobacteria > Rhodobacterales > Roseobacteraceae > Ruegeria > Ruegeria sp. YTSA168. The sequence goes on from NZ_JBXWMW010000008.1 coordinate 63,869, forward strand.
GATTGACCCGGAGTAGCAAGGCGCGTATCTCCGCAAAACCTGTCACAACGGCTTCCTGACGTGGCGGAGAAATCTTAATGGAGCAATTTTATGTCCAGACAGAACTATACTTTCACTTCGGAATCAGTTTCCGAAGGGCACCCGGATAAGGTTTGTGACCGTATCTCGGATGCCGTCCTTGACGCATTTCTGAATGAAGAACCCGAAGCGCGCGTGGCGTGCGAAACCTTTGCGACCACCGACCGTGTCGTCATCGGTGGAGAAGTAGGTCTGTCCGATCAGGAAAAGCTGCATGACTATATGGGCCGCATCGACCAGATTGCGCGCGACTGTATCAAAGATATCGGCTATGAGCAGGACAAGTTTCATCACGAAACGGTCGAAGTGACAAACCTGCTGCACGAACAATCAGCCCATATCGCTCAGGGTGTGGATGCCTCTGGTGAAAAGGACGAAGGTGCCGGCGATCAGGGCATCATGTTCGGCTACGCCACCACAGAAACCCCTGCGCTGATGCCTGCGCCGATCCAGTATTCGCACGCGATCCTGCGGCGTCTGGCCGAGGTCCGCAAGAACGGGACAGAGCCTGCATTGGGGCCGGACGCAAAATCGCAGCTGTCGGTGGTGTACCGCGACGGCAAGCCTGTTGGTGTGAGTTCGATCGTGCTTTCGACCCAGCATCTGGACGAGGCGCTGAGCTCGGATGACATTCGCGCAATTGTCGAGCCCTACATCGCAGAAACTCTGCCTGATGGCTGGCTGTCGTCCGAGACCGAATGGCACGTGAACCCTACCGGAAAATTCGTCATTGGCGGCCCGGATGGGGATGCGGGTCTGACTGGTCGTAAGATCATTGTCGACACCTATGGCGGTGCTGCGCCCCATGGTGGTGGTGCATTCTCGGGCAAAGATCCAACCAAGGTGGACCGTTCTGCAGCCTATGCCGCGCGTTACCTGGCCAAGAACGTGGTCGCCGCCGGTATGGCCGAACGCTGCACGATCCAGCTGAGCTATGCGATCGGGGTGTCTAAGCCTCTGTCGATCTATGCAGACACCCATGGGACCGGCCAGCTTCCGGATGCGCAGATCGAAAAAGCGGTTGGCCAAGTCATGGATTTGACCCCGCGCGGCATCCGCGAACATCTGCAGTTGAACAAACCGATCTATCAGCGCACTGCCGCTTACGGCCATTTTGGTCGCGAACCGGATGCGGATGGCGGCTTCAGCTGGGAACGCACCGATCTGACCGACGCCTTGAAACAGGCCGTCTAACGACCGTGATCCAAAGGTGCGCCCTGACGGGCGCGCTCTTTTCTCTTTGAAAATGCCTGAAGGGGGGCGAGCTGACCCCACCTCTGACATGACCGCCCTTGAACCGGTGCCCTCTGCGCAGTAAGGGCACGGTCATGAGCACCCAAACACCCCAACGTCCCCGCAGAAACTTTTACGGTCGCTTCAAGGGCAAGACCCTGAAGCAAAGCCAGAAGACGTATCTGAACGAAGACCTCGATGCTTTGTCGCCGGGGGAAGTGGACTGGGATGCCAACCCGGAACGCCATCCGTTGGACCTTGATGCCCTGTTCGGCGGCAAGGATGTCTGGCTTGAGATCGGCTTTGGCGGTGGTGAGCATTTAGTACATCAGGCCGCAACCAACCCGGATATCGGGATTATCGGAGCCGAACCTTATATCAACGGCGTTGCGATGTTGCTGGGGAAAATCCGCAAGGCGGGAGTTCAGAACCTTGCCGTTCACCCCGGCGATGCACGCGACCTGTTTGATGTGTTGCCCGAGGCCAGTATCTCGCGCGCTTTCCTGCTTTACCCTGACCCATGGCCCAAGACACGGCACCACCGCCGCCGCTTTGTCACGCCCGAGCATCTGGAACCAATGGCGCGGGCGCTTAAGCCGGGGTCGATCTTTCGGGTCGCGACTGACATCCCCGACTATGTGCGTCAAACTCTGGAAGAGGTTCCGCGCGCTGGCTTCGAATGGCTGGCGGACCGGCCCGCGGATTGGCGCGAGCCGTGGGGGGACTGGATTTCAACCCGTTATGAGCAAAAGGCCCTGCGCGAAGGCAGGACCCCGCATTATCTGACCTTCCGACGGTTGGGCTAAGCGTCGTTCAGGCTGGGGAAGGTACGCCCTTTGGCAAACCATGCGATCCCAAAGGCCCATAGGGCGATGGCTTCGACGAAGAAGGTTAGGTTCAGGCTATTCCACCAGTCGACGAAGTCTGTCCCGAACTTGTCCTTGATGTAGAGAGCGGCAACGCAGGCCAGAATAGTGATCCCGCAGATCGTGTACAACCGGTTGCGTTTGCGTTTGCTGTCGATCAGAACACCGTTTTTCTCGTGCCGCTCGGGGACCACACGTTTGAGTACGATCAGGCAGTAGAGGCCCAGATAGATAAATAAGATGCCAGCCGCGATCAAATGCCAGTTGCTGGCAGTGCTGAAGAGGTTGAAAAATCCCTGATGCGGCGCCTCTGCGACGGTGATTGGCGGGCCGCTGGTGACTTCTACAAAGACGCGGGACAGGAAGGTTTCCTGACCCTCGCACCCGGTGCCGAGTGTCGGGATTGAGGCGACAATGAACGCTCCGACACCTGCAACGCTACTGAGAGTGTCTTCGAAAAATGTATCACCGGTATAAGCGATCAGAAAACCGCCAATGAAATACAGCAGGCCGACGAAGATTGTGCCAAGAAACTGGGCATAGTAGAAATGGCTGATACTGTCGCGGAAACAGCTTTCTCCGAAAACGGCCCCGGCTGCCAGAACAATGGGCAGGCCAAAAGCGACCAATCCGACCAGAAACGCCAGCCGTTGTTCCAGTTTGCTTTCTGTGCGCGTGGGGTCAACGGGGTGGAAAAGCTGCGTTGGTCCGCGCTCCAACATGTTGGGTGATCTGTTCATGATAAAATCCTAAGCTTTGACAGATAAAATAAATCAATTGAGATGAATGGCTTCAGTATACCGTAAATCGGGTGTTTTGCACAGAATCGAAGAAACAGGCCTGCAGTCTAGGGCTTTGGCGCTGGACCCTGCGCCCCCAATTCGATAATCGGCCAGAGGACTGATAGCGAAAACAGGAGCCCCCATGTCCGGACACGGCACGCCCATCCCGATGACCTCGCATCCCAGCGGCCCGCTGCAAGGCACGGCCGAAGTGCCTGGCGACAAGTCGATCTCGCATCGGTCGCTGATCTTGGGGGCGATGGCTGTGGGTGAGACACGGATCACCGGCCTGCTGGAAGGTGAGGATGTTCTGGACACCGCCAAGGCGATGCGTGCCTTTGGGGCCGAGGTGACAGACCACGGGGGTGGCGAATGGTCGGTCCATGGCGTGGGCGTCGGTGGTTTTGCAGAACCCGATCAGGTGATCGATTGCGGCAATTCAGGCACTGGTGTGCGGCTGATCATGGGCGCCATGGCAACCTGTCCGATCTCGGCCACGTTCACAGGGGATGCCAGCCTGAACAAACGCCCTATGGCGCGAGTTACTGATCCGCTTGCCTTGTTTGGCACGCAATCTGTGGGCCGCTCGGGAGGGCGCTTGCCGATGACAATCGTGGGCGCCGCTGAGCCTGTTCCGGTGCGCTACGAAGTGCCGGTGCCGTCTGCACAGGTCAAATCTGCTGTGTTGCTGGCGGGGCTGAATGCGCCCGGCAAAACCGTGGTGATTGAGAAAGAAGCCACCCGCGATCATTCCGAACGGATGCTGGCGGGTTTCGGGGCCGAAATCACCGTTGAGGACACGGATGAAGGGCGGGTGATCACTCTGACCGGTCGCCCTGAGTTGAAGCCGCAGGTCATTGCCGTGCCACGCGACCCTTCCAGCGCGGCTTTCCCGGTTTGTGCGGCGCTTATCACGCCCGGCTCAGACGTGCTGGTGCCGGGTATTGGCTTGAACCCGACCCGAGCGGGTCTGTTTACCACGCTGCGCGAGATGGGGGCTGATCTGACTTATGAGAACGAGCGCGAAGAAGGCGGCGAACCCGTCGCTGATCTGCGTGCGAAGTATTCGCCCAACATGAAGGGGATCGAGGTGCCACCCGAACGCGCCGCCTCGATGATCGATGAATATCCGGTTCTGTCCGTTGTGGCCGCCAACGCAACCGGCACCACGATGATGGGCGGCGTTAAGGAGCTGCGCGTGAAGGAAAGCGATCGGATCGACGCGATGGCCCTTGGCCTGCGCGCGAACGGCGTCACCGTGGAAGAAGGCGATGATTGGTGGTCGGTTGAAGGGCTGGGCATCGGGAACGTGCCCGGCGGCAAAACCTGCGAGAGCTTTCTGGATCACCGCATTGCCATGTCGTTTATGATCCTTGGAATGGGGGCCAAGACCCCAGTAACCGTTGATGATGCAGGACCAATCGCAACATCGTTCCCCATTTTCGAGCCTTTGATGGCGGGCCTTGGGGCGCGGCTTGTCAGAAACAACCGGTGAGCTGGGCGATGACCTACAGCTTCACCGTTGCGATTGATGGCCCGGCGGCGGCGGGAAAGGGCACGATCTCAAAGGCAGCAGCGGCGCATTTTGGATTTGCGCATCTGGATACGGGGTTGCTGTACCGCGCGGTCGGGCGCCATACTTTGCTGGGCGTGGATCCGGTGGAAGCCGCGCAGACATTGACGGCTGAGGATTTGGATCAGGGCGATCTGCGCACAGCTGAGATCGCTCAGGCTGCTTCGAAAGTCGCTGTGATCCCCGAGGTTCGCGCGGCGCTTGTTGATTTCCAACGCGCCTTTGCTCGGCGGGCAGGGGGCGCGGTTCTCGATGGACGCGACATCGGAACCGTGATTTGCCCGCATGCCGAAGTGAAACTGTTCGTCACGGCAAGCGCAGAGGTTCGGGCCGAGCGACGCTTCCTTGAACTACAGGCCAAAGGCACTGAGGTGACCCGTGATCAGGTTCTGGCGGATGTGAAAGAACGCGATGCGCGCGATGCTGAGCGCAGCACAGCGCCGATGAAACCGGCCGAAGATGCCGTGATGTTGGATACCACAGATCTGAGCATCGAGGCCGCTTTGAACCAGGCCCTGGCCGCGATCAACGCGAAACTGCCCGCAACTGATTAAAGCCACGGGCAGCAAGGCGTAGTTTACAGATCGCCAACTGCGATGCTTTGAATATTGGCCCACTGATCGTCCGCCGTTTTTGCGGTGCCAGCAACATCCTTCAAAAAGGCGGCGCGGGTATCTGCATTCAAGAACAGGTACAGTTTGCCATCGGCAATCAGGTATTGATCCGGATCGCCATCGAACTTCTTGCCGACCGATACGCCAAACGAACAGAAACCGCCGTGTTGAGGCAGATACGCCACCGGGTTCGCCTCGAATGCTTCGAGGTTTGCGGCGGTAGTAAAATAGTATGATGCGCCATCATAAGTTGCTGTGTGGGTCGCGAAGCCTTCGACCGGGTTGCCGTTATTGACCAGTGCGACCAGATCAACGCCGTGGGCAGCCAGCGGCGCACCTGCGGCTGAGATGCCGTTCGAGACGTTGATTTCATCCGCCGCAAAGGCCGGTGTGGTCAGGGCAATGGCAGCCGCGAGGGCGGTCAAAAATTGAGTTTTCATTGTGCGTTTCCTTGTTGCTTTGGGTTCAGGTCGATCACTGTGGCGACCGATGAAACATAGCTAGGCGAGGGTGATCGGACGTTTAATCGCAGATAGGTCGCGAATACTTGCAGATCGTACAACTTGTCGGATTGCAGGCTTTTGCTGTTCACCAAGCTTTGTTTGGTCAGGCGAAACATCAGGCCATATGTTCACCCTATGCCAGCAGGAGAGACGCCATGATCCGACTAGCCCTGATTTTGTTCCTCGCCGCCGGAAGTTTGATGGCGCAGGAGGCTCAGCCCGAGCAGCCAGATGTCGAACCTGCGATGACATATGAGCGTCTGGGCAAGATCCTCTTTGCGCTCGACCCCGAGGCGCAGCCGTTTGGACCAGGGTTTCAGCTGACGATATCAGAACAGACAGTGCTGGTTGTCACCGATACGACATTGGATCGGATGCGGGCTTTGGTTGCGATTGGCAGCGCCGAAGATTTGGCGCCCGCAGACCTGCAGCGCATGATGCAGGCAAATTTCGACAGTACGCTGGATGCCCGCTATGCCATTGCCAATGGCACACTATGGGCGGCGTTCATCCATCCCTTGTCCCGGTTGGATAAGGACCAATTGATCTCGGGTCTGGCCCAGACTGTAAACATCGCAATCACCTATGGCACTCTGTACACAGGTGGTGCGGCCGAGTTCGGTGGCGGCGACAGTCATGACTTGCAACGCGAGTTGCTCGAAGAGCTGTTGAAGAAGGGCGAGGAAATCTGATCGCAGCTAACGATCCCCCATCCAGTTTGATAGCCGCATACCAAAGACCCTAGCTGGATGCAGGAAAGCTGCTATAGTCTCCTGCAAGCTAAATGGGAAAGCCGCCAACAACCTCAAAAAATGGGGAGGCGGTTACAAAATCCCAAAAGCCAACAGGGACAGAAAATATGAATAATCGTTTGAGTAAGATCACCATCGTCGGTGGTGGTACGGCGGGTTGGATGACTGCGCTGATCCTGGACATGGTGTTTTCACGCACTTCCGCAACCAAGGATCGTCCGCGTATCTGCCTGATCGAAAGCCCCAACATCTCGACCGTCGGTGTGGGCGAGGCGACTGTGCCGCGTATGCCGGTCACATTGCGCCAGGCGGGGATCTCCGAGCGGGATTTCTTTCGTGAAACCAACGCTTCGTTCAAGCTGGGCGTGAAGTTTTGTAACTGGAACAAGGATTCCAAGGGAAATCGTATCGACTATGTGAACCCCTTTGCCCATGGTCAGATGTTGGAAGGGCTAGAGGCCGCAGAATACTTCCTGCGGTTCGGCAATGGGGATCGTGATTTTACGCAGTCAATCGCGCCTCATGATGATCTGGCCCGCTTGTGCAAAGGTGCGCGGCCGTTGGGTGCACCTGAGTTTGAGCAGCGCTTTGGCTATGCATATCATCTTGATGCGGTAAAGTTTGCCGGCATGCTCACTCGGGTTTGCACTAAGCGAGGTGTGGAGCATATTCAGGACGAGGTGCAGTCGGTCGAGTTGGACGAGCAGGGCAATGTTAGCCACCTGATGTTGGAGCGCAAAGGGTGGCACGACATCGAGATGGTCATCGACTGTACCGGCTTCCGGGGATTGATCATCAACCAGGCGTTGGGCGAGCCGTTTAAGGATTATTCGGACTATCTGCCCAATGACCGCGCCATGGCGTTGCAGATCGAACATCCCGATCCCGAAAAAATCGAAAGCGTCACGCGATCTACCGCGCTGGGCGCGGGCTGGACGTGGCGCGTGCCGCTCTACAATCGGGTCGGCACAGGCTATGTTTTCTCATCGGCGCATCGGACCGATGATCAGGCGGCAGATGAGTATCTGGAATGGCTGGGCGACAGCGGTAAAGGGGCGACCCCGCGCGTTATCCCAATGCGCATCGGGCGCGTGCGTAATGCCTGGGTCAAGAATTGTCTGGCCATTGGTCTGTCCGGTGGGTTTATCGAACCGCTTGAGAGCACCGCGATCCATATGATTGACCACGCCATCCGCTGGTTTGCCGAGCATCTGCCCACGCGCGACATCGAGCCTACGTTGCGGGCGCGATATAATCGCCAGATGAACAAGCTGTATGACGAGGTTCTGGACTTCATCTGCCTGCATTACCGCTTGGGAAATCGCACGGATGATCAGTATTGGATTGATGCGCGCACCGAGATGAAGATTCCGGACCGTTTGGCCGAGAACCTTGAGCTGTGGCAGCACCGTCTGCCAATGGAGCACGATATCGAGTTCGCAACCCTGTTCAATTTCCGGGTCTATCAGACAGTTCTGTTGGGCAAACAGGTCTATGACACAGGCTATGGCGCGGGGATACGCGACCGGGTACGTCCGCTGAAGAAGCCGATCTGGTTCCAATGGTGGAAGGGGGCCAAGGTGGATCTTGCGCAGATTCTGCGAACCATGCCGGACCACAAAACCCTGTTGCGCGATATTCGTGGAGAGCTGGACAAACCCGCCTTTGACAAGGCTGTGGCAGCACCGACAGTGGCAATGCCTGGGCAGGTACCCGCGCCTGTGGCGATCCAGAATATGCCGAACCTTGCCGAGATCCAAAGCGGCAGAAAGGACTTGCAGCTTTTCTAAGGAACTAGCGACGGGGCGATTAGAGGCATCTGTCAAGCACTGGTGCTCTGGTTACTAAATGCCCTGCGCCCTGAGTTGATAACGTGGTCAATCCGTGTTGCAGCTCGTGGTGAGAAATGTAATATCATCACGTAATGAGGCAACCGAGATCCCAGTATAAATCCGGCGCAGGCCGCAATCTGCGGAGTGATTTGAAACGCCGCCGCCGACGGGCATCGCCTATGCAGGCCTATGATGACTTGCCGCAACCGTTGCGGCATTGGTTGGCACAGGCCTGTCTGCCGTGGAGCCCAAGCTCGGCCCTGAAAATCTGGAAACGAATTGACGGTGCCAAAAATCCCGTGGCAGCGATTGGTCGCTTGAATGCGGTTGAGCAGGCGATGTTGCAAAAGGATTCGAAGGTCTGGTCCCAATCCGGCTGATTACACGACGGTGCCTAGATTAGCCTGGGCCATGAAAACATGGGCTTTGCCCTTGCGCCCGCACTGAAATCCGCCTATACGCGCGCTGTCGATACATGGGCGGTCAACGCCCGGATGACGTTTCTGAGCAGGGCCGGGTTACCTCGGCCCTTTGTGTTTGTTTGCTCAGGGGCGCACCGGATCACGCCTGACGACATCATGAAACAAGACCGGCGGAGACAACCGCTCGGCCAGCAAAAACGTATTGTAAAGGAAAACGACGCCACATGGCTGATACATCTATGGAGGAATTCGAAGCCCTCCTGAACGAAAGCTTCGAAATGGACACACCCGAAGAGGGGTCTGTTGTCAAAGGTAAGGTTCTGGCGATCGAAGCCGGCCAAGCCATCATCGACGTAGGCTACAAAATGGAAGGCCGCGTTGATCTGAAAGAATTCGCAAATCCCGGCGAAGCCCCTGAAATCGCTGTTGGTGACGAGGTAGAAGTTTACCTGCGTGCCGCAGAAAACGCCCGTGGCGAAGCCGTCATCTCGCGCGAGATGGCCCGCCGTGAAGAGGCATGGGACCGTCTGGAAAAAGCATATGCCGACGACCAGCGCGTCGAAGGTGCAATCTTTGGTCGCGTCAAAGGCGGCTTCACCGTCGATCTGGGTGGCGCAGTTGCGTTCCTGCCCGGCTCGCAGGTTGACGTTCGCCCCGTGCGCGACGCTGGTCCGCTGATGGGTCTGAAGCAGCCGTTCCAGATTCTGAAAATGGACCGCCGCCGTGGCAACATCGTTGTGTCGCGTCGCGCAATCCTGGAAGAATCGCGTGCCGAACAGCGTGCTGAAGTTATCGGCAACCTGTCCGAAGGTCAGACCGTCGAAGGTGTTGTCAAGAACATCACCGAATACGGTGCATTTGTTGACTTGGGTGGCGTTGACGGCCTGCTACACGTTACCGACATGGCATGGCGCCGTGTGAACCACCCATCCGAGATCCTGACGATCGGCGAAACCATCAAGGTTCAGGTCATCAAGATCAACAAAGAGACCCACCGCATCAGCCTGGGCATGAAGCAGCTGCAGGAAGATCCGTGGGATCTGGTTGCTGCGAAATACCCGCTGGGCTCGGTCCATCAGGGTCGCGTCACCAACATCACCGACTACGGCGCGTTCGTCGAGCTGGAAGCCGGTGTCGAAGGTCTGGTGCACGTATCCGAGATGTCCTGGACCAAGAAAAACGTCCACCCCGGCAAGATCGTTTCGACCAGCCAGGAAGTCGACGTCATGGTTCTGGAAATCGACGGCGCCAAGCGTCGAGTGTCTCTGGGCCTGAAACAGACTCAGCGCAACCCATGGGAAGTGTTTGCAGAAACACACCCCGAGGGCACCGAGGTCGAAGGCGAAGTCAAGAACATCACCGAATTCGGTTTGTTCATTGGCCTCGAAGGCGACATCGACGGCATGGTTCACCTGTCGGATCTGTCTTGGGACGAGCGTGGCGAAGACGCCATCCAGAACTACCACAAGAACGATGTGGTACAGGCTGTTGTCTCGGAAGTGGATGTCGAGAAAGAGCGTATCTCGCTGTCGATCAAGGCCCTGGGCGGTGACAAGTTCGCCGAAGCCGTGGGCGGCGTGAAGCGTGGCTCGATTATCACCGTTGAGGTCACCGCGATCGAAGATGGCGGCATCGAGGTTGAGTACGAAGGCATGAAGTCGTTCATCCGTCGTTCGGACCTGTCGCGTGATCGTGCCGAACAGCGCCCTGAGCGTTTCAACACCGGCGACAAGGTCGACGTCCGGGTCACCAACGTTGACAGCAAGACCCGCCGTCTGGGCCTGTCGATCAAGGCGCGCGAGATTGCGGAAGAGAAAGAGGCCGTGGAACAGTACGGTTCCTCCGACTCGGGTGCGTCGCTGGGCGATATCCTGGGTGCAGCGCTGAAATCCGGCGACTAAGTCCAGGGCGCAAGCCTGAACAACATGATCGGCCCCGTACATCCGTGCGGGGCCGTTTTTGTTGCGAATCAATATGTTCCGATTCTTCGACCTATCCGGCTGATCGTTCGCGCTTTAGGTGTACAAAGCGGGTGAACTGGCAAAAAATCGCGTGAGTCTGTGCCAAATTCAGGCACTCGCGCCCATAGTTTGCTTTCCCCTGATCCGGCTTTTTCCCTATACTGTCAGAACAATAGACCTGACATATTGGCCGCCTGGGAGGGTAACGCGAATGATCCGTTCAGAATTGATTCAGAAGATTGCCGATGAAAACCCACATCTCTACCAGCGTGATGTCGAGCGGATCGTGAATACCGTATTTGAAGAAGTCACCGATGCCATGGCGCGTGGTGATCGGGTGGAGCTGCGCGGCTTTGGCGCGTTTTCAGTGAAAAAGCGCGACGCACGTGTGGGTCGGAATCCCAGAACCGGTGAGACGGTTCAGGTTGAAGAAAAATCTGTACCGTTTTTTAAAACCGGCAAGTTGCTAAGGGACCGATTGAACGGTAAAGCCTGATCCCATGATGCGCTACCTTCGATATGCTTTTCTGGCCAGCTTGGGGATCATCCTGATCTCGATTTCACTGGCCAATGTCAGCTCGGTCGAGCTGAAGCTGATGCCCGATGCTTTGGCAGAACTGCTGGGCTTTAACCTGTCCATCTCATTGCCGCTTTTCATCGTCGTTTTGGGCGGTGTTGTGGCCGGGCTGGTCATCGGCTTCCTGTGGGAATGGCTGCGTGAGCACAAGCATCGCAAAGACGCGTCGGTCAAGAAAAGCGAAGTGCGCAAGCTTGAGCGCGAGGTCAAGAAGCTCAAGAAAAAGCAGAACGAAGACAAAGACGAAGTTCTGGCCATTCTCGACGAGGCGAGCTGAGCCTACACCATGGCCGAGATATCCGTCAAAATCTGCGGCCTCACCGCGCCAGATCACGTGCGTGCCGCGGTTGATGCTGGTGCACGGTACTTGGGGTTCAACTTTTTCCAAAAATCACCACGATATGTTTCACCCGAACAGGCCGCCGGGTTGGTGACCGATGTCCCGGTTGGTGTGGCTAAGGTCGCGCTGGTTGTGAACGCCACGAATGAACTGCTTGATAGCATCACACAGGCTGCACCGTTCGACATGCTGCAATTGCACGGGGCCGAGACAGTCGCGCGGGTGCAAGAGGTCAAGGATCGCTATGGTTTGCCCGTCATAAAGGTCATCGGTGTTTCCGATGCCGAGGACCTGACCGCAATCGATATCTATAGCGAGGTCGCCGATCAGCTGCTAATCGACGCGAAGGCCCCCAAAAATGCAGTTCTGCCCGGCGGCAATGGCTTGGCGTTTGACTGGCGCCTGCTGGCCGGGCGCAAATACTGGCGCAAACCCTGGATGCTGGCCGGTGGGTTAACCCCGGATAATGTTGGCGAAGCGATTCATATGACCGGCGCACGGCAGGTTGATGTCGCATCGGGGGTTGAAAAGGCACCCGGTGTAAAGGACGCTGACAAGATCAAAGCGTTCATCGCAGCCTGCCGGGGAGAACATGTCTGATCCATATGAACTGCTTCTGGGCGAGCGGAAGACTGTTACCGAGAAAGACATTGATTTCTTTGCCGAGAATCCGGGCCGGATTGATCTGCTTAACACGCGTGAGACTGGTAAGGATAAGCGATTGGTGGCGTTACTTCTTAGCGCCGTGGCTTTTATTGTTCTCTCAAAGCTAGTTGTCGCTCGGTATCCTGATTTGTTGGTCCAGTTGGTCAGCGATGTGTTTGTTGATCTTTTCTTCGAACTGGGGGCGGCATTGATTGGCGCGGCTGTCACAGTTCTTTTGATCAATCGTTCGTCCCTAAGGCAGATGCACGAAAACTTGGAACTGCGGCGTGAAATTGAACGTCGGATCGCAGAACGGCAGACCAAGTGATCTAGGATTCGACTCAAACCTTGGTTGTAGAATGGGTCCGGTGTCGTTCATTAGAGCCTAAGGCAAAGTGTACGTTTTGCCATGGCAAATTCCGCACCTACCTCCTATGAACATCAGGTACGACGAGGGAGACACCCATGGCCAACGATCTTTTTAATTCCTTCATGTCCGGTCCGGATGAACAGGGCCGCTTTGGCATCTTCGGCGGGCGGTTTGTCAGCGAGACGCTGATGCCGCTAATCCTTTCGCTGGAAGAGGAATATGAAAAGGCCAAGGATGATCCCACCTTCTGGGCCGAAATGGATGATCTGTGGGCCAACTACGTGGGCCGCCCGTCGCCGCTGTATTATGCGGAACGTCTGACGCAGCATTTGGGTGGCGCGAAGATCTATCTGAAACGCGATGAGCTGAACCACACCGGCGCGCACAAGATCAACAACGTGTTGGGCCAGATCATTCTGGCGCGCCGCATGGGCAAGACCCGGATTATTGCTGAGACCGGAGCAGGGCAGCATGGCGTCGCCACCGCCACCGTCTGCGCCAAGTTCGGCCTGAAATGTATCGTCTATATGGGTGCGCATGATGTGCAGCGTCAGGCCCCGAACGTGTTTCGGATGCGTCTGCTGGGCGCCGAAGTGATCCCGGTGACTTCAGGCCGTGGCACGTTGAAAGACGCGATGAACGACGCACTGCGCGACTGGGTGACTAATGTGCGCGACACGTTCTACTGCATTGGCACGGTGGCCGGTCCGCACCCGTATCCGGCGATGGTGCGCGATTTCCAGTCGATCATTGGCAAGGAAGCGAAAGAGCAGATGATGAAGGCTGAGGGCCGCCTACCCGACACGATCATCGCAGCCATTGGTGGAGGCTCGAACGCCATGGGCCTGTTCTACCCGTTCCTCGACGACAAGGACGTCAACATCATTGGCGTCGAAGCTGGCGGCAAAGGCGTGAACGAGAAGATGGAACATTGCGCCTCACTCACTGGCGGACGTCCGGGCGTGCTGCACGGCAACCGCACCTATCTGTTGCAGGATGACGATGGTCAGATTCTCGAAGGCTATTCGATCTCGGCTGGTCTCGACTATCCGGGCATCGGGCCAGAGCATTCCTGGCTGCACGACATCGGCCGGGCCAACTATGTCTCGATCACCGACAAAGAAGCGCTGGAGGCGTTCCAGCTCTGCTGTGCCACTGAAGGCATTATTCCGGCGCTTGAACCCAGCCACGCTCTGGCCCATGTCATGAAGATCGCGCCCGACCTGCCCAAAGATCACCTGATCTGCATGAACATGTGCGGACGTGGTGACAAGGACGTGCAGACTGTGGCCAAGTATCTGAACTTCGATATGTCGGATACCGAAGGGCGTTCAGCAGACTAGCTCTGGGCTATGAGACTGGAATGGATTGTGTCAGGCTGCGCCCATAGGCAACCCGTCTCAATCCATCAAGCCCGAACAGCTTTGAAATACGATGCCACGGCGCCCGGATGGGCGGACAAGATGCGGTTGTACAACCGCGGGGTTTCCTCACCTTGCTAGGGCCATCAGACAGCATGTTGTTTCAGGCAAAAAAGTGCCCTTGCCTGACGCGGTGCTGATGCAGCGATCACGAAAACTGGCTGTCAGAGTTCAAGGCGTACAGCAACCCTATGATTGTATCCTGGCGGCGCATATCCTGGAACATTGTCCTGATCCGGTCGATGCATTGCGTCAAATGCGCGAATTGGCTGCACCGGGGGCGACACTTTGGCTGGTCGTAAGCAAACCGCATTGGTGCAATGTGATCATATGGTTGCAGTGGCGCCACCGAACCTATCGGCCAGACGTGGTGGAAAAATGCTGGTGCCAATCAGGTTGGGTTTTGGAGGTTGAGCACAGTTTTCCAACCGGCCCGCCGTCGCGCACATCCCGTGGATATCGCGCAGTGGCGATACAAGGACATTAATCAGAGCGCTTGGCTTCCAATGCCTTCAGCGGAACGATCTCCAACGCCCGCTGATGCGTTGCTTCAAGATGCACCATCGGGGCACAGCCTTCGTCATAGGCCTGCAGGAAACGACTTGCACAAAGGCACCAGCTGTCACCGGGGTTAAGACCCGGAAAATCAAACTCGGGGCGCGGTGTGCTGAGATCATTGCCCACATATTTGGAATAGGCCAGGAATTCAGCCGTCATGACGGCGCAGACCGTGTGGCTGCCCTGATCCTCGGGGCATGTGTTGCAGGCTCCGTCCCGGAAAAACCCGGTCAGAGGATCGCGTGAACAGGGGGCCAGCACGCCCCCCAGAACATTGATACTGTCTTGTTTCTGCATATGGCAACCTTACAGGCTTCGGGCGATGCTGCGAAACATTTCAATATTTTCTTCGCTGACGCCCGGATCGCGAAAGCGCCGATCTGCGCCGGTCGTGACGATTAGAACGTCGCGAGCCTGGTCAAAGTAGATGTATTGCCCGTAAACGCCACGTGCCATGAATTCACCGTTTTCGGCACCAACTGGGATCCACCATTGGTAGCCATAGCCGATTTTGTCCGGTTTGGTTGGTGATGATGCCGCTGTTGATACAGCGATCCAATCCGCCGGAACCAGCTGTTGCCCATTGTGTACGCCGTTTTGCAAGATCATCTGTCCAAAACGGGCGAAGTCACGCGTGGTGAAGTTCAACCCACCAAGGACAAAGGCCACGCCAGCGCCGTCCGTCACATAGTAGCCGTCATGCTCCAAGCCCAAGGGTTGAATGATTTTTTCGGTCAGCAGGTCGGTAACGCTGCGCCCGGTGGCCCCGCGGATCACCATGCCCAGGACATGCGTGTCGATCGAAACATATTGATAGGTCTCTCCCGGAGGCGCGAAACTTTCGTTAAGCGAGGCGGCAAATTCATCCAGCTCACCGCCGAGGGCCACGATACGGCCCATACGGTTGATGTCTGAATTGGGGTCCAGGTAGTCTTCGTCAAAGGTTACACCGCTGGCCATGTTCAGCACATTCCGGATCGTGGCGCCGTCATAGGCGCTGCCCTTCAACTGCGGAGCGTATTGCACGACAGGATCGTCCAGTGAGGTAATTGCGCCTTCGTTCAGCAAGATGCCGAACAAGGCCGACAGATAGCTTTTTGCAACCGACCAAGAAATCCGCCGGTCATCCGCGCCGGTGCCCAGATAGTATTCTTCAAACCGAACCTCACCGTTTTGCATGACCAGCAGCGAGGTCACGGCGCGTTCATCAACCCATTCATCTGTGCCGTCGGGAAGGTCAAAGCCAACCCCATAGGGCAATTCCCAAGTTGGTCCGTTTCCACGGGGCAGGGGGGCGGTCAGAAACGCCTCATCCATGTGCGAGAAGTTGTGAACGATCTTCTCTTCGGAAAACAAAGAGTTCACAGCCATCAAGCGCTGAATCTCTTCACGCTTCCAGATCCCAACCGCAATTGCCGCCAGCACCAGGGTCAAAGTGATGCGCAGCAGCCATTTGAACACAGTTCTCATGCAACCCTCCCTGTTTCAGTTACATAGGAGCGTTGCAGGAGGCGTTGCGCAATCAATACGTAACGGAAAGCACGATCAGGATTACTTGAACTTATCCAGCAGTTTTTGCATGGCCGTCCGGTCATCTGCAGCTGGTTCGGGTCTTTCAGCGGGCTTAGATGCGGGGTTGTCGGCCGGAGAGGTTTTGGATGACCGCGCGGGTGCAGTACGCAGCGCAACGGCGTTCATGAATTTGCCACCCTCATCCATTGCCAGATGTTCAGCCCCCTCTGAGACACCGCGCAGTACATTGTCCAGCCAGTCGCCCTCAGCTTTGGCAAAATCTGATAGGACGTAAGGCGATACCATTTCCTTGCGGCCAGGGTGGCCGATGCCCAGGCGCACCCGATCATAGGCCGCCCCGATGTGGTCGTGGATCGACCGCAACCCATTGTGACCCGCATGGCCGCCGCCCGCCTTGACCCGAACCTTGCCAGGGGCCAGGTCCAGTTCATCGTGAAAGACGGTTACATCCGTTGATTGAAGGTTGTAGAACCGCATCGCTTCGCCAACCGACTGGCCCGAACGGTTCATGAAAGTCTGTGGCTTTAGCAGCAATATCTTTTCCGAGCCCAATCGCCCTTCGGCAATCTCGCCCTGGAACTTTGATTTCCACGGGCCAAACCCATGATTTTCGGCAATCCGATCCAAAGCCATGAAACCGATATTGTGTCGGTTTCGGGCGTATTTTGAGCCCGGGTTCCCCAGTCCGACAAACAGTTTCATTCTCTGGTCCTTGTGCAGTGCAACAGGTTGATGGCACGGAATTGCACCTGTTTCCAGCCCGACCAAAAGAAAACGGGGCCTGAAAAGGGCCCCGTTTCATGTCTGAACTTTTGGGTCCAGGCTTATTCTTCGGCGTTTTCCTGACCGACGACTTCTACTTCGTCTGCGGCCACGTCATCGCTTTCTTCATCGTCGCTTGTCGACAGCCCGGTCGGCGCCGAGATGTTGGCGATCACAAAGTCACGGTCGATGGTCGGCTTGGTGCCAGCCGGCAATTCAACCGAGGAAATGGTTGCAACGTCGTTGATCTCCATCCCGGTCAGATCAACGGTGATCTTTTCAGGGATGTCACCGGCGGTGCACATCAGTTCAACCTCAGGGCGGACAACGGTCAGAACGCCGCCCTTTTTGATGCCGGGGGCTGCTTCTTCGTTGACAAACTCAACCGGAATGTACAGCGCGATCTTTGTGGTCCGACGCAGGCGCATCAGGTCCAGGTGGGTCGGCAGGTCTTTGACGATATCACGCTGAACGTCACGGCAGATGACGCGGACGTCTTCGTGACCGTCAACCTTCAGGTTCCAAAGGGTCGACTTGAACCGGCCAGCCTTCAGGCGCTTGAACAGTTCGTTGAACGGGATTTGAATCGGTAGCGGCTCTTTGTCGCCACCAAAAACAATGCCCGGAACCATGCCATCGCGGCGTGCCTGACGAGCGGCGCCCTTGCCTGTCCCCGTCCGTTCCAGAGCTACGAGATCAGGAATCTCTCCAGCCATGATAATTCTCCAATGTTAGGGCGGGCATCCTCCAAGGCTGTATGCCCGCGTGAAGCCGCGTCCTTAGCTTGATTCACCTCGTTTGGAAAGGGGTTTTTGACTGTCTGCAATTTTGCGAGGCTCTGCCTCGCGCTCCGGGATATTTTTAGCCAGATGAATAAAGGATCCAGACTTCATCTGGCTGTAAATATTCCCGGGGAGGCGCCCGGTACGGGCGACGGGGGCAGCGCCCCTTATGTCTCTCACTTCTGCCAGCGACCGCCGAAATCTTGGGGCACCAACAGATTGTGTCGACCTAGGTCGGCCACATTGCGTTCCCCGCATAAGGCCATGGTTGTATCAAGTTCTTTCTGAATGACTTCTAGCGCTGTTGTAACGCCCTTCTGGCCCATCGCGCCTAACCCGTAGACAAAGGCGCGCCCGATATAGGTGCCCTTAGCGCCCAATGCCAATGCCTTGAGAACGTCTTGCCCGGACCGGATGCCGCTGTCCAGATGAACCTCGATGTCGCTACCAACAGCATCCATGATTTCGGGCAGCATTCGGATCGAACTGAGCGCGCCGTCCAGTTGGCGACCGCCGTGGTTCGATACGACGATGGCGTCTGCCCCCAGTTTGGCAGCCATCTTCGCATCTTCGGCATCCAGAATGCCTTTGAGGATCACCTTGCCGCCCCATTGTTCCATGAGCTTTTCAACCTTTGACCAATCCAGGCTGGGGTCAAATTGTTCAGCCGCCCAAGCGCCCAAAGAGGAAGCGTCCGAGATGCCTTCCACATGGCCGACGATGTTCCCGAATTCACGCCTTTGGGCGCGCAGCATCTCGATACCCCAGGCCCATTTGGTCATCAGGTTTGCTATGGTTTTTGCGGTCGGTTTTGGCGGGGCGGACAGCCCATTCTTCAGATCCTTGTGCCGCTGACCCAGGATCTGCAGGTCCAGCGTGATCACTAGCGCTGAACATTTGGCCTCTTTTGCACGCTGGATCAGCCGATTGACATAGTCGGTATCTTTCATCGTGTAGAGCTGAAACCAGAAGGGTCTGCTGGTATATCCTGCCACATCTTCAATCGAATTGATGGACATCGTCGATAACGTAAACGGCACACCAAAATCCTCGGCTGCCTTGGCCGCTTTCATCTCGCCATCGGCATGTTGCATTCCGGTCAGGCCTACCGGAGCAAGCGCGACTGGCATCGCGACTTCCTGCCCGATCATCTGAGACGCGGTTGAACGCCCGGCCATGTCCACCGCAACCCGCTGGCGCAGGCGGATCTGTTCGAAATCCGAGCTGTTTTCGCGAAAGGTCTGTTCAGTCCAGCTGCCGCTTTCGGCGTAGTCATAGAACATGCGCGGTACGCGTCGTTCATAGATACGTTTTAGGTCGTCGATGGTAGTGATGACAGGCATTTGCTCGGCTCTTGAAGGGATTGGTTTGTTTTCTTTACCAATTTACGCCAAAGATCGCAACGCTGGATAATTTCGGTTGAGGGACATGGCCGCACAGAGAAAAGCCGCGCTCAGCAGGGGCTGACTGCGGCTTCGGTTCTAATTTTGGTGAAGAAAGTCAGGCGGAATGCGCACCATCCGCCAGAGTTTTTACAAATTCTAGCACGTCGGGCACGGGCTTGCCTGCCCCGATCTGGCTGACAATGGCAGACCCCACGACCGCGCCATCCGCGACTGATGCGATGGCGCGAGATTTTTCGGGTGTGTTGATTCCAAAGCCCACGATCACGGGCAGATCACTTGCGGATTTGATACGCGCGACCTCGGGTCCCACGTTAGTGGCCTCGGCCTCGGCTGCGCCGGTGATCCCGGTGATCGATACATAGTAGACAAAGCCAGAGGTGTTTTGCAGCACGCGTGGCAGGCGTTTGTCATCAGTTGTGGGGGTGGCGAGGCGAATGAAGTTCAGGCCTGCGGCCTGCGCTGGCAGGCAAAGCTCGTCATCTTCTTCCGGGGGCAGATCCACAACGATTAACCCATCAATACCAGCGGCTTTGGCGTCGGACAGAAACGCGCCAACACCGTGGCTGTAGATCGGGTTGTAGTAGCCCATCAGCACGATAGGCGTAGTGTCGTCCGCTTCGCGAAAGCTGCGGGCCAGATCGAGGGTGCGCTTCAGCGTCATGCCTTGATCCAGCGCCCGCTGGCCCGCAGCCTGAATGGTTGGTCCGTCCGCCATTGGATCGGTAAAGGGCAGGCCCAGCTCGATCACGTCGACACCTGCGCCGGGCAGACCTTTGACCACCTCGAGTGAAGTGTCGTAGTCAGGATCGCCCGCCATGATATAGGCAACGAATGCCTTTTTGCCTTCGGCTCTCAGGGCGGCGAATTTCGCGTCGATACGGGTCATCGGGTGTCCTTGCAGTCAGGTTTGAACCTGATGTGCAGAAACTTTGCCCGAAAATCAATCCCGCCCGGGTCTGATCGGCTCAGAAGCCCAGATGATACCGTACGAGCACCGCGTTTACGCCCGGGTTGAACTCTTGCGTGCTGGCATTGGATTTATGCGTGATGGCCACCGACACTTTGTTACCGCTATTCAGGGTATAGCCCAGGCCCAGCAAGCTGCGGATCTGAAAACTCCCGCCCAGATCGTTCAGATCATTGCCTTCGTTGTAGTAGCCGGGCATTACGCTGCCTTCGACGAACCAGCGGTCATTCAGATTGTAGATGCCGACGAGGCCTGCGCCGATATGGGTATCGCCGTCTTCGTCTACCGAAAGGGCTGCACCCCAGCTCGCGCTGAACCGGGTCGCCTGATGGAAGGGGCGATGCTGATATTCAAGGGATACGATGCCTTGATCCACCGACGCACTGTCAGAATAATCTGCATATCCGGCCCCAAAGATCACAGTCTGGGCCTGCGTAACTGCCGGGGTGGCAAGTGCAATCAGGGACGCGAAAAGGAAAGTCTTCATAGCCGGAGTTCTTCAGTTGTTATGTATACATGCGCTAAGTGGCTACCCTAAATCGTATTTTTCAATCGGTACAAGAACACGATTGGGGAACAGTTTTGTGATGTGACCTATCGGCCCCATGCTTCGCAGGCCCGAGCTATTGCTTGCGCATTCCACTTTAGGTGCATAGAAGACGCCGTCACATCGCTTCAGGAGGCCATCATGGGCTTTAAAATGGGAATTGTGGGTCTGCCGAATGTCGGCAAGTCGACCCTGTTTAACGCGCTGACCAAAACAGCTGCGGCGCAAGCTGCGAATTTCCCGTTTTGCACAATCGAACCAAATGTCGGTGATGTGGCCGTGCCGGATGACCGGCTGGATAAGCTGGCGGCGATTGCGTCTTCCAAGCAGATCATCCCGACGCGTATGACCTTTGTGGATATTGCAGGTCTGGTGAAGGGGGCCTCAAAAGGCGAAGGGCTGGGCAACCAGTTTCTGGCCAACATTCGCGAGACCGACGCTATTGCCCATGTGCTGCGCTGTTTCGAAGATGGCGACGTAACCCATGTGGATGGCCGGGTTGATCCGGTGGCCGATGCTGATACGATTGAGACAGAGTTGATGCTGGCCGATCTGGAAAGCATCGAAAAGCGCCGCGCCAATCTGGTGCGCAAGCTAAAGGGCAATGACAAAGAGGCGCAGCAGCAGGACCGTTTGCTGGCCGAGGCGCAAGAGATGTTGGAAAGCGGCAAGCCCGCGCGTCTGGTTGAAGTGTCCGACGAAGACGCCAAGGCCTGGAAGATGCTTCAACTTCTGACGACCAAGCCGGTGCTCTATGTCTGTAACGTGTCCGAAGAAGAAGCCGCCGAAGGGAATGAATATTCGGCCAAGGTCGCCGAAATGGCCGCGGGCCAAGGCAATTCGCATGTCATCATCAGCGCCAAGATCGAGGAAGAGATCAGCCTGCTGGAAGAGGATGAGGCCCAGATGTTCCTTGAGGAAATGGGTTTGGAAGAACCCGGCCTCGACCGTCTGATCCGCGCAGGCTACGACCTGCTGAAACTGGAAACCTATTTTACCGTTGGCCCGAAAGAGGCCCGCGCCTGGACCATCCGCACCGGCACCGCCGCACCGCAGGCTGCTGGCGTGATCCATGGGGATTTTGAAAAGGGTTTCATCCGGGCTGAGACCATTGCCTATGAGGACTATATCGCCGCGAATGGCGAACAGGGCGCGAAAGAAGCAGGTAAGATGAGGGCCGAGGGGAAAGGCTACATCGTCAAAGATGGCGATGTGATGCACTTTCTGTTCAACACCTAAAGTCGCGCAACGGGTATTGCGATTGGCGCTGAGATCACCCAGCGCTAAACATGCAAAGGGTCAAAGGACGCGCGACAGAAAGGCCTTGGTGCGCGGCTCGCGCGGTTGGGAAAACAGTTGTTCAGGCGTGCCTTGTTCCAAAATGCGACCTGCGTCCAGAAAACAGACCTTGTCTGCCAGTTCTCGCGCAAATCCCATCTCGTGAGTGGCAAGCACCATTGTCATACCCTGTTGGTGCAGGTCGCGCAGTACGTCCAGTACCTCGCCTACAAGCTCGGGGTCCAGGGCGCTGGTGATTTCGTCAAACAGCATGATCTGCGGCTGCATTGCCAGCGCCCGGATGATTGCGACGCGCTGTTGCTGCCCGCCTGAAAGCTGATCGGGATAGTGCTGCATCCGGTCTTGCAATCCGAAGCGGGCAAAAAGCTGTGTGACCTGCGGGCGCAGCTTGTCCCGGCTGAGGCCGTGCACGCGGCGTGGCGCAAGCATCACGTTCTCAACCGCCGTCATATGGGGAAATAAGTTATAGCTTTGAAACACGATGCCGATCTGCTGGCGCACGGGCTGCGGATCCAGTCCGGGTTCCGATATATCTTTGCCATCCAGCCAGATCGTGCCGTCGTCGATGGGCTCGAGCAGGTTCATGCAGCGTAGCAGCGTGGATTTGCCAGACCCGGACGTCCCGATCAGGCAAACCATTTCCCCTTCGGCCACATCAAGATCGATGCCTTTGCAAACCTCATGGTCGCCGAAGCGTTTGCGCACACCTCTTAACGATAGCTTCGCCGTCATGTTCGGGCCCGGTTCTGTTTGTTCATCAGGTAATCGGCATAGCGTGTCGCGGGAATGGTCAGGGCCAAGAAAATCAGCGCGGCGCCCACATAGGGCGTGAAATTGGCATAAAGCGATTTGTAAACGCCGGCCTGACGAAACACCTCGACCGGTCCGATGAAAGACAACAGCGCTACATCTTTTTGCAGCGCGATGAACAGATTCATATTGGCAGGCACCACGTTACGAATGGCCTGTGGCAACACTACAAAGCGCATGGTGTCTTGCGCGCTTAAGCCCAGCGAGGCCGCAGCAGAGCGTTGCGACTGGTGGATCGAATCGATGCCCGACCGGATCACTTCGGCCACATAGGCCGAATACACCAGAACCAGCGCCACTGTGCCCCAGATATACGGGCTGTTCCACGGCCTGGGCAGGCCCAGCCCGGGGACGCCAAAGCCGACAATGTAGATCACCAGAACCACAGGTAGGCCGCGGAAAATGTCGGTATAGGCGATCCCAAAAAGGCGCAGAGGAAACAGCGCGGGTGCGCGCGTATCCCGGCACAGTGCGATCATCAAGCCCGTCACCGCGATCAAGGGTGCGGACCATGCAAAGATCATCACGTTCAGTACAAAGGCTTCCAGCAATCCGGGAAAGGTTGCCGCAAAGACCCTGCCATTGAAAAAGGCGCGCTGGACGGCTTCCCAGCCGGGCGCGAGCGGGATCAGGACGATCAGTGCAAGGACCACACTGACCGTTGAAATCAGTGCGATACGGTTTGATCGCCGCCTGACCCCAGCCTCATAGAGCTCACGGCGTGTTGGGCCCGAACCTTTGGGTTCAGGTGGATTTTGTAGCGACGTGTCGTTCATTTACTGGATAACCGGCACTCCGGTGGCTTCGGACAGCCATTGGGTTTCGATGGCGGCAAGCTCTCCGCTTTCAACCAGTTCCGAAATCGCCGCGTCGACACATTCTTTCAGCGGATTGCCATCTTCCATCAGTAGGCCGAACTGATCAGGGCTTTCGGATTGATCAGGTGAAAACTGCCCCAGCAATGCCCCGTTTTCAACCACAACTGCTGATAGATACAAGGCCGTTGGCAGATCATAAAGGGCGGCATCAATCTGGCCGGCGATGATCGCGGCGTTCACATCTGCATTGTCATTGTATAGCAGCGGATCACTTGTGGGTTGGACAATTTCCGTCAACATCGGGACTGCGGTGGTTGTTGCCATTGCGCCCCATTTCAAGCCCTTCAGGCTGTCTAATGTCGCCTCGGCTCCAGCATCAATCACGCCCTGCGTGGTCAACACCGCCATGGCGGACGTGTAATAGGGCAGGCTGAAATCGACCATCTCCTCACGTTCGGGCGTGATCGAGTATTGCTGCATGTTGAAATCAAAGTTCTTTGCCCCGGGCTGGATGGCCTCATCAAAACTGGTGCGCACCCAAGTGACACTGTCGGCCTCAAACCCCATCTTCTTGGCGATGGCATATCCAACGGCGGCCTCAAACCCTTCGCCGCTTTCGGGCGCGTCATTCATCACCCAAGGATAGTAGGCCGGGTTTCCGGTGGCGATTGTCAGCGTGCCATCCGTCAGGGTCTTACCTGCCGCACACTCCCCAGCGGCAAGCGCATGGGCTGCGGACAGAATGACGGCCAATGCCGTACCTGCAATCAGTTTCATTGAAGCATCTCCCTGGATTTTGTTTGCCCACAGGTTCTTACGGACGCGCGGATTTGTCTAGTGTGTGTCCTGATCCGATGCGATGGCACGTTGGTTCATGCACCGGCGGATCGCATCATGCATTCCGCTCGGCCGCAGAGCCAGCTAGTGTGGGGGTCAAGCTACGACCCGAGACCGCATCACATGATTGAAATCCGCGACCTACAGCTGCTCAGTGCCCTTGCGCGGCATCGTCACTTTGCCAAGGCGGCCGAGGAATGCGGGATCTCGCAGCCTGCTTTTTCGATGCGTATTCGCAATCTCGAAGATCGGTTGGGCGTCTCGATTGTCCGCCGGGCGAACCGGTTTCAGGGGTTGACCGAAGAAGGCGAGATGATCGTCCAGCGTGCGCGACGCATACTTGACGATACCAAAGCGTTGGAACAGCAGGTTCTGGCGGCAAAGGGCGAGATCACGGGCACTCTGATCCTGGGCGTGATCCCCACCGCGATCGCGTTTACTGGGCGCCTTACCAAACACCTGCGGCAGGCTCATCCGCGCATCGTGACCCGGATCGAGACCATGTCAGCCACGGCCATCCAGCACCGGCTGGATGAGGGCAGCCTGGATGCCGGGGTTACTTATGGCGATAGCATCGGTACCGATCTCAGGCAGGTGCAGCCGCTGTATGAAGAAACTTACGTGTTACTGGTTCCATCGCATATGACCGACGAAACAGGCCCGATCCCCTGGTCGCGCGTGGCCGATTTCCCGCTGAGCCTGCTCGAGCCGCAGATGCAGAACCGGCGCATTCTTGATCGGATTTTCACCGAACAGGGGCTGCACCCGGATATCGTCGCAGAAAGCAGCGGATTTACCACGTCGATGGTGATGGCGCGCGAAGGTCTGGCAGCGGCGGTCGTTCCGCGTGTTCTGGTCAAGGCTTTGGGTGATTTGAAGGGTACGAAAGTGCTGCCTTTGGTCGACCCGGTGGTCAGCAAGCCGATTTGTCTGGCGACACTGATCCGGGATCCAGAATTGCCAACCATACAAGCGCTGCGCTCTGTGGTGACCTCTTTGCGGTGATAAGGTGTCGTTATCGTGCGATAGCCAAATGCGATTTGACGATATGCTGGTCTGATGAGACACGGGGCCTTAATCGGAGGGCATCATGGCACCATTAGATACCAAGCCATCAGGCGCACCAAAAGGCGTCTGGAAGTCAGGTAAAGGCAAAGGGCGGCACACGCCCAAGGGTCGTCAGTTCACGGATGAGGCACAGGCCGACATTGCGCGCCTGCTGGGCGACCGCCCGCGCCGCCGCGATCTGTTGATCGAATTTCTGCATTTGATTCAGGACGCACACGGCCATATCAGCGCTGACCACATCGCTGCGCTGGCAGTCGAGATGCGTGTTGGCCAGGCTGAAATCTATGAGACCGCGACCTTCTATGCTCATTTCGACGTGGTGAAAGAAGACGAGACACCGCCGCCCGCTCTGACGATCCGCGTTTGTGATTCCCTGTCTTGCGAAATGGCCGGTGCCCAGCAGTTGCAAAAAGCGCTGGAAGACGGTCTGGACCCGTCCGAGGTTCGCGTTGTCCGCGCGCCTTGCATGGGCCGCTGTGACACCGCTCCAGTGCTTGAGATCGGTCACAACCATATCGACCATGCGACCCCCGAAAAGGTGCAGGCTGCAATTGCTGCAGGTGACACCCATGCACATCTGCCTGACTACGAAACCTTCGCGACGTATGAGGCCGAAGGTGGCTACGCCAAGCTGAAAGAGCTGCGCGAGGGCGGTGATTGGGAACAGGTGCAGGAAGACGTCCTGTCCTCGGGCCTGCGTGGTCTGGGCGGTGCTGGCTTCCCGTCGGGCAAGAAATGGGGCTTTGTTCGCATGAATGAAGGCCCGCGCTATCTGGCCGTGAACGGCGATGAGGGCGAGCCCGGCACGTTCAAAGACCGCTATTATCTTGAGCGCACGCCGCATGTCTTCCTGGAAGGCATGCTGATCGCCGCATGGGCGGTCGAGGCAGAGACCTGCTTTATCTACATGCGCGACGAATACCCGGCGGTGCTGGAGATTCTGCGCCGTGAGATTGCGGCGTTGGAGCAGGCCGGGATTGTCGAAGAAGGCTACATCGACCTGCGCCGGGGTGCTGGTGCTTATATCTGCGGTGAAGAATCCGCGATGATCGAGTCGATTGAAGGCAAAAAGGGCCTGCCGCGTCACCGTCCTCCGTTTGTGGCGCAGGTTGGGGTCTTCAATCGCCCGACATTGGTGCACAACGTTGAGACGCTGTATTGGGTCACCAAAGTGTGCCGTGAGGGTCCGGAATGCCTCAACAGCACCGAAAAGAATGGCCGTAAGGGCCTGCGCAGCTATTCGGTCTCGGGCCGGGTGGCGCAGCCAGGTGTCTACCTGCTGCCCGCTGGCTCCACCATTTTGGATGTGATTGAAGCTGCCGGTGGCATGGCCGAAGGGCAAACCTTCAAGGCCTATCAGCCGGGTGGTCCGTCCTCAGGTCTGTTGCCTGCGTCGATGGATGACATCCCGCTGGATTTTGACACGTTGCAACCGCATGGCACCTTTATCGGGTCCGCCGCCGTGGTGGTTCTGTCCGATCAGGACACCGCCCGCGGTGCGGCGCTGAATATGCTGCGCTTCTTCGAAGACGAAAGCTGTGGCCAATGTACGCCCTGCCGCGCTGGCTGCGAAAAGGCGGTGAAGATGATGCAGGCGGACAAGTGGGACACTGATCTGCTGGAAGATCTGTGCCAGGTCATGGGCGATGCATCGATCTGTGGTCTGGGGCAGGCGGCTCCGAACCCGATCCGCCTGGTCATGAAACATTTCGCTGACGAAATCTGAGGGAGACAGAGCCATGCTTGATGCAAGCCCAACCAAGACCGTCACCTTCAACCTGAACGGCGAAGATGTCACCGTGCCAGAAGGTTGGACCATCTGGGAAGCCGCCAAGGGGCAGGGGTTCACCATCCCGCACCTGTGCCACAAGCCACAGCCGGGTTACAAACCCGACGGGAATTGCCGTGCTTGTATGGTTGAGGTGGAGGGCGAGCGCACTCTGGTTGCCTCGTGCATCCGTCCCGCAGCAGAAGGGATGGTGGTCAAGACCGACAGCGAGCGTGCCGAAAAATCGCGCGCCATGGTCATGGAACTGCTGGTTGCCGATCAGCCGGAAGATGCACATGACACCTCCAGCCATTTCTGGGACATGGCCAAGCTGAACGAAGTCAGCGATAGCCGCTTCCCGGCGAAAGAAGCTGAGAAAATCCCGCTGCTGGATGACAGCCATATTGCGATGCGCGTCAATCTGGACGCCTGCATCAACTGTAACCTCTGCGTCCGTGCCTGCCGCGACGTGCAGGTGAATGACGTGATCGGCATGGCCGGTCGTGGTCACATGGCGCAGGTGGTGTTCGATCAGAATGACCCGATGGGAGAGTCAACCTGTGTCGCGTGTGGTGAATGCGTTCAGGCCTGCCCGACCGGTGCCCTGATGCCAGCCACAGTGCTGGATGACCAGCAAAACGGTGATAGCAAGGACTACGATTCCGAGACCGAAAGCGTCTGCCCGTTCTGCGGCGTGGGCTGCAAGGTCTCGCTGAAGGTCAAGGACGGTCAGGTTAAATATGTCGAGGGTATCAACGGTCCGGCAAACGAAGGCCGTCTGTGCGTCAAAGGCCGCTTTGGCTTTGACTATATCCACCACCCGCATCGTCTGACCACGCCGCTGATCCGTCGTGAGGATGCGCCCGCCAAGGGCCTGAACGTCGATCCGGGCAACCTGTCGACCCATTTCCGCGAAGCGACCTGGGAAGAGGCGATGGATCTGGCCGCTACCAAGCTGAAAGCCCTGCGAGCCGAGGACCCGCGCAGCGTTGCAGGCTTTGGCTCGGCCAAATGCACCAACGAAGAAGCCTATCTGTTCCAGAAGTTCATCCGTCAGGGCTTTAAGCACAACAATGTCGACCACTGCACCCGTTTGTGCCATGCGTCGTCCGTTGCAGCACTAATCGAAAACGTGGGTTCCGGCGCAGTGACCGCGACCTTCAACGAGATCGAAAACGCGGATGTGGCGATCATCATCGGGGCCAACCCAATTGAAAACCACCCCGTTGCGGCGACCTATTTCAAGCAGTTCACCAAACGAGGTGGCAAGCTGATCGTGATGGATCCGCGCGGTGTTGGCATGCGCAAGTTTGCGGATGAGATGCTGCAATTCCGTCCAGGGGCGGATGTCTCGATGCTCAACGCGATCATGAACGTGATCGTCGAGGAAGAGCTGTATGACAGCCAGTACATCCACCGTTGGACCGAGAACTGGGAGGCCGAGAAAGAGCATCTGCGCGCATTTACGCCCGAGGCGATGGCCCCGATCTGCGGCATCGAACCGGACCAACTGCGCCGCGTCGCGCGTACCTTTGCGCAGGCCAAGGCCGGTCTGATCTTCTGGGGTATGGGCGTCAGTCAGCACATCCACGGCACCGATAACTCGCGCTGCCTGATCAGTCTGGCGCTGATGACCGGCAACGTCGGTAAGCCCGGCGCTGGTCTGCACCCGCTGCGGGGTCAGAACAACGTGCAGGGCGCATCAGATGCGGGTCTGATCCCGATGTTCCTGCCGGACTATAAGACGGTTACAGATGACAGCATTCGCGCTCAGTTCACCGATGTCTGGGGCTCGGACGATTTCTCGAATGAAAAGGGCCTGACGGTTACCGAGATCATCGACCAGATCTATGCGCGTAATATCAAAGGCATGTATATTCTGGGTGAAAACCCGGCCATGTCCGACCCGGATGTGGGCCACGCGCGTGAGGCGCTGGCAAAGCTGGACCTGATGATCGTGCAGGATATTTTCCTGACCGAAACGGCGAACTATGCCGACATCATCCTGCCGGCCTCAGCGCTTTACGAGAAGAACGGGACGGTGTCGAACACTAACCGTCAGGTCCAGCGGGTGCGTCCTGCCGTGGCACCTCCGGGTGAGGCGCGGGAGGACTGGGCGATCACGGTCGAACTGGCGCGGCGGATAGGGTTGAATTGGGAATACACGGATGTGTCTCAGGTTTTCAACGAGATGAAGCTGACGATGGAGTCTCTCGACAACATCACCTGGGAACGGCTTGAGACCGAGTCGATCACCTATCCGTCGCTCAGCGAAACTGATCCGGGCCAATCCATCGTATTCGGCGATGGCTTCCCACGTGCGGATGGCAAAGCCAAGTTTACGCCGGCCAGCATCATCCCGCCGGATGAGGCCCCGGATGAGGAATATCCGATGATCGCCACTACAGGCCGTCAGTTGGAGCATTGGCATACCGGATCAATGACCCGCCGCGCCACGGTTCTGGATGCGGTTGAGCCCGAGGCGAACTGCTCGATGAACCCGCGCACCCTGAAACTGATGGGCATCGAGCCGGGTGAAATGATCCGTCTGACCACGCGTCGCGGCTCGATTGAGATCATGGTGCGCGCCGACCGGGCGATTGCCGAGGATATGGTGTTTATCCCGTTCGCCTATGTCGAGGCTGCCGCGAATATACTGACGAATTCTGCCATCGACCCTTATGGTAAAATTCCTGAGTTCAAGTTCTCGGCGATCCGGGTTGAAAAGATCGAAGACGCCATCGCGGCAGAGTGATCTAAAGCAACGATCAATCTGAAAGGGCGGCCCGATGGGGCCGCCCTTTTTTTCAAAATGCCGTTACGTCAGCCGCTGCTGCACCATTTTGAGCTCTCTTTGCGCCATTTACGCCACAATTATCTGTTTCTAAACATCTCCGAATGCCAAATCGTCACAAGAACGCCGCTATTCGCCGCAGAGCAACGAGAAGCAAAGGCACCAAACCCAAGGGGATTACCCAAAGGGAATGACTTGGGCGCGACCAGAGCAGCAGGGCTATATGACACTCAACGACGTGTTTCTCAGATTGAAAAGGGCCGACATTACGTATGTCGTGTTACCGCGGGTGGCGGTTCGTGCAACCTTGAACAACCTGCTCGGCTTCTTTCTGTCCAGGAACTTTATCGTGTTTCTGGTGCCTTTGATGCTTTTGCTGATTGGCGCTACATCTTCTGTGTTTGACGACCGGCTGAGTGGTTTTGGTCGTGCGGTTTACTGGTTGTCGATGTTGATCGGATACATGGGATCTGCCTTCCTCATGATCATAGTTCAGGCAAGCTGCAGCAGTTTTTTGGGCGTCAAAAGGTTCTTCTCTCCTGTCACATGTATCCCCATCGCCTTTGGTGCGATGGAGTTTGCCGAGCTTGCGACAAACTGGGTGTTGAACCTGTTTCAGACGTCGGATTTCATGTATATGCCCATGCTACTGCCGCAATACCTGCTGATCGTCGGGATTGAGAGCATTGTTATCGTTTGGGTTTTACCGCCCTATCTAGATAGGCTTAAGATAGAAGAGGGCCCAATCGAAGATACGCTTGAAAACAGTGCGACGGGTGTGGTGACAGCAAATGGTCAGAGCTTCCTGATCAAAGATATCAAGTTCGTTCAGGCAAACCAGCACTATGTGACCCTGCAGCTTGAAGATCGCGAAGTGCTGGTGCGTTCAACCTTCAAGGGGATTCTGACCCAGTTGCCTGCGGAGGCAGGGTTGCAGGTGCATCGTTCCTGTTGGGTTGCCAACTCCTGTGTCGACATCGCACGTAGTTTGAATGAGATCGGACACGTTGTTCTGTGCAACGGTGAGAAAGTGACCGTTGCCCGCAGCCGCACAGGTGCGGTACGCGATTGGCTGGCAAGCCTCGCCTGCTCCGACAGTCTGCAGAGCGTCGGAGCCTGATCACGCGAAGGCCATATCTCTGTTCGGGTTAGGTTCTACGGATGGTCGCTGATAAAAGAACACCTTCCCGCGTTTCTCGCCAATTGAGACAGTGGCACGCAGGAAGGTGAACGTATCAAATGCTTGAATGCTGAAACGGTTTGTTAGTACCACTTTCGTTTTCCCCCGATTTCGGATTTAACCCCCTCCTTCATCAGGTATTACTCGTTACCAAACACACTGGTTAAATGCGCTGCAAAACCGCAGCACACTATCTTTTTGAACATATGCCTGAAACAGGCAACGAAGTTGGTACGAAACGTCGAAAATTCGAAACGAATGGGGTCTGCAGTTCATGACTCATGAGTTGCAGGAGCAGTGTATTTCACGACAGTTTCTGTAATATGCTGATTTAAAATATTTATTTTCTTTCTGATCGTAGATGCCCTTTAAGATGAGCGTAACGTTCGGTTCCTGCATCCCGAGGATTGGGGCGGGAACGGTTCCGACTTTTTTCGTTTGCCGCACTGAATCACGCATGGTTTGAGGTCTGTAGACCGCTCCAGATCAATCCCTGAACTCCCATTGTGAAGTCCGCGTTTTTTTTGACATCTTCGGGATCGGGGGTGTTTGCCTGTATCCTCCGTTTCGTCCGGAAGTTGGGCATCATCCATACCCGTCTAACGTGGCGGTAAAATCGTCCAGCACAACGTGGCACCAACTTTGGTGCAGGCATCACATGCTGTTTGCCCTGGGAGCAGTAGGTATCAGAAAGGAACTTTGCAAGGGCTGAACCGGATCACGAATATTTGAGTTCTAGAACTGTGACTTTTGTGACGTTTGCCCACGATATGCGCAAAAGGCTCAACACCCCTTTCTGCTTCGGGCCCCTTAATGTTGAGAGAGAAGTGAGCGGAACATATATTTAGTATTAACAAAAGGTTATCAGACTCTCGTGCCCTGTCCAAATGTTTCCTGGTAAACTCAAAACTGCATCTTTTTGTGAGGGTTTTCTCACCAAACCGACCTGCACAAAGGCGTGCGAAAGAAGACGCTGGCAGAAAACTATTCTGAGTATCTTGTGAACTGAACTGATCTGTTCGATTAGGGCTCGAGCGAAATTTCGTAGCTCGCCTATTCACACATTTACGGAAAACGACATGAAACATGTTCTCTTCGCAACAACAGCGCTAATCGCGACTGCAAGTGTCGCGGCAGCAGAGGTGAAATTCAGCGGCTATGGCCGTTTTGGTATCGGTTATCAGGAAGATCGGTCAACCGACTCGAATGTAAGCGACACAATTCTGGTTTCCCGCTTTCGTCTAAACATCGACGGGAATGTGGAAACTGATACCGGGGTCAGATTCTCGGCGCGGGTTCGATTGCAGGCCGATGAAGACAGCGATACCGGTGAGGCCAACTCAGCGGGTTTGAACGGTGCCCGCTTCTCGGTCATCTTTGGCGGTCTACGTGTCGATGCGGGCAACGTCTCAGGCGCGTTTGACAACTCGGACCTGTACTTTGGTAACGAGCCGGGTCTGGAAGAGTTTCTGGGCCAATACTCGGGTGTCGACTATGACTTCCTGGAGTATTCATCGACCGGCGCAGGATCGAATGCGGTGTTCTTCCAATATGCGGTTGGAGACTTGGCCTTTGGTGCGTCCTATGACACCGATGCCATCAATGGCGCAGATCGCTGGGACGTCAGCGCGACATATATCTTCAACAACTATTCTGCCACAGTGATCTACGGTCAGACCGAAGCTGTCGCCGGCGGTGACAAACAGGATCTGATTGTCCTGGCTCTGGGTGCTGAGCTCGGAGACTTCAGCGGCACATTGTTCGTTGGACGTGATGGCGACACACCTGTCAACGATTTTGGAGAAGAGACTGACGGCACTGTTTATGGTGCGTCGCTTGCCTACAATCTTGGTGCCGCCACCACAATCACCGCTGCTTACGGTGACGGATCGGCCGAAGGTGATACCCAGCAGTATGGTATTGGCGCGATCTATGATCTGGGCAACGGTGCAACGCTGCGCGGTGCTGTTGGTCGTGAAAAAGTTGGCCGTGCGGGCGAAGCTCAGACCATCGCCGACTTTGGTGTTCGGTTCGATTTCTGATCGAACCCCATATTGCAGGAAAAGGCCGGTCGTGGGATCGGCCTTTTTCGTGTTGGCAGCCTTACTTCAGGTGGACCTTCAGTAGTCACGTTCGAAAAACAGGCCGATCCCGGTTTCACCACGTCCGTCAACCGTGCCTCGGACGGTGATGTTGTCGTTTATGTCCAGGTTCAGATTCACCTCGGTGTCGCCTTCGGTATTGACGGTGAAATCCGTGTACAGATTGTCCCCCAGATAGGCACCAGCGCCAAGACGGCCAGCACCGCCTTCGGTCGCTCCGATATCGACTGAATCCACCCCTGTTGAGTCACGCAGCCCTTTGGTTGCGTCCCCGCCAGCACCGCTTAGCTGTGCCAGTGAAGCGGCCATCTGTGCGATCACGAAGGGGGACAGTTCCGAAAAGCGGTTCCCAAACAGAAGCATGGCGAGGGCTTCTTCGGCTGGGCGCTCGGGGTCGGAATACACATCAACCTCTGGCGCATCCAGCGGACCTGCGATCTCGATCGTTGCGGTTCCATCGGGTGTACTGGCTGATGAGGCGAATTCGATATACGGGGTAAGATCGCCCTGCAGCGTTACGATCCCTTTGGTCAGTGCAAGGCGGCGTCCCAATATGTCGAAATTCCCTCGGATCAGTTCGATTTGACCTGATGGCACTACAGATCGCGTGGTGCCGCCAATAGCGATGCGACCGCCCAGTTCAGCATTAACGCCGCGCCCGCGCACGAACACGGCTTTGGGGGCAGATAAGATGATGTCCAGCGCAATTCTGGAGGCGCTTTGGCCTGATTGTTCTTTCGTGACCAGCTGCGCGCGCTCTCGGGTGATGTATTGCGCACGGCTTTCGCCGATATGCGTGATCTCGGGGATCGGTGCTGCACCCACCGCGCCAGAGGCTGCCGCAAGATTGATATTGGTTTCTTCAAAGGTGATCTGCCCAGCTAGGTTGCTGTTCCCGGCCAGGGCCCCGGTCATGGCGATCTGGCCGTTTAGCTTGGTCTCGTACAGCAATTGATCCGTTAAAACGAGGTTGTCCAGCCGCGTAGTGATTTGCGCATTGAAGGGTGGTTTCAGATCGACCGGTCCTGTGACGGAGAATCCACCACCGGCACGCATGCCACCATTTAGCGAGATCGTGGCGCGGCTTTGCGCCAGATCGACCGATCCGCTGATCCCGGTCACGGTTTGACCCGCAGTGGGAATGGCGAAGGATGTCCCGGATGTGGTGATCGACCCACGCAGCGACTCCAGCGCTGGCTTTCCTTGCAATGCAAGGTCGAACAGGGCCGAGCCATCGATTTTGTTGGGTGTTAGGAAGACGTTGGCGATCCCCAGATTGAGCCCGCCCTGAGCCCTCAGATCCGCAGTACTGGCGGTCTCGTCAAACGTCCCGGTCACGGTGCTGTTGATCCCCGCAGGCCCTTCGGCTTTGGCATCGATGGTCCAAACACCCTCGGCCCGCTTTGCATTGCCAGTCGCGGCAACTGTTCCGGGGAAATCGGGGGCAAAGCGCTCGATCCGGTTGAACTTGGCGTCAAAATCCAGATCGGCTGCGCCATCTGTGTCGACCGTGCCTGCCAGACTTGCATAGGAGCTGTCGGGCCCTTCCAGATTAAGTTTTCCCTCCAATCCCGAAGCGGTTGGGGCAACATTGCCATCCAGAGTCAACGGACCGGAGAGTGTTTTTGACAACCGACCGAGATTATCGAGAGCTGCAGTGAAACTTAGCCCGCCCGCCGCGCGGCTCAGTTGGCCCGATGCATTCGCAGCCAGGGCCGTGCCCTGCAGGCGGAAGGTACGAATGTTCAATCCTTCATCACCGTTCAACGCGTCTACGTTCAGGGTGGTTCGGCCCTGAACCAGCCCATCCAACTGGTCGATCCCCGTGCGGATATCGTCCGCCACAACTGTGCCCTTAACATCGAAAGCCTTGCTGCGGACAGCGCCATTTCCTTGTACATTTGCATCAACGGACCCGCCCAATTCTCGCTTGGCCAATCCCGAAAAGAGAGACAGGTCCGGGATGTTAAGGCTGGCCTCTCCGTCGACCGCGATCTCTCCGGTAGGATCATCGATAGTGGCGGCGACTTGACCTGAAACAGCTTGGCCATTCACCGTAGCCTGCCGGATCGTGATCTGATCTTGCGACAGCGCCCCGTCGAACGCGACCGAGGTTTCACCGCTCAGGAGCGGATCAATCTCGTCCATCCCGGTTTTGATGTCTCGACCCGTGACGCTTGCGGTGCCATCGAATTCAAGGGTCTGTACCGTTCCCTTGCCATCCAGACTGGCTTTTAGTGATCCACCTAGGTCCCGCTGCGCCAGCCCAGAGAAAACGGACAAATCACGGGCGGATAATTTGACCTGACCATCTATCGACAGATTGCCATCAGGTGTTGTGACGGTCCCGTCGGCCTGCGCCCGTGCAGCGTCCGCGATCAGGGTGAAACCGCGCAACGTGATGCCATCTGTTCCGCGCTTGGCATCCACGGTTATCGTTGTTTCGCCTTGAATGACCGGGTCGATGTCATCACGCCCGGTGGACAGATCGTCGCCCTGAACTTCAAGTTTGCCATCAAAGCTCCCCTCCAGCGGGGACCCACTGCCTGTCAGCCGCGCCGACACCTGACCCCCAAGGTCCAGTTTGGCAAGGTCGGAAAATCGGGACAGATCGGTTGCATCCAGCGTGGCAGAGCCGTCAATGTTCAAACCGCTGGTCAAGCCGCTGATCAGCGCGTCAACGCCCAGTTTGTAGTCAGTCCCGACCAGTTCAAATCCTGAAAGGTTCAAAGATTCATCGGAGCTGTAGCCGAACAGCCCGTCCAGCGTGACCCGGTCCCCCAATGCCCTGTTCAGCGCAGGGTCTTCCAGATCGATGCCGTCAAGCGCGGCCTGAAGATCACCCTCAACCTTGGTCACATTGCCCTGTTCCAACAAGCCTTGCGCGGTAATCTGCGCGCGGTCCAAGGCTATCTGTGGGGACTTAAACGCGTCTGCCGTTAGGCTCAGATCCCAAAGGTTGCCATTTGCCTGATCAAACAAAGCCGAAATCTGGGCCGCTTCGATTGAAGTTTCTCCACCTGAGGCCGGCAGGACAACGGTCTCGCCATTTGGCGGTGTAATGCGCCCCTGCAGCGCGGCCAGCTGCAGCGTCCCGCCGGTTGCCAACTCCAGCTTACCCTCTAGTTTCAGCGCTTGTGAGGTAAAGGCCAGATCGTTGACGATCAAAGCGCCTTCGGGCTGCGTTTGACCATCGACCAGCAAGCGCGTGTCCTGACCGAAGAAAACATCCATGTCATCGGCAACAAACGGGGTCATGTCGCCACTGATATCTGCAGTAAAGGCGATACCGTCCACGGCGGTGTCATCCACGTCAGGGGCGGCGCGCAGCCTGACCTGTCCGCCAACACGTTGCTGGTTGTCACTGCTCAGGCCAATATCGGCGGTGAAATCCGTAAATGGGCCCGAGCCCTTGGCGCTCAACCCGATAGGCGGGCTATCGGGAATGCGCAAAGCGGTGGAGATCAGACCGCCCGAGGCCTCGGTCACGTTCAAATCCAGATCGATCTGGCTGTTTGAATTCTGGAACCCGGCTGACAGCGTGATCTCATCCCCTGCGCGATCCAGCCGCGTGATATCCAGATCAGTATCCAGCGTCCCATCTGCCAAAGACAGGTTCCCGGTCACCTTCAGCTCTGCTGCAACCCCGATCAGGGGTTGGCCCAATGCCAATTCATCAACCCGGATTTCACCGATTTCAATCGAGACCGGCAGTTCCGGCAATTGAAATGGCTGCGTTTCAGCCAAAGGCGGTGGGTCTTCGGTGGTCGTGGTGCCGGGCGCACGCGCGACATCGATCTCCTGCGCGGTCAGGGCATTGACTGAAAACCGTCCTCGAATCAGGGCGAGGCGATTCCAGTCCAGCTCTGCCCCTTTGATGGTCAGCCACACCCCTTCATCATCGGCGACCGAGATTTCCTGAATCGTAGCGCGCGAGCTCAGCGCGCCCTCTAGGCCTTTGACAGTGACGTTCTGGCTGTCTCCGGACAAAGTGTCCTGAAGAAACCGTTCTATCATGCTGCCGCCGTCCTCTTCCTGCGCGCCCGTGGTCAGTGGAACCGCGATCAGGGTACCGACCAGAAGTGGATATGAGAGACGTCGCATCAAAAGGCCTGTCCGATTCCGATATAGAATTGCAGGCCATCGCCGGTGTCGCCTTGCACCGGCACAGCCAGGTCAACACGCAGTGGGCCGAACCCACCCAGATCGTACCGGACGCCGAGCCCGGCCCCTGCATGGTCTTCGGCGCTTGAGCCCACGAAGGATGATGTATCGACGATACCGTAATCGTAAAACCCGACCAGAGAGATGGTGTCGGTGATCTTGCCGCGCACCTCTCCGGAAAAACCCAGGAAGGATTTTCCACCCGCGACACCGGTGCCAACCGGAATCCCAAGGCTTTCATAGGGTTGGCCGCGCACAGTGCCAGCGCCGCCCGAGAAGAACAAGAAGTCTGGCGTTACCCCATCGGCGGGCGGCCCGATGACCGAGCCCAGTTGAATCCGGCCTGCCAGCACCAGCCTGCCCCCGGTTCCAAGGCTTGTATAAGCTCTGCTGTCAAAGAACAGCCGCAGCCCGGTATCGGTGCCGGACAGACCAATGAACGGCATGGCCTGAGCGTCGAGATAAAAGCCTTTCGTCGCGCTGACCTTACTGTCGCGCTGGTCCCATTCGGACCGGAAGGGCAGGATGAAATAACGAAATTTGCGCCCGTCGCCATAGGCGTCATCCGCGTCAGACCATTGAAAGCCCGCCGAGGCTTCTGCGTAGAGTTGATCCGAAAATGTACGCCGCGCACCATAAGCCAGTGACGCGACCGAGACGTTGTAATTGTCGGTATTGCGACGTTCCAAGAGCGCGCTCCAGAACGTATTGTCATCGGGGCCAAGCCGGTCGGGCTGATCCAGTCTCAGGCCAATACGGCCATCCAGATCTTCCGACCCTCCGATGTTTCGTAGGGTGGCCTCGAATCGCAGCCGTTCAGCGCGTCGAAAAACGTTACGATGGGTCCAGGTCGCGCTCAGGTCGATTCCGTCTCGCGATGCCAGCTCAAAACCCAGCGTCAGGCGACGTTTGGGCAGGTCTTCAAAGGTGGCATCGAAATCTAGCGTTCCATCTGGGTTCGGGGTTTCACGCTCTTGCAGTGATACCGTGCTGAAAGTGCCCGTGCGGCGCAGGCGTGTTCCAACCTTTTGCACTTGTGCAGGCGAATAGACCTGGCCCGTGGGAAACCCGGCGATCTTTTCGATCGACCGGTGGCGCACATCTGTATCGCCCTTGATGAACATATTACCGAAAGTCAGCCGCCGCCCCGGATCAAGGTCAATTTCCGCATCCAGCTGCGCCTGCGCATGGCGCGCGATGACGCGCTGATCTGCGACATCGGCCTTTGCATGGCCTGCATTCTTCCAGGCGCGCACGCCAGCTGAGGCGGCTTGCTGAATAGCCCCCGTAGTAGCCAGTTTGTCTGTGGCAAACTCTTCGGGCAGTTCGGTATCCGGCGCCTGTGGCTGCACGATTGCAGTACCAAAGGTAAAGGTTGGTCCGGGCTCAATCGTGATCACCGCGCGTTTGATTTGGGTCGGCACTGAAAGAGAGCTCATCTCTGCCGCTTCCTGCCCATCCAGCTTGATGCTGACGACCGGGCTGAAATACCCCTCGTCATAAAGAATTTGAACCAGTGTTCGATAATCAGAAAGCGCGGCAGATAGAATTTCAAGCGGTGTGTCCAGACCCCGTTCTTCAGCCGTGGTGATTGAGGAGGTTTCCTTTAGCCGCTCGACCACCTTTTTTGGGGCGCCGGGCGCTGTCAGCGTGGTTTCCAATGCTTCGGCAATCGCGGGCGCAAAGACCATCAGCGCGCCAAATAGCCAGCATGTCAGACCGCGCTGCGGCTTGCGTCCCTGCATCAGATGGCTCCAACTGCCCCAAATTCGAAATCGCTTATGCCGCATAAATGGCGCGGCTGATCGAGTTTGAGTTAGATCATCTGAAGCGATCCGGGAAAAGGGGGAACATTCGTCAACGCGAACCAGCGCGGGCGTCAAAGCCCGGCGTTGCGGACCCAGCGAATGAGCGCGTCGCGATCTTCGGGTTGCATATAGGTGATGTTGGCCGGGGGCATGGCGTGGCTGACACCGGCCTGCAGGTAGATCTGTTTCGCATTCCGGGCAATGTCGGCCTCGGTCTCAAGCAGCACACCTTTGGGGGCCCAGAGGATGCCCTCCCAAACCGGTTCACGGGCGTGGCACATGGAACAGCGTCCCAGAACGATATCATGCGCTTCGGCAAAGCCGTCTGCTGCGGCAAAGCGCTGTTCATATGGTGTCAGTGGCTGGGCTTCGGCCTCTTCCAGGGGCTTGTACATTGGCGCTGTCGACAGCCACATGATGGCGATGAACAGCAGGGCTGTGGCAAGCCAAGTCCATGTCGGGTTACCAGCACGCGCATGGCGGGTGTTAAAGTAGTGCCGGATCGTGACGCCCATCAGGAACACCAACGCCGCAATGATCCAATTGTATTCGGTCGCAAACGCCAGCGGATAGTGGTTCGACAGCATCAGAAATAGAACCGGCAGCGTCAGATAGTTGTTGTGGGTCGACCGCAGCTTGGCAATCTTGCCATATTTCGGATCCGGTGTGCGCCCGTTCTTCAGATCATCCACAACGATGCGCTGGTTCGGCATGATGATGAAAAACACGTTGGCCGTCATGATTGTGGCAGTGAAGGCCCCCAGATGCAGCATCATCGCCCGCCCGGTGAAAATCTGATTGTACCCCCAGCCCATGGCCACCAGCAGGACGAACAGTAGCACCATCAACAGGGTTGGGCGTTCACCCAGACCGGATTTGCACAGGAAATCATAGACGAGCCACCCGATGGTCAACGATGCGGCCGAGATCAGAATGCCCTGCCACAACGCCAGATCAGCCTTTTCCGCGTCGATCAGGTATAGCTCTCCGCCGACCCAGTAGACGATCATCAACAACGCCGCGCCGCTCAGCCAGGTCGAGTAGCTCTCCCATTTGAACCAGGTCAGATGGTCAGGCATCCGTTCGGGCGCAACCAGATATTTCTGGATGTGATAAAACCCGCCGCCATGAACCTGCCATTCCTCGCCATCCGCCGGGTCGGGAATATTCCGGTTCAGGCCCAGATCCAGTGCGATGAAGTAAAAGGACGATCCGATCCAGGCCATGGCCGTGATCACGTGCAGCCAGCGCACGGCAAAGGCCATCCAGTCCCAGAACACGGCGAAGTCGTACATTTCAGAGGTCTCCGATTGGTTGCCGTCACACTAGGCAAACGGGCTTTTCTTCGGTATTCCCGTATATTGTCAAACTGTATCAAAAAAAACGATAAGATGTCCTATCTCGACAATATCCGTACCTTCGTCCGTGTCTATGATT
Organism: Ruegeria sp. YTSA168; assembly: GCF_059610045.1. Classification (NCBI taxonomy): domain Bacteria; kingdom Pseudomonadati; phylum Pseudomonadota; class Alphaproteobacteria; order Rhodobacterales; family Roseobacteraceae; genus Ruegeria; species Ruegeria sp. YTSA168. Next base: position 104,478 of record NZ_JBXWMW010000008.1, read on the forward strand.
TGGGCAGTATGTCCGCCGCTGGGCGCGATTTGCGCATTTCACCTGCGGTGACGTCGGCGCGAATCTCGCAGCTTGAGGATCATCTGGGCGTGCGGCTGTTTCAGCGTACAACGCGCAACCTGTCTCCAACCGAGCAGGGCAAAGCGTTCTACCCTGGTGCGGTGGCGGTACTAGATGCGGTCGATGAGGCCGAGGCGCAGGTGACGCATTTGACCGAAGCACCGCGCGGGTCGCTGTTCGTGGCGGCTCCGTTGGGGGTAGGGCGGCGGTTGCTGGCGCCGCATGTGCCTGATTTTCTTGCGGACTATCCCGAAATTGATGTTCGATTGCGCCTGACGGATCGGTCCGTTGATCTGACGACCGAAGGGCTGGATTTGGCCTTTTTTATCGGCCAGCCGGAAGATAGCACCTTGCGCATTCGCAAGATCGCGGATTGCCAAAGGGTATTATGCGCCGCACCCGGCTATGTCGCGAGGCGGGGCATGCCGCAATCTGGTGAAGACCTGATCAAAGGCCAATACGAATGCCTGAATCTTCGCTTTCCCGGTGCGACCGAATTTCAGTGGATGTTGCAAACCTCCGATGGCCCGAAACGGTTTGCCGTGTCCGGCCGATTTGAATGTGATGACGGGGATGTGCTGACCGACTGGGCGGTGTCAGGCCAAGGCATTGCGATGAAGCCCGTTTTTGAGGTGGCAGAGCATTTGGCGGCAGGTCGCCTGGTGCCAGTCGCGCAGCAGACGCCACCTGTTCCGGTCCAGATGGCGTGCCTTTACACACATCGGCGTCATCAGGACCCAAAGGCCCGTTTGTTCATGGATTTCATGATCGAGCGTATCAGTGCCTTCCTGCGCGGCACTGAAACCTAAGGGATCAGCTGCCGCGATAGGTGGAATAGCCGTAAGGCGACAAAAGCAGCGGCACGTGATAATGCGCCTCGGCATCTGACATGCCAAAACGGATTGGGATCTGATCCAGGAACAAGGGATCATCCCCATCTTGGCCGGTTGAACGTAGGTAATCCCCAGTAAAGAAGATTAGCTCGTATGTGCCGGTCTTGAATTTTTCCGGGGGTAGGATCGGGCTGTCAGTACGTCCATCCGAATTGGTCTCCATCTCGACCAACTTACGATGCGAGTTGCCGGAGACCCGGTAGAGTGCGATTTTCAAACCAGCGGCGGGGCAACCCCGGGCGGTGTCCAGTACATGGGTTGTCAGATAGCCTGCCACGTTAGCCTCCTTCAGGTGCGTAACTTCGCTTTGTGACAGTGTGGCGCAAACATCGAAACAGGGGAAATGCCGAAAGAAGCCGAAACAGCGTTCGGTTTGATTTGATAATCATCGCTGGATTTCTAGGATATGCCTGTCGAAACAGTTCAGAGCTCGGAAATCCCCATGCAGCCACCGCGTTACCCACGGAATATGATCGGATACGGTGCCACTCCGCCGGATGCCAAATGGCCGGGAGGGGCAAAGCTGGCTGTGCAGATCGTTTTGAACTACGAAGAAGGTGGTGAGAACTGTGTATTGCATGGGGATGCAGCGTCCGAGGCGTTTTTGTCCGAGATCGTCGGGGCCGCCCAATGGCCCGGCCAGCGCCATTGGAACATGGAATCGATTTACGAATATGGCGCGCGGGCCGGGTTCTGGCGGCTGCATCGCCTGATGCAGGACCTGCCGATCACGGTCTATGGCGTGGCGACCGCTTTGGCACGGTCTCCGGATCAGGTGGCGGCCATGAGGGATGCCGGTTGGGAGATTGCCAGTCACGGTCTGAAGTGGGTCGAACACAAGGACATGCCTGAGGCGCAGGAACGCGCCCAGATTGCCGAGGCAATCCACCTGCATACCGAAGTTGTAGGCGAACGCCCTCGCGGTTGGTACACTGGTCGATGTTCCGAGAACACCATGCGTCTGGTGGGCGAAGAAGGTGGGTTCGCCTATGTCGCGGACACCTATGATGACGATTTGCCGTACTGGGTGCAGATCGGTGGTCGGGATCAGTTGATCGTGCCCTACACGCTGGACTGCAACGACATGCGGTTTGCAACACCGCAGGGGTTCAATTCGGGTGATCAGTTCTATGCTTATCTGAAGGACAGTTTCGATGCACTCCATGCAGAAGGTGAGGCCGGTGCCCCCAAGATGCTGTCGATTGGCCTGCATTGCCGTCTGATCGGGCGGCCAGGTCGGGTCATGGCACTGAAACGATTCCTGGACTATGCGCGCAGCTTCTCGGATGTGTGGTTTGCCACACGGTTGCAGATTGCCGAACATTGGGCCGAGACTCATCCGCCCGTTACCAATCCAAAGCCATCGCAGATGGACCGCTCGGCGTTTGTTGACGCCTTTGGAGGTATCTTTGAACACTCGGCCTGGATCGCGGAACGGGCCTATGATCTGGAGCTTGGGCCGGCGCATGACACTGCAGGCGGTTTGCACAATGCGCTGGCGCGCATGTTCCGCTCTGCATCTGAGGCTGAACGGCTGGGTGTTTTGACTTCGCACCCCGATCTTGCGGGCAAACTGGCGCAGGCCAAGCGGCTGACTGTTGAAAGCACATCCGAGCAAGCCTCAGCCGGGTTGGATGCGCTGACAGATGAGGAGCGTGCGGCCTTCACAGATCTGAACACGCGGTACACCGAAAAATTCGGTTTTCCCTTCATCATTGCGGTGCGGGATCATGACAAGGCCTCGATCCTTACGGCGTTTCAGCGGCGCATCGAGCAGGATCGAGATGCGGAGCTTTCTGAAGCCTGCCGTCAGGTTGAGCGTATCGCCGAGTTCCGGCTGCGGGACATATTGCCCTCATGAACCGCCAGATCGTCGTCACGCCGCTAACCGCCGCAGCTTTCGCGCCGTTTGGGGACGTGATTGAGCTGTCTGGCGACCCTGACAAGATCATCAATCAGGGGCAATGCGGACGGTATCATGACCGGGCGCTGCTGGAGTTCACCGACGGGCGCGCCGGGATCAGCTTGTTCAACGCCAATCCGCGCGCGCTGCCCTACGCGCTGGATATGGTTGAGCGTCACCCTGATGGCAGCCAGGCCTTCATCCCGATGACCCACCAGCCCTTTCTGGTGATCGTCGCACCCGATGAGGACGGCAAGCCCGGCACTCCGCAGGCTTTCCTGACACGGCCGGGGCAGGCGGTGAACTACCATCGGGGCACATGGCACGGCGTGCTGACCCCGCTACATGCCCCCGGTTTGTTTGCTGTGGTCGATCGTATCGGTGAGGGCGCGAATCTTGAAGAGCATTGGTTCGAAACACCTTATAAGGTGGTCGCAGGCTGATCCCGGTAGGCTCCCGCCGGGTCAGGACGCATCAAAGATGCACCATGACCCGTTGGGCCAGGCAGCGTGCGGCCAAGCCGCCCGCTGCGGGTGGTCTGGATCAGGCCGCTGCCATCAATTGGGCGACGTCCAGCATACGGGCCGAGAAGCCCCATTCATTGTCATACCAACCGAAAACGCGCACTTGGGTCTCGCTCACCATCCGGGTCTCGGGGCCTGCGATGACCAGCGATTCAGGGCGGGTTCTGAGGTCGGAAGAGACCAGCGGCAGATCAGTCCAGCCCAGCACGGCCGAGGCCTCTACCGCATTGCGGAAGGCCGCATCGAAAGCTTGCGCATTCATCCCGTGTTCGAGAGTCACAACAAGATCCACGGCTGAGACGCTGGCGGTCGGAACCCGCACGGCCGCGCCCGAGATGCGCCCGGCCAGATGCGGCAGGACAACATCGATCAGATGGGTGGCGCTGGAGGTGGTCGGCACCATCGACAGTGCCCCCGCCCGCGACCGCGCAAGATCGCCGCGCGGCGCGTCGACCATCGGTTGGCTGTTGGTATAGCAATGAATGGTGGTCATGTGACCTGAGACGATGCCGCCGATCTGATCCAGTAGACGCACCAGAGGCGCAAGGCCATTTGTGGTGCAGGATGCGTTTGACACAATACTGGCGTCGCCCAGTTTATCCTCGTTTGCGCCCAGAACCACCGTTAGCTCGGCCGCAGGCGAGGGGCCCGAGATCAGAACCTTGCGTGCCCCGGCCGCCAGACCCCGGCGGGCCACATCGGATGTGCGCGCGATCCCGGTGCAATCCAGCAGAACGTCCACACCCGACAGATCGATGTTTGCCAGATCAGAACTGTGCGTCATCGGCACTGAGCAACCATCAACTACGAGGGCAGCGTCGCTAGTCGACACATCCCCGGCATAAGGGCCAAAGGTGCTGTCGTATTTGAACAGATAGGCGCAGGTGTCGAGCGGTGCGATATCGTTGATCAGCACCAGTTCAATATCTGATCCTTGCGGCTGGGCCAAAACCTGCCGCAGGATCGTGCGGCCGATGCGGCCGAATCCATTGATCGCGAGTTTCATGCGCAAGCTATGGCAGCCAGATCAGGCGATCTCAATGAAAGTATTGTACCAATTTCAGCCGCAGCTGACCTGCGAGAAGAACTGCCCAGAGATGTTTTGATACATGCTGGTCACGATCGGTTTGCAGCCGGTTGCCTGTTGGATCGCTGTGATGGCCTGCAGGGTACGCAGGCGCGGTGGCGGACCAAAGGGGTTGAGGTTGTTGTTGTCGCGTGTGGCGCGGTAGATGACGGGCTCATCAGATACTTTGGTCACTGCCCAGGTGCGGTTAATTACAAAGACCGATTTGGTTTCATCTTTTGCTGCGACTGGTGTGGAAACCGAGGCGGCCACCAGTGCGATTGCGGCCAGGGCCATCAGAGGGGTGCGCAGTTTCATGGGCCAGTCTCCAATACTTGAAAAACGGAATATACTGGGATTTCAGCAAATTCCGAGGTCCGTGTGAACCCCTGCCAAGATAAAATACGATGAATCCGGATCTAGCGCGACAATGAGAGTGGCATGTGCCGGTTCACATCCTTGTACAGCAGATACCGGAAACGCCCCGGTCCACCCGCATAGCAAGCCTGAGGGCAAAAGGCGCGCAGCCACATGTAGTCCCCCGCCTCGACCTCGACCCAATCCTGATTGAGGCGATAGACCGCCTTGCCCTCCAGAACGTAAAGCCCGTGCTCCATTACATGGGTTTCGGCAAAAGGGATCACGCCGCCGGGTTCGAAATTGACGATGTTGACATGCATGTCATGACGCAGGTCTTGCGGGTCGGCAAAGCGGGTTGTGGACCAGCGACCTTGGGTTCCGGGCATCTCAACCGGCGCTACGTCGCGCTCATGCGTGATGATGGGATCGGGGGCGGGCAATCCGGGTACAGCCTCATAGGCTTTGCGCACCCAATGGAACCGCGTCACAGCATCTGATTGATTGTGCAGGGTCCAATTCGCACCCGGCGGGATATAGGCATATCCCCCTGTTTCTAAGCTATATTGCTCACTATTCAGGGTGAGCTGTACGGTGCCTTCGACGACAAACAGAACCGCCTGAGCCCGAGTATCGGTTTCCGGCTGGTCGCTGCCGCCACCGGGCTGAACCTCCATGATGTATTGCGAGAATGTCTCGGCAAACCCGCTCAACGGGCGCGAAAGAACCCACAGGCGTGTACCTTCCCAGAACGGCAGATAGCTGGTGACAATGTCGCGCATCGTTCCCTTGGGGATCACCGCATAGGCATCGGTGAACATGGCGCGATCGGTCAGCAACTGATCCTGGCCGGGGTGCCCGCCAGTGGGCGCAAAATAGGTCGGTTGGGTCATGGAATGCCTCGGGCTGTCTTTTTGGTACTATGAGGGGAACGTGGAGTAGCCTCTAGCGCCGGGCTGACGATAGGTTTGTTCGGGATAATTTGAAGGTCCGGCCAAGCGGGGGTTGGCCCCGATTTAGCGTGGGTATATCCTCGTGCTGTATTTTATCTCAGTTCAGCGAGGCATACATGAAAGCCCGGATCATATTTGTTTTGGCAATTCTCAGCGCGATGGGGTTCACGACCGCATCGGCTAAGCCGCTCTCCCGAATCATTGCTGAAATGGGGCTGTCGCCGTCGGATTTCGAGGTGGCGAGCAAAACTTCGCGCGCCTTGCTTACTGATGGCACTCCCAGTGTCGGCAAAGAGATGGGGTGGGCAAATGGCAAAACCGGATCACAGGGAACGATCCGCATCATTGCGATCGAAGGCAATTGTGTTCGCTTGGAACACGATATTCAGCCGCAAGGCGAGGAAGCCTCTCGCGGTGTTAGAACACGCCAGTGCAAGGATGCCGGAGGGAATTGGGTGATGGCCCCCTGAACACGCTAGTAGCCGCGCGCGCGGTCGACCTCATTCAACAAAGGCGCGCCTGAGCTAAGTCTTTGGAAATTTTCGGCCACATCCGATAGTGCGTCGCCCAAGTGCCAGCCCGATACATGTGGTGTGATCGTGACACGCGGGTGGTGCCAAAGCGGGCTGTCGGCTGGTAAAGGCTCTTGGCACGTAACGTCCAGAACCGCATGGCCTGGCGTGCCCCGATCCAGTGCGGTGATCAGCGCGACTTCGTCAATCAGATCGCCTCGGCCCGCGTTCAGCAACTGACTACCGGGCTTCATCGCGGCCAGCATTTGCGCATCGAACAGACCCACAGTTTGTGGGGTCGAGGGTAAGATGGCGCAGACGTGATCGCACCGACCCAGCAACTGGGGCAGGGCATTATCACCGTGCAGGCAGGTGACATCTTCGATCTGTTTGGGTGAGCGGCTCCAACCCAAGACCTGAAACCCGACAGCGCGCAGCATCCGCGCGGTACGATCCCCGATATGGCCCAGCCCCAGAACGCCGACAGTCGTATGAGGTGTAAAGATTGGCTCTTTCGGCAGCCATTCGGCACGGGCCTGTGCGGCCTCGTGAAACGGCATATGGCGCTGGGCGCGCAGGATGTAGGCAAGAAACCACTCGGCGATGCCCTGTGCTGGTGCATCGGGTTTCAGACGCGCGACCCGCATGTGGCTGGGCAGGTTTGGATTGCCAACGATAGTTTCCACACCGGCCCCAAGCTTTTGCACCAGTTTCAGGTTCGGCAACTGGCGCAAGTGGTCGTCTTTCAGGCCGACAACAGCAACCATCGTGATTTCATCAGCGTTGCCGATTGTGTCTGGCGTGCGAATATCGGCACCTGGTAGTGCGGATCGAATCTCATTGGCGATCTCGGCATCACTGATCCAGTTGGTCAGCCCGGTGTCTATCAACAGCGCCATGGTGGTCCCTTCGTTTGAAAATGACTGATGACGTTCCGTCACCCAACTGGACAGAGTCCCGACAGTTAAGCCATCCTCGGGGCGCGAGGTACAGCCCGGATTTCACGGGGCAGGAGGGATTCTCATGAATATGTCTTTTGGTCTGCGCGAAGAGAACCGCGCCCTTTTGCAACGTGTTGCCGATATGGTCCGCGATGAGATCATGCCGCTGGAAGAGGAATACCAGGCCGAGATCAACAAAGGCGACCGCTGGCAATATACCGAACGCCAAGCCGAAATTCTTGAAGGGCTGAAGGCTAGGGCCAAGGCGGCTGGGCTGTGGAATTTCTGGCTGACTGACAGCGACAAGGGGTTCGGGCTGACGACGGTGGAGTATGCCTATTTCGCCGAAGAGATGGGTAAAACCCCGCTGGGGGCCGAGGTGTTCAACTGTTCCGCGCCGGATACCGGCAATATGGAGGTGTTCGAACGTTACGGGACCGAGAATATGAAAGAGCAATGGCTAAAGCCACTGCTCGATGGTCAGATCCGTTCGGCCTATTTGATGACCGAACCGGATGTCGCTTCATCCGATGCGACCAATGTGTCGATGTCCTGCGTGCGGGACGGTGATGACTATGTTCTGAATGGCGAGAAATGGTGGTCATCGGGCGCGGGCGATCCGCGCTGCAAAGTGTATATCGTGATGGTAAAGACGGCCGGAGAGGATCAGCCAAAGCATCAGCGCCAGTCGATGATCGTAGTGCCAGCAGATGCAGAGGGGATCGAAATTCTGAGGCCTATGCAGGTCTATGGTCACGATGACGCACCGCATGGCCATATGCATATTCGGTTTACCAATGTGCGTGTGCCTGCAGAGAATATTCTTTTGGGCGAAGGCCGGGGATTTGAGATCGCGCAGGGACGGTTGGGGCCGGGACGTATTCATCATTGCATGCGTGCCGTCGGTCAGGCCGAAAGCGCACTGGAACAGATGTGCAAACGCTCCATGCAGCGTGAGGCGTTTGGCAAGAAATTGGCGCAGCTGGGGGCCAACTACGACATCATCGCTGAATGCCGGATGGAGATCGAGATGGCCCGCCTGCTGTGTCTGAAAGCGGCGTGGTACATGGACCAGGGCGATGCGCGGGCGGCGGCCCCTTGGATCAGCCAGATCAAGGTTGTTGCGCCGCGTGTGGCACTCAAGGTGATCGATGAGGCGGTACAGATGTTTGGCGGTCAGGGGGTCAGTCAGGATACACCTCTCGCCACCGCCTGGACCCATGTTCGGACCCTGCGGCTGGCCGATGGGCCCGATGCGGTTCACCGTCGTCAAGTCGCACGTGCAGAATTGAAAAAGCACACGCAGGAAAAGGTCTGATCCCAGATGGCCGCAGCGCTGGATTTCGAAGGTTTGGCCTATTTTCGTCAGGTCGAAGATGGCGCCTTTGTCGGAAACGATCCGGCCCGTGGCCCTTGGTCAGCAGATCATTGTCATGCCGGGCCAGTTGCGGGCCTGATCGTGCGCGCAGCTGAAACCGAGGTCGGTGCCGAGAAGATGCTGACCCGGCTGACGGTCGATCTGCTGCGCCCCTTACCCTTGGCCGGGTTGCGTGTGGCGGCAGAGACGACACGACATACCAAGACATTGGCAACAACGCGTGTCACGGTCCACGATCTGGATGATACGCTATGTGCAACTGCTTCGACCATGCATCTGGTGCGGCGTGATCTTGGAGCTGTGCCCAATGTCGATATCATCGGGCCGCGTTATGACACGGCGGTTGATGGCCCGTTTCCCATCGGTGAGGTTCGTCACAAAAAACTCGGTTTCGCGCATTTCAGCGATGTGAAACACCCTGCGGGTACGCAGCATGGGCCCGGTCCGAAAACCGTCTGGATGCGCACGCCTCAATTGCTTGAAGGCGAAGCGCAATCACCCATTCAGTCGCTTTGCGCGCTGGCGGATTGTGGCAATGGCATCTCATGGAATGCGCCGACATCTGAAATGGGCTTCATGAATACGGACCTGACCGTGAACATCCACCGTGAACCAGCGTCGGATTGGTTGGCGTCCGAGGCGCTGTCACACTGGCAGCCGTCGGGTGTTGGTATGTCGCAATCCGTACTGTTTGATACCGAAGGTCCTGTTGGGACGGCACTGCAGACACTCATATTGTTCCCACAAACCTAATCCCATCGGCTGGTTTTTGCATGATGCGTGCGAAACGCGTTGCCGCTGTGAGGCCCGCACCCTATCTTGCGCGCATGCGTTGGCTGATACCACTCCTGACCTGTTGCCTGCCCTTACCGGCCTTGGCCCATCCGCATGTCTTCATCGACACCGGATTGGAATTTATCGTGGATGAGGCAGGCCAGTTAACCCATATCCGCGTGACCTGGGCCTATGACGAATTTTTCTCGTTGCTACAGCTCGAGGATATGAAGCTGGATCAGGATGGCGATGGTGCGCTGACGGCACGCGAAGAAGACATCCTGACAGGTTTTGATGCGGAATGGATCGAAGGCTATAATGGAGACCTTGTTGTAACTGCGGGCGGCGTCGCGGTTGCGTTGTCCGGTCCGCTGGAGCCTCATGCCACGGCGGAAAACGGGCGGATCATCACCTCGCATCTGCGCGCGGTCGAAGGCGGCGCTGTTTCGGCGGCTGCCCTGTCGGCCAAACCGTTTGATGAGACCTACTATACCGCTTACGAGGTGAACCGACCGGTAACCGTTACCGGGCCTGTATCATGTGTGATGGAGCGGATCGACCCGGATATCGATGGACAGTTGGCGCAGATGCAGGCGTTCCTGCTGACCTTGGATGCAGAATACGATCTGGAAGAGAATGATATCCCGCTGGTCGGGGAAAGCTTTGCCACCGAAATCCTGATTTCATGTCCAAATACCTGATTGTACCTGTTGCGCTTGCATGCGGCCTGTTGCTGTGGTTCTGGGGTAGCGGCGGCTTTGACAGCCTCGCGGCCTGGGCCGCCGGAGAGCAGCGCGAATTCCAGAACCAAATCGCGCGTGCCTTGCGTGCCACTCGCGCCGGAGAGCCCGAGGCCGTCGCAACGCTTCTGACCGTGTGTTTTGCCTATGGGTTCTTTCACGCGATTGGACCGGGGCATGGCAAGGTTCTGATCGGCGGATATGGCCTGGGCCGGCGCGTTGCATTCTGGCGCTTGTCAGCCATCAGTGTGCTGTCGAGCCTCGGGCAGGCGGTTACGGCAGTGGTTCTGGTTTATGCGGGGGTCCTTGTTTTTCAGACATCGCGTGAGGCGCTTGTGGGCGCGACCGAACAGGTTATGGCCCCAATCAGCTACGCTGCAATTGCCGCAATTGGGCTTTGGCTTGTTTTCAGGGGCACGCGCAGTTTTGCAAGGCGATCACGTAATGCTGTCGAGCCTGCGCAGGCTCATACTCATACTCATGGTCATGCCCACGATCATGACCATCACGACAAGGGTGAGGTCTGCTCGGATTGTGGCCATCGACACGGCCCCAGCGCGGAGGAGGTCGCCAATGTCGGTAGTGTTCGCGAAGCGATCATCCTGATCGCGGGGATCGCTGCACGACCTTGTACCGGAGCGCTGTTTGTCCTGATTCTGACATGGCAGATGGGCATCGCCTGGGTCGGAATCGCCGGGGCGTTTGCTATGGCACTGGGCACCGCACTGGTAACCACATTGGTGGGTTGGACGTCTTTTGGCCTGCGCGGCGGTTTGCTTGCTTCGGCTTCGGCCACACGATTCGCGTCGATCCTGGCCCCCACCATCGAACTGGTGGCTGGGCTTGTGATTGTTGTGATTGCCAGCGGTCTTTTACTTCGCGCGATCTAGAAGACCGGATCGGGATACCCAACCCGCGCCAGATACAGCCCCTGCGGCGGGCAAACCGGCCCGCAGGCGGAGCGATCTTCGGCTTCCAGCGCGTTGCGCACATCCTCAGGCGACCACGACCCTGCGCCAACACGTTCCAACGTGCCAACAAAGCTGCGCACCTGATTGTGCAGGAATGACCGCGCCCGCACGTGGAAATGAACCTCGGGGCCCGAGAAACCCTGCACCTGTTCCACCCGCAACTCATCCAGAGTTTTCATTGGGCTGGCCGCCTGACAGATCGAGGATCGGAAGGTGGTGAAATCATGCCGTCCGATCAGCATATCAGCACCCGCCTGCATGGCTTCGACATCCAGCTGATGGTTGATCTGCCAGACCTGCCCTTTGTCATGGGTAGCAGTCGCGCGGCGCATCAGGATGCGAAACAGGTATTGACGTTCAACCGCCGTGAAGCGCGCGTGCCAGTCGTCATCAACCTGCGCTGCCTGAACAATCGCTACCGGCTGCGGCTTCAGGTGATAGTTCAACGCCTCGGACAGGCGGAACGGATCCCACTCTTTGATCAGATCGCAATGGGCCACTTGCCCCAATGCATGTACGCCCGCATCCGTGCGCCCGGCGGCAGCAATGGTGTGATCGCCCGGTTGAATGCGGGACAGAGCGTGCTCGATGGCCCCCTGAACCGAGGGCAGCTCTTTCTGGCGCTGCCATCCGGCAAACGGCTTCCCTTGGTATTCGACTTTCAAAGCATATCTGGGCATGGGCCGCTGGTAGCGCGCAGCGCGCGAACGGGCAAGGGGGCGAAAGCGCTGGCATGTCCGGCAGCGGCTACCTATCTTGGGCGAAACGATTATTGCGGGGCGACAATTTGGTCATCTCATCCCTGGCAGACAGTCTTGTGCGCGGCGTCGAAACCATCGGCGACAGCGTGTCCGAGACGTTTTTCGAGCCGGTCATCCGACTGGGCGTCACCGGTTTGGCGCGCTCTGGCAAGACGGTATTTATCACGTCGCTGGTGGCAAATCTGCTGGACAGGGGCCGCATGAGCGGCCTGGTCGCGCAGCAAGAGGGACGCATCAACGCGGCCTACCTGCAGCCGCAGCCAGACGATACGGTCCCGCGGTTCGACTACGAGTCTCACCTCTCCGACCTGACAGGCCCACAGCCGCACTGGCCCGAAAGCACGCGCGCGGTGTCCGAGTTGCGCCTGTCGTTCAAGGCGCGACCTGCGGGGTTGCTGGCAGGGCTTCAGGGGCCGCGCACCGTACATCTGGATATCGTGGACTATCCCGGCGAGTGGCTTCTGGATCTTGCGTTGCTGGACAAATCCTACGCCGATTGGTCGCAGGAGACCTTGGCGCGCATCGAAAACCGCCCTGAGGCGGCCGGGTTTTTGCAACAGGCCCTTGCGACCGATCTGACGGCTGTTCATGATGAACCCACTGCGCAAGCCTTGGCTGCCGCCTTCACGACTTACTTGAACACGGCGCGGGACGCCGGGTTCTACGACTGTACGCCGGGGCGGTTCCTGCTGCCGGGCGATCTGACGGGCTCTCCGGTTCTGACCTTTGCGCCCTTGCCGGTGACGGAAGTATCGCGCCGCCGTACCTTGCAGCGCGAGATGGAGCGGCGCTACGAAGCTTACAAGGCGCAGGTGATAAAGCCCTTTTTCCGCGATCATTTCTCTCGCATCGACCGCCAGGTGGTGCTGGTCGATGCGTTGGGCGCGATCCACAAAGGCCCGCAAGCGGTCGAGGATATGCGCCGCGCCATGGGCGATATCCTGTCGGCGTTTCGTCCGGGGCGCAACGCGTGGCTCAGCCAGTTGCTGCTGGGCAAACGGGTCGAACGTATTTTGTTTGCGGCCACCAAGGCGGACCATCTGCACCACACGCAGCACCCCCGCCTGACCGCGATTATGGAGGCGCTAACACGTGAGGCGCGCGACCGGGCGAGCTTTGCAGGCGCCGAAACAGCGGCGCTGTCACTGGCTTCCTTGCGGGCCACAACCGAAGAGATGCGCAGTCATGAAGGGGCCGAATTGCCCTGCGTGCGCGGCAGGTTGCAGGACAGTGGTAAACAGGCGGCGTTTTACCCCGGCGAGTTGCCGGATGACCCGGCCCATCTGCTCGGCCCAGCCCGAAACGGGGCCGAGACATGGTTGGGGGATGACTTTGGTTTTATGAGGTTTGCCCCGGCACAGCTGACCCTGCGCCCCGGCGATGGCCCGCCACATATCCGGCTGGACCGCGCGGCGCAGTTCCTGATCGGAGACCGCCTGTGATGGTCACGTTGCGCCCTGCCTGCAGCACCGATGCCGGGAAGACCGGGGAAATCCTACACGGGTTTGCCCGCGAAAACGACTGGATGCCGGAACTGCATAGCTGCGCAGAAACCATCGCCTTTTGCGGTTGGATGATTGATCAGGACTGGGTCACGGTGGCAGAAACCCCGGACGGAGTGGTTGGGTTTCTGGCCCTGAACGGGTCGGATATTCATTCGTTGTACCTGACGGCCACTGCGCGGGGGCAGGGGATCGGGGCGCGGCTGCTGGATCATGCCAAGGCGCAGCACCCGCAACTCAGCCTGTTTGCTTTTCAGGCAAATACCGGCGCGTGCAGGTTCTACGAACGTCATGGCTTTGCCGAGGTTGCCCGCAGCGACGGGATCGACAACGATGAAAACCTGCCGGACATCAAATACGTCTGGCATAGCGAAAGGGCAGCACATGGCTAAAGGCCCGGTTCTAATTGATCTTGAAGCAGAGGAACCCGTCACCGATGTTGTCATGGCCCCACCGGTGCCTGACCTTGCTCAGCCCCAGGGTCAAGCGATGCAAAGCGCGGCGCGTTTTGCCGCGCGCAAGCACTCAGCCCTGTCGCGTTGGTTCTGGGGGCTGGCGCTGGCGGTTATTGGGGCCACGATCTCGATCGCCGCCTGGGATTTCACCACCTCACTGGTCGCCCGCGCGCCTGTTCTGGGGTGGATCGTCACCGGGCTGATCGGGGCGCTGGTTTTTGTCGCGTTGATCATCGCGATCCGGGAGTTGGCAGCGATTGGTCGCCTGACCCGCGTCGATGGTTTGCGCCGCGCTGCCGATGAGGCGCTGACCGACGCCGATCTGGCCAAAGCCCGCGCTGTCACGACCCGGCTGATCGCTTTCTACAAAGGGCGGAATGAGACCCAATGGGGTCGCGACCGATTGTCCGAGCGGATGCCCGAGCAGTTTGACGCATCAGGCCTGTTGGCTTTGGCCGAGGATGAGTTACTGGCCCCGCTAGACGTCGCCGCAAGCCGCGAGGTTGAGGCCGCAGCGCGTCAGGTAGCGACGGTGACGGCCTTGGTGCCCTTGGCTTTGGCGGATGTGGTGACCGCCCTTGCAGCCTCGTTGCGGATGATCCGGCGGATCGCGGAAATTTATGGCGGACGCGCCGGATTTCTGGGCAGCTGGCGTCTGACCCGTGCGGTGTTTGTGCATCTGGTCGCAACTGGCGCGGTTGCGGTGGGTGATGACCTTTTGGAACCGGTGCTCGGTGGCTCGGTACTCAGCAAACTGTCCCGCCGGTTTGGCGAGGGGTTGGTGAACGGCGCGCTCAGCGCCCGAGTGGGCGTCGCCGCGATGGAGGTGTGTAGGCCCTTGCCTTTCTCGGACCGCCACAAGCCATCGACCCGCGCCGTGATCAAGCGGGCATTGAAGGGGCTGTTTTCCAAGGGTTGATCTGACGCAAAGCGCATCTGACAGCCCTTCGTCACACTGAACGGGACGGAGGGCCAGCCATGACAGAACACGGTCACAGCCAGCAGGAGATCGCACAGCGGATCAACGCACCACCGGGCCGCGGCGTTCTGCGCGATGTGGTTTATGGGGGTATCGACGGTTCGGTCACCACATTTGCCATCGTGGCTGGGGTTGCCGGCGCGGGGCTGTCATCGTTTGTCATCGTGGCGCTGGGGCTGGCGAATGTTCTGGCCGATGGTTTCTCGATGGCGGCAGGGAACTACTCGGGCACCAAGGCTGAATTGGACAACATCAAACGCATTCGTGCGATCGAAGAACGCCACATTGCGCTCTACCCGCAAGGGGAACGGGATGAGGTGCGTGAGATTCTGGCGCAGAAAGGTTTGTCAGGGTCTGTGTTGGACGACGCAACAGCTGCCATCACCTCGAACCACGAAAGCTGGATCAATCTTATGATCGAGGGCGAATACGGGTTGGGCAGCGTCGATCCGCATCCCATCAAGGCAGCGCTGGCGACGTTTTTTGCTTTTCTGGTGGCTGGTTTGATCCCGTTGTTACCCTTTTTGATCGCACTGGAGAACGCCTTTGTAATCTCGGCTTGGATGACGATGGGTGTGTTCTTCGCCATTGGCGCGTTGAAAAGCCGATGGTCGTTGGTGCGTTGGTGGAAATCCGGGTTTGAGACGCTGCTGATCGGCGGCGCAGCGGCGGCGATTGCCTATCTGGTGGGTTCGCTGTTTCATCCCTGACCGTTTTGGCCGGAATTCCTGACTGTTGCTCTGGGGCACACGCGGTGTAGCTTGCGCCGATAACAGCTACGGAGCTTCAATTGGAATCGCTGCTTGTTCTTCTTGGCCTGATTGTTTTGGCGATACCTGTCTCGATCATTGTGCTGTTGGTTGGGCAAACACGATTGCGCCGCAGGGTCGAGCAGTTGGAACAGCAACTTGTGGCCATGCCACCAACACCGAAAGAGGCTCTGCCGCCAGAACCTGAGGTTCAGTCGGAGGAGCCTGCACCTGCAACGGAGCCTGCTCAATCGCCCTGGCCCGCTGTCAAGATCGAACCTGAGACAAGCGAAGTGGAGGACACGCAAGGCGCGGTTGTCTTTCGGCAGGATCGGTTTGCCGCGCTTTGGGGCTGGCTGCGTGAAAACTGGTTCTATGCCGTCTCAGCCCTGTCCTTGGCGCTGGCCGGAATTTTTCTGGTTCAATACGGGGTTGAGAACGGTTTGCTGCCGCCATCGGCACGTGTTGCCGCCGCTTTGGCCTTTGGCGCGGTCCTGATCGCTGCTGGTGAATATGTCCGTCGCAGGTTTGGCGATGATGAAGACGCGAGCACAGCCTATCTGCCATCCGTCTTTTCTGGCGCGGGCCTGGTAACCTTGTTCGGAGGTGTTCTGGCCGCCCGGCAGATGTACGACCTGATTTCACCCGAAACCGCACTGGGCGGCATGGTGTTAATCGCACTTCTGGGATTGGTTCTTGGTTGGTTTCATGGCCCGTTGCTGGCCGCCGTTGGCTTGCTGGGCGGTTTTGCAGCGCCCTTTGTGGTCGGCGGATCTTCGGATGATCCAACCTGGCTGTATGGATATTTCATCATTCTCACCCTTCTGGGGCTGGGTATCGATACCGTACGCCGCTGGGCATGGGTCACGGTTTTGACCCTGGTTGCTGCCTATGTGTCCAGCCTGCTGCTGGTTTTGTCTTCGCCGTTAACGGAACCCGGATATCTGACCTGCGCCACCGCACTGGCGGTGCTGGCAATAGCGGTTCCCGCGCGACGCTTTTGGCCCGATCACACCGGCCCAATGGTGGCCGAACTGATCCGACGCAAGAAAGGGGATCCCTGGCCTGAGTTTCCGACCCGTGTGGCCTTTGCTGCAGTCGCGGTCAGTTCAGCGATCCTGTCGCTGTATTGGGCGGATTCGTCTGGCGAATTCTGGCTGGGCATCATCCTGCTGACAGGGCTTCTGCTGGGCCTGATCCTGTGGGGCAAAAATGCGCCCGCTCTGCAAGACGTGACCGTGTTCCCGGCCATTGGTTTGATCGCTTATGTGTTGATGCATGGGCTGGATGGAGGGATTGCGGCGCAAACCTTCGCAGCCACCTATGCCGAAACTGTTGAAGCAGATACCCCAATGGTGATCACTGGCCTTGTCGCTCTGGCCGCTTTGATTTCCATCCTCGCCGCCTGGCGATCCTTTGGCGCGGGGCGTTATGCTGCTGTCTGGGCCAGGGCGGCGGTGCTGTTTGCCCCGGCAATGGCGATAGCATTGGAAATAGGCTGGAAACCCGCCACCGTGATCGGCCCATACCCCTGGGCATTGCATGCTATCGCTTTGGGCGCGTTGATGGTGGGGCTGGCAGAACGGTTCGCGCGGGTTGATGCGGAAAACCGATTGCGGCCTGCTCTGGCCACCTTATCCGCGCTGTCGTGCCTGGCCTTCGCCTGTGTCATCGTCCTCAGTTCGGCCGCCTTGACCATCGCGTTGGTCGCAACGATTGTCGTGGCGGCGGCACTGGATCGTCGGTTCATCCTGCCACAGATGAGCTGGTTCATCTGGGCCGGAGTGTTCACGGTGACCTTGCGTCTGGTGTTGGATCCAGGCTTGCACTGGGCAGACACTGCGCCCCTGTGGGAGATGACATTGGTTTACGGCGCAGCAACGATTGGTTTCGTCGCGGGCTGGATCCTGATCAAACCGCTGGACCGCCCCATTGCCACGATGCTGCTGGAAAGCGCCGCCTGGGCGACCGGAGGCATCCTGTTGTCGCTGCTTTTGCTGCGCTGGCTGGAAACCTTCGGCGAAGGCGGCGCGCAGAACAGCCACTGGGGCCTGGGCCTGCTGGCCGTCATCTGGTTGTTGCTGGCTTTTGCGCAAGTGCAACGGTTCGAATTGGGCGGCAAACTGATCTATCTGCGATATGGGCTAGCGGTGTTTTTTGCCGGTCATGGCCTGATGCGTTTGTTCGAAGCGTTGGAGATCAGCAACCCGCTGCTGAACCCTTTTGCCCAGCCGGTTCTCGGCCCACCGGTGCTGAATACGCTGGCCGTTGCCTATCTGTTGCCCGCACTGGCAATTGCGTTTTCGGCATGGCGTATTCCTGCGATGCCTCTCTGGTTGCAGCGCTCCTGCTATGGCCTGAGCATCGCATTGACGGCTGTTTGGCTGGGTCTGATGATCCGTCATGTCTGGCAAGGGGCTGATGGCATGTATGAGGGCAACGGGGTCACCCAGCCAGAGCTATATACTTATACAATGGCCTTGTTGTTGATTGGCGCTGCGCTGTTCTACCAATCTCTGGCGCGTCGGTCTGACCTGATGCGCAAGGCGGGGCTGGTGGTGATCGGGCTGGCGGTGGCCAAGGTTTTCCTAATCGACATCGCGGGCCTGGGCGGGCTGATCCGGGTGTTCTCGCTGCTCGCGCTGGGCCTAGCGCTGGCTGGTCTGGCATGGCTCAACCGCTGGGCAAAACTGCGCCATGGGGTGGAAGGCCCGGACCCTCTGGACCATTAGGCTCGGGCGTCCTATAAGCGCGGCCATGTTTGACCGTTTGGCCATCATTATTCGAATTATATCCCCGGCGCTCTGATATCGCGAGACGCCGGGCAAAGGTGCTTGAGTTATCGCACTGACCGCTTCGATCTACATACGACCAGACCATCCTGAGGACGCCCCAAATGTGCGCCGACACGACCCAAACGCCTGATTACAAAGACACGCTGAACCTGCCCAAGACTGAATTCCCTATGCGCGCTGGCCTGCCCAAGCGCGAGCCCGCATGGCTGGAGCGTTGGGAACAGATTGGTGTTTATGACCGCCTGCGTGAAAAAGAGGGCCGCACGCCCTTTACCCTGCATGACGGCCCACCCTATGCCAACGGCCACCTCCATATCGGCCACGCGCTGAACAAGACCATCAAGGATATGATCGTGCGGTCCCATCAGATGATGGGGTTCGACGCGCGGTATGTGCCCGGTTGGGACTGCCACGGCTTGCCCATCGAATGGAAGATCGAAGAGCAGTACCGCAAGAAGGGCAAGAACAAGGACGAGGTGAACATCGTCGACTTCCGTCAGGAATGCCGCAAGTTCGCCGAAGGCTGGATCGACATCCAGCGCGAAGAATTCAAGCGTCTGGGCATAACTGGCAACTGGCCCAATCCCTATATCACCATGGACTACCATGCCGAGGCGGTGATCGCCGACGAGTTCATGAAGTTCCTGATGAACGGCACACTCTACCAGGGGTCCAAGCCCGTGATGTGGTCGCCGGTCGAAAAGACCGCGCTGGCCGAGGCTGAGGTCGAATATCACGACAAGGAAAGCTTTACCATCTGGGTAAAATTCAAGGTCGTGAATGCGGGCGATCTGGATGACGCTTTTGTTGTGATCTGGACGACGACCCCGTGGACCATGCCGTCGAACAAGGCGGTCGTGTATGGCAAAGACATCTCCTACGGCCTCTATGAGGTCACCGGCGCACCCGACGAATGTTGGGCCAATGTCGGCGACAAGTTCCTGCTGGCGGACAATCTGGCTGCTGACGTTCTGGGCCGTGCACGTCTGAGCGATGACCAGTGGGCTCGCGTCCGTGACGTGACCGCTGACGAATTGGAAGGTGTCCAACTAACCCACCCGCTGGCCGGGGCCGACGGTGGCAATGGAGAATGGGACGACATCCGCGACTTCCGCGCCGCTGAGTTTGTGACCGATACCGAAGGCACCGGGTTCGTCCACTGTGCGCCGTCGCACGGTATGGAGGAATTTGAACTCTATCGCGATCTGGGCATGTTGGAGCATGTCATCACCTATAACGTGATGGACGACGGCTCGTTCCGCGCCGATCTGCCGTTCTTTGGCGGCAAATACATCCTGTCCCGCAAGGGCGGTGAGGGTGACGCGAACAAGGCCGTTATCGACAAGCTGGTCGAGGTAGGCGGGCTGCTGGCGCGCGGCAAGATCAAGCACAGCTATCCGCATTCGTGGCGCTCGAAAGCCCCGATCATCTACCGCAACACGCCTCAGTGGTTTGCATCCGTCGACCGCAAGCTGGACGATGGAATGGGTGAGATGGGTGACACCATCCGCGAACGCGCCCTGCGCTCGATCGACGAGCTGGTGAAGTGGACGCCGCAAACCGGCCGAAACCGGCTGTATTCCATGATCGAAGCGCGCCCCGACTGGGTTCTGTCCCGTCAGCGCGCCTGGGGTGTGCCGCTGACCTGCTTCACCAAGAAGGGTGCTCTGCCCACCGACGCGGATTACCTTTTGCGCAACGAAGACCTCAACGCCCGCATCAAATCGGCGTTTGAAAAGGACGGCGCAGACATCTGGTACACTGATGGGTTCAAAGAGCAGGTGTTGGACGGCATCGCCAACCCCGAAGACTACGATCAGGTGTTTGACGTTCTGGACGTTTGGTTCGACTCCGGCTCGACCCACGCCTTTGTTCTGCGCGACCGGGAGGACGGAACCGAGGACGGCATCGCTGATGTCTACATGGAAGGCACCGACCAGCACCGGGGATGGTTTCATTCGTCGATGCTGCAGGCCTGTGGCACCAAGGGACGCGCGCCTTACCGCAATGTGATCACGCATGGCATGACGCTGGACGAAAAGGGCATGAAAATGTCGAAGTCCATCGGCAATACCATCGTGCCCGAGGAAGTGATCAAACAATACGGCGCGGATATCCTGCGCCTGTGGGTGGCTCAGACCGACTACACAACCGATCAGCGGATCGGGCCGGAAATCCTGAAAGGCACCGCCGACAGCTATCGCCGGCTGCGCAACACGATGCGCTTCATGCTGGGCTCTCTGGCCGACTTCACCGAAGCCGACCGGATCGATCCGCAAGACATGCCGCGTCTGGAACGCTGGGTGCTCAGCCGTTTGTCGGAACTTGATGAACAGGTGCGCAAGGGCTATGCGTCCTTCGATTTCCAGGGTGTGTTCAGCGCCGTGTTTACGTTTGCGACCGTCGATCTGTCATCCTTCTATTTCGACGTTCGCAAGGACGTGCTGTATTGTGACGGCGATAGTGACCGCCGCCGCGCTGCGCGGACTGTTCTGGACATCCTGTTCCACCGCCTGACCACGTGGCTGGCCCCGGTTCTGGTCTTCACCATGGAGGAAGTCTGGCTGGAGCGGTTCCCGGGCGATGACAGTTCGGTCCATCTGGTGGACTTCCCGGAAACCCCCGCCGATTGGCGTAATGAAGAGCTTGAGGTCAATATGGCCAAGGTCCGTCGTGTGCGTCGTGCGGTGACTGCCGCGCTGGAGGTTCAGCGTCAGGACAAGGTGATCGGATCGAGCCTGGAGGCGGCGCCGGTCGTGCATGTGGAAGACAGCGAAACCCGCGATTTGCTGTCGACCTTCGATGTTGATGACATGTGCATTACTTCGGGCCTGACTGTCACAGGCGACCCGTCCCCGGCCGAGGCGTTCCGCGTGCCAGAGATCGAGGGTGTCGCTGTGGTATTCGAAAAGGCCGAAGGTGCCAAATGCCAACGCTGCTGGAAGATCCTGCCGGATGTTGGGCTGCACGCGCATCCCGGCGTTTGCGGGCGCTGCAACGAGGCGCTTGGATAAACCTATCGCCCCCTCTGAAAACAGAGGGGGCACGCCTGTTCAGTGTCTCTTGGGATTGAACAGGTGAAACCCGATCTTGTCTCCGGTCAGTTCTTTCCAGACCTGATAATCCGTGAAGTATCCGGTATGTCCACCCGGATCGACATCGATATTTCGGTCAGCGGGAATCAGGTTTCCATCTATCCGCGTGCCGACAAAGTCATCCTGACGGAAGATGTTGAACCACGCAGCGCCCAGCTTTTGCGGATCGACGGTGAACATTTCCGGGAAATAGCGTTGATAGATATGCGTTACCGGCGCGCCCATTGTGATCAGGGTAACCGGGCAGTCACCGATCTGTTCTTTGACGCGCCCATCCATCAGCATCTGTGTGGCGATCACCGTGCCTTGGGAATGTGAGATCACCGTGATGTGGGTTGGGGAGAAGATGTCCATTGCGTAGTAGAGCGTGCGATAGAACCGGTCATCAATCGCCTTGCGATCGGAATAATTGCGGCGGCGCGTTTTCAGGTCTTTTCTCAAAGAACACGTGTCGCGGATGGCATAGGTGACGATATCCCGCGCTACACCCAAACCGGCTGCGACAAAGTTGGAATACCGGTACAAGGCGACCGTGATCGCAAGCACGACAAGCGCAATTGTAGCCTGATAAGTGGCGAGCAGGTTTAGAAGATCACCCGCAGCATTACAGACCAGAGTATTCAGATCGTCGACCTTGACGATTGTACAAAAGGGATCTTGCCCCTTCCATTTGTCGATGATCCCGCGAAACGCAACGACTGACATGGCCGCGGCAGATAGCAGGAAAACCGCTTGCGCAGGCCGGTTCAGAATCGCGCGTCCGAGAAAGCTGTGCCGGTCTTGCAGATTGGATTTGCCCAAACGTCGACCAACATACACAATCAAACCAACGACGGCCAACACGACAATCGCTGCAAATGTGATGCTGAGGGTCTCCATCGCATCATTCAGATGGTTTTCGAACAACCCGTTCAAGCGGCTGTTTTTGAGCACATCAATCGAGCCAACGAGCTTTTGAATCGCAAGCCAGAAGCCCGAGATGATGAACATCCAGAACACCTGCATCCCCGAGCAGATGCTCGGATAGATGCGCCGATGCTCGGTTAGGCCATCATTGACTTCAAGCTTTGCCAAAGAGACGAAGTACAGAATTGCGGTGGTAAATATTGCAATGATCCAGCTGCCGGCGAGCAGGAACAGTTGGAAATCCACGAATTGCCCGATGTTGGCTCTGTTGCCCCAGCATCCCAACCCTAATGGTCCGGTTATCAAGCCGCCGATCAGGATCAGCCCGAACACAGCCATGCCGCGCCAGAACACCCGCCGCAGATAGGTTGGGGCTGAGTTCCAGCGCCAAAGACCCATTGTGGTCGCAATCGCATACGCGATGAGCAGGACGCCAAACAGCGCCTCTGTGCGCCCCGCCTCGGTAAACGGCTTGAGTTTTATGAGTGTGGCGATATCGATCATCGATGCTGCCGCACCGATCAGAAGATATGTGTTCAGTGTTGCGACCGCGCCGAAGAAAACCCAGGTAAACCAGTGAACAAGCAGGGCAGCGACAGTAAGCCGCCCGTCCTTAGCGGTTGGATCAACCCCATTACGCCTGTGGGTTTGTTCGACATTGTCCATCGCCAGATACCCAAGGGCGAGAACCACCCAAATCAGGTCAATCGCTGTTTTGATGCTGCCTTTCGGGGCAGGGGAACGATCCGCCCAGAAGACCTCGGCAAACAGGGCCTGATCCCTTGTGTCATTGGGTTTGGACACTTTGCGCAGATTGACCTTGAAGAGCTTGGCGTTGCGGCGTGATCCGTCGAAATTGCTTTCGGCCAGCTCGATCATCTCACGCTCGACTTCGATAGGCGGTTTGGCCTTTTTGTCTAGCCATGTGGTTGCCGCGCCAACCACCTGATCCACGGTTTCACCGGGTTTCTGTTCGCCGATGCCATGGACCGTCAGGACCAAATGTCGTCCCATGCGCGTAGCTCCAATTCCTTAAACAATGGAGTAAGCTTAGCATGAAATTGCCGAAATCCCAAAGCAGGCGCTGACGGACTCTCTTGCACTGGTTGCTCTGATCTGAAAGCCTTGGTCTATGGCCATGATCGCAGTTGAAACACAATTCGGAAGGTTAGGTGTTGCCGAGGTGGCTGGGGCCATCACTCGGTTGGTGTGGAACGGCCAGGATGACGGCGAAGCTACGCCTTTGCTGCGCGAGGCGGCAGCTCAGTTGCGTGCCTATGATGCCGGAGAGCTGACACGCTTTGATCTGCCCTATCACATCAATGGCTCAGAGTTTCAGCGGCAGGTCTGCGATCTGATGTATGCCATACCCTTGGGCGAAACCGTGACCTATGGTGAGATCGCAAAACAGCTTGGACAACCGGCTCAACCGGTCGGGCAGGCCTGTGGGGCCAACCCGATCCCGGTGATCATACCGTGTCACCGGGTTCTGTCGGCAACGGGTCTGGGCGGGTTCTCGGGCGATGGTGGGGTCGAAACAAAGGTCGCGCTTTTACGTCATGAAAAGGCTGCAGGCCTGTTGATCTGATAACCGGATTTCAGTTGCATTCCGGCGAGCAGGTGCACAACTTATACAAGATACCGCAGTTGAAGGGATCTTATGATGACCGAGGCAGATCGCGCTGCTCGCAAGAAAGCAATTACTGATAAGCTGATGTCGCTGGAAGCACAGGAGCTTGCCACGGCACAGGCGCACTATGACGCCTTTCTGAAAGATGCTCAGCTGGACGACCGCGAAGCGCATGACAAGGATGATATCGCGGCCTCGCGCGAGAATGCGGATTTGGCCGCCGCTTTTGACGCACCTGTCCACGCTCATCACGCCAAGATTGATGTAATCGAAAACACTGACTTTGGTTTGACCGATACGGTTCAGCCCGGGGCCGTTATCAAGTTCAACAATCGACGTTTCGTTGTTTGCGTCTCGACAACCCGTTTCGATGTGGACGGAAAAACCTATATGGGCATTTCAACGCAAAGCCCCATCTACCTTGCCATGGTTGGACTTCAGGCAGGTGATGTCTTCACCCATAACGGAGCTGAGTTCGAGGTGCAGGACGTTATGTAGCCTTGCGCTGTGGTATGATCTGCTGTCCGATCCCGGCAAAGACCAGATAGAGACTGGAGATCACCAGGCCCCAATGCGCCCAGCTTTCGGGATGGAAATCAACCCAGGCCGCCCAGCCAGCAAAGAAGGTCCAGGCAAAAGCAATGGGCAGTGTCAGGCTGCGCCACCGCTCAGTCCGTACAGGGTGGACGAATTTAAGCGGTAGGAACATCGCAATCGATAGCAGTGTGACAAGGACCAGGCTGACCCAGAAGTTGGGTTCAAGCGCAAAGATCACGATCACCACCATGTTCCAGCATCCTGGAAAACCCGAGAACGAATTGTCTTTTGTCTTCATGCGCGTATCGGCAAAATACATTGCGCTGGCAAAGGTGATCACGATGATGGCAAACCAGCCTGTCCATCCGTCCATCAGGCCTGACTTGAACAAGGCATAAGCCGGGATGAACACATAGGTCAGATAGTCGATGATCAGATCCAGCAGGACACCATCAAATTCTGGTGCGTTCTTTTTGACATGGTAGTGCCGTGCCAGTGGCCCGTCGATCCCATCGACAATGAACGAGACCACCAGCCAAAGATACATCAGGCTCCATTCACCTTCGACCGCGGCCAGCATGGCCAACATGGCAAAAACGGCGCCCGTTGCAGTAAAAAGATGGACGGCTAAAGCTTTGAATCTGAGTGTCATGCAGCTGTCATGTACGATGCGTGCCCAAGATGCAAACCAAAAGCCCGGTTGCGTGGCCTACTGCCCAAGAAACCTTTTTGGTCAGTGTCAGGCCTTGGGATGAGCGCGGTTATAGACCTCCATCAAGCGGGCGGTATCAACCGCTGTATAGGCTTGGGTGGTCGAAAGTGAGGCGTGCCCCAACAGTTCCTGAATGGCTCTCAGATCTCCACCTGCAGATAACAGATGTGTGGCAAAGCTGTGCCGCATGGCATGAGGTGTTGCGGTTGACGGCAGACCCAGCTGCATTCGGGCTTTGGCCATCACCCCTTGGATGGCGCGCGGGTTCAATGCGCCACCGCGGACACCGCGGAACAGAGGTGCCTCGGATGATTGAGGATGCGGGCAGAGGTGCAGATACCGGTCAACAGCCTCACGCGCGACGGGGATCACCGGCACGACGCGCTCCTTGCTGCCCTTACCCATTATGCGCAGGGTTCGTGGCAGTGGAGCATCTGACCCGGTCAGTGACAGGGCCTCAGAAATCCTCAATCCACAGCCGTAAAGCAGGGTAACAACGGCCGCATCCCGCGCGGCAATCCAATCTGATGTTGCTTGCAGTTCGACCGTATCGATCATAGCCCGGGCGGCATCCTCGGCCAGAGGACGGGGTAGCTTTTTGGTGAATTTGGGCGCGCGGGTGGACAGGACGGCCGTGGGTTCAAACCCTTCCCGTTCAGCCAGCCAACGGTAGAAGCTTTTGACTGCCGAGAGTTTGCGCGCAAGCGACCGCGCACCAACCCCATCTGCGCGCAGCTGTGCCATCCAGGCCCGCATATCCGAGATTGAGATGCGTTCAAGCGCCGCCAGTCCCTGACGATCCCCGTGATGGAGTGTCATGAAGGATAGAAAATCAGTGACATCGCCGCGATAGGCGGACTGGGTGTTGTCTGTTCGTCCGGCTAGTGCACCGAGGCTTTCCAGCCAGTGTTGCAGGGCATCCCTGCAAGCCGGTGAAATCAGGTTCACGACAGCCAGTGGCGCATCGAGCGTTCGAATACGCCAGCGAAGAAGGCCAGAAGATCAGTGCCAAGCTGTGGTGTGAAATGGCGCGGGTCAGTGGCGCCCATCACGATCATGCCGGGCAGGCGGCCTGCACCCAGATCCAGCTTGAGGCACGCCTCGGATCGCAGATGGTCGGCGTCGCTGCCAAAGATGCGTGGGTTGGGCTGCCGGATTTCGCGCAGAGTGACATCGCGCACCGTGCTGCCGCGATCCTGCGAGAGGTATTTGTTGACATAACCAGGTTCAACGACCGTCAGAACACCGCCCAGCTTGTCGATCGCCGGGTCGTCTTGCAGGATGGCCGTTTCCAAAACCAGCGTGATCCGCTCGACACGCAGAATTTCGGGAACTTCATTTCCCAGGATGCGCAGAAAATCCTCGAACTCGACCGGTTCGAGAAGCCGTAAAACGGCGCGATGGATCTGATTGGTGCCGGCCAGGTTTTCGTAGGCTGCAGCAATTACCGAACGATGCGTGTCTTCCAGCCGGTCCAAGCGCGCTTCGAGCCGCTGCATGGCAATGCCGCGCAGGTCGATCACGTTTTCACCGCGCGCCTGTTCATTGGCGCTGACCAATGCCTGCATCAAGTCTTTGTCGTCTAGCAAGACGTCTGGTTTGGCCAGAATCGCAGCGCGGAGGCTGTCTTCAAGTTTTGGGTTGCTGCTCATGTCCCGTCCGGTCGGTGTTTTTTGTTTTGGCGGCTTATAACATGATCGACCGGTTTTGCCTTGGGAAAAATACACCTTTCGGTGGAATAGTCGGCCTGTGTGGCGGACGCTCCCGCCTGCAAGAGCCTGATCACAGATCAGGCACCGGCAGTTGGGCCGGGCGCGGGGCCTGACGGCACCGCGCGGTCGCGCAAAGGATCAGAGGATTTTCTGACCGGTTTTGGCCCAGTCGGCCAAGAAGGTTTCAAGGCCTTTATCCGTCAGCGGGTGGTCGGCCAGTTTCTTGATCACGGCGGGCGGGGCGGTGATCACATCAGCCCCGATGCGCGCGCTGTCGGTGACGTGGTTTACAGTGCGGATTGACGCAGCGAGGATCTCGGTTTCGAACCCATAATTGTCATAGACCTGACGAATATCGGCGATCAGGTCCATGCCGTCGAGGTTGATGTCATCCAGACGACCGATGAAGGGCGAAATGAAGGCCGCACCCGCTTTGGCGGCCAGAATTGCTTGATTGGTCGAGAAACACAGGGTGACATTGACCATCTGGCCCTCGTCGCTGAGGGTTTTGCAGGTTTTCAGACCGGCCCATGTCAGCGGTACTTTGACGGCGATGTTCGGAGCGATTTTGGCCAGCTTGCGACCTTCGGCGATCATGTCGTCGGCTTCGGTGGCGACCACTTCAGCGGACACGGGACCGTCGACCAGATCACAGATCTCTTTGGTGACTTCTAGAATGTCGCGGCCCGATTTCAGGATCAGCGAAGGGTTGGTTGTTACACCGTCCACC
Organism: Ruegeria sp. YTSA168; assembly: GCF_059610045.1. NCBI lineage: Bacteria > Pseudomonadati > Pseudomonadota > Alphaproteobacteria > Rhodobacterales > Roseobacteraceae > Ruegeria > Ruegeria sp. YTSA168. The sequence continues at coordinate 132,113 of NZ_JBXWMW010000008.1, forward strand.
ATGCCCAGATCATTCAGTTCGGCGATGGCGTCGATCTCGGCTGTGTCTACGAAGAATTTCATGCGGGCAGTCCTTTGATGGGTTGGCCTTGGTCGCCGATGGCTTTACCTCAAAGAAACCCATGCTGAAACCCCCTGGCCCAAGGATATGCGGTGAGCGCGCAGGAGTATTTCGACCAAGGTGAACTGGTGGCGGTGCTGACAACGCAACCGCTGGACCGGACGCTGGACTACAAAGCGCCCGAAGGCGGGTGCTTTCTTGGGGCTTTTGTCGAAGTCCCCTTGGGGCCGCGAAAGGTGTTGGGCGTGGTTTGGGGGCCGGGGCAGGGCGGTTTCGACCTGTCCAAGGCACGGTCGGTGATCCGGGTGCTGGAAGTCGCGCCGATGCGTGAAGAGATGCGCGTGTTTCTGGGAAAAGTCGCAGACTACACGCTGACACCGATGCCGGCGATGTTGCGCTTGGCAACGCGCGCGCCGGGGCTGGGTGATCCGCCGTCGATGCGGAAGGTTTATCGCCTGGGTGTTGCTGAGCCGGATCGGATGACCGATGCGCGGACCCGTGTGCTTGAGGTGCTAAGAGAATATGGCGGTTTGGCCTTCACCCTGAAGGAGCTGGCAGAACAGGCGGGCGTAACTTCGTCCGTAGTGAAAGGGCTGGTCAAACAAGGCGCGTTGCGGGAGGAGGACAGCCCCCGTGATCTGCCCTATTCGCATCTTAACCCGGATTTGCCCGGCAAAGATCTGACCGATGATCAGGCGGCGGCGGTCGCCCGGTTGCAAGCCGGTCAGCGCACGGGCGACTACGGCACCACATTGCTGAAGGGCGTGACGGGTTCAGGCAAGACGGAGGTGTATCTGGAGGCCGTAGCCGAGGCGTTGCGGGTAGGACGTCAGGCGCTGGTTCTGTTGCCTGAGATTGCCTTAACCGCCGAGTTTCTGACCCGCGTAGAAGCGCGTTTTGGCGCGCGACCAGCCGAATGGCATTCAGGCGCAACCATGACCGAACGCCGCAGGGTCTGGCGGATGGTTGGGCAGGGTGATGCGCAACTGGTGGTGGGCGCACGGTCGGCTTTGTTTTTGCCGTTCCGGGATTTGGGTCTGGTCGTGGTCGATGAGGAGCATGACACCTCATACAAACAGGAAGACGGGGTGCATTATAGCGCGCGCGACATGGCGGTTCTGCGGTCCGCCATTTGTGGCGCGCGCGTGGTTCTGGCCAGCGCGACGCCCTCTCTGGAAAGCTGGGCAAATGCCGAGGCGGGCAAGTATGAAAGGTTGGACCTGACGTCCCGCTTTGGCGCGGCCATGCTGCCCGAGATGAAATCAATCGATATGCGGGCCGAACCATTACAACCCAATAGCTGGATCTCTCCGTCCCTGCGGCAGGCCGTGCAACAGCGGACCGAAAAGGGTGAGCAATCTTTGCTGTTTATCAACCGCCGCGGCTATGCGCCGGTGACCCTTTGCCGGGCCTGCGGCACCCAGATCGCCTGTGATCATTGCGACGCGCGGATGGTGGAACATCGCTTTCTCAAACGTCTTATGTGCCATCAATGCGGTGAGACCAAGCCGATGCCCGATGTCTGTCCGTCCTGCGGCGTCGAAGGCAAACTGGCGCCGGTGGGGCCGGGAATCGAACGGCTGGCGGAAGAGGCCGAAGCCACCTTTCCTGACGCCAAGATCACCATGCTGAGCTCGGACCTTTTCGGATCGGCCCGGGCGCTTAAGGCAAAGATCGAGGAAATTGCCGCAGGGGATGCCGATATCATCATCGGCACGCAGTTGGTGGCCAAGGGGCATAACTTCCCCAAGCTGACATTGGTCGGCGTCATTGATGCGGATCTTAGCCTGCATGGGGCTGACCTGCGAGCGGCCGAGCGCACCTTTCAATTGATGCGGCAAGTGGCGGGTCGAGCGGGGCGTGCGGACAAACCCGGTCAGGCCCTGTTGCAGACCTTCCAACCCGAGCATCCGGTGATCCGGGCGATCCTGTCAGGGGATGAGGAAGGGTTCTGGAAAACCGAAGCCGCTGCGCGACAAGCAGCTGGTGTGCCGCCTTATGGGCGCATGGCGGGTATCGTCTTGTCCGGACCAGAGGTTGGGCCGGTGTTCGATATCGGCAACGCCATGGCTCGCAATGATGCGCCACTGCGCGAGATCGGGGCGCAGGTCTTTGGCCCGGCGCCCGCCCCAATAGCGCGTATTCGCGGGCGTCACCGGGTGCGTCTGTTGGTCAAGGCCCCAAAGGGGGCGCCAATACAAGACGGCATCGCCCGCTGGATTGCGCCGTTGCGCCTGAAAGGCGATATTCGTCTGACGGTCGATATCGACCCGCAGAGTTTCTACTGATCTCTGCACCTGTGCAGACCCATTGTGCGCTCCGTGCTTTCCTCTCGCCAAACCCTGGAAATGGGCGTAGAGGGACTCTCATGCTGAAACCCATGCCCCTTGCCGAGGCGCAAAGCCTGCCGTTCTGGCGCCGCCCGATCACGCTTCTTTTTGTGATGGCGATGACCATGCCGATTGCGTTCAACGGCTGGAGTGCCCTGCTGAACAATTTCGTCATCGAGGTGGCGAATTTTGATGGCGCGGATATCGGCCTGCTGCACACGGTGCGCGAAATCCCGGGCTTTCTGGCGGTTGGTGTGATTGCGGTGATCATTTTCGTCCGCGAGCAGGTCTTGGCCATGATCTCGCTGATGATGCTGGGTGTGGCAACAGCGGTGACGGCATGGTTCCCCAGCCTGGGTGGGTTGCTATTCGTGACTTTGTTCAGCTCGATCGGCTTTCACTACTACGAAACGGTAAACCAGTCGCTTCAGCTGCAATGGTTGCCCAAGGACAAGGCCCCGCAAGTGCTGGGCTGGCTGGTGGCCATGGGGTCGGCTGCAACGGCGGTGGTCTATGGACTGATCGTGTTGACATGGGATCGGTTCGATCTGTCCTACAATACCGTTTTTTTGGCCACCGGAGGGGTGACTGCTCTGCTGGCGCTGTTCAGCCTGATTGCTTATCCGCAATTTGACGCGCCCACACCGCAGACTAAGAAACTGATCCTGCGCAAACGCTACTGGCTATACTACGCGCTGCAATTCATGGCCGGAGCGCGTCGCCAGATCTTTGTCGTCTTTGCGGGCTTCATGATGGTTGAGAAATTCGGGTTCGAAGTTCACGAACTCACCAGCCTGTACCTGATCAATCTCGTGATCAACATGGCCGCCGCTCCGATGCTGGGCAAAGCAGTGGCCACGTTTGGCGAGCGCCGCACGTTGATCTTCGAATATACCGGCCTCGCGATCGTCTTTGCAGCCTATGGCGGCATCTATTGGTTTGGCTGGGGCGTTTTGCTGGCGGCGATCCTTTACGTGATCGACCACGTTCTGTTTGCTTTGGCGCTGGCGCTGAAAACCTATTTCCAAAAGATCGCGGACCCTGCGGATATCGCTCCAACTGCGGCCGTGGCCTTCACCATCAACCATATTGCGGCGGTGTTCCTGCCTGCGCTGCTGGGCCTGCTTTGGGTCGTGTCGCCCGGAGCCGTCTTTGGCCTGGCGGCTGCAATGGCCATGATCTCGCTGCTGCTATCGCTGCTCATCCCGCGCCATCCTGAGCCAGGGAACGAGACCATCTTGTCTAAATACGCTCCGGCCCCTGCGGAATAGGCGCCAACGCTTGACCTTGGCGGGCCCACGCCATAGGCGCTGTCTCAACCAAGACAGGAGCTCCCCATGCCCACATTTACCGCGTTGACGACACTGACTGGCAAAACTGCCGCCGAACGTCTGGGCGAGGCGATGGAGCGTTTGGACCCGGAACCAACTGGTGTTGGTGTGTTCGAGGTCGAAGACGGCTCGGGCCTTTGGGAAGTTGGGGGGTATTTCACTGAAGCCCCAGATGAGACAGCCCTTGCGGTTTTGGCTGCTGCGTTTGAGGCCAAATCCTTTGTCGTCTCGGAACTGCCTGAAACCGATTGGGTTGCCCATGTGCGCCGCGAGCTCGCCCCCGTTGAGGCAGGCCGGTTCTTTGTCTACGGCAGCCACGATGCAGACAAGCTGCCCGAGGGTCGGATACCCTTGCTGATCGAGGCCGCGATGGCGTTTGGCACAGGCCATCACGGCACCACGCTTGGGTGTTTGAAAGCGCTGGATCGTTTGCTGGATGACGGATTCAGCGCCGCGAAAGTTGCCGATATCGGATGTGGCACCGCCGTTCTGGCTATGGCCGCAGCACGTGTTTGGGATGGCGAGATTCTGGCCAGCGACATTGATCAGGTTGCTGTTGACGTGGCCGAGGCCAACCTGAAGGCCAATGGTATGGCCGGAGCCGTTCGCTGTGTTGAGGCGGCGGGGTTCGACCATCCTGCGCTCAAATCTGCCGCGCCTTATGACCTGATATTTGCAAATATCCTCAAGGGCCCGCTGGTGGCCTTATCACCGGAAATTGCCGCGAATCTCTGTACGGGGGGGTACGCAATTCTGTCGGGAATCCTCAATGAACAGGCTGACGATGTCGTGTCTGTTTATTCCCAGAATGGATTTAATCTGGCTGACAGAAGTGAGATTGGTGAATGGACGACGCTAATCTTAAGCAAACAGGGCCCAATTTAGACCATTTGCAGGAGTTTTATGGATTTTTGCCACGGTTTTGTCGCATTCTCTACTTACCGTTTTTTGATCAACTTGATGGGGGGCGGTTTTGTGGAGGCTGCCATGACGACAAAACAACTGGAATTCAGTCAGCGCGTACATCGCCTGAACAAGAAGCATCACAAGATGAGCCGAGGCTATCGTGCGACGATGCGCAAGGATGGCTTGGTGGTTATGAAACCACAGCGCGTTCGATCAGCTGTTCCGGCCAAAGTGTTGTTGTTCTGCCTGCTTGGGTTCTTCGGGTTCAAAGCGTTCCTGCTCTCCAGCCTCGGGCCATCCGGATACCAGTTTCGGATCGATAGCCTGAATCAGGGCACCTCGGTCGAACAAGCTGGCGCTTGGGTGATGCAGATTGATCCCTTATCCGAAGCACTGGCGGTTCAGTTGAACAAGGTTATCTACTGATACCCACCAGTATTTGATCAACAGAATAGAAAAACACCGCGTGCTGATCAGCGCGCGGTGTTTTCTTTTTACCCCAGTGGGAGGAGAAGGGGCAGTTAAGTGGTCGTCGTAGTTACCGGCGGCCTTCGGCGATCATGTCGATGTCGCCACGGCACAGGCCGATATCTTCCAATTCGCGGTCCGTCAGGCCAGTCAGCGCTTTGCGTGTCGCGCGGGCGTCGTTCCATTCAGCAACGACATTGAATGCCGATACAAATAGCGCGCCGATACGGCCAACGAGGCCGAACGAGCCAGTGGTGGCGATGCGGGTGGTGTCCAGTGCAGCCATATCCTGTTTCCTTCTGGTTTGAGTTCCATTTTGATCTTGCGATCTGCCGGGCATTTAGTGCGGCCAAAATGTTCGTACAAGATCATTTTTTGCATATATCCTATGCAATTCTTGCAAGCCTCATCTTCACCACGATTAGGCCGTAATTCACTTAAATTATTGGTTAATTCGCGTTCATAAATTGGTCGAAAACAGACTATTCGAAGTCGCAATCGACGCGCGGTGTCGTTGGCAGGACAAAGCTGTCGGTTTTTGTCCATAGACCAATTCGCTTGGAAAATGTTCACGCTTCGTGCTAGGCGTTGAAAAAAGATCACATAACCCGAGCAGGCCGAGGCACAACATGCGAATTTTGGGCATTGATCCGGGGTTGAGAACCCTGGGATGGGGCGTCATCGAATCACATGGCAGCCGTCTGAGCCATGTTGAGAACGGTTTGTGCAAATCGGATGGCGACGATCTGGGCGAACGATTGCTGTCACTGCACAACCAGATTGTCGAAGTGATCGCCGAGCATCAACCAGATCAGGCTGCGATTGAACAGACATTCGTAAACAAGGACGGGGCCGGGACCCTGAAGCTGGGTCAGGCGCGGGGTGTGGCGCTTTTGACCTTGGCGCAGGCCGGCCTGCCGGTGGGAGAATATGCGCCGAACCGGGTTAAGAAAACGGTGGTCGGTGTCGGCCATGCTGAGAAAGAGCAGGTTCTGCACATGGTCAAACTGCAACTGCCCGGCTGCTCGCCAAAAGGCGCGGATGCGGCGGACGCGCTGGCGATTGCGATTTGTCATGCCTATTACGGCAAGACGCAGCAATCGCGGTTGAAAGAGGTGGGCGCATGATCGGCAAGCTGACAGGGCGACTGGACTATCGTGCAGCGGATCACATCCTGATTGATGTGCGCGGGGTTGGTTACATCGTCTATTGTTCGGACCGAACTATGGCGGCTCTGCCAGGTGTCGGCGAGGCAGTCTCGATCTACACCGACATGGTCGTGCGTGAGGACCTGATGCAGCTTTACGGGTTCCTGTCTTTGGTCGAGAAGGAGTGGCACCGGTTGCTCTGCTCGGTTCAGGGCGTTGGGGCCAAGGTATCCTTAGCTATACTGTCGGCGCTTGGCCCCGACGGTGTCAGCCGCGCAATTGCATTGGGCGATTGGGCGGCGGTGAAAGCAGCCAAGGGTGTCGGGCCAAAGACGGCGCAGAGGATCGTACTGGACCTGAAAGACAAAGCGCCAGGCGTCATGGCCATGGGCGGCACGGTGACCGAAGCGATGGATGGCCCTGCGTTGGATGTGGTTGAATTGACTGAACCAGCCTCCGCACCGAAACGCGTGGTGAACCCAGCGTCGGGATCGGCGGCGGCATCGGCGGGCGCGTTGTCTGCCTTGTCAAATCTGGGGTATGGCCCGTCTGAGGCCGCCTCGGCTGTGGCCGAAGCGGCGGCAAGCCTGCCGGAAGCGGGTGAAGCTGAACTGATCCGTGCTGCTCTGAAACTGTTGGCGCCAAAGGGATGAATGAATGGTAGACGCTGATCCCACCTTGCGCCCCGATCCTTTGCCCGAGGATAATGACCGCGCTTTGCGCCCGCAGGGTTTGGACGAATTCATCGGTCAGGCTGAAGCCCGTGCAAACCTGCGCATCTTCATCCAATCGGCCAAGCAGCGGGGCGAGGCGATGGATCACACGCTGTTTCATGGTCCTCCGGGTCTGGGGAAAACCACGCTGGCCCAGATCATGGCGCGTGAGTTGGGTGTAAACTTCCGCATGACGTCGGGCCCGGTTCTGGCCAAGGCAGGTGATCTTGCGGCGATCCTGACCAATTTGGAATCGCGGGATGTGCTGTTCATTGATGAGATTCACCGCCTGAATCCGGCGGTCGAAGAGGTTCTCTATCCCGCGATGGAGGATTTTGAATTGGATCTGGTCATTGGCGAAGGCCCGGCGGCCCGTACAGTACGGATCGAGTTGCAGCCGTTCACGCTTGTCGGGGCGACCACTCGGATGGGTTTGCTGACGACGCCGCTGCGCGATCGGTTTGGTATTCCAACACGCTTGCAGTTCTACACGGTGGATGAGTTGCACGAGATCGTCAGGCGCAACGCGCGCAAACTGGGTGCGCCGGCGGATGATGATGGCGCGCGCGAGATTGCGCGCCGGTCACGCGGGACACCTCGGATCGCCGGGCGGTTGCTGCGCCGGGTGGTGGATTTTGCCATCGTCGAAGGTGATGGCCGGATCACGCGTGATTTGGCCGACGGGGCATTGACACGGCTGGGTGTGGATCATCTCGGGCTTGATGGCGCGGACAGGCGATACCTGAAGCTGATCGCTGAGAATTATGCTGGTGGACCTGTGGGTATAGAAACCCTCTCTGCAGCGTTGTCGGAAAGCCGGGATTCGCTGGAAGAGGTGATCGAGCCCTATCTGTTGCAGCAGGGTCTTATTCAGCGCACGCCGCGTGGGCGGATGTTGGCGCAAAAAGCGTGGGCTCATCTGGGAATAGCCCCGCCACGCGGCCAGAACGATCTGTTTGGTTGAAGCCGCGCGCTGGAGATTTTAAGCCTTCAGCGAGAGTATTTTCAAAAGACGAAGGGTTGGATGTGACTCTGGACGAGATCGAAGCGCTGTTTACCCGCGAAAACGGTGAGTTTCTGTTTGCGCGCTGGGGGCGGCCCATCGTGCCCATCGTGTTCGGGGTCGAGGACGAAACGCTTGCAACCGTGAAAGGCGCGTTTGAGGCGGTTGTTGCATTGGCCGATCACAAGATGGCTGAAACCGACCCCGAACTGGGCGCCAATTGCATGGTGTTCTTTTTTCGCGATTGGCAGGAACTGCTTGAGGTGCCGGATCTGGATCGTCTGATCCCTGACCTCGGACCATTGGTCGAACGGCTGTTAGCCGCAGAGGCCAATCAATATCGGATATTCCGGTTCGAAGAGGATGGCGCGATCCGCGCCGCGTTTGTTTTCCTTCGTATGGATAAGGAATTGTCCAAGGTGCCGGCAGAAACCCTAGCGCTTAGTCAGGTAGTGCAGACGATCCTTTTGTGGTCGGACACCGCGTTTCGGGCGCAATCTCCACTGGCCGTAGCAGGCGAGACAACGATCCTGAGGCCCGAAATCGCGGCACTGATCCGCGCCGCGTATGACCCGATTTTGCCGGGCGCGGCGCAGGATGCCTCGCACGCTTTACGTCTGTTTGCCCGGTTGGAGACATTGCAATGAAACACACCTACCCGGTTCGTGTGTACTACGAAGACACCGATATGGGCGGTGTCGTCTATCACGCAAATTACCTGCGATATATAGAGCGTGCCCGTTCCGATTGGGTGCGCAAACTGGGCAATGACCAGAATGCGATGCGGGAACAGGGTATTGTCTGGGTCGTGCGACGCGTCGAGGCCGACTATCTGGCCGCAGCGCGGTTCGAGGATGAGCTGGTCGTGGAAACCGAGATGGTTTCGCTCTCTGGTGTGCGGTTGACCATGTCGCAGTTGGTGAAACGAGGCGAGACCGAGATTTTCCAGGCCGAAGTGACCGCAGTGTGCATGAATGCGCAGGGTAGGCCCGTCCGCCTTCCGGCAGAGATTCGCGCATTGATGTAACAATTTGTGGACCAGGGGTGGTTCTGTTGGCTTTTCAGCCCCAACTGCGATAGCGTTTGTCAAAACAAGGCCAAATCAACGGCCATTCAGGCAAAAACAAAGAGCAGGTTCATGGAAGCTGAAACGCTGGCGCTGGCGCAGGAGATCGATTTCTCCATGTGGGGGCTGTATGCCCGCGCGACCTTTATCGTCAAACTGGTGATGCTGATGCTGATCGCGGCATCGATCTGGTCCTGGGGCATTATCATCCAGAAACTCATCAATTATCGTGCGGCTCGGCGCGAGGCGCAGGTGTTTGATGAACATTTCTGGTCTGGCAACCCGTTGGATGAGTTGTTTGAGCAGATCGGCTCGCAGCCTGATGGCAGCTCCGAGAAGATATTTGCCGCCGGAATGATCGAATGGCGCAGATCGCATCGCACGGATGGCGGGCTGATTGCCGGGGCAACGGCGCGCATTGATCGGTCGATGGATGTGGCCATCGCAAAAGAGGCTGAGACCTTGCAAAAAGGTCTGCCCATTCTGGCCACTGTCGGCTCGACCGCACCGTTTATCGGCCTTTTCGGAACCGTTTGGGGCATCATGAATGCCTTTGTCGAGATCGCCGAGCAGCAAAATACCAACCTTGCCGTTGTGGCGCCGGGGATCGCCGAAGCGTTGCTGGCGACAGGCCTGGGCCTGTTGGCCGCGATCCCGGCGGTGATTTTCTACAACAAGCTCAGCGCGGATAGTGACCGGATCGTTGGTGGCTATGAGGCCTTTGCCGATGAATTCGCCACCATCCTGTCGCGTCAGTTGGACGGCTGAGCGATGGGCGCGGCGGTTCAGCAGAGATCTGGCAACAACGGGCGCAGACGCGGACGGCGGCGCGGTCGCGCTCAGCCGATGGCTGAGATCAATGTCACGCCATTTGTCGATGTTATGCTGGTGTTGCTGATCATCTTCATGGTTGCGGCGCCTCTTTTGACGGTTGGGGTGCCTGTCGATCTGCCCAAGACTGCGGCAAGCGCTTTGCCCGGCGATAGTGAAGAACCGCTGACCGTCACGCTGACTGCCGATGGCCGTATTCAAATTCAGACCACCGATATTCAGCGCGAGGAATTGATCGGACGGCTACGTGCCATCGCGGCAGAACGCAGCAGTGATCGGGTCTTTCTGCGGGCGGATGGGGCGATCCCCTATGCGCAGGTGATGCAGGTGATGGGCGCGTTGAATGCGGGCGGTTTTTCGAATGTGGGTCTGGTGACGGATACCGGCGGGCCGACGCTGGATGACGGGTAAAGGTGGGGTCGCGCGGTGGATACCGGCACCAAAATCTCGGCGATTGCGCATGTAAGCCTGATTGGCTGGGCCGTGTTCGGCGGTACCTTCCGGTCCGAGCCGTTGCCGATGTCTGTGCAGGATGTGTCCGTGATTTCGGCTGAGGAATTTGTTGCGATGACAGCGCAGACAAATGCGCCCGAAGTGCCGACCTCACCCGACAGATTGGAACAGCCGCCCGAGCCCGAGACTGAAGCCAAAGCGCCCGAGGTGGCACCGGAAGAACAACCGCGACCCGAACCTGTGACGCCATCTGAACCGGAGCCCGAGGTTCAGCCCGAGACGGTTGAAGTGCCGCCAGAGCCCGAATTGCCGCCAGAGCCCCCGACACTGACGGAACCGGAAACGACGGCCTTGGTTGCGCCTCCGGGCCCCGAGGCAACGCCCAGCCCGTCCGAGCGGATTGCACCTGAACCCGTCGCGCCACCACCGCCCGAGGCGAAGCCGGATGAGGTGGAAACGCCCCCCGTTTCGTTGGACGAAGGTGCCGAAACCCAGCAGGAACAACAGGATCAAACCGCCCCGGAAGAGGCTGCGCCTGAGATCGTGACCGAGGCCGAGGAGACCGACGAGCAAGCACCGCTGACATCGCCACGCCCGCGTGTGCGCCCAAATCGCCCTGCGCCTGCGCCGGAAACAGAGGTGACGGAAACCCCGGAACCAACCCCCGAAGTGCCAGCGCAGAACAATGATGATGCCATCAACGATGCCCTTGCCGAGGCTTTGTCCGAACCAGCCGCACCCTCTGGCCCGCCGCTGACCAGCGGTGAGAAGGATGCGATGCGTGTGGCGGTGTCGCAATGCTGGAATGTCGGCTCGTTGTCGACCGATGCGTTGAACGTTGTTGTTGTGGTCGGGTTTTCACTCAATCGTGATGGAACGGTTGTAGGTGGAAGCGTTCGCTTGCTGGATAGCTCTGGCGGGTCAGCAGGTGCTGAAAATCAGGCCTATCAGGCCGCACGACGGGCAATTTTGCGCTGTGGCGCGCGTGGGTACGATCTGCCTGCTGACAAATACGATCAGTGGCAGGATATTGAGATTACATTCAATCCCGAGAGGATGCGGATCAAATGATGAAACTTCTGACCAGCCTCGTCCTTGGTCTGACCCTGATGTCGGCCCCGGTATACGCGCAGAGCGGCCCGCTGCGCCTGGAAATCGACGAAGGGATCATCGAGCCGATGCCCTTTGCGGTTCCGAATTTTGTGCCGGATGGACCATCCGCGACACAATATGCCGCCGATCTTTCCCGCGTTGTCGCGGCGGATCTGACTGGAACGGGGCTGTTCCGCGAAATCTCCTCGGACGCATTCATCAGCCGCGTCAGCAGCTTTGATGCACCAGTGCAATTTGCCGATTGGAAAGCGATCAATGCGCAGGCACTGATAACCGGCGCGGTCAATGTCTCGGGCAAGCGGCTGACGGTCAGGTTCCGGGTCTGGGATGTGTTCTCAGGTCAAGAACTGGGCAACGGGCTGCAGCTGGCCGGAACCACCGATGGGTGGCGGCGCATGGCGCATAAGGTTGCCGATCAGGTCTATAGCCGGATCACGGGTGAGGGGGGCTATTTTGACAGCCGCGTGGCGTTTGTCTCGGAAAGCGGCCCCAAGAACCAACGTCTCAAACGGTTGGCGATTATGGATTATGACGGAGCAAATGTTCAGTACCTGACAGACAGTTCCGCGATCGTTCTGGCCCCGCGCTTTTCGCCCACCGGGGACCGGCTTCTGTATACCAGCTATGAAACGGGCAGCCCGCGTATCTACGTGCTGGATGTCGGCAGCGTGCGGCGTCAGGAATTGAATACGCAGGGTGGCACCATGAGTTTCTCGCCCCGCTTCTCGCCGGATGGAAGGTCTATTGTCTATTCGCTGATCCAGGGCGGCAACACCGACCTTTGGAAGATGGATCTGGCCTCGGGACAAAGTACGCGGCTCACCAATACGCCCGCGATTGAAACCGCGCCCAGCTATTCGCCGGATGGCAGCCAGATCGTTTTTGAAAGCGACCGTTCGGGTACGCCACAACTCTATGTCATGCCCGCAAATGGGGGCGAGGCAACGCGGATCAGCTTTGGACAAGGTCGTTATGGCACACCCGTCTGGTCGCCGCGCGGAGATTTGATCGCGTTCACCAAGCAAAACAAAGGCCGTTTCCATATCGGTGTGATGCGCACCAATGGGGACGAAGAACGCCTGCTCACATCGTCCTTCCTGGACGAAGGGCCAACATGGTCCCCGAACGGGCGGGTCATCATGTTCACTCGTGAGACACAGGGCGCAAGCGGTCGGGCGACGCTTTATTCGGTAGATATCTCGGGGCGGAACCTGCGCCCGGTGCGCACACCGGACGGTGGCAGCGACCCGTCATGGGGTCCGTTACAGAATTGATCGCTGCAGATGTGCGGGAACGTTCACAAGAAACCGCCCCTGTGGTAGACAGGCAGCAACGAACAAAACAACGAGGCACTTGAGATGAACATATTGGGCAAAATCCTGGCACTGGGCGCGCTGAGCGTGGTTGCAGCCTGCGCAAACAATGATCCTTCGGCTTTGGGCGGTGGCGGTCCTGGTGGCAGCGGTTCGATTGTTGCGGGGTCACCCAGTGATCCGCGCTCACCTGCGTATTTCCAGCAAACGGTTGGGGATCGCGTCTTGTTCGCGGTGGATCAGTCGACCCTCTCGCCGCAGGCTCAAACGGTGCTGCAGGGGCAGGCCGAGTGGTTGATGGCGAACCCTGACTATGTAGCCACAATCGAAGGCCATGCCGATGAGCAAGGCACGCGCGAGTATAACCTTGCGCTGGGTGCTCGCCGCGCCAATGCCGCGCGTGAGTTCCTGATTTCGCGGGGTGTGGCGGGCAACCGACTGACCACTGTAAGCTATGGCAAAGAGCGCCCGATTGAAATTTGTAGCACCGAGGAATGCTATTCCAAGAACCGCCGCGCGGTAACAGTGCTGACCGGTTCAACCTTGGGGTAAGACGATGAGACTTGCAGGATGGGTTTTGGCCGCAGTTGTCGCAACGGCGGGCGTGGCGCAAGCGCAGGATCAGCAGACACTGGCGGATATCCGGCAGGAACTGACGGTGCTGCATGTGGAGATACAGCGCCTGAAGCGCGAGTTTTCGACCACCGGCTCTCCGGCGCCGAACCTGTCCGGCAGTTCTGTGCTTGAACGCGTCGACGCGATTGAGGCCGAGCTACAACGTCTGACGCGTCAGACCGAGCAATTGAACCAGCGGGTGCAGAACATTGTGACCGATGGGACCAACCGGATCGGGGATCTTGAATTCCGCCTTTGTGAGTTGGAGACCAATTGTGAAATTTCTGGCGAACCAACCAGTACACTGGGTGGAGAGGACACAGGTTCGGGCGCAGCGGTCATAACACCGGCCACACCTCCTGCGACCGAGCAGGCGGAACTGGCCGTTGGCGAGCAGGCGGATTTTAACGATGCGTCGCAAGCGCTGGCCGATGGTGATTTCCAGACCGCCGCGACCAAGTTTGCGCAGTTCGATACATCCTATCCCGGCAGCCCTTTGGCGCCCGAGGCGCATTTGAAACGTGGGCAGGCACTGGAAGGTCTGGGTGACACGCGCGAAGCGGCACGCGCCTTTCTGGCCAGCTTCACCGGCGATTCCGAAGGGGCGGTTGCCCCCGAGGCGTTGTATGAGCTCGGCGCGGCGCTGGGCCGTCTGGGTCAAACCGATCAGGCCTGTATCACCCTCAGTGAGGTTGGCGTTCGGTTCCCGTCCTCTGGTCCCGCGTCAAATGCCACACAGGAAATGGCCTCACTGGGGTGTTCTTGAGCCGGACCCCGACCAGCCTGAAATCCGATATTCGCGCCCGGCTGCCTGAACGGCTGCCGCAACGACTGGGTATCGCAGTCTCGGGCGGTGGCGACTCGGTGGCGCTGATGCACCTTCTCGCTGAAATCACTGCGCATGAAGGGACTGAACTATATGTAGCCACGGTTGACCACGGCTTGCGACCAGAAGCGGCCGAAGAGGCCCAAATTGTAGCGCGGCAGGCGGCTGACCTGGGGCTGAAACACGATACCCTTAAGTGGCAAGGCTGGGACGGCTCAGGTAATCTGCAGGATCAGGCGCGGCAGGCACGGTATGCATTGCTGGCTCAATGGGCGCATGCCAATAATATCCCTGCGATTGCTTTGGGTCATACTGCGGATGATCAGGCAGAAACCGTGCTGATGCGGCTGGCCCGCTCCGCTGGGGTTACAGGCCTTGCAGCCATGCCAGTTGCGCATGTCCGAGAGGGTGTAACCATTCTGCGCCCGATGCTTGGGACCACCCGCCATAGCTTGCGCGACTATCTATCGGATAAGGGGCTGAAGTGGATCGAGGATCCATCGAATCAGGACAAAAGGTTTGACCGGATCAAAGCCCGAAAGGCACTTGCTGACCTATCTCCGCTGGGGATAACGCCGGAAACCTTGTCGCGTGTCGCCAGCAACCTTACCCAAGCGCGTGAGGCGCTGGACCTGTTTACGCAGGAATCCGCCCGCAAGGCCGCGGTTGTGGTCGACGGGGATGTTTGTGTGGATCGGGCCGCGTATCAAACCTTGCCAGCCGAGATCAAGCGCCGGCTACTTGTTGGTATCCTCAGCTGGATCTCAGGGCCCGGATATCCACCACGTCAGTCTGCTTTGAACCAAGCCGTAGAAGCGCTGGACAATGGGGAAGCTGGATCGCTAAGCGGGTGTCTGCTGGTGCCTCAAGCCGCGAACACTTGGATTTGCAGAGAGTTTCAGGCCATTGCCAGCCTGAGAGCGCCCCCCGCCGCGCGCTGGGATGCGCGTTGGATTTTAACTGGGCCGGGGACCGACGGATTTGAAATCCGCGCGCTGGGTGAGGTCGGGCTTGCCTTGGTTCCAGATTGGCGCGCAACGGGGCGTCCGCGCCTTGCGCTACAATCCTCACCAGCGGTCTGGCGCGGCGATGAACTCCAGGCGGCGCCTTTGGCAGGCTTTCCCAATGGCTGGACCGCAGAACGGGCACCGGAATGGTCCGAGTTTCACGCGTCGTTTTTATCGCATTGAACCTGCGCCAATCCTCTCTATTTTAAGAAGCAACCCGGCAAATTGCTATTTGCCGAAATCTTTTGGGAGAATTTCCTTGGGCAACGCTCGCAATATCGCCTTCTGGGTCGTTCTGTTCTTGCTGATCCTTGCACTGTTCAATTTGTTCAGTGGACCAGGCGGAACGCTTCAGAGCAATGAACGAACCTATTCCGACTTTGTCAGCGCCGTGCAGAACGGTGAAGTCAAGAATGTGACACTGGATGGCGAACAGATTCGCTATACCACCGAAACCGGCGGAACCTATGTGACGATCAAACCTGGCGATGCCGAGGTCACAAAGCTGCTGATCGACGAGAACATTCCTGTGCGCGCTGAGAAACAGCAGCAGTCTGGCTTTCAATCTTTCCTGATCACTCTGCTGCCCTTCCTGCTGCTGATCGGGGTTTGGGTCTATTTCATGAACCGGATGCAGGGCGGCGGCAAAGGCGGTGCGATGGGTTTTGGCAAGTCCAAGGCCAAGATGCTGACCGAAAAGCATGGCCGCGTGACGTTTGATGACGTGGCGGGCATCGATGAGGCCAAGGAAGAGCTGGAAGAGATCGTTGAATTCCTGCGCAACCCGCAGAAATTCTCGCGCCTCGGCGGCAAGATCCCGAAAGGCGCGCTTCTAGTCGGCCCTCCGGGCACCGGTAAAACGCTTCTTGCCCGTGCGATTGCGGGAGAGGCGGGGGTGCCGTTCTTCACCATCTCAGGCTCTGACTTTGTTGAAATGTTCGTGGGTGTCGGTGCATCCCGTGTGCGCGACATGTTCGAGCAGGCCAAGAAGAACGCGCCGTGTATCGTGTTCATCGACGAGATCGACGCTGTGGGCCGCCATCGCGGCGCGGGTTACGGCGGTGGTAACGATGAACGCGAGCAGACCCTTAACCAGTTGCTGGTCGAAATGGACGGGTTCGAGGCCAATGAAGGTGTGATCATTCTGGCGGCCACCAACCGCAAAGACGTATTGGACCCTGCCTTGCTGCGTCCGGGCCGGTTTGACCGCAACGTGACCGTCGGCAATCCTGACATCAAAGGCCGTGAGAAGATCTTGGGCGTACATGCGCGTAAGACACCTCTGGGCCCCGATGTCGATCTGCGGATCATCGCGCGGGGTACTCCGGGCTTTTCCGGTGCCGATCTGGCAAACCTTGTGAACGAGGCCGCGTTGATGGCTGCTCGTGTGGGCCGTCGCTTTGTCACTATGGAAGATTTTGAGAACGCCAAAGACAAGGTGATGATGGGGGCCGAGCGCCGCTCGATGGTGCTGACCCAGGACCAAAAGGAAAAGACCGCGTATCACGAAGCCGGTCACGCGGTTGTTGGTCTGGAACTGCCCTTGTGCGATCCAGTCTACAAGGCGACGATCATTCCGCGCGGTGGTGCGCTGGGTATGGTGGTGTCACTGCCCGAGATGGACCGTCTGAACTATCACCGGGATGAGTGTGAGCAAAAGTTGGCCATGACCATGGCAGGCAAGGCCGCCGAGGTGATCAAATATGGTGAGGATCATGTGTCGAACGGCCCCGCCGGTGACATCATGCAGGCCAGCCAATTGGCGCGCGCGATGGTGATGCGTTGGGGTATGTCCGACAAGGTCGGCAATATTGACTATGCCGAAGCGCATGAGGGGTACTCGGGCAATACAGCCGGATTCTCGGTGTCCGCGCATACCAAAGAGCTGATCGAGGAAGAAGTGAAGCGTCTGATCCAGCAGGGATATGAGCACGCTTACAAAATCCTGACCGACAAGAACGAGGCGTGGGAGCGTCTGGCCCAGGGTCTGCTGGAATACGAAACCCTAACCGGGGACGAGATCAAGCGCGTCATGAATGGCGAGCCGCCCAGCGAAAGCGACGACGAGGGCGATAAGCCGGATGAGGGCAGCGCGCCGAGCGTTACGGCGATTCCCAAGACCAAGGCCAAGAAATCCCCACCCGAAGGTGGGATGGAGCCTGAACCAACGGCATAATCAGAAAACCCGGAGCCTGCCTCCGGGTTTTTTCTTTCCATCGCTGCATGCATGCGCATTATGCGCGCGTGGCACGATAGAGAAGGATAGCCCATGCCGTTTTTGCGCGAAACAGAGTATTCAGCCGAGGTGATCTGGTTGGGGTATGTCCCTGCAGGGGCATCATTGCGTGCACAGGCGGTCGAAGCGCTGAGGCTTGAATTTGAGGGTGTTCAGGGTGAGCGCCATGAAGGGCTCAATCGCGCATCCTGTGTCCGGGTTGGGAACCTTTACCCAAAAGGGACTGAAATCCGAAATGTGCGTCAGCTCTCGATTTTGTCTGTTGAAGAACTGGACGAGATCGCCGCCGAGATGAGCCTTGATCAGTTGGATCCGTCTTATCTCGGCGCTTCGATTGTTCTACAGGGGATCCCTGACTTTTCGCATATTCCACCTTCGTCCCGATTAAAGGGCGACGGTAATGTAACGCTCACAGTCGATATGGAGAACGCGCCTTGTATCTTGCCGGGGCGTGAGATTGAAGCGGAGCACGCCGGCCACGGGGCGGGGTTCAAGCCTGCTGCGAAGGGACGCCGTGGGGTGACTGCATGGGTCGAGCGGCCCGGCGAACTACGCATTGGCGACAGGATGAAACTGTTTGTTCCCGATCAACCGATTTGGGCGCCATAGGTGGCCTGGGTTTCCGATTAGAAACGACAGAGTCGACCTAACGCCGTTTCGCGGCATGAATATGTCGGAATCCATAGCCATTGGATTTGTACACAACGGTATGGGTTGCTCAGCATCGGCGCGCCGCGCCGAATTTGCACGGCATTCAATCAGGGACCCTGCCCAATGAGCTATAAATCTGACATCGAAATCGCGCGTGAGGCGAACAAGAAGCCGATTCAGGAAATCGGTGCCAAGC